>CAMDQT010000024.1 GCA_945906305.1 Ferrithrix thermotolerans DSM 19514 | reverse complement strand
AGTTTCCACCGCCTTGCGCAGTTCATCGTCCACGCGAGCCAGGTCTGCGTTCATAGCAGTGAGCTGGAGAAGTGGGTTCTGCGCACCCGAGCGGTTGGCCACGGCCGACAACGTAGTTCGGGACCGGCGGCTGTGGAGAACCGGCGCCTCGTGGCAGGCGGATTTAGTGGCGTTGAACCTCCGTGACGGCCGCCATTGGGAGCTGACAACGTGGCGCGGTGCACACCCGGGATGAAACGCCTCGGTCGGGGTGTTGCAAACCAAAGTCCTCTCCGATCGTGCGGAGGGGCCATTCACAGATAGACTTTGGTTCACCGAAACCACCCCCTCGTGGGAGGCAGGACTTTGTTCGAACGGTTCACCGACAGAGCACGCCGTGTTGTCGTCCTGGCACAGGAAGAAGCGCGGCTGCTGAACCATAATTACATCGGCACCGAGCACATCCTGCTCGGGCTGATTCATGAGGGCGAGGGGGTGGCAGCCAAGGCCCTCGAGTCGCTCGGCATCTCTTTGGAGGCCGTGCGTCACCAGGTCGAAGAAATCATCGGCCAGGGTGGGTCTTCGCCGTCGGGCCACATCCCGTTTACGCCGCGAGCCAAGAAAGTGCTCGAGCTGTCTCTGCGCGAAGCGCTACAACTCGGTCACAACTACATCGGTACCGAGCACATACTCCTCGGCCTCATCCGTGAGGGTGAGGGCGTGGCCGCTCAGGTGCTGGTCAAGCTTGGCGCGGACCTATCTCGGGTCCGCCAGCAGGTGATCCAGTTGTTGTCGGGGTATTCCGGTCCGGGACAGCCCGAGAAAACTGGTGGTCCGGCCCAGGCATCCGCCACCGAGCAACAGCCATCCGGCTCGCTCGTGCTCGACCAGTTCGGGCGGAACCTCACCCAGTTGGCCCGTGACAACGCACTCGACCCGGTCATCGGCCGCGAGCGCGAGACCGAGCGGGTCATGCAGGTTCTGAGCCGTCGGACCAAGAACAACCCGGTGCTCATCGGCGAGCCGGGCGTCGGCAAGACGGCAATCGTGGAAGGCCTGGCCCAGGCCATCGCCAAGAACGCGGTGCCCGAGACGTTGCAAAATAAGCAGCTCTACACGCTCGATCTCGGTGCTCTTGTCGCTGGCTCGCGCTATCGCGGTGATTTCGAGGAACGCCTCAAGAAGGTGCTCAAGGAGATCAAGACCCGCGGTGACATCATCCTGTTCATCGACGAGTTGCACACCCTGGTGGGTGCTGGCGCCGCCGAAGGCGCCATCGACGCGGCCTCCATCCTCAAGCCAATGCTGGCTCGGGGCGAGTTGCAGACCATCGGCGCGACGACGACCGACGAGTACCGCAAGCACCTCGAGAAGGACGCCGCCCTTGAGCGGCGCTTCCAGCCCATCAAGGTGGATGAGCCTTCGGTGGCACACACCATCGAGATCCTCAAGGGCCTGCGCGAGCGGTACGAGACCCACCACCGGGTGACCATCACTGATCAGGCGCTGGTGGCGGCGGCCAACCTGGCAGATCGTTATATCGCCGATCGGCAGCTACCCGACAAGGCGATTGACCTGATCGACGAGGCCGGTAGCCGTTTGCGCATCAAGCGCATGCAGACCCCGCCGGACCACAAGTCCCTTGAGAACGAGATCGCCGATGTCGTGCGGCGCAAGAAGGAAGCGGTCGAGGCGCAGCGCTTCGAAGAAGCGAGCCACTTGCGCGATGAGGAGAAAGAACTCCTCGCCCGCAAGGAGGTGCTCGAAGCCGAGATCAAGGCCAACGGCGTGGACCTCTTCGACGAGGTCGACGAAGAGGCCATCGCGGAAGTGCTGTCGATTTGGACGGGCATCCCGGTGTACAAGCTCACCGAAGAAGAGACCGCCAAGTTGCTCCGGATGGAAGACGAACTCCATCACCGCATCATCGGCCAGTTCGACGCGGTGAAGTCGGTGTCTCAAGCCATTCGCCGAACCCGGGCAGGCCTCAAGGATCCAAAGCGTCCATCGGGCTCGTTTATCTTTCTCGGCCCGTCCGGCGTCGGTAAGACCGAGCTTGCCAAGTCGCTCACGGAGTTTCTCTTCGGCGACGAGCAGGCCTTGATCAGCCTCGACATGTCCGAGTACATGGAGAAGCACACGGTCAGTCGGCTGGTGGGCTCACCTCCCGGCTACGTCGGTTACGACGAGGGTGGTCAGCTGACCGAGGCAGTGCGGCGCAAGCCGTTCTCGGTGGTGCTGTTCGACGAAATCGAAAAGGCCCATCCCGACGTGTTCAACACCCTCCTGCAGATCTTGGAGGAAGGTCGCCTGACCGACAGTCAGGGCCGTTCGGTCGACTTCCGCAACACGGTGTTGATCATGACCTCCAACCTTGGTACCCAGGACCTGCGCAAGGCGTCGTTGGGATTCACCCGCGGCGACGAGGCGGTGAGCTACGTCCGGATGAAGGAGAAGGTCAACGAAGCGCTCAAGCAGCACTTCCGGCCGGAGTTCCTCAACCGAATCGACGAGGTCATCGTCTTCCATGAGCTGTCCCAGGCCGAGGTCACGCGCATCGTTGATTTGATGATGAAGCGGGTTGCGAAACAACTCGAGGCCCAGGGGATCGGCATCGAGTTGACCCACGAGGCCAAGGTGCACCTAGCCGATGTCGGCTACGACCCCACCCTCGGTGCTCGTCCGCTGCGCCGGGCCATCCAGCGATTCGTGGAAGACCCGTTGTCCGAGCGGTTGCTGTGGAAAGAGTTCCGGGCCGGCGAGCGAATCATCGTCGATGTTGAGCCTGATCCAGAGAACAATGACAAGCCGCACATCGTGTTCCGGACGGTGGAAGGACTGGAGCCACCACCTCTTGAGCTGGCCGAGGCCGGGCCGGCCGATAGCTGATCGCCGTAGGCGGAACCTGAGAAGGAATGAGGCCCCGGACGTGTTCCGGGGCCTCATTCTTTGTCCGACCCGCCCGTCTTCATCGCCTCCGGGTTTGACGCGTTGGGCTTTGATGCGGCGTCTAGGTTGGGGCCGTGCGCCGTGTGGTTTCCCTCCTGCTGACCGCACTGGCGCTTGTGTTGCTCGTTGGTTGCAAGGCGGATGCGTTCCTTGAAATCCACGTCGCTGAGGCCGGAGATGGGACCGTGTACGTCGCGGTCGCACTCGATCCGGACGCCGCCAATCGCACGGTGCTCTATGAGACCAGGGCCGGCGGTGTGCTCCCCTTGGAGGACCTTCGTGCCGCTGGTTGGCGAGTGACCGGGCCGACCCAGGAGTCTGATGGTCGTAGTTGGATTCGCGCCGCCAAGCCGTTCTCGCAACTTGATCAGCTCAGCGCGGTAGTGGACGAGGTCGCCGGGGTCGATGGTCCGTTGCGCAACTTTGCCGTGCAGCACAGCTCTGGTGACAGGCAGAGGAGCTGGCGGTTCTCCGGTACGGTCGATCTCACCAAGGGCCTGGCCGCCCTGAGCGACGACGCCGTAGCGGCCGCATTCGGTGGCCAGGCTTTAGGCCAACCGGCCGAGTCGTTTGCCAGCCAACTGGGTTCCCCGCTCGAGCACCTGGTGTCGATCAATGTCATCGTGGACTTGCCCGGTGACCTGGGCGCTCACAACGGCATCGTGGGGATGTCTGGCCAGGCCGTGGTGGCCGTAGACGGCCCGCACCCATCTTCGCCGCAGCCGAGTGAGCACCCCGGCACAGTGGATGGCGACGTAGTGCGGGCCCCTGCCGTGGTCTGGAATCCATCCTTCGCCGATCGTGCCCCGAGCGAGTTGCTGGCGACGTCCTCCTCGGCCCAACTACAGGAAAAGCTGTGGCATTGGAGCGGTGTGGCGGCGGGCGGGGTCGGGCTGTCGGTGTTGTCGTGGCGACTGGGATGGTTCGCGTTTGCTCGATGGCGTCGCCGACGTCTGATTGCCCGATGGGAGGCCTCGCCTGCCGCTCGGCGGGCACCGTCCAGGGTTGGTGTGGACGGGGGGAGGTCCGGTCCGGTCCGAACCCCGCCGCTGTCCAGCCCCAGACAGACGTCTGCTGGAGGTCTGGGGCTCATCGTGATCGAGTTGCACGGTGCGTTGCTGTCCGAGGCGAACCCGGTGGACGCGGTCCTGGCCGCCTTCTGTCGTGAACGCGGTTGTACGTTGTCCCAGCCGCAGATCCACGAGCTGTATGGGGCCCGTATCCTCGGGAATCGAACGGGCGCGCAGTTCTGGTCCGACCTCGGGGTAGCTGGCGATCCCCGTTGGATCGATGATGTCTATGCCCGTCAATTCGAGCTTTCCGAGCAGGTGGTCAGCTTCCTCGAACAGGCTCGTGACCGCGGGGTGCCAGTGGTAGTGATGGGGGACGGCGTGCCCGAATGGGCCACCACGATCCGCCAACGCTTCAACCTCGATGGCCTCGTCGACGCCTGGATCTGCAGCGCTGATGTCGGTGTTCGAGTGCCCCACCCAGACTTGTTCGAGGCAGTGCGGCGCATCAGCGTGGCCCCACCGTCGAAGGCCTTGGTGATTGCATGGCACCCCAACTTGCTCGACGTGGCCGGCCCGCTCGGCTTCCGTACTGTGCGATACAGCCCGGCCCCGAACGACGTGGTGAGCGAACACGCGGTGCTGCGAAGTTTCGCCGAGGGAATCCGACCGGGTACGTCGACACCGACGACTTGAACCCGGCGCGGTCCCCCTCATCACTGCGTCCGCGGCTCGCTGCAGGGGTCCGCGTTCGCTGTCATAACCCGTGCGTAGCGTGTGACGCAATGGCAACAAGACGTGGCGACGGGTACCGCTGCAGCGAGTGTGACACTCCGGCATCGAAGTGGGTGGGTCGCTGCGATAGCTGTGGCTCCTGGGGAACACTGCAGGTGGCGGCACCTGCCGGAGGACCGACCCAGCGCACAAATGGGCCGGCCGTTCCCATCGCCGAGGTGTCCGGGGCCAGCCGACCCCCAAGGACAACGGGCTCTCAGGAAGTCGACCGGGTCACCAATGGGGGATTCGTGGCGGGATCAGTCACCCTGCTCGCGGGTGAGCCGGGGGTCGGAAAGTCGACGTTGGCTTTGCAGTTGGCGGCTCAGGCCGCGCAGCGGGGTCAGCGTTCGCTCTACATCAGCGCAGAGGAGTCCCCGGCGCAGGTACAGCAGCGCGCCAAACGCCTCGACGCGCTGTGTCCAGATCTGTGGCTTGCTGGTTCCAATGACGTCGACGCCATCGTCGCAGAAATCGGGCGGCTCGAACCGGGTTTGGTCATTGTCGACTCCATTCAGACCGTCGCCGTGGCCGAGGTCGGGGCGGCCCCCGGGTCGGTGACTCAAGTGCGCGCCGCCGCCTTGCGCCTCGCCAATGCTGCCCGGGTCCACGACTGCGCGATCGTGCTCATCGGCCATGTCACCAAAGACGGATCCCTGGCTGGTCCTCGCCAGTTGGAGCACCTTGTCGACACCGTTTTGAATTTCGAGGGTGATCGGCACCACGCCTTGCGATTGCTGCGGGCGGTCAAGCACCGGTTCGGCCCTACCTCCGAACTCGGCCTGTTCGAGATGGTGCAGGGCGGGCTAGTCGATGTCGAGGATGCCAGCGGGTTATTTCTGGCCGATCGCCGACCAGGAGCAGTTGGTTCGGTGGTATTCCCCATGGTCGATGGGCAGCGTCCGTTACTGGTGGAGTTGCAAAGTTTGGTTGTCAGCGGACCAGGTTGTACCGACCCCCGCCGGTCGGTGCAGGGCGTAGACGGAGGGCGGTTAGCTCTGCTGCTCGCGGTGTTGGGTCGGGTGTGCGAACTGCCTGTCCTCTCCGCCGAGGTGTACTGCCTCGCCGCCGGTGGGGTGACCGTGCACGACCCTGGGGCAGATCTTGCCTTGGCTTGTGCCATCGTGTCCTCCCTGAGCGCAAAGGCGGTACCCGCCGACACGGTGATCTGCGGCGAGGTCGGGCTCGGCGGCGAGGTGCGCGCGGTGCGCCATGCCGAACGCCGCCTGGCTGAAGCAGTCCGCGGCGGCTTCCGGCGAGCGCTCGTTCCCGCGAATTCGCCCGACATCGTCGGCCTGTCCCTCATCAGGGCCTCCACGGTCGGTGAGGCGTTGCTGGCAATTGGGCTCGGTGCGGCCCGGCCGATGCGTGGGAGCGGACCCCGAGAGGCAGACCCCGCTCGGCGTCACCCGGCAGCGAGCTAGGTGTCTGATTGGATGGCCCTGGACCGCCCTATCTTCCCCCCTACCGAACCGGGCCGAATGCGCCGGTAGAATAGGCCCGTGCTGATCACCCCGAACGCCTCGATGCTCGCCGCCCTAGCGGCAGTTGCGCCGGGCACGGCGTTGCGCGATGGGCTGGACCGCGTCCGCCAGTCAGGCAAGGGCGCGCTGATCGTGTTGGGCGATGGTCCGGATGTGCTTGAGATCTGTTCTGGTGGCTTCTTGCTTGATGCCGGCTTCAGCCCGCAACGATTGCACGAGGTGGCCAAGATGGATGGTGCCATCATTCTGGCGGCAGATGGCAGTCGAATCGCCCGGGTCAATGTCCACCTCGTGCCGGACCGCTCGGTGCCGACCTCGGAGACCGGAACTCGTCACCGTACGGCCGAGCGGGTGGCGCGTTCGCTTGGTGTTGCGGTCATCTCGGTGTCGGAATCGCGCGATGCCATCACCATCTACGTGGGCAGGCAACAGCGACCGCTCCTGCCCACGCCGCCGTTGCTGGCCAAGGCGAATCAGGGGCTCCAAACGCTGGAGCAATACCGCACCCGACTGATTGGCACGATCGCTGCGCTCTCGGCGCTTGAGGTTGAGGACCTCGTTACCCAGCGCGATGTCCTCGCCGTGGTGCAACGGGCCGAGACGGTTCAGCGTATTGCCGAGGAGATTGAGGCCGTGATCGTGGAGTTGGGCGCTGATGGCCGCTTGGTGCAGTTGCAGCTGGCGGAGCTCACCGGGGGGATACAAGACGATCGAGCCTTGGTCCTGCGCGACTACGTATCGGAACTCAGCGCCTGGAGCGCAGCACTGTCGATTGAGGCGCTTCAGCAACTTGACGCTGATTCCTTGCTGGACTTTCGCCTGGTGGCGCGGGCGGTTCATGTTGGCACCGAGGGCTATGACCCCGAGGCCGATATCTCGCCTCGCGGTTATCGCCTGCTGTCCAAGGTCCCGCGTCTCAACCAGGACACGATCGAGCTCATCGTGGGACACTTCGGGAGCTTGCAGAAAATCATGCGGGCCACCCCGGCCGAACTCGCGCTCGCCACTGGGATCGGCGAGAGCCGCGCCCGGGGGATCAAGGAGAGCCTCGCCCGGCTCGCCGAGTCGTCGATTCTTGATCGATACACCTGAGTGATCGCCGACCGAGTGTCGCGGCGGCCGAGGCCGAACCCAACGCCCTCAGCGGGAGCGGTTTGCCAACTGCTCGCGATCGGTGATGAGGTACTTGCGGTCGCCCTGCTCGATCCAGCCCAGCCGGATGAAGCTGGCGATGGCCTTGTTCACTCGTTCGCGGGAGGCGCCGACCATACCGGCGAGTTCCTCTTGAGTGACCGGCAACACGAACTCGTCCGCGTCGCCTGCCATCTCCAGCAGCCGTTTGGCCGTCCGGCCGGTGACGTCGAGGAACACCGAGTCAGCAAGCGCCTCGTCCGCGACTCGCAGACGTCTTGCCAGCAGGTCGACCACTTCCCACAACAGCCTGGGGTGTTCGTCGTACAGCGTCCGGATTGGGTCATAGGGCAACGCCACGACCTCGGCGGTCGTGAGGGCGCGGGCCTCGGCGGACCGGCCCATCCCATCGAACAGCGGCATCTCACCGAAAAGATCGCCGGACTCCATCAACGCGATGACCGACTCACGCCCGTCGGCGGACCGGTTGGCGATGGCGATGCGACCGGTAGATACCACGAACAGCTCGTCAGCCTCCTCGCCTTCGTTGAAGAGCACGTCGCCTCGGTGGATGCGTCGCTGGGTGGCCTGACGAAACAGCCGTTCCAACAGGTCGGGATCGAGATCGCGGAAAAGCTCGGTGTTACGCAGCAGTCCACTGTCAGCCGGTGCCACTCGATGCCTCCCGCTCGTTACCGACTGTCCGCAACGGATCAGTCGAATATCCATCAGAATCTCGCGGCCAAACTAGTGCCGGGGGGATGGCTATGAGGGTATGGGTCATCGTAGTGGCAGCAGGCAGCGGCGTTCGTTTCGGTGGCGCGAAACAGTATGCGCAGTTGGCCGGTCGTCGGGTACTGGACTGGTCGATCGAGGCATCCCAGACCTATGCCGACGGGGTAGTGCTGGTGGTGCATCCCGATTTTGTGTACCACGATGAACCTGGCGTGGACATTGTCGTGGCAGGAGGTGACACCCGGTCCGCTTCAGTCCGCGCCGGGCTGGCCGCGGTCCCCCCCGATACGGAGGTGGTGGTGGTCCACGATGCCGCCCGCCCGCTCGCTGGTCCGCAACTCTTCGCGGCAGTCATCGCCGCGGTACGGGCCGGCGCGGTGGCCGCGTTGCCTGGTGTGGCGGTGGTGGACAGCATCCGTCACCGCCAAGGCGGTGTCCTGGATCGGGACGCAGTGGTGAGGGTGCAGACACCACAGGCATTCGACGGAGCGACCCTTCGCCTGGCCCATGCGTCGGGTGCCGAAGCGTCCGACGATGCCACCTTGGTGGAGCTTGCCGGCCATGCCGTCGTCGTGGTCAGCGGAGATCCGGCGAATCTGAAGATCACCGCGGCCGATGACTTGAAGGTGGCCGAAGCGTTGCTGGCGCGTCGACACCCCCGGGAGGAGCAGTCGATGAGAATTCGTGTCGGTCAGGGCTTCGACGTGCATCGCTTCAGCCGCGACCATGGCCGTGCTTTGGTGCTCGGTGGGGTGCTGTTCGAGGGGGAGCCCGGCCTTGAAGGCCACAGCGACGCCGATGCGATCGCCCATGCGGTGACTGATGCCTTGCTTGGTGCGGCGGGCCTGGGCGATATCGGGCAACTCTTTCCCGATACCGACCCGTCCCTAGCCGGCGCGGACTCGTTGGGGTTGCTCAAGGAGGCGGTCCGACAGGTGCGCCAGGCTGGCTGGCAGGCCGGAAACGTCGACTGTACGGTCGTGTTGGAGGCTCCAAAGTTGGCGCCGCGTAAGGCCGAGATGCAGCAGGTCCTCTCCGCCGTTGTGGGGGCGCCGGTGACCGTCAAGGGCAAGCGAGCCGAAGGGCTCGGCGCCCTTGGACGCCGCGAGGGCATAGCCTGCTTTGCTGTGGCGATTCTCTACCCGATAGTGGACTCATCGGGGCCTGACGGCTCCGAGCACCGGTGAACACGGCTGGCAGCCGCGGCGCAGGGCGTGGGGGCGGCCGATCGCCCGGCCCGGATTCCGGTTCCGGCCGTGGTCGCGCGACAGGTCCGGCGGGTCGTGGTGGCGCGGGTGCGGCGGGTCGTGGACCGGGAGGACCGCCTCGCCGGCGACGCGACGCGAGCGGAGCGGATGCTGCCGCACCGCCCTTGTCCAATGCCGGTCGTGGCCTCGGCGGCGAACAGGTCGAAGGTCGACAGGCTGTTCGCGAGTTGCTGGTTGCTGGACGGCGCCGGGTCCGCGAAGTGTTGGTGGCCGCCGAACTCGAGGAAGCCGAGATCTTGCAGGACATTCGGGAGCTCTGCGACGCCCGCCGTGTCCCCCTACGCGAGGTCAGCCGCACACGCCTAGACGCCCTCACCGCTACCCAGTCTGCTCAGGGCGTGTTGGCGAGGGCCCAAAGTCTGCCCGAGTACTCCCTCGACGATTTGCTGCGTACCCGCCGCGGCGGCCCGCGACCGTTTCTGGTGGCTCTTGACGGGGTGACGGACCCCGGCAACCTCGGTGCTTTGCTGCGTAGCGCCGAAGGGTCGGGTGTGACGGGGGTGATTCTGCCTCGCCATCGGGCCGTACACGTGACGCCGTCGGTGACCAAAGCTGCCGCCGGAGCGGTCGAGTATGTGCGCCTGGCCCTCGTTGGGGGGCTACCGACCACGCTGATGCAACTCAACGACGCTGGCGTGTGGACGATCGGGCTTGACGGCGCGGCGACGACGTCGCTGTATTCGCTGCCGCTGGGGGATCAGCCCGTCTGTCTGGTGTTCGGCGCGGAGGGCAAAGGACTCTCCCGACTGGTTCGCGAACGCTGCGCCCAGTTGGCCTCGATCCCGCTCGGTGGGCAGTTGAATTCGCTGAACGTCGCCGCCGCGGCGGCTGTCGCCTGTTTCGAGATCTCGCGTCAACGCGGGGAACTCGGGCCCGAATCGGCGGCACCGAACCTCGCCGACGCCTGAACCGTCGAGCGCAACGAGTCAGCTACGGCCGTGGCGCAGCATTCGACCCGCCCGAACGGGTTGGTGCACGCCATCGCGGTACGCCACCACGCCGTTAATCGTGACTAGGCCGATACCGAAGCTTTCCTGTTTCGGGTCGTCGTAGGTGGCGCGGTCGATCACGGTTGTCTCATCGAGGAGTACGAGGTCGGCCCAGCCGCCCTCCACCACTCGACCACGGTCGACCAGGCCGAACCGGTCACAGCTCAGCGACGTCATCCGTCGGACTGCTTCGCCCAGGGCCAGCACGCCGCGCTCACGCACATAGCGACCGAGCACCCGGGGGAAGGTTCCGAACAGCCGGGGGTGAGGTTGACCACGCAGATCCGGGATACCGTCGCTGCCCACCATCATCAAAGGGTGGCGCAGGTTGGTCTCGATGTCGGCTTCGTCAATAAGGAACTGGATACAAATCGTCTCGGTACCGCGGGGCGCACTCAGGACCTGTCGAATCACCTCAACCGGCACCACCCCCCATTCGCCGGCCACGTCGACGCATAGGCGTCCCTCAAGTTCGCGTCGGGCAGGACAACTGGCGAAGCGGATCACCTCGGCGAGGGCTGGATCGAGGCGGTCGAGGTTGAAGTACTGGGCCATCGGTCCACTACCGGCGGTATAGGGATAGACATCGGCCATGACGTCGAGGCCCTCGCTGTTGGCTCGATCCATGAGGGCAAGCGAGGCCGCCACCTTGCCCCAGTTCTGCCGGCCGGCGGCCTTGTGGTGAGAGATCTGCACCGGCAGCCCCGCCTCTCGACCGATCCGCAACGCTTCCTCTACGGCCTCGAGCAGTCGGTCGCCCTCGTTGCGAAGGTGAGTGGTGTAGAGGCCGCCGGCTTCGGCGGCTTCACGGGCTAGGGCGATGATCTCAGCCGTGCTGCTGTAGCGGCCAGGTTCGTAGATGAGCCCGGTTGACAATCCGCACGCTCCTTGGGCCATGGCGGCACGGACATGGGAGCGCATCTGGTCGAGTTCGGCCGGGGTGGGCTCGCGTCGTTCAAGGCCCACGACGAGATGGCGAATCGTGTTATGGCCCACCAAGGCCATGGCGTTGCAGGCGGGCCGGGCGGCCTGAACTGCGGCGGCGTACCCTGCGAGGTCGGTCCAGTTGGCCGTGGTGCCAAGCAGTTTGGTGTGGTCCGTGGCACCGATCAACGCCGGTGCGGCGGAGAATCCGCAGTTGCCGATCACGAGCGAGGTGCAGCCTTGAGACACCTTGAACTCCAACCCGGGATGGCGGAGCAACGCTCCATCGTCGTGGGTGTGGACATCAATGAAGCCAGGGGTGAGCACCATCGCACCCGCGTCGATCTCCACCGTTGCCGCCGCACCACTGGGCCGCCCAACCGAGCTGATCCGTCCCGCGGTTATCTCGACATCGCCTTCGATGATGGCAGCGCCGGTGCCGTCAAGGATGCGGGCGTTGCGCACGGCAAGATCAACGGTGGCCATGGGCGCAGCGTAGGCGCACCCCGGGGTAGAGGATCGGCCATGATGCGTTGATGCCAGCTTCGATTACCCCTCAACAGGCGGGCGGACGGTTCGATGTTCTGATCGTCGGCGCCGGCGCCGCCGGGGCGGTCGTAGCGGCGCGCGTATCCGAAGACCCCAACCGCCGGGTGGCACTCTTGGAGGCCGGTCCGGACTATCCGCTCGCCGCTTCGCTGCCGGCGGATCTCGTCGACGGTCACGACAATTCCTACGTCGCGCACGACTGGGGACTGGACTACCTGCCAGTGTCAGCCAGGATTGCGGGCGCCGATCGCTTCCCGCGGGGCAGGGTGAGTGGTGGATCCTCGGCGGTGAACACCACGATTGCCTTGCGCGGAACGCCAGCTGATTACGACCACTGGGCGGCATTGGGCAACCCGGCCTGGGCGTGGGAGAACGTTCTGCCTGCCTTCCGGCGTTTGGAGCGAGACCTCGACTTCGGTGCGGCACCATTCCACGGTGACGCCGGGCCGATCTCCATCCGGCGTTTCGGCCCGGCCGAACTTGTGCCAACCCAAGCGGCATTCCTTGACGCCTGCGTCGAGATTGGCCACCCGGCATGTGCTGATGTCAATGCACCCGACGCGGTGGGAGTTGGGGTGATGGCGGTCAACAAGTTGGGCCGACTGCGTATCTCCACCGCTATCGGGTACTTGTCGGCTGCTCGCTATCGGCCCAACCTGGAGATCATTGCCGGGGCGACAGTTCGCCGGGTGACCTTCGACGCTCGACGTCGGGTCACCGGCGTGGAGTTGCTCGCCGAGGGGGGTCCGGCCCGACGCATCGAAGCCGACATCGTGGTGTTGTGTGCGGGGGCAGTGCACACGCCGGGGGTTCTGGTGCGTTCCGGTATCGGGGCCGCCGATGAACTCGATCGACTGGGTGTCCCGGCGGTGCGCGTCGCCTCGGGAGTGGGGGCCGGACTGCAGGATCATCCGGCCCTCGCCGTAGTCTGTCGGGCCCGCTACCCGGAGCTGTGTGCCGCCGATTTACCCTTGGTGCAGACCATCACCCGGTATACCGCAGAGGGGTCAACCAGCCCGCTCGACGTGAACATCGAGTTGATCACCCGAGCCCGTTGGGGTGGAAACCGGTCTGGTCGGGACGCCAGCGGAGCGGCGTTCCTGGTCGCACCGAGCCTGGAGCAGGTGGAGCACCGGGGTCGGATCCGCCAGCGCAGCGTCGATCCGCTGGCGCCGGTGCACATTGAGCCCGACTTCGGCGTCAACGAGCGCGATGTCAGCCGTCATGTTGCCGCCTGGCAGGACGCGCTGGCCTTGACCCGCACGGCTGCCTTGGCCCCGTTCATCGAGGAAGTCCTCTTTCCCGATGCCAAACGGGTGAGCAGCCGCGACGATCTGCTGCATCTGGCCCGGCGCGTCTCCGCCTCCGGGTATCACCCGAGTTGCACCGCCCATATGGGGCCGACGTCGGATCCCGACGCCGTGGTCGACCAGTACGGTCGCTGCTATGGCGTCGAAGGCCTCGTGATCGCCGATGCCTCGATCATGCCGAGCGTCCCGCGGGCCAATACCAACCTGACATCGATCATGATCGGTGAGATGGTGGGCGAGTGGCTTCGGCAAGATGCCGACCGCTACCGGCCCTGAGCGGGCAACTCCCAGCGGCGTTCAGGCCGTTTCGACTTCGCTGAGTCCGAGTTGACTGATGGCGGTCTCTCGCATGACGAACTTTTGCACCTTGCCCGTCACGGTCATGGGGAACTCCGCCACGAAGGTCACATAACGCGGCACCTTGTAGTGGGCGATCTTGCCCCGGCAAAATTCCTTGATGTCCTCGTCGGTAGCCTCTGCGCCTTCCTTCAGCCGGATGCAGGCCATGATCTCCTCGCCGTAGCGTTGATCGGGCACGCCGATGACCTGAACGTCGGCCACGGCCGGATGGCCGTACAGGAACTCCTCGAGTTCTCGGGGGTACACGTTTTCGCCCCCACGGATGATCATGTCCTTGATTCGTCCAACAATGTTGACGTAACCGTCCGCGTCCATGGTGGCCAGGTCGCCGGTGTGCATGAATCCGTCCGCGTCGATAGCGTCGGACGTCTTCGCTGGGTCGTTCCAGTATCCGAGCATTACCGAATAACCACGAGTGCAGAACTCGCCGGCCATACCTCGAGGTACGATCCCGCCGGTTTCGGGGTCCACGATTTGGATCTCGACATGGGGGTGGGCCCGCCCCACGGTGGAAGTGCGTCGGGTGATGTCGTCTTCGGCCAGCGATTGTGTGGATACCGGTGAGGTCTCCGTCATGCCGTAACAGATGGTCACCTCGGCGAGGTGCATCTGCTCGATCGCCTGCTTCATGACCTCGACCGGGCATGGTGAGCCGGCCATGATGCCGGTGCGCAAGCTCGAGAGGTCGAATTGGCTGAAGTCGGGATGCGCCAGTTCGGCGATGAACATTGTCGGTACGCCGTAGAGCGACGTGCAGTGTTCGGCCTCGATCGCCGCGAGCACGGCGCGTGGTTCGAAAGCGTCAGAGGGGATCACCATGGTGGCACCGTGAGTGACCGCCCCGAGGTTGCCCATGACCATGCCAAAGCAGTGGTAGAACGGCACCGGGATGCAGATGCGATCCGCCGGGCTGTAGCCGCAGCCGCGGCCGACGAAGTACCCGTTGTTGAGAATGTTCCGGTGGGTGAGCGTTGCCCCTTTGGGAAACCCAGTCGTGCCTGACGTGTACTGGATGTTGATGGGATCGTCGGGGTGCAGGCCCGCGGCGATGCGGTCCAACTCGCCACCGTCGCTTTCCACGCCACTGGCGAGGAAAGCGTCCCACTCGGGCGTCCAGAAATAGAGGTCGCGTTCCAGCGTGCTCAACGCGGGGCGAACCTGCTCGATCATGGCACGGTAGTCAGAGGTCTTGAATGCGGGCGCCGCAATCAACCATCGGCAACCCGATTGGTTGAGGGCATATTCGACCTCGGACGTACGGTAGGCCGGATTTATGTTGACCAGGATCACGCCGATCTTGGCCGTTGCGAACTGAACGAGCGTCCATTCGGCGTAGTTCGGACTCCAGATGCCGACCCGGTCCCCCGCCTGAAGCCCTGCCCGCATCATGGCCCGGGCTATCACGTCAACCGCCGCGGTGAGCTCCCGGTAGCGGTAGCGCAGGTTCTGGTGGCAACTGACCAGTGCTTCATGGTCGGGCCGCTCCGCGGCGACCCTGTCCAGCAGCGCTCCGATCGTCTCCTCCAAAAGGCGATGTTCGGTGGGACCCAGATCATGGGAGAGCGCAGCGGTGATCATCGCCGGATCGTAGTCCTGGTCCGCTACTGGACCGCTCGGGCCACCAATTCCTGCTGAAAGGACACCGGGTAGCGCAAGTACTTGATGCGCGACAGGCCCTGATCCTGCCCCGCCGACTCGACATGGACCATGCCGTAGTCGAAGAGCAGACCAGGCAGGCTCTGTTGATAGGAAAGGTCGGTCAACTTGGTGAGGGGAATACTGCCTCCGCTGCGCCGCAGGAAGCCCCCGAACTCGATGAGCCGACGATCGGTGATCATGATCCGGCCGATGGCCCACTCCACGAGCTTCCACAGCAGACGCAGCTGGACCGCGAAGATCACCACTGCGAGCAGCGTCTGAATCTGACTGGATTCGATTCGGGCCACGACGAACGGCCCGATCGAGCAGGTCAGCATTTCTGGCCAGGCATCGAGGAACAGGGCGATGATGTGACGGCGTTCGGAGTAGACGAGTTGTTCGGCTGGTCGTCCGAGGTCGGGTCGGGCCGGTACCAGCAGCGCCGTCGGATCCCAGACGATGTACTTGTTCGACAGCCGTTTCAGCAGTCCGAAGCGACTCTGCAAGCGCGTGGTAACGGGCCGGGTGTCAGCCATGGCGCGGGTCGCTACTGCACTGATTGGAAGAGCTGAGCCAAGGTGGCGAGAATCGTTTGCAGGGCGCTGCCGATGGCATTGATAAACGCCGCTACTGCATCGGGCTCGCGTACTAAGGCGATGATGGCGAACGTCACCAGGATGAATACGCCGATCTTCTGCACCATTGCTGTCACCAACCTCGTTGAGTTCTCGACGAGAGCGGACCGTGCAAAGGGCGCGCTTCCGGCAGAGTCGGCTCCGCCTAAGGGAACCCTAGCGCGACCCTCGCCCGTCATCGGGGGATGGCCCAACCACCTCGACCGGCAAAGGGTCGCCCGTGACCGGCGCATAGCCCAGAACCGCTCTAGTCTCAAGGCTCAGGCATGGTCATGAGCAGCCCCGTCGTGGCCGGCCTGCGAGCGTGCAGGAGATCTACCGATGGCCCAGGAAACTCGTCCGGAGAGGCCTCATGAGCCGTCTTCGTCGCTCGTCTCGCCCGCCCGCATCGAGGCCCTCGAGGCTTCGCTGAGCGCATTGCAGGACGAGTTGGCGGTCTTGCGTGCCCTGGTGATACCTCCCGCGGCAGATGTCGATCCCGGGGCAGATGACGTGGCGGCTGCGAGGTCGGCTGATGGTGTTCTCGAACCGCTCGATCGGCTGGTGTCGACACCCGAAGCGTCCAGCGTCGTGTTCGAGGACTATCGCCCGACGCGGCGGGCCTTGCTCGGTCGGGCGGGAATGGTCGCGGCCGGTACGGCCGCCGGTCTGGTCGCCGTAGGGGCTTCGAGTACCCCGGCCGCGGCGTTGCCGGGGTCTCCTACCGTCAGCCCCAACCCCGCCTGGGCGCGCTATAGCGGGGGGGCGGCTGGCCCGGGTTTCCTCTTTGAAGCGGGCACCGAGATTTCTGCGGGCGAAAACCCTTTCGAGAAGGCCGCGTTGGCCGGTGCGGCAACCGGTGGTGCGTCCTTCCTGCCCACGACGGGGATATTCGGCTACAGCTCGGTGGCTGGAGGCACCGGTGTGGAGGCGCGGGCTGAATCTGGTGACGGGGCCGCGTTGGTGGCGAGGAGCCTGGCCGGTCCGACCTTGCGCCTGCGGTCCGGTGCGTCGGCCCCTTCGGTGATGCCCCCGCACTCGGGCACCTGGCAGGTGGGCGATGTGTTACGCACCGCGGACGCCCACATTTGGTACTGCAAACTTGCTGGCGTCGCCGCAGCGTCGCGTTGGAGCCGGCTGTCGGAAGTGGGCTTGACCATCCGCCCGACCCCATACCGGGCTTATGACAGTCGTCTGGTGGACGGGCCGTTCACCTTCGGTACGACCCGCTTGGTTTCTTTGGTCGTAGCAGCCGGGACGATTCCGGCCGGATCGGTGGGGGTGTTGCTCAACGTGACGGCAACGAACACCATCAGTGGTGGCTATGTGCAGGTGTACTCGGGGTCACTGGCCACTGCACCCGAGACGTCAAACTTGAACTGGTACACCGACGGGCAGACCGTTGCGAACAGCGTGACCTCGGCCGTGAGTGGCGATCGGAAAGTGAAGGTCACCACCGGCGGTCCGCCGAACTCGGGCACGGACGTCATTATCGACGTGTTCGGTTTCTACGCCTGAGTTCCCGCCGGGCTTGGCACGAGCGTCGGAGCGGACAGCACTAACGTGGCTGGGGTGGCGCCCCAGCTGAACAGCCCGAAGCGCAGCTTAGGGTCGAACGGGATCGCCCAGACCGAGCGCATAGTCCTGCTCGTGTCGGGGTGGTTAGCCGCATTGGTGGGGTTTGTTGCTCTGCTCCTGCACCGGTTGCCGAACCTATTCCAGCTCGGGGTGGGGCTGTTCTTCCTGGCTGTCGGCGCTGGTCTGGTGGGTACAGCAGTACGTGCCGGCGACGCCGCGGATTCGGCCGATCTGAGCCCGGCCACGTTGCTGGCGATGGAGCGACTGGCCCTGACGCCGTTGGCCTTGGTGGTTGCGTTGGGCTGCGGTGTGGTGCTCTTCGATGGCGGAGTTGGGTGGCCGGCGAAACTGGTTCTGGTCAGTGGTGCGTTGGTGCTGGCCGGGGCGCTGTGGACCGTCATAGTGAGCAATCGGCTCCCCGAAGCCACTGACCAGCAGGCTGCAGCGGATCGTGACCGACCGGGTGAAACCGGTTGACGGAAACCGCCAACGGCCCGAGCAGCCGTTGGCGTTACCCAATCAGAGGACCGGGCGTTCCACGTAGCGACCGAAGACATCGGCGAGGGCGTGCATGATCTCGCCCTCGGTCGCGTAGGTGCTGACGGCTTCGATCAAGGTGGGCATGAGGTTGCGCTCGTTGTCGACCGCGGCCACCTTCAGTTCGGCCAGGCATTGGTGCACGGCGTCGGCATTGCGGTCTGCCTTGACCGCCTGCAGCCGCTTCACCTGCATCATCTCTTGCTCGTTGGTGATCTGCAGGAGTTCGGGCTGCGCCTCGGCGTTGCCCTCGGTGAAGGCGTTGACGCCGACGACGATGCGTTCGCCGCGGTTGATCAGCTTCTCGAAATGGTACGACGCGTCGGCGATTTCACTTTGGTAATAGCCGTTGTCGATACCGACATAGGCCCCCTCGAGCATCGAGCCATTGCCGAACTCGTCGACTTTGGCGAAGATCTCCTCGGCCTGTCGTTCGATCTCGTCGGTCAAAGCTTCGACATACCACGACCCACCGAGCGGGTCAGCGACATTGGTTGCGCCGGTCTCGTAGGCGAGTATCTGCTGGGTGCGCAGTGCGATCCGGGCCGCCTTCTCGGTGGGCAGGGCGAGCGCTTCATCGAAAGAGTTGGTGTGCAGCGACTGGGTGCCACCGAGCACGCCAGCGAGGGCCTCGATGGCGGTACGGGCGATGTTGATTTCGGGCTGTTGTGCAGTGAGCGAAACCCCTGCCGTCTGGGTGTGGAAACGGACCATCATCGACTTCTCGTTGGTCGCCCCGTAACGATCCTTCATCCAGCGGGCCCAGATCCGCCGGGCCGCTCGGTACTTGGCGATTTCCTCGAAGAAGTCGATGTGGGCGTTGAAGAAGAAGCTGAGACGAGGGGCGAACTCATCCACGGCCAGCCCTGCCGCTTGCGCCAACTCGACGTAGGCAAAGCCGTTTCCAAGGGTGAACGCCAACTCCTGGGCGGCGGTGGAACCGGCCTCGCGGATGTGGTAGCCCGAAATGGAAACCGAGTTCCACCGGGGCATCTCGGCCGCGCTGAAGGTGATGGTGTCGCGCACCAGCCGCATGGACTGCCGGGGCGGGAACACGAACTCCTTTTGAGCTTGGTACTCCTTGAGGATGTCGTTCTGTAGCGTTCCGCCCAACTTGGCGCGTCCGATGCCACGCTTTTCGGCGGCGGCGATGTACATGGCGAAGATGACTGCTGCGGGCGAATTGATGGTCATCGAGGTGGTGTAGTTGCCTACGTCGATTCCGGAGTACAGATCTTCCATGTCCGCCAAGGTGTCCACCGCTACCCCACAGCGACCGACCTCACCCTCGGCGTGGGGGTCGTCAGAATCGCGACCCATGAGGGTGGGCAGGTCGAACGCGGTCGACAGACCATCTCCTCCGGCGGCGAGGATGGCCTTGAAGCGCTCGTTGGTGTCGCTTGGAGTTCCGAACCCGGCGAACATGCGCATGGTCCACAGCCGCGACCGATACATCGATGCGTGCACGCCACGGGTGTAAGGGAATTGGCCGGGATGCTGGCCATCGTGGGGTCCGTACACTGCATCAAGCGGGATGCCCGACATCGTCTCGAAGCGGACGTCGCGCTTTGGTGCCTGGTCGAACGCCTCTTGCCACTGGTATCGGCTCATGCACGCAGTGTAGGACTGGGCAGCCTCAGAGGGTAACGGCGATTCGGGCTCCGGAGATGAGCCCGGCGTGGCACGATGCGCAAGGTGTGCGCTCCACTGGGGTGCCGGCCCGCCAACCGGCCGGTGGTGCTCAGCGCGGCGACGTACGCCGACATCAACGACAATGATCCAATGAAACGAGGACATCTATGAACCCGCGTGCCGTGGTGCTGGTTGGAGCTGGCCAGTTCGTGCAGAAGACAGCGGATGCCGCCGTCGCCCTCGAGCCCGTGGCGATGATGGTCGAGGCGGTGCAGCGCGCCGCGGACGATGCCGGAACGCGCGACCTGCTACGCCAGGTCGATTCTGTCCGGGTGGTGAAAGGCGCCTGGCCCTATCGCGATCCAGGCCGACTCGTGGCGGACCGGATCGGTTCTTCCGCCCGCCAGACCCTGCTTAGCTACGACGGCGGCAATACCCCCCAATCGCTGGTCAACCAGTCCGCACTCGACATCGAAGCTGGTCGACTCGATGTCGTGGTGCTCGTTGGGGCCGAAGGCATTTACAGCCGTCGGCGGGCCAAGCGCGCGGGCGCGATCATTCCCTACACCAGCGATGCGGCGGCATCGCCCGCGGAGACCATCGGCGCGGATGTCACCATGAGCTCCCGGTTGGAGATGGAGCGCGGGTTCGAGGCGCCTATCAACGTCTACCCGATGTTCGAGACCGCCATCCGCCACCACCGCGGCGAAAGCGTCGCCGGCCACCTCGAGCGGGTGTCGGCGTTGTGGTCCCGCTTCAACGCGGTTGCGGTGGACAACCCCTACGCCTGGATCCGACGGCCGATGACCGCGGAGCAGATTGCTAGCCCGAGCCCTGACAACCGCTTGGTGGGCTACCCCTATACGAAGTCGATGAACAGCAATTGGGACCTCGACCAAGCAGCGGCGGTGATCCTGTGCTCGGTGGCCACCGCGCAGGCCCTCGGTATCAGCCGGGATCGTTGGGTGTTTCCGTGGTCGGGAACTGATGCCCACGACACCTACCTCATATCGAACCGGGACAACTACTACTCCTCCCCCGCAATTCGCACTGCAGGGGCGCGCTGTTTGTCCTTGGCCGGGGTGGGAATTGGTGACGTGGCCCACGCCGACCTCTATTCGTGTTTCCCCTCCGCGGTGCAGATCGCCGCGGCCGAGCTAGGCCTGTCCGAGGATCGGCAGCTGACGGTGACGGGCGGGCTGCCCTTCGCTGGCGGGCCACTGAACAACTACGTGATGCACTCGATCGCTTCCATGGCCCAGGTGCTGCGCCGCCACCCCGGCGAACTCGGTCTGTGCAGTGCGAACGGCGGGTACGTGACCAAGCACGCCATGGGCCTGTACAGCACCGAGCCGCCAACGGGCGGGTTCCGTCATGAGGATGTGCAGTCCGAGGTCGACCGGGCACCGACCCGGGAGGTCACTGGCGATCACGTCGGACCGGCGACTATCGAGGGCTACACAGTCATGCACGATCACAACGGGCCAACGGTTGCGCTCATCGCCGCGTTGACCGCACAGGGCGCGCGTACCTTCGCTCGTAGCACCGATCCGGCGACGATGGCCAGCCTGGTCGCGGAGGAGGCGGTGGGACGTTCGATTGTGGTCGATCGCGCCGTGGCCGAGCTGAGCTGAGGCCTTCGCTTCGGGTCGGAGCGACGATCACACAAAGCTTTGATGACGAAACCACCGCCGGGATGAGTCGCAGCACGTCGTCGTCGTAAGCTCGCGCCGATCGGACGGTTCGACGTTGTCGATGCGGTCCCCCGGTCATACGGTCGGGTGCACCCGACCGGGCACGGGACGGCGGGTCCCGGGTCGATCAACTTGGCCAGGGAGGTGGGCGGTTGCCATCCCGGAAGATCATGCGCATTTGGCTGCTACGCGCCCTGCTGGCACTGGTGGTGGGATCGGTGCTGGCCGTCGGTCTCCGCACCGCGGGCACGGTGGTGAACGATGTGGCCACCACCCGAGGCTCCGTGTGGTTGATCGATCCGCCCTCGGGGGTAGTGGTGCAGGCCAACGCGCTGTCGAGGGACGTGACTGGGGTGGTAACCGTGGCCGATCCCCAGCAGCAACTCGCCATTGCTCAGATGGGCAGCAACGCGGTGGTTCTGAACCGTTCAACGGGAACAGTGGGCCGGATCGACGGCGCCACCCACAACTTTCACGCCCGGCGTGACCTAACTAGCCCTGGCTCGGAATTGTTCTTGGTCGGCAACGATGACGCGGCCTTCGCCGTTGACACGGCGCAAGGACGCTTGGTTGCGCTCGATTCGACCACACTCTCTACCCGCTATGAGACGGCGGTCAGCGCCCAGCAACCGATCTCCGCCGTCGTGGACCGGGGCGGTCGGCTGTGGGCCTACGATGCCAGCCTCGGCGAGCTGATCCGCTTCGACGCCGCCTCGGGGGAGGTTCGGCGCACCCAGATCTCCGAGCCTGCGTCGACGGGGGGTCTGGCCCTGGTGGCCGATCGGCCGGTGCTGGTGGACTCCCACGGAGGTGCTGTCGTGCGCCTCGGTGACGATGGCGAGCCCGGCGAAGAGCTGTGTCATCAGAACCGCGTCCTGTCGGGTCGTTTGGAGGTTGCGGGCAGTCTCGCCGGGGAACACCACCAACTCGCCTACACGCTGGTGGCAGACACCGGTGAACTGCTCACCGCGGACCTTCAACGCCACCGCTGCGCCAAGCTGGCGCTGAGCGAGGACCGCCAGGGCGCGGCGGACAGCTTTGGTTCTCCGGTGGTGCGCGGTGGCCAGCTCTTCGTGCCGGTGTTCAACCGGTCTCAAGTTCTGGTCGTGAACGGGGTCGACAACCGGATCGAACGCACCGTCGACCTTCGCTTCGCGGTGCCGGTCGGCCATCGGTTCGAGTTGTTGGTGACGAACGGGCATCTGTGGTTCAACGACCTCGAGGGATCCAAGGCCGGAGTGCTGTCCGCCGCGGGCGTAACCGTTGTCGTGGACAAGCAAGAGTTGGACTCGGTGTCCGGCGTCAACCCCGGCGGAGAGGGCGAAGAGTACGTCGATGGCTCCGACCCCGACGACCGTCAGGCCGCCACCAGTGCCTCGCGGTTCGGCGACGGTACACGCATCGGCTCGGGAGAGGACCAAGGTTCGTCGGCTGGGTCCCCCTCCGGGCGCGGCCCACGGGTCATCAGCGTCGGACCGGTTCCGAAGCCGCTACCGGTATCGCTGTTGCCCATTCCATCGAGTTCGGCGTCGAGCGTCGATCCCGTAGTCGCCAAGTTTTCCTATTCGTTGCCTGGCAACGCAACCACAACGACCGATGTGAGTTTCGTTGATACCTCGACCGGCCCGATCGAACGTTGGGAGTGGACCTTTGGGTCGCCGCTAGGGGACATGACGACAAGTGCTGACCGCGCGCTGACCCGCACCCTGCCGGTTATCGGCCCATGGACGGTGACCCTCACGGTGTTCAGCTTTGCTGGGCAGTCCGATACCACGGTTCCTTTGACGCTGTTCGTGCGGGACCCGACGCAGGTGATGCCACCGGAGGCCAACTTCAGCTGGGATCCGCCTTCCCCGGTGGTGGGAGAAGCAGTGCAACTCAGCGATCGCAGCACGAGCGGCCGAGACACCCCAATCTTGTCGTGGCTGTGGGAGTTTGGCGATGGTGCCGTGTCGACCATGTCCACGCCTGAACCGCACCGCTACCCCTTGCCGGGGGCCTATGTCCTACGTCTGACTGTCCGCAACGGTGTGGGCACCCATTCCACTGAAGCCACGCTCCGGGTGGCCGAACCTGCTGCGGTGCTGCACCCCGATTTCTCCTGGACTGTCGACGGCGTCGAGGGTGCACCGATTGCGGTGGGCGACGTGGTCTCCTTCATCGATCGCACGGCGGGCGGACCGACCTCGTGGTGGTGGGACTTCGGAGACGGCGCGGTGGGGACAGCGCCGTCGGTGTTGCACGTGTTCGGCTCCACCGGCGAGGTCACGGTGCGGTTGTCGGTGGGCAACGCGGCGGGCTCGACAACGTTGAGCCGGATTATCGGGGTGGCGCCGCCATTCACTGCACCGCAGGCCAAGATCGCCGAGCCGGTCGACGCCACGGTGGTCGAACTCAACCGGTCGGTTCGATTCGTCAGTGGCACCACCGGTAGTCAGACATCGCTGGTGTGGGATTTCGGGGACGGTTCCCCGACCGATGAGGGTGCCTTCGTGCAGCATGTGTTCCGGGTGCCGGGAACCTACGTGGTTCGGCTGACCGCATCCAACGCCGTGGGTGCAACCTTCGATGTAGTCGCCGTGGTCGTTGCCGATGAGCTAACGCCAGCCCCGTTGTTGCCGAGCTTCGGCCAATCGGTTGGGGCGACGGCTCTCGATCCGGCGATCGTGGGCGAGCCGGTGCGTTTCGTGAACACTTCGATAGGCGACGGCGATTACGCGTGGAGCTTCGGCGACGGGGGCGTCTCGTCCGAACGTGAGCCCAGCTACACCTATCAAAGGACTGGTGTTTTCTCCGTGACGTTGACGATGTCCAATGGTGTGCGCTTCGAAGGGGTGATCGGTACGGTCCATGTCGGGCCGCCCCCGGTCGACACGGTGGCCGCGTTCAACTTCCTTCCCGTCAGCCCTGTGGTGGGTCAATCGGTGCAATTCATCGATAGATCGTCGGGCACGCCGCTTGGTTGGAGCTGGGACTTCGGTGATGGGTCGCCCCCGTCCAATGGCCAGAGCCCCCCGGCGCACCTGTACGAGGAGCCTGGGCGCTACGAAGTGGTCCTGACGGTGACTGACCGCAACGGACGACAAAGCGTCGCGACCGAGTTGGTGGTGATCGAGGCCTTGCCCCGTGGGGCTCCTGAGGCCTCCTTCACGGCCCAGTCTGCCGGCAGTGAGGTATTGGTCGCCGGCCACTCGATCAGCTTCAGCGACACGACACCGTCTCCCTATCCGTTGAACCCGCCCGTTTTTTACTTTGCCGAGACGCCCGTTTCTGGCCCAGCAGGGTCCCGGGGGGTCCAGCACGTATTCGACGTCGCCGGGTCATACACGGTGACGATGGTGGTGTGCTGGCAGGACGATCCGAGCAATTGTGCCGTGGCGCAGCGTGAAATCGTCATCGCGCCGCAAGTCGCTTCGGTGGAGGCGGCGTTCTCGGCGTCAGGCGAAGCGGTAGTGGCCGGGACGAGTCCGGTGGCGCTGATGGTGAACCAGCCGGTGACCATCACCGATTGCTCCACTGGCGGGGCCACCAGCTGGCTATGGACCATCGGTACCGACATCGCCACGACCCCCGATGTCACCGTCACACCGGCCAGCGTCGGCGCGTTGACGGTCACCCTGACTGTGTCGAACGAGATGGGCTCGTCGACGCTGACGCTCGAGTTCGATGTCGTTGACGTGGTTGTGGTGGAGGACCTCCGCCTCAACGACGCGTGAGGCCAGCGAGCAACGGCTTGGGGTTGAGCCGCGCCACCGCGCTGCGATACCAGCGAGAGCCGTCGAGGATCTCGACACAGAAGGCGTCGGCCAGTCCCCACATCGTGGCCGCCCCGGTCGGGGTGGGCGGTTCGGGGCCATACAACGCCAGGCCGACTAGGGGGACCATGGCCGAGAGCCCTTGGGCGGCTCTGTCGGAGATCTTTGGGGCCGTGATGGCCAGAACTTCCTTCGCGGTCATCGTCGGGGTTACGTCGACGCCGACCTCGAGGAGGCGATCGGTGACCTCGGACCAGGCACCGAGCACTTGGTCCGAGGTGGAGCAGTAACGCCGCCGCCGCCGACGTCTCAGGCGCTTGAGGATGATCAGACCGGCTGGAACCAGTGCCAGGCCGAGCACGATGGTGACGCCAAACAGGGCCAGCGCCGGTAGGGCGCGGTTGGCCAGATCGGTCCTGTTCTCGGTGCTAGCGGGGGAAGCCCCGCTGCTCGCAGGGGTCTCGCTGCCCACCATGGCGCCCGACAGCGCCTCGGTTCTCGGGTCACGGGGAGGCGGTGAATCGGTGACCTTGTCCAGCGGAGTTGGTTCGAACGCCACCCACAAACCGTCCCCGAGCAACACCTCGGGCCATACGTGGGCCTGTCGGTTCGTAATGGCGCTGAGGCGGACCGTGGTCCCGGTATCGGGCTCGATGTGGGTGAGCAGATAGCCCACGGCGAGCCGGCTGGGGTAGCCGAGGGATCGGGCCATGACCGCGAAGGTGCTGGCGAACTGCTCCGCGTACCCCGAACCTTCCCCGGTGAGGAAGGTGGAGAGTCGACCATAGGAGGTACCTGACGGGCTGTCCTCGTCATAGCGGTAACGGGCGGCAAGGCTGTCTTGGAGCATGGCGAGTCGTGAGTAGGCGGAGTCCGAGGCGAGCACGGGTCCGGCGCGGGCTTCGGTCAGCCGTTCGGCCAGTTGCCGCATCGATAACGGCATGTTCGCCACGTCGAGCAGTTCTTTCGTCTCTTCGCTGATGACGGGACGGTTCAAGGCGGTGAGCTGCTGCGGTGTCGGCCGTGGCACCATGGATACCATTTGGTATGACAGCCCGGTTTGATTGCCACCGAGGTGGATCAAGACGCCGGTAACGGGGTCGAGGGCCGGCGAGAGCCGGCCGTCGGCATCGCTCACACTCACCGGTCGGTCGATTGCTGGTAGCCAGGGCCCGGCCAGCGGCGAGACGATCCGCACCGTCAGCCGCACCTGTTCCGTCCGCACCCCTATGTCGGGTCCTTTCGGAAGGACGGAACCGGTTCGGTTGTATCGAGCGTTCGAGGACCAGACGGCACCATCGAAATGGTCGAGCACCGTGAGCCGGAGCCGATCTACCGTCGCGGGCCAAGAACCGCTGTCAAGAGCCACCTGGTAGCGGATGGATGGGTCCAGCACCGAGGAGGTGAGCTCGCGTTTGAGGCCTTCCAGCGGGCTGGCCACGTCGTTGAAGACGACCTCCTGCGGGCGAAATCTCCGCGGATCGAATGATCTCGAACCGACCGGTAGTCGGGCGGTGATGAGGGTGGCCAACAGCGTCGTCACCGCAATCACCGGTAGCCCGAGGGCGATCCACTGGGTGGCGGAGGTCTTCACCGACAGTGGTCGGTGCGGACCCCAGCGTTCGGCGGAGGCTTCGGAGGCCGGCTCGATGATCGCCCCGCGGTTGGCGTGTACGAGGAACACCGCCAGCAGGGCGGCGCTGAAGGCGGCGGGGAGCAACAGCGTTCCCGCCGGTTGGGAGGCCCCGAAGCCCAGCGCGCCGAGGTACAACGCCAGTGCTGGCAGCACCGGCGCGGCCGCACCGTGCCCGCGCTGAGCGAATTCGGCGCCCGCGGCGGCGGCAGCCCAGACCAGGGCGAGCACGGCGATGAGGAGATTGGGTTCCACCGCGGCAGGAAGGCTGGCATTGAGAAGGTTGGCCCATCCTGCGGTGATCCCCTCGGCTAGCTGCTGCACCGTGGTCATGGTGGGCATCAGGTTCGCGGTGCTGGACCCGAGCACGACGTAGCAGGTGTAGACGATGAACGCCCCGAGAGAGCACAACGCCGTGGCGGTTGCGCTGGCCTTGCGGTACTTGCCGCCGACGGCGAGGAGCGTCGGCACGATCACGGCTCCGAGAGCTGGCAGCAGGTACCCGGAGGTGGCGAACACGCGACCGAAGCCAAGTGCAGCGAGCAGGGTCAGGACCGATACCGCCAGCAGTTCGACCAACAGAAGTCGCTTCATCGTCGGATCCTGCGGGTCCAGGCTTCGGCAAATTCGACGGCCGTTCGGGCATTGATCAATACCGCTCCGGGCAGTTCGAAGATTTCGCCCGGGCCTTGGGTCCCGATTCGACCGATGGTGACGTTGGAGAAACGCCGGCGTAGTGGCCCCACCGAAGCAAGCTCGCGGACACCGGCTCGGCCGGTGATCACCGCCAGCGAGAACCCGCCCCGTTCACTGGCGATGTAGGGGGCCAAACGGGCCAGCGAAGCGTCTGCCGTGGTGGTGATGGCGGCGAGATGGTCCAAGATTTGCTCGTTGCGGTCCCCGGTCTCCGAACCGATCGCCAAACCGGCTGTGGTGCGGAGTCGGATCGGGTAGTTGTGCGCGGCATTAGCCACCATCAACGACGCCACCACCTGCACGGCGTGTTCGAAGTCCTCCTCCTCCTCGTAGAGCGAACGATTCACGTCGAACACGACCAGGGTGCGGGGCTGGAAGGTGTCCACATTGTGCCGAACCATCGTTCGGTCGGTTCGGGCCGAGGACTTCCAGTGGATGAGTCGGAGGTCGTCGCCGAGCACGTAGTCGCGTAAGGAGTGGAAGGCGATGCCGCCGTGAAGCGCCTCGCCCGATGTCGGCCCCTCGAGATCGCGGGTGGTGCCGTTGGGAAAGGGCGACATTTGCCATAGCTTGGGATGGACCCACAGGGTGTCGGTGGGAACTTGGTCTTGTCCGCTGCGCATCAGATGGAAGGGATCGGATCGGCTCACGGTCAACGGGCCTACCTGATAGACCCCGCGCCGCTCGGTGGGAAGCCGGTAAGGACGATGGTGAGATCCGCCCGGCTCGAGTCGTGGGATGGAGACGGAGACCCCACTGCCGCCGAATCGTTCCAGGGCGACCATTGCTGGGCTGGACCGGCGAGACTCGTTGGTGACGGCCAGGGTGGCGATGGCCACGCTGCCCTGGTCCACCCGGTTGGGTTGCAGGATGCGCGTCACGCTCAGCCGGGGCCTCGAGCGCGTCCACAACACCGCCGTGACGAACACCAGCAAGGTGGCGAGACCGATGAGGATCAACTCGCGGTAGCGCAGCGCCACCCCACTTCCCGCCGTGGCCAGGGCCAGGCCAAAGGCGGCGCGACCGAAACGAGTCATGGCTGTGGCTTCCTAACCGTGACGAGGTCCCTCGAAGCGCGCCTGCGGGACGGGCACGACCTGGAGCAGGTTCAGCAGCAACTCCAAAGAATTTCGTCCCCGCAACTCGGCTTCCGGAGTCAGAATCATGCGGTGGACCAGCACCAGCGGGGCCAGCTCTTTGATGTCATCCGCAGTGACGAAAGGGCGATTTGCTGCTGCGGCATAGGCCCGCGCCGCCCGGGCCAAGCCGATCGTGCCGCGTGGGCTGACTCCGAGGCGCAATTCGGGCAGACAACGCGTGGCTGAGGTCAAGTGCACGATGTACTGGGCGAGCGCCGGAGCGATGTAGATGCGTTCGGTGAGGGCAATCATGCGCCGGACCTCGCCCGCGCTGAGCACCGGGGTCAGGTGGCAGACTTGCTCGGCCGGGCTGACGTTGCCGTAGATGATCGCCAGCTCGTCCTGCATGGATGGGTAGCCGATGGACAACCGCATCAGGAACCGGTCGATCTGCGCCTCGGGCAGGTTGTAGGTGCCTTCGTGCTCGACGGGGTTCTGGGTGGCGAGCACCATGAACGGTCGCGGGACCAGGTACGGCGTCGAGTCCACGGTGACTTGACGTTCCTCCATGACCTCAAGCAGCGCGGACTGGGTTTTGGGCGACGCCCGGTTGATCTCGTCGCCGATGACGATGTTGGCGAACACCCCGCCGGGATGGAACACGAACTCGTTGCGGGCACGGTTGAAGATCTGCACGCCGGTGACGTCGGAAGGTAGGAGATCGGGGGTGAACTGGATGCGCTGCCAGCTACCGTCGATCGAGTTGGCGATGGCCTTGGCCATGGTGGTCTTGCCGACCCCGGGGACGTCTTCGAGCAGCAGGTGCCCTTCGGCGAAAAGGCAGGTGAGCGCGAGGCGGATGGCGTCCTGCTTGCCCTTGAGGACCTTGGCGATGTTGGCGGCGAGCCGGTCGAAGCTGGTGGCGAAGCGAAGGACTTCCTGCTCGGTGGGCGCGGTGCTATGACCGTTGTTCGTGTCGCCGAGAACGACGTCGACCCCTTGTTGCCCTATGCCCACCGTTGCACCTGAACTTGTTTGCTCACCACGCCGCCGAGCGTGTGCTGGTTGGCTGTACGGCCCGACACGATGGTCGGACAGCGTCGCCTCTTCAGCCCCCCATGACGGTAGCCGTCCCTTTCGCCACGGCACTGGTGGAACCGGTCGTGGGGCCAAACCGTCGCAGGGCCGCAATGTTCGACGCTGTAGTGGGGCAGATTCCCCACGAATGGCGCTCGGTCCCCCACACATTGCAGTGTCGACCGCGGTCGCGGTGTCAGGTGCCGCTCAGCCGCGGTCGGGGCATCCGCCGAGCAACTGGTAGCCGACCATGGTGGCGGCCATGATCGAGACCACGCTGGCCAAGCCGCCCGCATCGGGTCCCCACGCCGCGGTCACCACCAAGGTGATGGCTAAGGCCACCAGCGCTGCGCCCGCGGAGCACAACGCCCGGCCCCAACGACCCAGCCTGGTCACCTCTGCCATGGCGCTGCGGGCCATCTCGCCCTGGTCGGAACTTGCCGACGGCTCCGCCGCCAGTTCGGCCCCCTCTGGGACCTCGGCCGGGCGGTACCCATGGCGTTCGATCATCGACACGAAGCTCGGGTCGTCGCGGCGGAGCGACGCCTCGATCTCTGCTAGTGCGGCTGCCTCGTTTCGATCGAGCACCGAGAGAGAATGCCAGGTTTTGAGTCGCGGTTCATGGTCGAGCGCGGAGGGTATTGAGGCGCTCACCGGGAGGCACCGATCTGCTCGGTCGCCGGTCCTTCGCCCGCGGTGCTCGCTCCCTCGGGCGGGGGAAATCTGTGTGATCGGACTGGCGTGGGGCCGGTCGCCGGCCCGGATCGCAGAAATGGCCGCTGCGCCGGTCATAACATCAGGTCCATGCCGCGATTCGAAGAGTCCCATGACTTGGTGCCGGATCTCGACCCCGGCGAGACCCAGGAATGGGTCGACAGTCTCGACGCGGTGCTGGACCAGCGGGGGCCCGGTCGGGCGCGCTTTTTGGTCCGGAAACTCCTCAAGCATTCCGAACGCCGCGATATCGGGCTACCCGCTTCGGTCACCACGCCCTACATAAACACGATCGCTCCCGAGGACGAGCCGTGGTTCCCCGGCGACGAGTACCTCGAGCGGCGCATCCGGGCCTACATCCGTTGGAACGCCGCGGTGATGGTGTCCAATGCCAACAAGCACGAAGATGGCATCGGCGGGCACCTCTCCTCCTTCGCGTCGAGCGCCGCGCTGTATGACGTGGGGTTCAACTGGTTCTGGCGGGGCAAGGATTCGGGTGAGCCCGGGGACCACGTCTACTTCCAGGGTCACGCTTCTCCCGGCATCTACGCCCGGGCCTTTCTCGAGGGTCGCCTCGACGAGAACGACCTCGACCACTTTCGGCGGGAGATCGGCCGGACGGGCCTGTCCTCCTATCCGCACCCGAGGCTCATGCCGGAGTTCTGGGAATACCCGACGGTCTCGATGGGTCTCGGTCCCATCAACGCGATCTACCAGGCTCGATTCAACCGCTATCTGCACGATCGCCGCATCGACGACACATCGGGGTCCAAGGTGTGGTGTTTCATGGGCGATGGTGAGTCCGACGAGCCGGAGTCGCTCGGCGCCTTGCATCTTGCCGCTCGGGAACGGCTCGACAACTTGATCTTCGTGGTGAACTGCAATTTGCAGCGCCTCGATGGCCCGGTGCGCGGCAACGGCAAGATCATCCAGGAACTTGAGGGAGTCTTCCGGGGCGCGGGTTGGAATGTCATCAAGGTGGTGTGGGGTTCGCGTTGGGATGACCTGTTGCATCACGACGTCGATGGGGTACTCGTTGAGAAGATGAATACCACCGTGGATGGCGAGTACCAGCGCTATTCGGTGGAGACCGGCTCCTACATTCGCGAGCATTTCTTTGGGCCCGATCCTCGGCTGCGTGACCTGGTCTCCGATCTCACCGATGACGACCTGCGCAACCTGCCCCGAGGTGGCCACGACTACCGCAAGATCTATGCCGCGTACAAGCGGGCGATGGAGCATCGCGGCAGCCCCACGGTGGTCCTGGTGAAGACCGTGAAGGGTTGGACACTTGGCCCCGAGGTCGAGGGTCGAAACGCCACTCACCAAATCAAGAAGCTGAACCAGGAGCAGTTGCTGCGCATCCGTGATCGGCTGTACCTGCACGCCGAGGTCCCAGAGGATTTCAACCCCGACGATCCGCCGTACATCCGCGCTGCCCCGGAGAGCCCGGAATACCGCTACCTCCTCGATCGTCGTCGGGCACTCGACGGCTCGTTACCCAGCCGGACAACGCATGTCCGACGGCCGTTGGAGTTGCCCTCTGAGCGGCCCTTCGCCGAGCTGAGCGCGGGGTCGGGGACCCAGGCGGTCTCCACGACCATGGCCTTCACCCGGCTGTTGCGGTCGCTGTTGCGCGAGAACCCCTTTGGACAGCGGGTGGTGCCGATCATCCCCGATGAGGCCCGAACGTTCGGCATGGACCCCTTGTTCAAGGAGATCGGTATTTACGCCAGCGCCGGGCAGCGATACGAGCCGGTGGACTGGAACCTTCAGCTCTCTTACCGTGAGGCCAAAGACGGCCAACTGCTCGAGGAGGGCATCACCGAGGCTGGCGCGCTGGCGAGCTTTACGGCGGCAGCGACGTCCTATTCCACTCGTGGCGTGCCCATGGTGCCGTTCTACATCTTCTATTCGATGTTCGGGTTCCAGCGCGTAGGTGACCTGATCTGGGCCCTCGGTGACAGTCGGGGCCGGGGATTCCTCATGGGTGCTACAGCCGGTCGCACGACCCTGTTCGGTGAGGGCCTCCAGCATCAGGACGGGCACTCCCCGGTGTTGGCATCAACGGTTCCGGCCTGCCGGGTGTATGACCCGGCCTTCGCCTACGAGTTGGCAGTCATCATCCAGGACGGCCTACAGGTGATGTACGGCGGCAAGGCGGGTTTCTCGCCCTCTGAAGGCGGCAACGTCGACGTCTTCTATTACCTCACGCTGTACAACGAGAACTTCGTCCAGCCGCCACGGCCGGAGGACCTCGATCAGGAGGGACTGCTGCGCGGCCTGTATCGCTGGAAGGCGGCAGAGGACCGCGACTGGAAGTGTCGGGCGACGTTGATTTTCTCCGGGTCGGCTTGGCGACTGGCTCAGTCCGCGGCGGAAGAGCTGGCCACTCACTTCGGTGTCGGAGCAGAGCTGTGGTCCGCGACGTCGTTCAAGAGGTTACGTGACGACGCGCTGGAGGTTGAGCGGTGGAACCGTTTGCATCCGCTTGAGGCGCCTCGTGTGGCGTACGTGACCGATCGATTGAACGAGTCGCTGGGGCCGGTTGTGGCGGTCACGGACTACATGCGGTCCGTTCCCGATCAGATCGCCCGTTTCGTTCCCGGTGATTTCACGGTATTGGGTACCGATGGGTATGGACGCTCGGACACGCGTGAGTCATTGCGGCGTCATTTTGAGATCGACCCGGCCCACATTGTCGTGGCCACGTTGTCGCAGCTCGCCTTGCGCGGCGAGGTCAAGCCCGAGGTCGTCCACGACGCCATCAACCGCTACGGCATCGATCCGGAGCTACCCACCCCGTGGGACCAAAGGGCGCACTGAGGATGAGGCCGCGCCGCGTCGAGGTGGGGGCGTTGTTGGTCCTCGCCGTCAGCCGCGGCGCGCGGCGAGGGCCTCGCTAACCGCCCGCCGCACGGCATCGGTGGTCTGGGTCATGGCTATCTCGGTGCCGAAGCGTTCCACGAGGGAGATCAGTTCGACCCGCTGCCCGGCATCATCGAAGCTCTGCCCGCACACCACCAGGACGGGTACGCCCAAATCGCGGGCCAGCGCGGTGACCCCGCCCACGACCTTGCCCTCAAAGGACTGCTCGTCCACAAAGCCCTCGCCAGTCACCACGAGGTCGGCCCCGACCAGCCGTTCGGCCAGGCGGACCTCCTCGGCCACCAGGTCGAATCCGCCCACCAACTTTGCGCCTAGGGCGTACAGCCCGCCGCCGAGTCCTCCTGCCGCTCCGCCGCCAGCAACCTCGGTGACCTCCACGCCGAAGTCGTCCCGATAGACCTGCGCCAGGCGCTCGAGTCGGCGTCGCAACAACTCCACCTGTTTGGCGGAGGCACCCTTTTGCGGCCCGAAGATGGTCGCCGCGTCGATGAATGTGGTGCGCACGTCACAGGCGACGAGGAGCTCGACCCCGCGCAACCGTTGGCGGGGTGTAACGGCGCGAATCGCGCCGAGCCCGCCATCAGTGGTGGCCGAGCCGCCGACGCCGACCACGATCCGGCGGGCCCCGGCCTCGAGAGCGGCGGAGATCAACTCGCCCGTGCCGGTGGTCGATGCCGCTATCGGGTCGTTGCCTTGCGCGCCGCCCGCCAGCTCCAGGCCCGAAGCGCGGGCCATCTCGATGACGGCCCGGCCTCGCTCGAGCCGCCATTGAGCCGCGACGGGGTCGCCGAGGGGGCCGCTGACCAGGGTGGTGCGATTCGGGCCCCCGAGCGCGTCCAGGGTGCCTTCGCCGCCATCGGCCAAAGGAATCTGGTCGCAAACCATCCCATGTTCAGCTGCGGCTAGGGCGATCGCCGCGGCGATCTGCGCGGCATCGGCCGTGCCTCGGAATTTGTCGGGGGCGGCCACGATACGCACGGGCCCAGTTTGACCGATCGAGCGGCGCGGCACCGTGGCGTTGGCGATAGAGGTCGGCCCGGCCCGGACCGAGAGGAGGTGCGAACCAGCCGCGTCAACCAGCCATCAACTCGGGCTCAGACCTTGTCCGTCGGTACCGAGGACCACCACCACATGGGCGGTCTTCCCATCGATGGGCAGCACCGTGGCTGGTAGTTCCTTGACCTTGGACACGTCGATGGTGAGGGCTTTCGCCACGGCGAGGGCATCGGCCTGGTAGCCGGCCCGGAAGTACACCGCGGTGGAGGCCTCGATGGTGGGATAGTCGATGGGGCTGAGCAGGTTGTAGTTCTGCACCTTGAGGGCGTCGGCGTTGGCTTTGGCTGCTCCGGCCACCCCGCGTCCGTTGGCCACGAGGACCACCACCGTCTGGGGTTCTTTCTTGGGTGCGATGGTGGAGGCCGTGGTGGAAGGTACCGGGGTGGGGGCCACATTGGGCCCGCCGCCTGTCGTAGCGGGCTGGCTCGTCTTGTCTGCGCTACTCGGTGTGTTGCTGTCATCGTCACCGCCCACGACGCGGGCCAACAGCAGGACCCCAATAGCCACGGCGAACACAACAATCAACAACCCGCGTCCGGCGGCGAGGCCCGACGCCTGGGGGTTGCCGCCTCGGGTGGAATGCGATCGTGCCATGATGACCTCGTCCGGTTGGTTCGGTGACCCTTGAGAAGCGTTGTGTGGCTGATAGTAGGTCGAAGGTGCGTCGTTGCACCGGACCCTTTGAGGGTTCGCGCCGAGCCGAGCCCGTTTGGTACCCGATGGGTCCTCAAGAAGCGGCGCGTAGACTTGTCCGCCAGCCGCCCGAGTAGCTCAATCGGTAGAGCACCTGTCTTGTAAACAGGAGGTCAGGGGTTCGATTCCCCTCTCGGGCTCCACGCTCGGTCGCTACCATGGCCGACGATTCGGGTCCTCACGTCGGGGTGGCGTGGAACACCATTCGTCCGCTGCGTGGTCCCTTGTCGAGGCGTTCGCGTACCCGTCGGCTCAAGCGGCGCGGTCGGTTCCCGTCGAGGTACAGGGCCCAGGTGGGATTGCTGGACCAGGGATCGAACCGGCGGACATGGCCGAAGCCAGCATCGTGCAGGAGGCCCTCGACGGCGGCCGGGTTCGGCCCCCAATGGTTGCTCGCATCGTTGTTCATCGAGGCCCCGGGGTAGTACGCCGCGGCCGGGACATCCACGTCGAGCAGGTCCACCAGCGTCTCCACGACCAAGGTCCCCTTGGTCACGGCGCGCGCCCGACGGAGATAGCCGAGGGGATCGGGGGCGTGGTAAAGCACGCCGAGAAAGAGCACGACATCGTAGGTGCCGTCGACCGCCTCGGGGCTGAGCTCCTCGACGGAGACGAGTCGGTCCTCGACCTTGCTGGCGAGGATGTCTCGCATCCAGTCGAAGTTCCTGCGGGCGTCACAGCCGGGCCACTCCCAGCACCAGCGGTCTGTTGCCATCACCCGTTCAGCACCACGGGCTTCGCACTCGAACGCGAAGAATCCGTCGTAGCTACCGATGTCGAGCACCGTCTGGCCCTTGAGATCTGGCGGTAGGTGCAAATGTTCGAGCTTGGTCAACGTGTCGTCATACCCAGGGGTATGTACTCCGTCACCAAGGTCGAAGGTGTGGAACCAGGTCCGACTGGCGATCTCCTGCGCCAAGGCGGCACCGTCGAGGTTCCCATGCGGGCGGAGGGTCGTCATGGTGCTGTTCTATCCCAAGCCGAGCCCCTCCTACCGCCAACGGCGAAGCGGACGGGCCAGCACCACCAAGTCCGTAGGCTTCACGGGTGATTGCCCCCACTCCCGATCCGCCCTATTCCGCGGTGATCTTCACGTCCGTGCGGCGCTCTGATCCGAACGACGGGTACGGCGAGACGGCGATGGCCATGAGTTCGTTAGTGGCCCAGCAAAACGGATATCTCGGTCACGAGTCGGACTGAGCTCGACGAGTCGAACGGCGCCAGCATCAGGCCTGGGCCGTTCTCGAAGGTCCCCGGGAAAGGTGTCCTCCGCGGCAGGCGAATAGTCTGGCCTCCATGCAGCCTGTGTCGGCCACTTCGCCCACCGCCGCCGAGCCGGACCGAACAGGCTGCCCTGTCGCTCACGGTTCGCCATCGCCATCGCCATCTGCGCTGTGCCCGATCGATCATGGGTCTCGTCGGGTGAAGACCAGGTCCGCCGCCGATCAGTTCGTGTGGTACGTGCTGCGCATCAAGGAACGGCGATCCCCCGCCTCCGATGCGGCGGTGTTCAAGGCTTTCCGCCGCTCCATGATGATCTCGGCGCTGCGCTGCACGCTCACCTATGTGATCTTCCCCTTCCTGCTGCCCATGGTCAGCTTCGCCGCTGGTGTGGGCCCAGCGCTCGGCATCATCGTCGGGGTGGTCGCGATGACCTGTGACGTGTACACCATCCGCCGGTTCTTCCAGGCTGATCATCGCTTCCGCTGGCCGGTGTCGCTGGTGGCCTTCGGGATCATGAGCCTGCTCGCCGTGTTGCTGGTGCAAGACATCGTCAACATCTCGAGCTGAACCGTTTGGACACGATGATGGTCGCGTCCAACGACGCCGCTCCCGCGTATTGTCAGGCGCGGCGGTCGCCGGCAATGGCGGCTCGGGTGAAGCCCACGCGCAGGCCGAAGGAGTCCTCGGGGTGCACGAAAACGGTGTCCGCCCCGGCGGGCTCAAGTCGCTGACCCTTGCTGTGCAGAAACGCCACCGCGCCATCGAGGTCCGTGGTGGCGAACACGATGGCGTGGACTCCTTCACCGTTGGCCGCGTGATCGCGGCCCTCGGCGGTGTCGGCCCCACCCGGTGCCACCGCTTCGATGACTGTTTCCTCACCGACGGCCCAGAACGCCCGCTTGGAACCGTCGGCATCGGTGCGCTCGTGGAGCAACCGTCCGTGCAACGTGTCCCCATACACGGTGCGGGCACCGTCGAGGTCGTCGACGAGCACGGTGAGGTGGGACGTGCGGGGAATGTGCAACGGGTGCTCTTCGGCCCAGAATCTGCTCGACCAACTCGGCTCCAGGCGAGGGTCCGCGGCGAAGCCGGGTTGGCAGAACTCCAACAGGGCATGGGTGTCGCGAGGGTGGGTCCATACCGCAACGGCTTTCGCCGGGTCAGTGATCTGCTCGCCGCGTAGGCCGACCTGGCGGATGTTGCGTTGCAGAAATTCAGTGGACAACGCGGTGATGTCGTCCACGTACCAGGCGATGGAGTGCAGCCGGTTGCCGTAACGGGCCTTGAAACGGTTGAGGACGGATCCTTCGGCCACGGGCTCGCTTGACGGTCGGATCGGTTCCATGCACATGTCGCTGATGATCAGCAGCGAGGCCTCGCGCTGGGCGGCCTTCTCGAAACGGCGGTAGTACCGGTTGCAGCCGAAGATGTCGTCGTACCAGCGGTCCACGGCGTCGAGATCCTCGACGAGATGGGCGAGGTGGAACAGCTTTCCTACGGTGTACATCGCTGGTGACTTCCCCTCACAACGTTTGGGTCAGGTTAGCTGGTCGCTGGCGAGCGCTGACGGGCTATGGTCCGGGCCTCCCAACGGCGTGTCGAACAAAGGTGCACGAGAACCATGAGCGGAATCTGTGAGGGAAGGGTCGTCATCATCACCGGGGCAGGGCGCGGAATCGGTCGTGGTCACGCCATCGAGTTCGCCTCTCAGGGCGCCAAGGTCGTGGTCAACGACCTCGGCGGTGGGGTAGATGGTTCCGGTGCCGCCGACGAGCCGGCGTCGGAGGTTGCGGCGCAGCTACGGGCGATGGGTGCCGAGGCGATCGCCAACACCGATGACGTCGCGGATACCACCGGGGCCCGCAACCTGATCCAGACCGCTATCGATCATTTCGGGCGGCTCGACGTGTTGGTCAACAACGCCGGGACGTTGCGTGACCGGGTGTTGGCCAATATGACTGAGGACGAGTGGGATGCCGTAATTCGGGTCCATCTCAAAGGTACGTACGCACCGAGCCACGTCGCCGCCCAGTACTGGCGCGATCAGACCAAGGCCGGCGAGAAGGTAGATGGTCGGATCATTTCTACGAGCTCGGGGTCGGGCTTGTTCGGCAACCCCGGCCAGGCCAATTACGCCGCGGCGAAAGCGGGAATCGTCGGTTTCACTCTGGTTGCGGCCAAAGAACTCGTCCGTTACGGCGTGACCTGCAACGCCATCGCCCCCGCCGCCCGCACCCGGATGACTGAACCGTTGGGCCTCGGCGTGGATCGCGACAAGGACCTCTATCACTGGACCGATCCGGAGAACGTCGCCCCGCTGGTGACCTGGCTGGGCAGCACCGAGTCGGCGGGAATCACCGGCAGGGTGTTCGAGGTCATGGGCGGGCGGATAGGGATGATCGAAGGTTTCCACCGTGGTCCCTTCGTGCAGCAGGACGATCGCTGGGATCCGATGCTGCTCGGCGCGGCCGTGGCCGACCTTGTCGCTCGTTGCGCTCAGCCCGAATCGGTGATGCCCGAGTTCTGAGCGCCGTCTCGTCGAAGGTGCTACGCATCGTGACATGGGAAAGCTCGAGAACAAGGTTGTACTGATCACCGGTGGGGCGCGGGGCCAAGGCCTCGCCGAAGGGCGTATGGCACTCGCTGAGGGAGCCACGGTGGTCTTGGCCGACGTCCTCGACGAGGAGGGTGAGCGTGCCGCGGGAGAAATCGGGGCGGACTATCACCACCTCGATGTCACCTCTGAGGAGCAGTGGGCGGCGGTGGTCAAAGCAATCGTCGGTGGCCACGGTCATCTCGACGGCTTGGTGAACAATGCCGGGATACTGCACGCCTCCCGCTTGTCGAACTACCAGTTGGCCGATTGGAACCGGGTCATCGCGGTCAACCAGACCGGGGTGTTCCTGGGGATGCGGGCGGTAGTGGCGCAGATGACGGCGCAGAACGGTGGTTCCATCGTCAACATCTCGTCGGTGGCCGGGCTCGAAGGGGTCTTTGGTTCCATGGCTTACACGGCATCGAAGTTCGCGGTGCGCGGCATGACCAAGGTCGCGGCGAAGGAACTTGGCTCGAAAGGGGTTCGGGTCAACTCGGTGCATCCGGGCATGATCGACACCGAGATGACCAAGGATTTCGACAAGCCGAGAATGCTCAAGGGTATTCCGCTGGGCCGGGCGGCTAGTCCCGATGAGGTTGCTTCGCTGGTGCTGTTCCTGCTCTCGGACGAGGCGAGCTACTGCACCGGCCAAGAGTTCGTCGTGGACGGCGGCATGCATAGCTGATCGGGTGAGCAAGCCGCGCCGCTTTCGCGGCGCGGCTTTCGCTCGGTGGCTCTGGTGCCTTAGCCGCGAACTGCCGCCACGTATTGCGCGATTCGGGCCAGATGGCCCTCGACGTCGGTCGGGCCGCCGTTGTGGGTGGCGATGGCCATATGGGTGGCGCCGATCTCTTCCCATTTGTCGAAGTGGGACTTCCAACGCTCGGGGCTACCACCAGCCCACTGGGCTTGGGATTGAACCCCGAAGCCGTCCATGGAGCGGCCGTAAGACTCTCGTTTGGCTTTGATCTCGTCGAGCAGGGCCTTGGATTTGTCGTTGGCGCCGCCGAGCGGCATCCAGCCGTCGCCCAGACGGGCGCAGCGGTCCAGCAGCACCGGGGCCGAACCGCCGAACCAGATCGGCACAGGCTGCGTGGGGCGGGGGTTGATGCTCGCCCGATCGATGCTGTGGTAGCTCCCCTCGTAGCTGAAGGCGTCGTTGGCCCACAGCATCCGCATCACTTCGATCTGCTCCTCTTGGCGCCGACCCCGATTGGTGAACTCCTCGTTGAGGGCCTGGTACTCGATCTTGTTCCAGCCGGTACCGACGCCCAAACGCAGCCGGTTGTTGGACAGCAGGGCGATCTCCGCCGCCTGTTTGGCCACGAGCACGGTCTGTCGTTGGGGCAGGATGAGCACGGTGGTGACTAGCTCGATGGTGGAGGTGACCGCGGCCGCGAAACCGAAGAAGGCGAAGGGCTCGTGAAAGGCGGTGTCTTTGTCGTAGGCCCCCTTGTAGCCGCCGGGACGGTTCGGGTCGGCACCCATCACGTGGTCATAAATCAGGAGGTGGGTCATGCCCATTTCCTCCACCCCTTGCAGGTAGGCCTTGATGGCTCCCGGGTCGGTCCCGATCTCGTTGTGGGGGAGGACTGCTCCGATGTGCATGGCCCGCACCCTACGCAGCGCGCACGATCATGTGCAGTCGAACTCGCCCCCCCGAGAGCTGTCCATCACCGCGTCGACGATCTGCTGGTAGCCGGTACAGCGACACAGGTTGGCCGAAAGTGCCTCGCGAACCTCGTCCCGGGTGGGCGTTGGGTTGCTACGCAGCAGGTCGAGGGCGGTCAGCAGCATGGCCGGGGTGCAGAACCCGCATTGCAGGCCGTGATGTGCGCTGAAGCTCTCCTGCAATGGATGTAACACCTCGCCTGGCCCGGCGAGGTCCTCCACGGTGCGCACGTCACAACCTTCGAGCTGGGGGGCGAACAGCAGGCATGAGCGCACCGGTGCGTCATCGAGCAGCACGGTGCAGGCACCACACACGCCATGTTCACAGCCGGCATGGGTGCCTCGCAGCCCGAAGTCCTCGCGCAGCACGTCGACGGCGAGCTTTCGTACCGAGACAACGAGCGTACGGGGGCGGCCGTTGACGGTGCAGTGCAGGGGCCAGGTGGTGGGGGCCGGATCGCTCACGGCGATGAGCGTAGTGGTCGCTCGATCAGCCTGATCACTCGATCAGCGAGCGCCCCCGGCCATGGCGATGGCTTGACGGGTGAGCAGCGCGGCCATGGCCATCCGGTAGGCGAGTGTGCCATGTAGGTCGGCAACGGGACGGATGGTGTGCTCGACGGCTGCGACCGCGAGGTCGATGGCCGTAGGTTCGAGCCGGGTACCGATGAGCGCCCTAGCTGCGGGACCGATGAGCCGGGGGCTGCCCCCGACCCCACCGAGGGCGACGGTAGCGGCTCGGCAACCGCCGTCCTCATCGACGGCGACCGTCACCGCGGCGATCGTCAAAGCGAAGTCGCCTTGGCGGCGGGCGAGCTCTGCGAAGCCGAATGGGCGGCGTCCCTGATCGACGCGGTAGCGGACGGCGACGATCAGCTCATCCTCGGCGAGTGTGGTGGACAGCGGCCCGTCGAACAGCTCGCCGATCGGTACCAGCCGCACGCCGCGGGTCGAGGCCACCTCGACCTCGGCACCAAGGGCGAGCGAGGCGACGGCGAGTTCGGCCGACGGATCGGCATGGGCGAGGCTGCCCCCGAGCGTGCCGCGGGTACGGATGGCTCGGTGTCCGATGTGAGCTGCCGCATGGGCCAGCAGTGGTAACAGCTGGCGTACCGTTGGGTCCGACATCGTCATCTCATGGCGGATGAGGGCTCCGAGGCGCACCTGGTCACCGGCCCGCTCGACACCGCTCAGCTCGGAGATCTGGTTGAGGTCCACGATCACGTCGGGCCGAGCAAGGCGGAGATTCATCAGCGGAACAAGGCTTTGGCCCCCGGCTAGGGCCTTGGTCTCGACGCCCTGTTCAGCCAACAGGGCAAGAGCATCCTGGAGCGACGATGGGCGCTCGTAACGAAACGGGGCCGGTTTCATCGACCCGTGAAATTGGGTGGTCGCCGTTCGGCACTCGCGGCGCGTCCCTCGGCGAAGTCCTCGCTCGCCCAGCACGCCTCGAAAGCGGCCACTGTGGCCAGCCCGGCGACGTCGGACTCGAACGCTGCCTCCAAGGCGAGCTTGTTGTACGCATGGGTCAGCGGGGCCAGGCCGGCCAAGTAGCGGGCCCATTCGAGGGCATCGGTCAGCTCGCCCCGCCGCTGAACCAGACCGGCGCGTTCGGCCGCGTCGATGTCGAGTTCCTCGCACGCCAGCAACAGCGCGCGGGTGGCGCCCCCACCGGCGAGGAGCGACAGCCGTCGCACGGTCCAGAAATCCACCGCCAGGCCCAGCTTGGCGGTGGGCACCCCGAAACGAGCGGTGGAGGCGCAGATGCGCAGATCGGCGGCGATGGCCAGCTGCGTGCCAGCACCAATGGCTGGACCGTTGACCGCGGCGATGGTGGGAATCGGGGCGGAGGCCAGGGCTCCGAGCATGCCGTAAAGCGACTCGCGGAAGGCATCGCCGTACACGCCGCCGAGGTCGGCCCCAGAGCAGAAAGCGCTTCCCGTACCGGTGAGCACCAAACAGCGGGCACCGCCCGCCACGGCAGCCTCGATCGCGCGGCGTAATTCGTCGCAATGGGCCACATCGAGGGCGTTGCGGCGATCCGGCCGGTCGATGGTTAGCAGCCAGACCGAGGGCGGCGCGTCAGAACTCGCGGGTCTCGGGTACTGGCCTTCGGTTGCTGGATACTTGATGGTATGGATCGACATGGGGGAAGGCCCGCTCAGGGCATGGCGTAGCCGCCGTTGACCGACAGGATCTGCCCGGTGGTCCACCCCGACAACGGCGAGGCGAGCAACAGGATGGTGGGTACTACGTCCTCGGGGCGACCCAGCCGGCGAAGCGGGTACTGGGCGACGATACGCGCCATTCGCTCGGCATCCTCGGGGCTGCCAGCGTGCTCGGCGAAGTTCTCCGTGCGTACCAGGCCCATCGACACGGCGTTGGCGCGAATGCGGTGGCGGGCCAGTTCTTTGGCCAACGATTTCGTCAAGCCCACGGTGCTGGCCCGGGTCGTGGCGGTGACCAACAAGCCGGACTCGCCGACCCGGCCGGAATCTCCCATGAGGTTGACCAGCGCCCCGCCGTTCCCGACTTCAATCATGTGGCGGGTCACCGCATGGGTAATGCGCAAGGTACCAGTCACGGTGACCGCAACCTGGGCGTCCCAGTCGGCACTGCTGGTGTCCGTGAATGCCCCCCGGCCAGTCATCGCGGCGTTGTTGACCAGCACGCCGATGGGTCCGAGTTCATCGGTGATCCGCCGGAGGCCTTCGGCGACCGCGGTGTCAGCGCGCACGTCGAGCGCCACGGCAATGGCCGCAACCCCGAGTGAGCGGGCCTCGGCGGCGGCCGCTTCGGCTCCTTCGCCCGAGCGGTGGTAGCCGAATGCGACCCTGGCGCCCTGCTCGGCGAAACCGATGCCGATCGCCCGACCGAGGCCTTGGCCAGCACCAGTGACCACGACGTTTGTTGCCTGGAGACGCAGATCCATCACAGGCTGCACCGTAGCAGCGCGCCCTGATCCGCTCAGCCGACGACCGTGGCAAAGGGCAGCGCGAAGGCCGCGGACAAGGTTTCCAACATCGTCGCGATGGGCCGCGGGGCCGCGTCGTAGCGGGTCACGAAACCATCGAGGGCGGCAATCCACGCCGCACCGAGGGCCGCTCCTCGTGGCACGCCCGTGGCCGTCATGAGGTTGCTGAAGAACGCCTCGGCGCGTACGTGCACCTCTAGAGCGGGGTTTTCTCGCCCCTCCCGGCCGGGACGCGTTGGTTCGGCGAAGCCGCAGATCGGCAACCGACTCCGATGGCTCAGCGCGAGACGCAGGTAGGTTTCGCTCGCCGCCCATAGCGCGGCCAGCGGGTCTGACGCCCGGGCTGCGCCATCGGAGACCTCATCGAGGAACTGTTCGGCGAAGCAGCGCAAGGCGAGTTCGATGATCTCCTCCGGGTCGGCGAAGGCTTCGCTCAGCTGGCCGGGGGTGAGTGCAGCGGTCTCGGCGATGGCCGTCGTGGTGCATGCCGCGATGGCCTCGGTCTGCAGCAGCCGCACGGCCGCCCTGATGGCGCGATCCCGCCACGCTTGGTTGATCTGGCCGGTCGGGTTGGGCACGGCAGCGCAGGGTAATGCGCGCTGTTGGCCACGACCGTGGCGGAGCCAACTCTCGTTGCCCTAGGGGGTCTGTCGTCCTACACTCCCGGCGTCAGTCCCGACCTGGGGTGAGCGGAGGCCATGTGAAGTTCGTCTGGTTCCACCTGATGCCCTACCCGGACCTGCCGAAGGATTTTCCTGACCGCTATCGCTCGGTGTGGGTCGATATCGACCCGTCGTTGTTCGACCCTGCGGTCGGGCACCGGGTGTACAACGAATACATCGACCAGCTTGAGTATGCGGCCAGCGTCGGTTTTGACGGGGTAGGCATCAACGAGCATCACTCCAACGCGTACGGCCTGATGCCCAGCCCGAACATCATTGCGGCCACCCTGGCGCGCAGCACAAGCGACGCCGCCATCGTGGTGCTCGGCGATTCGGTGGCGTTGTACAACCCACCGATTCGCGTCGCGGAAGAAATGGCCATGCTCGATGGCATCTCTGGTGGCCGGTTGGTGGCCGGGTTCCCGGTGGGTTCGCCGATGGACACCGTGTTCGCCTATGGCACGAATCCGGCCACGTTGCGTGAGCGCTACCACGAGGGCATGGACCTGATTCGCCAGGCCTGGACCAGCGACGAGGTGTTCTCCTTCAACGGTCGCTACAACAAGCTGCGTTACGTCAATGTGTGGCCCCGGCCGGTGCAGAAGCCGCATCCGCCGATCTGGATTCCTGGCGGTGGCTCGGTCGACACCTGGGACTATTGCGCTGCCAACGACTTGGTGTACTGCTATCTGAGCTATTTCGGGTACAAGGCCGGTTTGGCGACCATGCGGGGCTTCTGGGACAAGATGGTGGAGCGCGGCAAGCCGCTGAACCCCTTCCAGGGGGCCTTTGCCCAGTTCGTCGCCGTGGCGGACTCGGAGAAGGAAGCGTTCGAGCTGTACCGCGAGCCGGCCGAGTATTTCTTCAACTCGTGCCTTCACGTCTACGCCGGATTCGCCGATCCGCCCGGGTACAAGACCCCCAACACGGTGCGGGCCGGCGTGGAGGGCATGGTTGAACGAGCCGCCCGCGAGGCCACCGCCCGCGCCGAGGCCAAGGCTGCCGCCAAGGACAACGACAAGCCGACGATGCCCAAGTCGAGCTCGGCCTCGCAGATGATGTCCTTCGAGACCATGGTGGAGAAGGGCTACGTGGTACTCGGCTCGCCCGACCAGGTGATCTCGAAGCTGACTGAGGTCGGGACGTCGATGAACGTGGGCCATCTGCTGACGCTGGCCCACTTCGGCAACATGGACAAGGAACTGGTTCGCTACAACACCGAGATGCTGGCCCGAAAGGTGCTGCCCGAAGTCCAGCCGTTGTTCGAAAACGACTGGGAGGACCACTGGTGGCCGCACCCGTTGCCCAGCGCTCAGCGAGTGGAGCCAGCACGATGAGCGCCGCGGCGGACGCGTCGGTCGAGGTGTCTCTCACCCGTCGCTCGGTGCCCTTCCGCGGTGGGTCCGTCACCGTGGTCGAGGCGGGCCAAGGCCCGCGCATTGGCTACCTGCACGGCATGGTCGGTCTGCCGGCCAATGGTCTGGCACCGCTCATGGCCGAGTTGGCCAAGGACCATACGGTTCTCGCGGTGGCATTGCCCGGCTTCAGTGGCAGCACCTACTGCGAGGACTTGCGCGTCCAGTCCGATTGGGTGGTGGCCCTGTCCGAAATCGCCGATCTGGTGGGTTTGACCGGGTTGCCGTTGGTGGCCTCCTCCGTGGGGGCCATGTTGGCGATGGAGCTGGTTGCGGTGCGGCCCGAGGCCTTTGCCCAACTGGTCCTTTTGGCTCCCCTGGGTCTTTGGGATGGGAATGAGCCCGTCGCGGATGCCTTTGCTACGACGCTGTCTGAACAGCGTCTCATCCTCAGCCCGAATCGCGCCTCCACCGCCGCCATCTTCGAGGACAACCCGACCGTGACCGATTCGGCGGCGAGGATTGAGGACGGGGTGTCTCGCTACCTCACCCGGACCTCGACCGCGTCGTTGGTGTGGCCTATCCCCGAACATGGTCTTGATCTACGAGCCCATCTCGTGCGCTGTCCGGTCACCTTGGTGTGGGGTGAGCAGGACAAGCTGATACCGCCGTCCTACGACGAGCGTTTCGCCGCCCTGCTGCCCTGCGTTGTGGGCCGCCATCGCATTGCCGGAGCCGGTCATCTGACCGATTGGGACGCTGCCGACGAGGTCGCCGCCATCGTGCGGGCCAGGCTGGGCTGAACTCAGCCTCGCCGTCTCGGTCCCCCGACCGTGGTGCTCAGCGACTTGGGGGTTGGTCAGCGTGACGCGGGGGCAACCCCGGGGGTTGCGCGGGAGGTTGGTAGGGCCACCGCGATGGGGGTCCGGGGTCTTCGGGGTGTCGGTCACCGATTCGGTGTTCGCCGTGCGGCGAGACGGTTGGTGGCTCGGCGCGGCTGCGCCGCTGGCTGAGGGCGACGGCGCAGAACACGGCGAGGCCTCCTGCGCTCGCGGCGGCAGTGGCGAGCTGCCAGGGGCGACTCGTCGTTACGGAGTTGGACAAGGCACCGCTGGTTGCCGTGCGGGCGAATGCTTGTGTTTGCACCGATTGGGCCGATAGCCGCCACACGAACTGGTCGTGCACCAACTCATCGGCGTTGTGCTGCACGACGCGGCCTGGAAGACGCACGGAGAGGACCAGCTGCGCCCCGTGGTAGAGCTGGCCGAGCAGGGGGTTCGTCGGGCCTTGCAGGCCCGGTAGGTGCGGCAGCTCAGCGATCTTGGTGGTCTGCATCGAGAAGGTCCAGCCGTCCCTGACTCGCTGCAGGTCCACCTCGGTGGTGGCTTGGCCGCCCACGGAGCGGACCAGCGTCAGATGCAACGCGTTCAGCCGGTCATTGAGTTGCTCCGGGCTATCGAACACGATGTCGGTGACTACCCCCTGAAAGGGGCCTTCGCGGTAGTCACGCAGGTGGGCCCAAGCCGGCAGATCGAAGTCCGCGGCGCGGGGTAGGTGCTGGTCGATTTGGGAGTCGGATTCGAACAGCGAGCCCAGAGCGCTACGGTCGAACAGCAACACCTCTTGGGCTCGACCGGAGCCGTCCTCGTCGACCGAGATCGCGCTTTGGTAGCGGAAACAGCCGCTCAAAACCAGCGTGGCCAACCCGATCAACAGCAGGGTCTGGCCACGACGCATAGGCGGAGGTTACCGGCGAGGCCGAGGTCTTGGGCCTGGCCCGTGACGCCATCGGGCCGCTCGGAGCCTGGGAACTCGCCGCGCTAATCGTGGACCGGTCAACATGGGGTGGTGACAACGATCAAGATCAACGCCATCACCGTTCCCGAAGGCGCGGGCGAGGAACTCGCCCGGCGTTTCGCCGCTCGCGTGGGCGCCGTCGAAGGCCAGGAGGGATTCGAGGGGTTCGAGTTGTTGCGCCCCACCGACGGTCGCAACGTGTGGCTGGTGGTCACGCGTTGGTGCGACGAGGCCGCGTTCACGGCTTGGACCACCTCGGCGGCCTTCGCCCACGGCCATCGAGGGGCCACTGCCCCGGCCCCTCAGGGCGGCCCGGTGTCCACCGGGGCCGAGCTGTGGAGCTTCGAGGTGGCGGGCGGTGCGCCCGGTTCCGGTACCGCCTGATCGGCGGCTCTGGTGGCTCCCGGCCCTGGGGTGGCGGGTGCGGGTGCAGCCCGTCCCTCGAGCACTACGGTGAGCAACGCGCTCGGTCCGCACGGGCGGAGTGGGCCGCTCCGGGTCGCGTCGGGCACCGGCGTCAGCGGCTCGGTGGCGAGCGCGGTAGGGGACCATGACGTGAGGGTGCAACCATGATTTGGCAGCGAGAAGTGCACCATCACCATGACAGCGGGCGAGCCCTGCACGTGGCGCTTCCGGAGGGGTACGGCGAGCGGGCTGAGCCTTATCCGGTTCTGGTCTGTCTCGACGCGCAGTGGACCTTCGGCACGGTCTGTGATGCGTCGCTCAATCTGGGCCTGGCTCGGTTCCTACCCCGGGTGATTGTCGTCGGCGTGGGCTGGAGCACGTCGAGTATTCGGGAGGTGGTTCGCCAGCGGGCTGGGACCTACACCCCCACGGTGGCCGCCATCCCCGCCGCGCTGGCGCGCACCATTCCGGCGGGGGTGCCGGCTGGCGGTGGACCGGACTTCCAGTCGTGGCTGTTGGACAGCGCCCTTCCCGAACTCCAGGCGACCTACCGTATCGATCCGGCCCAGCGGACGTTCATCGGCCATTCGTTGTCGGGTCTTTTCGGACTGTTCACCCTGTTCACCCGGCCGGATGCGTTCGATCGTTGGCTGCTCGCGAGTCCGTCATCGTGGTGGGACGAGCGGGTCATCTTCGACTTCGAGGAACGCAACCGGATCGAGGGTCCAGCGCTGAAAGGTCGGGTGTTCCTCTCGGTGGGCAGTGACGAGGAACGGGTGGGTGAGATCCCGATGGTGGCCAACACCCGGCGTATGGCAACCCAACTGGCGGCTCGGCACGGCGACGATTTCGACTCCACCTTTGTGGAACTCGAGGGCGAAGTGCATCACTCCACCATTCCCGCCGCGGTGAGCCGCGGCCTGCGCTGGCTGTATCGCTGAGCGGATCGGGGCGTGAAAGCCCTTGGAGCGTTCGCGTCGTCGCGGCGTCGAGCCGGTCAGCCGCCGGAGGGGTCCACGAGGATCTTCACCGCGTCGACCCGACGGTGGGCGAGGTCCTCGATGGTACGGCCGAGATCGTCGAGGCCGATTGTGGCGTCGTGTAGTTGGCGCACCGACAGTCGGCCGTCGGCGATCAGCCCACCCACAGTTCGCATCTCGTCGAGGGTGAACAGCATGGCGGTGTCTACGCTGACCTCTTTGCCGATCCAGCGCATCGGGGCGATGGTGGCCAGCTCGCCGCTCACACCGATCATGCACACCGAGCCGCCCCGTCGCACCATGTCCACCGATTGCTGAAGGGTGGTGGGCACTCCGGCACAGTCGAAGGCGATGTCGGCCCGGCGACCACCGGTGAGCTCGTTGAGGTAGTCGCGCAACTCTGCCCCAGGGGCGATGGCGGCGTCGGCGCCCACGTCTAGGGCCCGGGCCCGCCGCCCGGCATCGGGCTCGACGGCGATGACATGACCGGCTCCGGCGATGCGTGCACATTGCAAAGTGAGCAGCCCGATCGGTCCGCAGCCAACCACGCAGGTCACGTCGCCCACCCGGAGGCGACTGCGATTTACGCCGTGCAGGGCCACGGTAGCTGGTTCGATCAGGGCGGCGTCATCGTCGCTCAGTGACGCGGGGACCGGGCACAAGCGGGTGGCGTGTACGGCCATGGCGCGCGCGAAGCCTCCGTTGCGCGGGGCCAATCGGCCACCGTAGGTGGCGCGGGCGAACGCACAGTAGGCCGGCAAGCCGGCGCGACATTCCTCGCACCGCCCGCATCCGGGTGAGACCGCACCGGCCACCCGGTCTCCCTCGGCGACGTTGGTGACGCCGCTCCCGAGTTGGCTGACCACCCCGACCCACTCGTGACCACAAGTGCCGGGGGCATAGGGCCAGCCTTCGACCCAGGCGTGAACGTCGCTGCCGCAGATCCCGCAGCGCAGGATGTCGACCACTGCCT
>CAMDQT010000023.1 GCA_945906305.1 Ferrithrix thermotolerans DSM 19514 | reverse complement strand
CAGAGGCCTTTGAAGCCGAGGGCGGCGCAGCGTTGGATTTCGGCGATGGTTTCGGGGAGCGCGGCGGGTGCGACGCAGGCCATCGGGACGAGGCGGTCGTTGTAGGGCCCGTAGTTCTCCCACGCCCACTCATTCCAGGCCTTGCACATCAGATGCGAGAACGCCGGGTCAGTGGTGGCCCACATGGCCAATCCGACGTTGGGGAAGAGGATCTCGCCATCGACACCGTCCAGAGCGAGTTCGGCGCCGCGGTTGGCGGGCTGACGACCCGACTCGTAGCGAAACTTCTCGTGGCCTTGCAACGGTTCAACCCAATTGAGCTTTGTGGGCCGGAAACCCTCGGTCTGCTGGACCTGTTCGCCGCTGCGCTTGGTGACCACGCTGGGCAGCCGATCGTGGTACTGCTCGGCCAGGCGGTCTTTGAAGATGCGCCGCGGTTCCTGGACGTGACCGTCGGCGGAGAACATGAAGTACTTGTCCGCCGCGTCGGGCCGGGCGGAACGCTCCCAGCCGTCGTGACCGGGTGACTGGGTCCGCCACACATTGTGGGCATCGGGTTCCGGGATCGTCATCGACATCGGGCACTCCTGTGGGTCACGGCGACGCAGCGCTCGACGTCAGCCTACGGAGCAGTCCAGCGCCCAAGCCACCTCTCGCGAGGCCTTCCTCGCCGCGGCGTCGATATGCTCCGCGGGCTGGGTCGGGTGGGCGGGGCGGCGGGCGTCGCCTCGTAGTATCCCGCCGTGCCGATCCTGCGTGATTTCTCGCCCTCGACGCTCACCGCTGGTTTCATCGCCTGCATGGTCGGGTTGACCAGCGGCATCACGTTGGTCTTCGAGGCGGCGAGGAACCTTGGTGCGAACGACGCCGAGATCACGTCGTGGGTCTGGGCTCTGTGCGTGGGCATGGCGGGGCTGATCATCGTGTCCTCGTTGCGTTACCGGGCGCCGGTGATGATTGCCTTCTCCGCCCCCGGTGCAGCCGTTCTGGCCACCCTGCCGCCGGGCGCCTTCACGCTGGCCCAGGCGATTGGGGCGTTCATGATCGGCGGCGTCTTGGCCGCCATCGTGGGCTATTCCGGCCTGTTCGAACAGGTCATGAACCGCATCCCCTTGCCCCTGGTCGGGGCGTTGCTGGCGGGGGTTCTGGCCCGCTTCGTGGTGAGCGGGTTTGCGGACGCCAAGACCTCCCCGGGGCTGGTGGTGGTTACGACACTGGTGTATCTCGCCTTGCGCAGGTTCCAGCCCCGTTATGCGGTCATCGGGGTGCTGGTGGTGGGGGTGGCGATGTCGATGTTGGCCCACTCCCTGCAGACGGACATGCTGCAATGGGCGCTGGCCCGTCCGGTGTTCACCGCACCGACCTTTGCGTTCTCAGCGATGATGGGCATCGCTCTACCGGTCTTCATCGTGACCATGGCGGGCCAGAACCTGCCGGGCGTGGCGGTGATCCGGTCCACCGACTACCGCATCCCGGTGTCCAAGGTGATCGGCAGTACCGGGGTCGCCACCGTGTTGTTGGCCCCCTTCGGGGGTTACTCGTTCAACCTTTCGGCGGTCACCGCGGCGATCTGCATGGAGCCCGCGGCCCACGAGGATGCCTCGCGCCGCTACACCGCGTCGCTGGCCAACGGCGGCTTATACCTCATCGCCGGCCTCTTCGGGACCTCAATTACTGCTGCCCTGCGGGCCTTTCCCACTGAACTGGTGCATATCGTCGCGGCGCTCGCCTTGCTGCCGACCATCGGCAACAGCCTGGTGGTGGCCACCGCGGACACCTCAAACCGGGAACCGGCGATTCTGACCTTTGTGGTCACGCTGTCCGGGGTCACCTTGTTAGGGATCGGCTCGCCGTTCTGGGGCCTGTGCGCGGGTGCGGTGGCTATGGCCATCTCCTCGGTGCGGACTCGTCGCCGCTCGCCCAGCGCCTAGATCCGCCGGGGTGCGACGCCCGCCGCTCGGTCACTCTCGGGTGGTATCCGGCTGCGGTCGCGGCCCGGCGAGGGCCTCCACCCGGGCCAGCGCGCTCTCGTACCACGCCTCGAACTCCAGCGAACGGGCGGCCGCGACTCCGGCCTCCGCGTCGGCACCTACCGGGTGGTGCAGCCGCGGCTGGTCCTGGGCGGCGATGGTCAGGATCTGCGCCGCCACCTGTTGGGGGGCGATGGCGTGCGCGGCCGCGCCCGCAAGGAAGAACTGCCGGACCCAGGCCTCGTCCGCGGCGTAGGGCGATGCGGCGGGGGCGTCGCGGTAGCCGCCCCGGTCGAAGATGTTGGTGGCGACAAAGCCCGGTTCGATCAGCGCGACACGCACCCCGAAGGGGGCCAGTTCCCACCGCAGAGCCTCGCTCATGGCCCGAAGCGCGTGCTTTGAACCCTGGTAGAAGGCGTGGTAGCCCCTCGCTGGAGTACGGCCACCGACGGTGGACACGTTGACGATGAGCCCGGAGCCTCGCTCCCGCATCGGCGCCAGCACCGCTCGAATGACCCGCACCGCGCCCCAATAGTTCGTCTCGAACTGAGCGCGAGCGTCGTCGAGGTCGATGGTCTCCACCGGGCCAGACCGCGAAATGCCGGCGTTGTTCACCACCACATCGAATGGCGCCAGTCCGGCGAGGGCCACGCTGACCGACGAGTCATCGCTGACGTCGAGGGTCAGAGTTCGAGCCCCAGGCACCGGTCCGGACCGTACCGGGTCGCGCATGGCCGCCACGACGGCATCGCCCGCGGCGACGAAGGCCTCCGCGGTGGCCCGCCCGATCCCGCTGCCCGCTCCGGTCACCAGCACGTTGCGCATATTCGGACCGTACCCCCCGAGGGCGGCCGCACCCGCGTCCAGGCTGAGCGGGCGGTCGGGCAACTCTGGCACAATTCGGCCCATGACGAGCCCCGGACCTGTCGCCGACATCGCCGCCCTTCAGGCCCAAATCGACGAGGCCCCTTACCATCGTTTGGTCCGGCTGGTGGTGGAGGAGGTCGATGCCGAACATGGCCGTTTCGTGTTACGACTGCCCTTCAGCGGGACCCTCACCCGCCACGACGAGGGCAAACAGGTGCACGGCGGTCCCATCGCCTCGGTGATCGATACCGCGGGCACGTTCGCGGTGGCGGCGATGGTTGGCCACGGCGTGCCGACCATGAACCTGCGCATCGACTACCTGCGCCCGGCGGTGGACTCTGACCTGGTGGCAACGGCCGTGGTGCGGCGGGCCGGGCGTACGACCGCGGTGTGCGACATCGACCTGCACGACGGCGAGGGACGCTTGGTGGCGGTCGGTCGCGGCACGTGGAGCACCGCTGCGCCATGACGCGGTGACGAGAACAGCGACACGGCCCGATAACGACACGGAAAATGGGAGAGCGCCATGAAAGCGGTGTGGTTCGCCGAACACGGAGGTAACGAGGTGCTGCGCTACGGCGACCTCGAGGACCCTTTGCCCGGCCCTGGCGAGGTGCGGGTGCGCGTCGAGGCGTGCTCGCTCAACTACCACGATGTGTTCACCCGCCGCGGCATGCCCGGCATCAAGGTGCCCTTGCCGATGGTTCCCGGCTGTGACGCGGCGGGCCGCGTCGATGTGCTCGGCGAAGGCGTGACGGGCTGGAATCCCGGCGACGCGGTGCTGGTCGATCCGGTGCTCACCGACGAGGCCACGGGCCGGTTTTGGATGATCGGCGACACCCGGTGGGGGGCCTACGCCGAGTACGTCATCGTCGACCAGAGCCAGTTGATCGCTCTGCCCGAGGGGGTCACCGCGGCGCAGGCATCATGCCTGCCGGTGGCCTACGGCACGGCATACCGGATGATGATCACCCGGGGTGCTCTCCAGGCGGGTGAGCGGGTACTGATCCTCGGTGCGTCCGGAGGCGTTGGTACCGGTGCCTTGTTGCTGGCCAAGATGCTCGGCGCCACCGTGGTGGCCGCCGCCGGCTCGGATGAGAAATGCGCCCGACTGACGGCGCTGGGTGCGGACGCGACGGTCAACTACGCCACGGAGGACTTCGTCGCTCATACCCGCCGCACAACCGGCACGCTGTTCACCGGTGGTGGCTACGACGTGGTGGTCAACTTCACCGGAGGGGACACCTGGGCCCGCTCGCTGCGCTGCGTCAAGCTTGGCGGCCGCCTGCTCACCTGCGGCGCCACCGCAGGGTTCGATCCGCCCACCGACATTCGCTTCATCTGGACCGCAGAGATGGATATCCGCGGTTCCAATGGCTGGAAGCGCGCCGACCTTCTGGCGTTGCTCGACCTGGTGAACACCGGCCGCCTGGTTCCCGCCATCGACAAGGTGTTGCCCCTTGAGCAGGGCGCTGAGGCCATGCGCTTGCTGGAGGATCGGGCGTTTTTCGGCAAGATCGTCTTGGCGCCATGACCGCCGCGGCCGGTCCCGGACTGAATCTGGCCACGATCTTCGAGCCCCACATAGGCGCGGACAAGGTGGCGTTCATCGACGTGTCAGGTGGCGACGCGGTACCGGTTACGTACGACCATTTCGCCGTGCGGTGCGCCCGACTGGCCGGTGGCCTGGCCGCGCTCGGAATTGGGATCGGCGACCGCGTGGCCATCCTGGCGGACAACTCTGTCGACTACGCGGCGTTGTATTTCGGCATCTGCCGCATTGGTGCGGTCACCGTGCCGTTGAACACCAAGCTGTCCGTGCACGGGCTGAGTTACATCGTCAACGACGCTGATGTGGCGCTGATCTTCGTCGATGAGGCGAACCTCGAACGGCTGCCACCGGGTCGGCCAGCGATACGCATCGGCGGGCCGCAATGGGCCCAGTTTGTCGCCGCGGACCCGGCCGACGCGGTGCTGCTCGATCCCACGGCGGTGGCGGTGCAGATGTACACCTCGGGTTCGACCGGGCGTCCCAAGGGCGTGCTGCTGTCCCATGGCAGCCAAAGCTTCACGGTTGAGCAGTACACCAGCGGCGGGTTCTTCATGAGCGCAGACGAGCGGATCTTGGTGTCCGCGCCGATGTACCACAAGAACGCCATGGTGCAGACCAAGGTGAACCTCGCCCTTGGTGGTCAGATCGTTCTTCTGGGCCGGTTCGACGCCGCCGAGTACCTCCAAGCCGTGGCCGACCAGCGGGCCACCAGCCTGACCGGCGTACCCACCATGTTTGCGTTGATGGCGGCCAAGAGCGAGCTGGTGGCCTCGCTCGATCTGTCCTGCGTTCGCCGGTTGATGATCGGATCGGCCCCGATGACGGAGGCGTTGTTCGACCAGGTCAGCGCGTTGTTCCCCCACGCCGCCATAACCAACGGCTACGGCACGACGGAGTCCATTGCCTGCTTCGGCCCCCATCCGCAGCAGGCGCCGCGCCCCAAGATTGCTCTCGGCTATCCGCTACCCACCGTGGAGGCGCGTCTGGTGGACCCCGAGACCGGCCTCGATGCCAACCCGGGCGAGTTCTGGATTCGCAGTGCAGGCGTCATGAACGGCTATCACAACCTCGCCGAGGTCACCGCGGCCCGGCTGACCGATGGCTGGTATCACACCGGTGACGTGATGCAACGCGACGAGGCCGGCTGGTACTTCTTCGTCGGCCGGGTCGATGACATGTTTGTCTGCGGGGGCGAGAACGTCTATCCCGGCGATGTCGAGCAGTTGCTCGAACGCCATCCGGCGGTCCACCAGGCGGCGGTGGTGGCGGTACCGGACGAGCTGAAGGGGGCGTTGCCGGTGGCGTTCGTGGTCCGCGTTGCGGACGCATCGTTGTCCCAGGAGGAGTTGCGGGCTTGGTCCATCGAGCACGGACCTGCCTACGCCCATCCCCGGGCGGTCTACTTTGTCGACGAGATACGCCTCGGGGGGACGGCCAAGATCGACAAGACCGCGCTGACGCAAGAGGCGCGGGCTCGCTTCACGCCCCGCTGAGCGCTCGCGGCAGGTCAGCGTCCAAGGATGAACGAGGCGTTCTCGCCCCAGAAGGAGTTGGCGGCCTCGGGGGCGATGGGCCCGGCATTGCGCCGATACACGTCCAGCGTCGGCTCTCCCTCGGGGTGGGGATAGTCGGCGCTCCACATGAGCAACGGTCCGACCGCGTCGATGGTGGCACCAGGCCGCTCGGAGGAGAACGCCGAGATACGCACCGAACGGCGGATGTAGTCACTGGGCTTGAGCGAGAGTTTCATCGAGGAGCGCCCGGTGATCTGGAGCTCGCTGTATGGGGTCGAATCGAGGCGGCGCAGCAACATGGGGAACCAGTCCGTCATGACTTCCATCACCCCGAAGCGCAGCTTTGGGTGCCGTTCCATCACCCCGTTGAGGACCAGGTCGCACAGGGTGACGAACACGTCGAGGCCGAGGAACGGGAAGGCCAGCAAGGGCAGATACTCGCTGTGGTGGCCGGCATACCAGCCATCGGCGAGAGGCCGGATTGGGTTGGCACCGACATGGAAGACGGGGTTGACGCCGTAATGCTCGAACATCGACCACGCCCGGTCGAGGTCGGGATGGCTCGGCGCCAAGCCGTTGACGAGCCCGGCCGGGATCCAGCCCGTGGTGATGCCAGCGGCGGCGAGCAACGCCAACTGCTGCTCCAACCAGTCCAGATCGAGTAGCTCGAGATGTCCGACTGGGTGTAGCCGCCCGCCGCCCTCGGCGCGAACGTGCACCGCCCACCGGTTCCATGCCACTTCGTTGGCCAGGCGGCCTTGCGGTTCGTCACGCATGGCGAGGCTCCAATTGAGCCCCCAATGGGGGAACAGCAGCGACTCGTCGATCCCGAAGTCGTCAAGCGCCGCGGCCCGTGCCTTGGGTTCCCAGTAGTGCTGCGGCAGGTCGCGGGCGTAGTCGAACTCGCAGGGTAGTCCCTGACGGCAACGCTCGAGCACCGGGCCGAGGGTACGGAACTCGCCACAGGTGGGGATCCACGTCTCAAGGATCTTGCGTCCCTGAAAGGAGACCCAGTCCCAGCCGTTGGCGTCTCGATCCATGGTGAAAGCGAGGTGGCGCTGGGCCGGATCAACATGCTCCAGCCACAACTCAGGCCGCTCGAAGAGATGAGAATCGGCATCGACGATGTGCACCATGTTTCGCGGCCCCCGTCCTCGTGCCGTGGTGAACTCGGCCGGAGGATTCTAACGCAAGTTCGGCTCCGCTGATTGGCGTTCCCTTAGGCTGCAACGATGAACGACGTGCGGTTGGCAGCGGACATCGGGGGGACTTTTACCGACATCGCCCTCCAGGTTGGCTCGACGCTGCATACGGCCAAGGTGCTGACCACACAACGCGAGCCGGCGGCGGCGGTCCTTGACGGTACGGCCAAGGTGTTGGCCGGGGCCGGGCTGTGTGGCGCTGATGTGACGGTGTTCGTTCACGGCACCACTCTGGCCACCAATGCCCTGATCGAGCGGCGCGGTGCCGACACCGCCTTGCTCACGACGGCGGGGTTACGGGACGCGGTCGAGATGGCCCATGAAGACCGTTTCGCCCAATACGACCTCGCCATGACACGCCCCGATCCGCTGGTCCCGCGCCATCGGCGGGTTGGCATACCGGAACGTCTGGCCGCGGATGGCACTGTTCTGCTCGCGCTCGACGAGCATGCCGTGCGTCAAGCAGCGCTCGAACTGCGTGACCTCGGCGTGCAAAGCATCGCCATCGGGTTTTTGCACAGCTACCGCTTCGACGCCCACGAGCGACGGGCGCGGGAGTTGGTGGCGGAGGTGTGGCCCGAGGTCCCGATCACCCTTTCGTCGGAGGTGTGCCCCGAGATCCGCGAGTACGAGCGGTTCTCGACGGCGTGTGCCAACGCCTACATCCAGCCGTTGATGCAAAGGTACCTACTCGACCTCGAAGGACGCCGCCGGGGCCTCGGTATGACCTGCCCGATGTACCTCATGCAGTCCGGCGGGGGCCTCGGAACGCTGGCCGAGGCGGTGCGTCACCCCGTTCGGCTCATCGAGAGCGGTCCGGCCGGGGGCGCTTTGCTCGCGGCGGAGATCGCCCGGGACCTCGGGGTGGCTATGGCGCTCAGCTTCGACATGGGAGGTACTACCGCCAAGCTGTGCATCGTCGAGCACGGTGAGCCGCACACCAGCCGCGAGTTCGAAGTCGGTCGCCAGTATCGATTTCTTCCTGGCAGTGGGCTGCCGCTGCGCCTGCCGGTGATCGACATGGTGGAGATCGGGGCCGGTGGCTCCTCCGTGGCGGGGCGCGACGCGCTGGGCCGGATCGCCGTTGGCCCCCGTAGCGCCGGGTCCGAACCCGGGCCGGCCGCCTATGGCCGCGGTGGGACCGAACCCACCGTCACCGATGCCGACCTGTTGCTGGGCCGGATACTGCCCGAGCGTTTCGCCGGTGGTGAGCTTCCGCTGGACCTCGACGCCGCCGCGACGGCCTTGCGCCGGGCCATTGCCGAGCCGGGTGGCTTGACGTTGGAGGTCGCCGCAGTAGGCGTGAGCGAGGTGGTCGACGAGAACATGGCCAACGCGGGCCGGGTCCATGGGATCGAGCGGGGCTGTGATGTCAGCGGTTCCACTCTCATCGCCTTCGGCGGTGCGGCACCGCTACACGCGGCGAGGGTGGCGACCAAGCTGGGCATCGATCACATCGTCATCCCGTCCGGAGCCGGGGTGGGATCCGCCATCGGCTTTCTGCGCGCCCCGGCCGCGCACGAATCGGTCCGTACGTGGCATCGCCGCATCGAGGACCTGCGCGGCGATGAACTCGGCTCGCTGCTCAGGGCCATGGTGGCCGAGGCCACTGAGGTCGTGCAGGGGGCGGCACCCGGCGAGCCGACCACGGCTTCCGCGAGAGCGTTCATGCGCTACCGGGGCCAGGGCCACGAGATAACCGTGGCCCTGCCCCTGGAGGATCTCATCGCCCCAGAAGGTGTCCGCCCCGATGATCAAGCCATACGGAACACCTTGGCGAGCCGGTTCTTGCACGCCTACCGGGATATGTACACCCGTGAAATCCCCGGCCTGGGCGTGGAGGCGTTGACCTGGTTGCTGACGGTGCGTACGGTGCTCACCCCGCAGCCATGGGTGGGAACCGCCCCCGCGCTCCAGCCGCCCGCGCGGCGCGCCTTCGCCGAGGTACTCGACCCTGGCACTGGCGCGGTCGTGCCCCACCTGGTGGTGGAGCGCTCCGTGCTCGGCCCCCAGCCGCTCGATGGTCCGGCGCTGGTCATTGAGGACCAGACCACCACCGTCGTGCCCGAGGGCTTCACCGTACGCCGGGGGCCCGGGGGCCATCTTTTGCTCTCTCGTGTCACGCTCACTCCAGGGGGTTTCCCATGACCGTCATCGAAAGGACTTCCGGCGGCCTCGACGAACTGCGTCGCGACCTGATGTGGAACCGGTTGATATCCGTGGTGCAGGAACAGGCGACGACACTGGTGCGAGCCGCGTTCAGTACCTCCACCCGGGAAGCGGGCGACCTGTCCGCGGGGGTGTTCGACCCGCAGGGCCGGATGCTGGCCCAGTCCATCACCGGCACGCCAGGTCACGTGAACTCGATGGCGGCGTCGGTGCTGCATTTCCTTGAAGCGTTTCCGCTCGCGGGCATGTCTCCAGGCGACATTTTCCTCACCAACGACCCGTGGCGCGGTACCGGTCACCTCTTCGACATCGTGGTTGTGACCCCGGTCTTTCGCCAAGGTCGGGCAGTGGCGCTGTTTGCCTGCACCAGCCACGTGGTGGACATTGGTGGAACCGGCTTTTCCACCGACTCCCGCGAGGTGTACCACGAGGGCCTGTTCCTGCCGATCATGCGTTTCGGCCGCGACGGGGTGTTCGATCCCAACGTGGTGGCCATCATCGAGGCGAACGTCCGCGACAAGGTTCAGGTGATCGGCGATATCCATTCCCTCGCCGCCTGCAACGACATTGGTGCCAAGCGGCTGGTGTCGATGATGGACGAATACGGCCTCGACGACCTCGACGAACTTGGTGAGCACATCATCGAGGCGTCCCGCACGGCCATGGAGGCCGCGGTGGCCGAATTGCCACAGGGAACGTGGCACTCCACCATGCGGGTCGACGGGATGACCGAGCCCATCGACATCGTGACCACCCTGACCGTCGCCGCCGGGGCCATCGACGTCGATTTCACCGGTACGAGTGCGCAGGTACCGTTCGGAATCAATGTCCCGATGGCCTACACGACGGCCTACACCTCTTTCGGGGTGCGCTGCATCGTGGGCCCGGACATCCCCAACAACAGCGGGTCGCTGAGCGTGGTTCGGGTGAGCGCACCGCAGGGTTGCATCCTCAACGCCCCCCACCCCGCGGCGGTCAACGTACGCCATGTGATGGGCCAGATGCTTCCCGACGCGGTGTTCGGCTGTTTGGCGCAGGCAGTGCCCGAACGAGTGCCCGCCGAGGGCACCTCGTCGTTATGGAACCTGCTGGCCACCGGGACGTGGAACCCGCCCGGCGCGTCGCCCGCGGCCGCGCCGGAGCGGTTCATCATGATGAGCTTTCATTCCGGCGGGGCGGGGGCCCGTCCCGACCAGGACGGCCTCTCGGCCACCGCTTTCCCCAGCGGGGTGCGCAACATGCCGGTGGAAATCAACGAATTGATCTCACCGCTGGTGTTCTGGCGCAAGGAGTTCCGGCCCGATTCAGGCGGTGCTGGGCGCTACCGAGGCGGTCACGGCCAACTGATCGAGGTGGCTAACCGCCAAGGTGGCGATTTCACCATCAGCGCCACCTACGAGCGGGTGGTCTATCCCGCCCGAGGTCGCCACGGTGGCGAGGACGGGGCCACCGGAAGTTTGTTCCTCGATGACGGTACAGCGGTGAAGGCGAAAGGCGTTTCCGTTGTTCCCGGCAATCGTCGCCTCACGGTGTCTTTCCCGGGAGGCGGCGGGTTCGGTCCGGTGGCCGAACGCGACCCCGACGCACTCGAGCGAGACCGGCTGCTCGGCTTCGTCACCCGCCGCGAAACGATCAGCCCAGCCCCAGGAACTGCACGGCATTGAGTCCCAGCGCCCGCTCATCGACACCAATCCCCGCCCGCCGGGCTGCGTTGAGTACGTCGATGGGACCCTGCAATCCGTCGGGATAGAACGGATGGTCGGTGCCGTAGAGCAGGTGGTCGGCCCCGAAACGGGCGACGAGCACCTCGAGGTGTAACGGGTCGAACACCAAGATGTCCGCCCACAGGCGCCGTACCGCGTCGTCGAGCGCGGCGGAGCGCGACGGCTCGGTCATGGTGGCCTGGTAGCGCAGCCGGGGGTAGGTCCACGGGAAGGCCCCACAGCCGTGGGAGAGGGCGATCCGCAGCTCAGGATGACGATCCAACACGCCACCGAAGACCAGCGCGGCGGCGGCGAGGGCGGTGTCGGTGTGCATGCCGATGCCGAACTCGTAAGGCTGGCCTCGTCGCCGGATGCTCAGTTCCTGGTGGGCAGGGTGTACCAGCACCGGCACTTGTTGTGCCGCACATACCGCCCAGAATGGTTCCAGTGTCGGGTCGTCGAACTCGAGGCCACCGGGGAACGCGCTCAGCTCCACCCCGACTAGGCCCAACTCGTCGCGCAGCCGTTCGAGTTCGGTCAACGCCTGCTTGATGTGAGGCAAGGGCACCGCACCAAAGGCCAGCAGCCGCCCACCGGAGCTGGCCGCGACCTCGGCCAGCGCGTCGTTGACGGTCCGGCAGAACAGGCTCGCGGGGCCGACTGGTGCCCAGTCGGTCAACATCACCGGGACCGGGGAGATCACCTGACGGTGCACCCCGGCCCGGTCCATTTCCGCGATGCGGGCGCTGGCGTCGAAGCAGCTTGGGCTCACCCGGCGGAACAGTTCCGTACCGCGGCGGATGTCGGCGCTGCGGCGGTCCGCAGACACGACGAGTGTCGGCCAGCGGTGCTCGCCGGTCCGTGACCCGAGGTCGGGCAGGCCGAGTGGGAAATGGTGGGCATGGATGTCGATGACAGGAATGGCCGGGCTCATCAGCGCGGCCCTCGGGCGGGGATCTGCGGCCAGTAGCGGGCCAGCGCCCCACCGTCCACGGTGAGGTTGGTGCCCGTCATCATCGCCGAGTCCTCCGAACACAGAAAAACCAGCGGCGCCACGTAGTCCGCTGGGGTGGGCAGGCGCTCCCACGGGTTCAGCCCCGCGAAGTCCATCCGCCCGGCGCTGGCCAGCGAGTCGAACGCGGCCTGGGTCCGTGCCGCGAGGGCGGGCTCGTCGGGGATGGTCGCGGTCGGGGTGAGAGCGTTGACCCGGATGCCGTGCGGCGCCAACTCCATCGCCACGGACCGGGTGAAGTTGATCATGGCCGACTTGGCGGTCGAGTACCCGACGTTGCCGGCCTGGCCCTGCCAGGCGGCAGTGGACAAGATGTTGACGATCGCGCCGCGCCCGGACTGCTCGATCATGGCGGTGGCCACGAGCTTGGTCATGATGAACGCTCCGCCGACGATGATGTCGACCTGGCGACGGAAGCGTTCGACCGTCATGTCGAGCACACCGGCCTGATCGAATTTCACCGCGTTGTTCACCAGAATGTCGATATGGCCCCATCGGTCAACGACCTGATTCACCGCCGCGGCGGCGGCATCATGGTCAGTGACGTCGAAGGGCAGCGCCATCGCGTCGTACCCCGCCTCCACCAGGCGTGCCGTGCTCGCGGTCGCCGTGGCGGGGATGAGGTCGTTGCAGGCCACCGCGGCACCGGCCTGGGCCAAGCCCAAGGCGAGGGCGCCGCCGATGTTGGCCGATGCGCCCGTCACCAGGGCCACCTTTCCGGCTAGGCGGCGATCGGGTGAGGCGGCGGGACTCATTGCGGTTCCCATACGGCGAACACCTTGTTGGAATTGAAACACCAGGTTTCCACGAACCTGCTCCAGGTCGGTACCGCGCCGAGTTCGCGGGCGGCACCGGCGAGGACGAACCAGTTCAGGACTTCTTGCTGTCCTGCCGCTTCGATCTCGGCGGTGGTGATGGCCGCCCAGCGGGCCCAATCGCCAGCCACGAGCGCGTCGTACAGCCCCCGGTCCGCGGCCGTGTCTGGGCGCATCCGCCAGTTGTGGTCCACGAGGAAGGCATGAGACCACGATGAGGACGCCACCACCGACACCCGCCACGGACTGGCCCGCAATGCCCGCACCGCCGCCGCCCCGACATCCATGAGTCGCCACGGTGGCGGCGAAGGTGGGTCCAGCTGCATTGCGGTGCCGAACGGTTTGAACGCACCGCCCGCCGCGATGACTTTGCGGCCGTAACAGTTCACCGGCATGCACAGCACCGGCAGGTCGAAGCCGCGGCGACGGTGGTCGAGGAACAGCACGGTGTTGAGAAAGGCATGGGCGAAGCCTTGGTGGTGCAGCGGTTCGTAGGCGTAGGCGACGTCGACCCCGGCCTCGAGCAGGGCGGTGGCGAGGAAGCGACCGGCTTCAGGATGGCCCCGTACCACCCGGTAGGTGTCTGCGGGCTCGTCCCAGAAGTTCGGCTGTCGTGCCTGGTGCCACGGTTCGACCTTGAGGTCCTCATAGGCGAGCACCGCGAACGGTGGGATCAGATCGCGTCGAAAGTTCTCGTGCTGGTCGTCGCCCCAGATCAACACGAAGTCGGGGGCGAACGCGTCGATCTCGGCCCGTACCCGGTCGAACCCTTCGATGAGCGCGGCGCGGTGTTGCCCTGCGGCGCCGGTGCCGCCGTCGGTGGCCCATTCGGCGCGTTGAGCGGCGGGCCAGTTGAGAGGGTCTTTGACGTCTGTGGGCACGGCCGGATCCGCCAGCATGACGCGATGCAGGTTGGCCATCGCCTCGTCCTTACCGTTGAACGGTGGATAGTGGGTCATGCCCAACAGCTGAACCTCGGCCATAGGTGCCGCCTCCTCGGTGTGGGGCTTAGAGAATGATTGAAAGCCGGCCCGCTGGTCGGAGTTGCTCAAGTGCGAGCGTGGCCCGTCGGTAGCTGATCTTGAATTGGTCCGGCCCGCCACGAATCAGCGTGTAGCGGTAGCGGACAGGGAAACAATCGAGGCGGTTGGCCCGGGAGCGGTGCACCAGTGCATTGGCCTGGACTGAAACGGTGCCCGGCCGCGACTCGACTGGTCGTACGTTGGCGATCATCCGGTGGGTGGTGGAGCGAGGGCTCTCCGCCCATGCCGTGCCGTTGAGCAGTGCTTCGACGCGCTGGCCGAGCAGGAAATGGTCGTCGCGGACAAAGAAAAGGTGGGTGTCGGGATCTCCGTCGGGAACATCGGTGGACGGAACGTGGTAGTTGCAGTCCACGGTGAACAGCTCTAGCCATTCCTTCAGGCGCCACTCGTCGAGCAACTCCGCTTCGAGGTGCAGGAAGGCCTCGACCTCGAGGCGCAGCACGGGGTCGACGTGGGCTCGAGGTTGCTCCGTGGGTGCACTCATCGAAATCCCGCCGATTGCACCCGGGCGTCGTAGGGCAGCGCGACCCGTCCGGCTCGCGGCGACACAGCCACCTCCGAGGGATGGATGGTTCCGGTCATCCGCCGGTCCCATTCGCGCCAGAAGGTCCGCATTTGCAACTCGTCGGTGGTCAGAGGGTTGGCCCTCACCATGCCGCGTGAGATGTCGGTCCAGGGGGCGGCGTCGCGGGCGGCGTATCCCTGCTGGCAACGTTCGAGCGCCTCGATGTCGTCGGGCGTGGCCAAGCCCGCAGGGCCCCAGAAGGTCAAGAAGTTCTCCCGCCGCATGCGGGCCAGTTCGGGATGGTCCTCGCCGGGGGCGATAGCCCAGGCGGTGATCTCCATGCTGTCCGCCGAGAGCGGATCGTAGGTCCGAATGGTGATGCCCATTCCCAAATCGACAATGGCGAGGTTGGGAAAGATGACCACGTTGCGGCTGCCGAACATGCGCGCCGCCCAGTCCTCGCCATGAGCCTGGGCAAAGTGGGCGTAGCGCTCCGCTTGGGCATGGGCCGCAGATGCGGAGATGAAGTCGCGTCCGAGGGGGAAGTTCTGTCCGCGGCTGCGGTCTGGTGCCCCCACCACGGCATGTCCGTGGCCGAGGTCCCAGGCCAGCGCCCGGCCTTGGACCGTGCTGGCATCGGTGCGAACACCGGCGCCGAACGCCCGGGCCATGTCCTTGCCCGAGGCCTTGAGCATGGCCAGGTAGCGGTGGTGGGTGGTCAGGGCGTGGTACCCGTCGTAGCTGTTCTCCGACAACAGCTTCCAGTTGGCGCGGGCCGCATAGAGGTGAGTGCCGCCACTTACCACCATGGTGGTGTCGGACTGGTCGGCCACGAGGTCGAGGTAGTCCGCCGCCCCGGCGAGGTAGTCCAGCAGAGACCCGGGGGAGGTGCTCCAACTGAGGAAGACGAAACCTCGGTAGCTGTCGACCTGGGCCGGCTGGGCCAGACAGAGGTTGTGGCGGTCGAAGTTCTCTCCGTAGGACGCCTCGTCGGGCAAGGCCACCAACTCGCCGGCGGTGGAGAAGGACCACCCGTGATAAAAGCATTTGAGGAAGCGGCCGTTGCCCTCAGCCCTGGTCTCGATCTGCATGCCGCGGTGGGGACAGGTATTGACGAATACCCGGACCGAACCGTCGCCGTCGCGCAGCAAGATCACTGGGCGTCCGCCCACTCGCCGGGTGCGGAAATCGTAGGGGCTGGTGATCTCGGACTCGTGGCCGACGTAGAGCCAGCTGTGGTCGAAGATGGCGCGGCGTTCGGCCTCAAAGACCGCTGGATCGGCCAGGGCCGAGCGGTGTACCCGGAAGCGGGGGGTGATGCGGTCGTCGATGACGAACTGGCTCTCGGTGACGCCGGTCATGGATCGGACCCCCGGATCGGAGATAAGCTGAGGGGCCAAGTTAGAACATCGGCGATGGTGGCGTGGGTGGCTGCCTATCGCCCGTTCAGCGTGTCGCCGGGTTGGCACCTTGGATGATGGCGGTCATGCGGGCGGAGACCTGCTCAAGGATGAACGCTTGCGCCGGGAACAAGTAGAAGCGGTCCTCGCGAATCCCGTCGAGGACCGTTTCGGCCACCACATCGGGTGGATAGCCACCCTTCAGCGCCGACTCGAACCCGGTGGCGAAGCGCTGCAGGTCCTGGCGTAGGGCGGCCATATCGGTGTGGCTGCCGAGCCCGTCGCCTCGGTTGCGTTCGGCGTCGAGGATGCGGGTGTTGATCAGGCCCGGACACAGCACCGACGCGGAGAGCTTGGCGCCCATCTCGCGCAGGTCCTTGTAGATACCTTCGCTGAGACAGACCACGGCGTGCTTGGACACGTTGTAGGGGTTGGCGCCAGTGAGCAGGCCGGCCATGGACGCGGTATTGACGATGTGACCCTCGTGGCCGCCCTCGAGCATGCGCGGCACGAAGGCTCGTACGCCGTAGAGCACGCCGAGGAAGTTGACGCCCATCGTCCAGTCCCAGTCGGCCAATGACCCTTCCCAGGCCCGCATGCGCAGGGTGGCCGCAGTGGCCGCCACCCCGGCATTGTTGAACAGCACGTGGACGGAGCCGAACGCGCTGAACGCGGCATCAGCCAGTGCCTGAACTGCAGCCTCGGAGCTGACATCGGTGGGCACAGCCAATACCCGCCCGCCGTAAGCACCCAAGGCTGTCTCGGCCTGCGCCAACGGGCCCGGCTCGATGTCGGCGAGCACGAGGTCCATGCCCTCGGCGGCAAGACGGTGGGCGGTGGCCAACCCGATGCCGCTCGCGGCCCCGGTGATGACCGCGACCCGGCCGTTCAGTTCCTGCATCTTGCCTGCTGCTCCTGCTGGGGTTGTTGCGGGTTGCGGGTCGGGGGCGGACGGTGGGTGTGCTCAGGAAGCGTGCACCATGTGGCGTGACTGCTTCCAGGCGTTCCAGCGGGCCATCTGCTCGCGGGCCCCGGCGGATTCCTGCTCAAAGAGCCGCTTTTCGGCTTGTTCGGCCGAGGCGAACTCGAGGCGGTAGCCGTTGGGGTCGTGGAAGTAGATCGAGCGGAACATGCCGTGGTCGATCGGGCCCTCCACGCTGACCCCACGGTCGTCGAGACGTTGCTTCCAGGTGTGCAGGGCGGCGTGTCCGTCGACGCGCATCGCGAAGTGCAGGTCCATGCCCCAGCGGCGCTTGAACAGTTCCGCCGGGTCGTCCTCGGGCCGGTCGACCACCTCGAAGAAGGCGATGTGGCTGGGATTGTCGGGGTCGCCGCTGCCAATGTCGAAGAAGATGTGCAGGTAGTCCACCGGTTCACCGGTGGTGGGGTGGCGGTCGATGTGCAGAGCGAGCGTGAGCGGGAAGCCGAGCACGTCTTCGTAGAAGGCTCGGGTCTCCTCGGCGTCGCGGCAGCGATAGGCGGAATGGTCCAGGCCGTACACCGGCGGCTGGGTGGGGTCCTGCGGTTTACGTGTCATGGTCCTGCTCCCTGCGGTGAACCTTGGTGACGCTACCGGTTAGGGACAAGACCTGCAGGTTGCGCTCGGTTTGAGATGGCGCAGGGCATACCGTGCGAGGCGACCTCGTCCCTGTTGGACCGAGGCAGGGCAGAAATAGGTTGGGGCGATGAGCAAAGCGTTCGAAGGCGTGATCGGCTCGACGTTCGAGGATTCCACGCCGTGGTGGCCACCTAAGCCGTCGGCGCCGCGTGGTGCGCCCAACGTGGTGGTCGTGCTGCTCGATGACGTGGGCTATGGCCAGTTCGGTTGCTACGGCTCCGATATCGCCACCCCGAACTTCGACCGTCTCGCCGCCGAAGGGCTCCGCTACTCCAACTTCCACACCACGGCGCTGTGCTCACCGACGCGGGCGGCGTTGCTCACCGGCCGAAACCACCATGCCACCGGTATGGGTCGCATCGTGGAGTTCTCCTCCGGCTTTCCCGGCTACGACACCGACATCCCCCCGGAGCACGGCTACCTGTCCCAGATCCTGTTGTCCCAGCACTATGCGACCTTCGCGGTGGGGAAATGGCACCTCACCCCGGCCCACGAGTTGGCGCTCGGCGGCCCGCGCGACCACTGGCCCTTGCGCAAGGGCTTCGAGCGCTTCTACGGATTCATGGCGGGCGAGACAGACCAGTACCACCCGGAGTTGATCCACGACAACCATCAGGTGCCGCCGCCTCGACGACCGGAGGATGGCTATCACCTGACCGAAGATCTGGTGGAACGCTCGATATCCTATCTGAAGGACCTGCGGGCCTACGACCCGGACAAGCCGTTCTTCCTATGGTTCACGCCCGCGGCGTGCCACGCACCCCATCAGGCCCCCGCGGCGTACATCGAGCCCTACCGCGGCCACTTCGACGCTGGTTGGGACCGCTGGCGTGAGCAGGTGTTCGCCCGTCAGGTGGCCTCCGGGCTGCTGCCGGCCGGTACCGAGTTGTCTCCCCGCCCATCATGGGTGCCGTCTTGGGAGAGCCTCTCGGCCGATGAGCGCCGGTTGTACGCCCGGATGATGGAGGTGTACGCCGGGTTCCTCACCCATACCGATGCCCAACTCGGCCGCCTGCTCGCGTTCATCGATCGGCTCGGCGAATCCGAGGACACCATCGTGGTCTTGATGAGTGACAACGGTGCGTCGGCCGAGGGCGGTGCGGGTGGATCGTTCAATGAGATGTACTTCTTCAACTTTGTGCCCGAGTCCTTGGCCGAGAACCTGCGCCGCATCGACGACCTTGGCACCCCCCGGGCCAGCAACCACTATCCATGGGGTTAGGCGTGGGCGGGAAACACGCCGCTGAAGAGGTTCAAGCGCGACACCCACGAGGGTGGGGTGTGCGACCCGTTAATCGTGCATTGGCCCTCCGGCATTGGCCGGCCCGGAGAGACCCGTCACCAGTACGTGCACGCCGTGGACCTCGTGCCGACCCTGCTCGACGTCATCGGCATTGAGGCTCCCGGCTACATCGACGGTGTGGCCCAGTCGCCCTTTGACGGGGTGAGCTTCGCCCCTACCTTCGTCGCAGCGACCGCGCCCTCGGCCCATACTACTCAGTATTATGAGATGCTCGGCTCGCGGGCGCTGTACCACGACGGCTGGAAGGCGGTGGTCTACCACCCGCCGGCCGCGATCGTCTATGACGGCAGTGATGCCAGGCGCAGTTTCGAGCAAGACGTGTGGGAGCTGTACCACGTTGCCGAAGATTTCTCGGAGTGTCGCGATCTGGCGACGGCACAGCCCGAGAAGCTGGCTGAACTCCAGCAGCTGTGGTGGGCGGAAGCGGCACGCAACCAAGTCCTGCCGCTGAACAACGAACCGGGCCGCTACGGCGACGTTCGTTTCGTCCGGGAACGTTACGTGTACCACCCTGGTATCTCATCCATCCCCGAAGCGATGGCGCCCAACCTGCGCCGCCGACGGTATCGGATCCTCGCCGTGCTCGATGCCTCTCGGGCCCAGGTGATGGACGGGGTCATTGTGTGCCATGGCAGTCATACTGGAGGGTATGCACTGTTCGTGAAAGGTCGCCGGTTGCACTTCGTGCACAACGTGCTCGGTGCTAGCGAGCACCGGGTGGTGGCCGAGGTCGAGTTGCCGATGGGTCCGGTGATCGCCCGACTGGAGTTCACGCCGGGAGAACGAACAGGTGGGACGGTGGCGTTGTTCTACGACGATGTGGCAGTCGGTTCGGGCCTGCTACCCGCTACCACCCCCGTCACCTTCGGATTCGCTCCGTTCTGCGTGGGCGCTCAGCCGAGCAGCCCGATCTGTGCCGAGCTCATCGGCCGCGCCGAGCTACCCGACGGTGTGCTCGATCACGTGGTGATCGAGGTGGCGGGTAACCCGGTGCGTTCGCCGCGGGCGGAGGCCCGGGCGGCGCAGGCCATGCAGTGACGCACGGGTGATGTCCACTGCGTGTTCGTTTCAGTAGCTGGGCTTGGTGACGTGGGGGGTGAGCTGAAGCTCGTGGGTCCACGCCGAACGGTCTTGGGTGTGCAGGTAATAGAACGCCTCGGCGAGCTTGACCGGGTTCATCACCGTGTCTGGCCGCTGCTGGGCGAGGGGCAGAGCCCGAGTGCCCGGTGAGTCGATGAGGCCGTCGATCACGATGTTGGCCACGTGCACCCCGTGCTCGGAGTATTCCTCGGTGAGTACCTGCGCCAGGGTCCGCATCATCACCCGCGGGTAGTACAGCGACTGGCCGGTGTAGCGCTTGCGGCCGCGCAGCGAAGCGGCGTTGTTGGAGATCAGAAACGAGCCGGTGCCCGCTCGCCGCATGGCCGGCAGCACCTCCTTGGCCACCAGGAATGGCCCGCGGGAGGCAATGTGCTGGGCCGTGTCGAACAGCTCGGTGGGGATGTGCTCGAGCAACTCTTTGTCTGGTGGCAGGTCACGCCCCTCGAGGTAGCCGGCGTTGTAGACCAACACGGTTGGGTCACCCACCTCGGCCCGGATACGGGCGAATGCCGCGGCCACGGAAGCTTCGGACACCAGGTCGAGCTCGACGGTGAGGCACTCGCCGCCTTGGGTGGTGATGGCTTCGTGCAACGCCGCCGCGTTGGAGGCGGTGCGGGTGGTGAGCACCACGAGGAAGCCCTCGGCCGCGAACTTCTGGGCGACCGCCCCGCCGATGCCCCAGCGAACACCGACCGGGAGGTCGCCATCGTCGAGTTCGACCCCGTGGACGAGCAGGGTGTTGCGTCCGTCGGCTTGCCATTTCGAGGTCGCACCGACCACGACGGCCACCGGCTTGGCGGCATCGTTCATGGTCAGTATCCCGCGGTGCGAGCGAGCACCTTGGCCGGATTGGTCAGCAGCATGGTCTCGATTTGCGCTTCGGTCACCCCGCGTTCGAGCAGCGCCGGGATGACATCCTTGCTGATGTGGGTGTAGTTCCAACCCCGGGCCTTGAGCTTCTCCACGTGGGCGGGTGCCATCTGGTCGATGTAGCAGCTGGCGTCATGGCTGAGCACCATCTGGTCGACGTAGCCGCGGCGGCACAGCTCGACTACTACCTCGATGCGCTGGTCGAACTTGATCGGCCAGTTCAACCCGAAGCGGTCCATGCCCAGGTAGGAACCGGCGGCGAAAAGTTGCTCGAGGTAGTCGAAATCGAAGCTGTCCCCGGAATGGCCGATCACCACGCGGCGGAGATCGACGCCCTCCTCCAGGAAGATCTGTTGTTGTTCGAGGCCGCGACGAGTTCCGGCATCGGTGTGGGTGGAGATCGCAACGCCGGTGCGGCGATGGGCGCGGGCCACTGCCCGCAGGACCTTTTCGACACCGGGCATGACGCCCTTGACGTCGGTGGCGCACTTGAGGATCCCGGCCTTGATGTTGCTGGTGCCATGGATGCCCTCGTCGATGTCCCGGCAGAAAAGCTCGGCCATCGAGTCGGGGTCGTTGAAGAGGTGGTGATAGGGGACCTCGTCGAAGGTGTAGACGCCGGTGGCAACCACGATGTTGAGTTCGGTCTGCGCGGCCACCCTGGCGATGCGGGGGATGAACCGGCCCAGCCCGATGACCGTCAGATCGACGATGGTGTCGATGCCGACGCCCTTGAGTTCGTTCATACGCTCGATCGTCTGGGCGACTTCACGGTCCTCGTCGAAGCCGACGTCGTAGTTCTGGTTGATCTCGGGATGCACGATAAAGACGTGCTCGTGCATGAGCGTGCGCCCCAGCGCCTCGATCGCGACGGGCCCGCGTGCGGTTTCGACGGTTGCCACTTGGTCCTCCCCTAGCTTGATGGCCACATCATGCCAGGCCGGGCGGACCCGCCGCCGGGCCCCGGCCGGTTCGGGGATGGTCCTAAACGGACCGATAGTGTCCCTGCCATGGCAGTACTTGGAGTGGAGCAGGTCGAGTCGGTGGCTTATGCCGGAGGGCGCACGTTCGGGGCGGCCGGTGTGGTCAACCTGCGCCGCTTGCGGGTGCACCATGGCGTAGACCCCGCGGCGGCGGTCAATGCCGCCATCGTCGATCTTGACCTCGCCCAGCGCGACGCCTCGGGCCTGGTTCGCTTCGATCATGATGTGGTGATCATCCGGCCCGAAGACGAGCGAGCCCGCAACGGCTGGGCCCTGGTGGACGTGCCCAACCGGGGCGGGCCCACCATCTCGGGCTTCCTGCAAGCCGATGACACCTCGTTCTACCCCCAGCCGCAACAGCCTCCTGTCGGTGACGGTCACTTGCTGGCTGCGGGCTGGACGCTGGTGTTCGCCGGATGGCAGTTCGACATCGCCGACGAGTCGTTGTTGGGTTTGCGGGCACCGACGGCGCGTCTGGCCGGGGCGGATCTGGTCGGCCCGGTGCGCTATACGTCCCGGGCCGTGTCAGGGGCGTCGCGCCTGCCGTTGGTGCCGCCCGGCCATCGGTTGTGGGCACCCGAGGAGAGCACCGCCGTGCTGTACGAGAACGACGTACTCCAGCCGAGGGAGAGTTGGCGTTTCGATGTGGCCCGGGCTTCGTTGGAACGACCAAATGGGTTCCAGGCAGGGGCCTGGTATCGCTGCGAATACTCCACCACCGGGGCGCTCGTCGGTGGGTGCGGGCTGCTGGCATTGCGCGACGTCGTGCCGTGGCTACGGGCCAACGAGGGAGTGGAACATTCGTTGCTGTTCGGCATCTCACAATCGGGTCGAGTGATCCGTCAGTTCCTGCACGACGGGATGAACCTCGACGAGGCCGGTGTCCCGGCCTACGACGCGGTGATGCCGGTCATCGCCGGGGGTCGACGCGGTCAGTTCAACCGGCGATTCGCGATACCCGGATCGTTGCCCTTCGCCATTGAGGAGACCGACGCCGATCCAACCTACGGGTCTTTGATCGCCCGTGCCGGTGCACCGGTCAAGGTCATGGCGATGAACAGTGCCAGCGAGTACTGGCGGGGCGACGCGGCCGGGCTGTGGCCCGACCCCCATCCCGATGTCAGGGTCCACCATGTTGCCGGTACGCAACATACAGCTGGGTATCTTCCGCAGTTGTTCGAGTTGAAGGCCCTTGGCTGGAAGGGTCGGCATGGGTTCAATACGGTGGACTACCGGCCGGTATTACGGGCGTTGCTGTCCCAAGTCGTGGCATGGGTCCAAGACGGCGTCGCGCCGTCGCCGAGTACGGCGGAGGACGCGGCGCAGCTAACGAGCAGGGATGCGGTGCTCGCCCGGTTCGCGGCCGCCGGAGTGTTCACACCTCGCGAGTCGTCCTTCGTGCAGCCTCCGGGCCCGGTTCCCGCCCTCGACGCCACCGGCAATGAGCTTGGCGGCATCCGTCTGCCTGATGTCGCCGTGCCTGTTGGTGTGCATACCGGATGGAATGTTCGTCATCCTGATATGGGCGCCGATCAGGACGAGCTGTTCCTCGTCGGGTCGACGTGGTGGCTCGACGAGCTGCCCAGCCTGCAGGAACACCGAGACCGATCCGCCGTGGTGGTGGCCGACCTCGTCGCCCGCCGCCTGCTGCTTGAGGTGGACGTGCCCGCCGTTGTGACCCGGGCAGAACTGGCGTGGCACAGCGCAGACGCGAACCGCCGCCGCGTTGCACCCGTGCCTGGGAAAGGGTGACGGTCAGTACGCCAACGCAAGGCCGGGACGGGGCCAGGTGGTACGCAGTAGTAGTCCGCCGTGAGACGCCGTGATATAGGCGCTGTCGCCTGCGGGGCCGCCGAAACAGATGTTGGTGGTGATGGCGTCACCGGTGGGTATGTGCTCGACGCGGGTACCGTCGGCGGAGATCACGGTGATGCCGCCGTTGCGGATGGTGGCCACGCACACGTTGCCCGCGGCGTCTACGGCCAAGGAGTCCAGCATCTGCCAGCCACCGAGGCCGGCTAGCAGGGTGGGCCGGGTCTCGGGCCCGCGGTAGCCGGCGATCTCGCCGGGGCCCGCTAGGTTCCAGGCGAAGACGCGAGCCGTTTCCGTCTCCGCCACGTAGAGGCGATCACCGGCGGGAGACAGTCCGACGCCGTTGGGGTGGTTGAGGGGGTAGATGACCTCGGTGATGGCGCTGCCGTCGGCCCGGGCGTAGTACAACCCGCCCCGGTCGCGGTCACGGTGGCGCCGCTTGCCGGGATCGGTGAACCAGAACCCGCCGGTGGTGTCGAAGACCAGGTCGTTGGGGCCCTTGAGGCGATGGCCTTCGCAGTGGGTGTACAGCGTCTCAACCGTCCCGCTGGTCAACTCGACCCGTTGGATGCTGCCACCGACGTAGTCCTCTGATTGCACGGTTGGCACGCCGTTGACCCAGGCAAAGCCGCCATTGTTGGTGATGTAGACCTTGCCGTCGGGCCCGACGGCAGCACCATTGGGTCCCCCACCACAGTCCGCGACCACCTCCACCGTGCCATCGTGCTCAACCCGGCTCAGCGTCCCTCGCTCGATCTCCACCAGCAGCACACTGCCGTCGGCGAGCGCGATAGGGCCCTCAGGGAAACGCAGCCCGCGGGCCATGGTGTGCATTGGCAGATCCATTCCACCAGCCTTACACGAGCGGTTGGTTCTCGCTGGTGGCCTAACTTCGCCCCAGTGGCGTAGCTGCGCCGCGCTGATGTACCTACGCACTGACCGACGGAGGCGAGAGACATGGACCGAGGCGCCGAGCGGGTGTCGCGTCACGCTCTCGCCCTCGTGGGGGCGCTCGGGGTGATCATCGCCGAGGTGTCCACCGCGGCGCTATGGGGGACCACCGCGGCTGGCTGGCCCGTCTTGGTCGCCGACGCGGTGCTGCTCGGCGCGTTGGCCATGGGCCTGCTTGCTGGCCGCGGGTTGGAGTCCGCCGCCCGGCAGGTTGGGGCGACGGGTCCTCCCGGCCGGTTCGAGGCGCTCGTCGCTTTGGTCGGCGCGGTGGGCTTGGTGATCGGGGTGGGCTCCGCGTGGCTGGCGTTGCGCCAGGCGACCTCACCCTTGGGCGTTGCGCCGGGCTTGGGACCCTGTGGGTCGCGGTTGGTTCCACGCGTCGGTTCCTGTACGCCGAGCACGGGTACTGCCTCGGTGCTCGCTACCGCGGCGCTGGCGGTGGTGCTCGGCGGCCTTGTGTTCGCTTACCTAGCCAACAGCGATCGCGCCGGGCCGAGCGTGGCGGCTCGCCTTTGGCCCAAGTACGCGTTCTGGGGGGCTGGGGCTCTGCTCGTGGCGGCGCTGGTGGTGGTGCCCCGATCGGCCGGGCCGGTGATGCAAGGTCCCAGCGCACCGGGCGAGCCGGTGTCGCCCTCGGTGCTGGCGTCCGCCGGTGGGGAACTGCGCCTGGCGGTGGGGCTGTTGGCCGCGGCCTTGGCGTTGCTGGCGGTGATCGGCCTGTCCGGCGGGCGCAAGGACGGCCGAGTGCCGTTGCTGGCCTGCATGGTCGCGCTGGCGATCGCCGCGGTGGCCGGCATCGCCGTCGGGGTGGTCTGGCTCGGGGTGATCGTGCCATAGGTGCCGGGAATGGGTGTCAGCCCTGCACTGCGCTGTAACCGGCTATAGCCTTTTGCGGTGAAGGCGTTTGTGGTGGCTTGGTGCCTGGTGGTGGCAGTTGCAGCTTGCGGCGGCGCTTCGGTAGCCCCCGACGCCGCCCGTGTCGAGGTCGCCGAGGTCGCGGGGTCTTCCGCCGAATCGGTGCCCGCCGCCGCTGGTACGTCGTCCTCGACGACGGGCACGAGCGCGGTATCTACGGCACCGACGTCAGGGTCGAGCATGGCGGTGGTCAACACCTGGGTGGGTGGGCCCGTCGATCTCACGAAGCTGCCCATCGGTACCGGCCGGGTATCCACCACGGCGGCGTCAGTGGGAGGCCTGTTCGCCTGTGTCGGTGGGACCACCACCATGGGCGGGGCGATGCGGGCCGGGCCCTGGATAGATGAGGGTGCCGGCACTTGGGACGCCACCCGCAAGGTGCGCGTCGCCGGCGCGGTGGGTTGGCCCATGGCCCGCTTTCGGGAGACGTTGCAGGGTGAGGTGCGACGGCTCGAATCCAATGGGTTACCGGTCGGTTTGGTGAGCGGGACCTTCCCGATCGCGGCGCAGGACCCGGCGTACGCCTACGACCGCAACCCCAACTCCATTGGTGAGCACGACCTTTCCGTGGAGCTGCCCCGATTGGCGCAAGTGGCAGCCCGTGCGTCCTGTCTGCCCATGGGCGCCATCGGCATCTTGCGCAACGGCGTGGCGGTGTTCGCAGCGATCGATGCTCGCCAACGTGACGCAGTGGCCTACGAGACCCAGGACGTGTGCGACGGCCATCCCGGGCAAACCAGCCGATACCACTACCACGAAGTTCCCTCCTGCATCCGTGACGCCGCCACTGGGCCATCAACGGTGGTGGGCTTCGCCGCGGACGGCTTCCCCATCGTCGTCGAGCGTGATGCCCAGGGCCGACTACCCACCAATGCCGATCTCGACGAATGCCATGGCCGTAGCTCGCCGGTGTCCCTCGACGGTGCGGTGGTCAGCACCTACCACTATTCGGCCACCGCCGAATTCCCCTACTTCATGGGGTGCTACCGCGGTGCCCGGCCCCTCCGCCTTTGAGCCTGTGGCAGGTCCGTCGCCGCGCCGCTCAGGGGATGATGCCAGCCGCCTTGAGGGCGTCTATGCGCTCCCAGCTCCACCCGAGTTCCATGAGCACCAACTCGGTGTCCTGGCCAAGTTCGGGAACGGCGAGCTGCGCGAAGTGGGATCGACCAGAGAAGTCCACCGGTGAGGCCACCATGCGGGCGGTTGTACCGTCGGCCATGGGAACCTCAATGAAACCGCCCGCCGCGATGGCTTGTGGATCCTCGGGCAGGTCGTGAGTGTGTTGGACCCTCGCCCACCACACTCCCTCACGATCCAAGATCGGTGCCCAGTCCTCGCGGGTGCGTCCCTCGAAGCGTTCCTGGAGGGTGGCGGTAACAAGTTCGGCGTGGTCGCGGCGGCCTTGCATGGTGGCGAACGCCGGGTCATCGGCGAGGTGTTCGAGGTCCAAGGCGCGCATCACGTTGGGCCAGTGGCGGTCTCCCTCCAGACAGAGCAGCCATACCCAGGTGTCCTCCGCACAGCGGTAGCCGGTGAGCAGTGGGTTGGCGACCTTGCGGATCGAGGCGGCCACCGTCGCTATGCCGGCCCGTACGTTGGTGTTGAGGTCCGTGCCCATCTGATACATGCCGGCGCGCAGCAACGACGTCGCCACCAGCTGTCCTTCACCGCTGTGCTCGCGCTGGTAGAGCGCCGCCGCCACCCCACCGGCGAGGGAAATACCGGTGAGGTGATCGCCCACTCCACCGCGCTGGTAGGGCAGATCCTGACCGGGCAGGGTCAACGAGGCCGCCACCCCGGCGCGAGCCCAGTAGGCGCCCATGTCGTAGGCCGCCCGGTCACGTTCGGGGCCGTCGAGGCCGTAGCCGGTGATGCTGGCGTAGATCAGACGGGGGTTGTGGGCGTGCAAGTTGTCCCACCCGAGCCCGAGCCGCTCCAGGCCACCGGGCCGGTAGTTGGTGACGAACACGTCGGCCTCGGTGAGCAAAGACATGGCCACTTCGAGACCTTCGGGGTGGCGTAGGTCGACGCAGACCGAGCGCTTTCCCCGGTTGTCGAGCTCGAAGGGCGGGTTGATGTGGCCGCCGAACATCCAGGCATAACCCCGGAACGGGTCGCCGTCGAGCGGCTCGAGCTTGGTGACCGAGGCGCCCCAATCGGCCAGGATCGCGGCACAGGCCGGACCCGCCAGCCACAGGCCCAATTCCACCACCCGCACACCGGCCAACGGGCCCATCATCGTCGTGTCGCTCATGTCATCGTCCCCGTGTCGGTGCCGCGTTGGGCTTGCTCGGGCCCATTCGTAGCACCCCAACGACAGCTCGTAGGATCGCATCGGCCAGGACCGTCAGGTTCACCGGACATGAAAGAGGACGGCGATAACCATGACTGCGCTGCAGCAAGTCGACATCCTCGCTGGCCTCAAGATCATCGACACCGACACCCACCTGTCCGAGCCGGCAGACCTGTGGACCTCCCGGGCCCCGGCCCGCTACCGCAATGTGGTGCCGCGTCAGATCGAACGTAACGGACGCCGGCGCTGGGTCATCGGCGAGGACATCGATCTCGGCGGTGTCGGGGCGGCCAGCGTGGTCGGCCCCGACGGCAACAAGATCTACGGCATCGATTGGCTGAAGTTGTCCGTCGAAGAAGTTCATGCCGCCTCGTCGCAGATCCCCGCCCGGCTGAAGTTGATGGACGAGGTCGGCGTATACGCCCAGATCGTGTACCCGAACCTCGCGGGCTTCGGCAACCAGTCCTTCCTGCGGTTGGACGACCTCGAGTTGCGGTTGCTGTGTGCACAGATCTACAACGACGCGGGGGCCGAGCACCAAGAGCAATCCGGTGACCGGATCTTCACCATGGCCTTGATGCCGTGGTGGGACGTCGAGGCGTCCGTGGCCGAGGTCCGGCGTTGTGCGGCGATGGGTCTGCGTGGGGTCGTGATGTGCTCCAACCCCGAAGACGCGGGCATGGCGGACCTGTCCCAACCGGTGTGGGCTCCGTTCTTCGAGGTGTGCCAGGAGCTGGCCATGCCCATCAACTTCCACATCGGCGCGAGCTCGGGCGAGATGGACTTCTTCGGCAAGACGCCGTGGAAGTCCCACGGCGGGGAGACCCGCCTGGCTCTGGGCTCGGCCAACTTGTTCCTCGGCAACGCCCGGGTGATCGGCAACCTCATCTACTCCGGCGTGCTCGAGCGCTATCCGCAGCAGCGCTTCGTGTCCGTCGAGTCGGGCCTGGGCTGGATCCCGTTCTATCTCGATGCGCTCGATTACGAAATGTCCGAGACGATGCCGAACGACTCCCAGAAGCTGTCCCTGACGCCCTCGGAGTACTACCACCGGCAGTTCTACAGCTGCTTCTGGTTCGAGCGGACGGGGCTGAAGACCAACATCGAGGCGCTAGGGGCCGAACGCGTGCTTTTCGAAACGGACTTCCCCCACCCGACCTGCCTGTATCCCGGCGGTGGTGACCACATCCGTGCGTCGTTGTCCGGTCTGGACGATTACACCCGACGCCGGGTCCTGCAGGACAACGCCGCCGAGCTGTACCGCATCGCTCTCTAGGGGCGCTGCTGCGGGGAGATCACTCCAGGCGGAAGCCCTTGCGGCGCAGGAACGCGGCGAGGTCGGCCCGCTCTGGGACCGAAACCTGGCGGGCCTTGTCCATCGACCACCCGTAGAACTCGGCGGTACCGAACCGATCGCGGTACTGCTGTCGGTCTGGCGGTATGGAAAAGACCGCATCTCGGCGACGGTCGTAGCCTTGGAGCTGTTCCGCGAGCGCCGAATCGTCGTAGCGGTCGCGGTGCACCGTCAGCGCTGGTGGCAGTCGCAGCACCTGGTGGCCGGTGTCGCCGCGATGGCCGATGCACAATCCCGACAGAGGGAACACCAAGTCGGGCAGCTCGCAGATCTCGCTCACGGCGTCGATGTGGTTGCGGACCACCGAGATGGGGCAGGTTCCCAACCCCATCGATTCGGCCGCCCAGACGAAGCTGGACAGGTGCAGCGCGGCGTCGACCGCCGCATTGAGCACGGCGTCGAGGTGATCGTTGCCGAACTCGATGCCGTGCAACTCGCAGATCCGGCGAATACGCCGACCGTCACCGCAAAACAGCAGGAACCGGGCGCATGAGCGAATCCACGGCATGTCGGGGATCAGATCGGCGATGCGGGCCCGGCGTTGGGGGTCATCAACCACAATGATGGCCACCTGCTGCAAATCCGATTTCGCCGGGGTGGACAGCGCTGCCGCCAGCAGGTGCTCCAAGGTCGCCTCGTCCACCGCATCGGTCGTGAACTGGCGACAGATCCGGTGGCGCAGCATGGTGGTCACGGTGTCTGTTGGTGTGCGGTCCTGGGCAAAGTCCGGTGCCAGGCCGAATCGGGCCTCGATCAACCCGGTGAGGTCGGCGTCGTTGGTTGCCATTGCTAGGTGCCCGGCTCGGTGGTGGCCCGCTCGATGTCGTAGAGCTCTTCCAGGCCGGCCAGCGGGGCGAGTTGGTGGTAGAAGGCGTTGCGCGGCCGCAGATCCGTACCGGCGCGGTCGGCGTTGGTGAGCTGACGCTCGTAAAGATCGCGCACCGCGGCCATGGCGGCCACCTGGCCGCTCATGGGGTCGATGACCATGGCGTAGCCGAGTTGCGCCCACTGCGCCGGCGGTCGTACGTCGAGCATGGTCATCGCGACCACGGGGACGTCGAGCCGCTTGGGGGCCTCGGCCCACTGCTCCTCGGTGGTGGGGAACAACATGATGGCGTCCGCGCCGGCCGCAACGTAGGCCTCGGCCCGCTCGATGGCCGCCTCGAAGCTCTCATGGCGCACCGCCCCGGTTCGGGCGATCAGCACGAAGTCCGGGTCGCGACGCTGAGCGACCGCCACCTCGATCTTGGCCACCATGTCCGCCGTGGAGATCAGGTGCTCGATGCCGCGGTGGTGGCTGACCCGCTTGGGCGCGACCTGGTCTTCTAGCTCCACCCCGACTGCGCCGGTCGCCTCGAACTCCCACATCATGCGCGCCACATGAACGGGGTCGCCGAAGCCAACGCCGCCGTCGATCACCAGGGCGATATCGCTGCGCCGAGTGATGGCTCGGGCGTAGCTGGCCACTTCGTCCACGCTTAGTAGCGCCTCGGACACGGCGAGTTGGTAGCCCAAGCCGCCTCCGGACAGGTACCCCGACTCGTAGCCGACTTGGCGGGCCAGCCGGGCGGTCAACGGGTCAAGGCACAGCGGGGCCAGCAGCGGCGCCGCGGTACCCGCGGCGGCGGCGTGAAGGCGGGCCCGAAAGCTCCGGCGGTCCATCACAACACCGCCCGGGCGGCGCTGGTACCGGCGACCTTGCCGAACACCGAGCCGGCCACCAGACCGGTACCACCAGGGTAGTTGTGGTAGAAGAGCCCTCCCACCAGCTCACCGCAGGCGAACAACCCGTGGATGGGGGTGTCGGTGGTGTCGAGCACCTCGCAGGCGGTGGACACCTTCAAGCCCCCAAAGGTGAAGGTGATACCGCAGGTCACCGCGTAGGCCTCGTAGGGCGGGGTGTCCAACACGTTGGCCCAGTTGGTCTTGGGGAAGGCGATGCCAGGGGTCCCGCGGCCGTCCTTGACCGCAGGGTTGAACGCCACGTCGAGTTGCACCGCGGCGTTGTAGGCCGCAATGGTCTCCAGGCATCGCTGCGGGTCGACCCCTTCGAGCTTGGTGACCAGCTCTTCGAGAGAGTCGGCCCGGACCCGGGTGACCTCACGGATGCGGTACTCGTCGCGCAGCAGGTGCAGCACCTTGGCATCGAAGATCTGCCAGGCGAACATGTCGGGCTGGTTGAGGATCACTGCGCCGTATTTGGCGTAGGTGTAGTTGCGGAAGTCTGCGCCTTCGTCCACGAACCGCTCGCCGCGGGCGTTGACCATGATGCCCAACGGGTAGGAGTGCTTCTGGAAGCCGTCACCGACGGCCAGATCGCCGAAGGGAGGGGCATTGAGATCCCAGCCGACGGCATGGGAGCCCGACCAGTGCCCGTAGGGCATGGCCCCGACGTCGAGCGCCATGCGGATCCCCGCACCGGTGTTGTACTTGGTGCCTCGCACCTTGGCCAGGTCCCAGTTGGGCCCGAGGTAACGGGCTCGCCATTCGGCGTTGGCCTGGAAGCCGCCAGCCGCGAGCACCACCGCCTTGGTCGCTACCTCATGCACCCGGCCGCCGTGACGGACGCGGATGCCGGTCACCGAGCCGTGCTCGTCGGTGAGCAGGGACTGCGCCGCCGCTTCGTACACCAACGTGACGCCGTCGCGGCGACAGGCTTTGTGCTCGAGCTCGACGAGGCCTTCGCCGCCGCCCCAAGCCTCCACGGCGAGGCCGCCCCAGAAGGTGAACTTGCCGTCGACCTTGAATGCCTGGCGTCCGTAGCTGGGCTGGAAGCGAACACCTTTGGTCTGCATCCATACCAGGGTGTCAAAGCTGTTACGGACCAGGAGTTCGACCAAGTCGGGGTCGGCCCGATACTGGGTCACCCGCGCCATGTCGTCGAAGTATTCCTGGTCTCGGTAGCTGCCGAAGTTGACGTTCGTGCGTTCGTCCTCGGTCAGATCGGGCATCAGCCGCACCAGGTCTTGCACGCCGTTGAACACCACGCGCATCGCTCCGGCGGTGTAGCGGGTGTTGCCCCCAGACTGTGATTCGGGGGCGGCGTCGATCATCAGTACCGACGCGCCCCCTTCGCGTGCGGCCAGCGCGGCGCAGGCCGCGGCATTGCCGGCACCGACGACCACCACATCAACTGGTTCGAACGTTTCGGTCCCCATGACCGCCCACGCTACCTGCGCGCCGGTCAACCGTCAGCACCGCGGCGCGGCTGACCGAGCGCTCAGTCGGCCAGTTCAACGGTGGCGGTGCCGATCACCGAGGTGACGCCCTCGTGGTTGAGCATCGTGAGGTCGACCTCGACCAGATGGCTCTCTTCGTTGAGATCGGTTACCGCCCCGCGACACGTCGCTGAGGTGTCCACCACCATCGTGGTGCGGAACACCGTGTCCAGCTTGTGGATCTTCGCCCCCGGCGCCCACTGGTGGATCATGGCGGCGAGGAACCCTTGGCTCATCACACCGGGCACGATGGCACCGGGAAGACCCTCCGCCTTGGCGAACTCGTGATCGGTGAAGCGCGGGAAGTCCATATAGGCGGACTTCACGAACAGCTTCACCCGTTCCATGGAGATGTCGGGGTGGGTTTCGGGCAGGTCATCGCCCAGTTCAACGTCGGAGAATCGCACGATCAGTCCTCCACGGCCTTGATTTGGCGCAAGTCGACGGTGGCGACCGGCTCTTCGTTCTGATTGAAGAAGTTCAGCCGGTGCACGATGAACAGCATCGTGCCGCTACGGCCGGTCTTGGCGTAGATGTCCGCTATCTCCGAGCGGGCGGAGAGGCGGTCACCGGGACGGATGGGCCCGTGGATCTCCACCGATTTGCCGCCATCGATGCTGCGGCCCCGACCGAGACCAGGGAAGTCCTGCGGCGTCATGGCATCGCGGGTGTTACCCAGGCAGCCGATGAAGGTCGGGTGGGCCTCGAAATCGGGGTTGGACGGATCGCTGTAGCGGGGGTCGGTGTCCCCACACGAGGCGGCGTAGTCCAAGACCTGCTGTTGCCCAATTGTGTATTCGGCGCGGTGAAACTCCTTGCCGACCCAGTCGCGTCTGAGGGAATCAATATCCACCACGGCAATACCGCCTATCGGAAGGTGCGGGCATGGCAGCGTCCGCCGCGGAGGGCGGACACCAGATCATCGATGTTGGCCACGGGCTCGTCGAACTCGGTGGCGGCGTAGCCGATCCGGCTGACGATGTGGGAGTCGCTACCGCCGAACCCGCGGTAGCCGAAACGTTGCGCCTCGGCCTCGGATATCTCGTCCTCGCCGGGGCGACTGCCGCCGTTGTAAATCTCCACCAAGTCGACGCCTTCGATGCGGCCCTTACGTTCGTAATGGGCGAACAGCCCCACGTTGGGTCGGCCCGGATGGCATGGCGCCGCTACCGCACCGCAACGGCGTGCCGCGCTGAGCACATCGCCGATGTGGTTGTCGACCCGGGCGAAGTCGAACGCGTTGGTCAGGTCCTCGTTGACCCCGAACACCAACACGTGGCCGTAGTCGGTCTCGACCTCACTGGCCTTGAGGATCAACAGGCCGTAGTGGTCCTCGAGGTCGCGGTAGTCCGAGGTGTCGTCGTACTGACGGTGCTCAGTCAGTACGAAACCGTCAAGGGGAAGTTCCTTCTTGCGGATCCACTGGCAATAATTGTCGACCTTGGCCCGGCCGTCGTCGGAACGGACCGAGTGGGTGTGCAGATCCAGGATCATCGCGGTTCGTTCGGCCCCGGCGCTCGGTCAGTCGGCAGGTCGGAAACGGACGACGGCAAACTGCTCGCCATCGGTGCGTTCCTGGGACTGGAAGTCGGCCACGACGGCCATCCCGATCTGGACGGCCTCCGGGTCGACGCCCACGATGTGGGTCAGCAGCCGAGGCCCTTCCTCGGTCTGGACGTACGCCATCACGTAGGGGCACGCGGCGGCGAAGGGCGGGGCTTGGTTCTGGTGGGTGACGGTGAAGGTGTACACCGTGCCGCGACCCGAGGCGACGAAGTGCTCAAGGTCGCCTGACAGGCAGGTGGCGCACACGCCGCGCGGCTTGTGCTGCACCGTCGCACACGCCCGGCAGCGCTGTAGTACCAACTCGCCGCGGGCGGCACCTTCCCAGTACCCCCGGGTCTCCCAGGAGGCGTGGACCTTCGGGTGGGTCAGATCGGCCATCACTCGACTCCCAGGATCAGCGTCGCGCCGGAGTGCGCCACTCCCAATGTTCCACCGGTGCCGTGCGCCACCGCGAGCTTGGCGTTGGCGACCTGACGTTCGCCGCACTCGCCGCGCAACTGCTTGGTGGCTTCGATGGCCAAGAAGATGCCTCGCATCCCGGGGTGGTTGGAAGAGAGGCCACCGCCGTCGAGGTTGACGGGCAGTTCGCCGCCCAGGCCAATGCGACCGCCGGAAACGAAGTCGCCACCCTCACCAACCTTGCAGAAGCCGAGGTTCTCCAGCGTCGACAACACGGTGATGGTGAAGGAGTCATAGACCATGGCCAGGTCGATGTCGGAGCGTTGAACCCCGGCCATGCCGAAGGCCAGTTCGCCCGCTTGGCGCGCCCCCATCGTGAGCAGATCGGGCGCACCGATTTCCTGATGGCATACCGACTCGCCACAGCCGAGTATCTGGACCGGCTTGCGGCGCAGGTCCTTGGCCCGTTCGGTGGAGGTGACCACGATGGCGCCGCCACCGTCGCTGATGATGCAGCAGTCGAGCAGGTGTAGCGGGGCGCTGATCAGTCTGGAGGACAGCACGTCGTCCACGGTGATCGGCGTGCGCATCTTCGCGACCGGGTTCATCGAGGCGTGGCGACGCATGGTCACGGCGATCTCGGCGAGTTGCTCGGGCTTGGTGCCGTACCGCTGCATGTGCAATTGGGCGACCATGGCGTAGCTGCCGACGGTGGTCATGCCGTAGGGCGACTGGAAGGAGTCCCATGGGTTGCGGCTGCCGTGGCCCATGCCGGTGCCGATGGCCACCGCGTTCGAGGCCGCGGTGGAGCCGTACAGCACGATCGCTACCTTGCACATACCGGCGTGAATGGCGGCGGCGGCGTGGCTGACGTGGGCGAGGAAGGACGAGCCACCGATGTTGGTGCCGTCGATGTAGGTCGGCTTGAGGTTGAGGTATTCGGCGAGTTCGACGATGCCCATGGCCCCCATCGTCATTGAGGCACCGAAAAGACCATCAACGTCGTTGATGGTCAGCCCGGCGTCGTCGAGGGCGCCCTTGGCCGATTCGGCCATGATCTGGAACTCGGTTTTGTCGGGTGCCCAGCGGGTCGGATGTTCGTAGACCCCAGCGATGGCGCAGGCTCCGGACAGGCTCATCGGGTCACCTCGGTGGACGTGGCGACGGCGTCGATGATCTCGGCCAACGCGGCGGGAGTTTCGATCACCGCGTGACGCCCGGCCCCGGCCAGCGTCACGACCTTGGCCTGTGCCAGTGCGGCGGCGAGGGCCTCGGCGGTGCTGCGAGCGGCGGCATCTTCGTGTTCGCCGACCACGATGGTGACCGGGCAGGTCACGGCGCCGAGACGGCCTCGACCATCCCAGCCTTGCTGGGCGATCCGGTCGCCCAAGGTGGCCCGAGGGTCGGTGCGCACCCATTCGGCGAAGGCCTTCTGGAAGACCTCCCTCGGGGTGTCGGGGGCGTACCCGGTGTTGTCGAAGGCCCGGCGGGCCTTGCCGCTGGTGATGCGGCGCAGCTCATCTACGGTGGCGTCGAGCCCGTCGAAATGGGCGGCCGCGCCACCGAGAAGGATCAGGGCCTTGGGCCAATCCGGTGCGGCGATGGCCGCCGCGAGGGCGACGGCGGCGCCGAGGCCCTCACCGACGAGTACCGGCCGACCGAGCCCGAAGCCGGAGGCGAGGCCACGCAGTTGGGCGACCATGGCATCCACCGAGCCGGCACTATCGAGGCTGCCGGAGCGGCCGTGGCCGGCACGGTCGAAGGCCAAGGGGCTGTGCGCTGGGGCGAGAGCGTCGAGCAACGCGCTGTAGCTGTTGGCGTTGTCACCGGCCTCGTGCAGGCAGATGACCACCTCGCCCTGTGAGGTGGCGGGCGCATGACCCGGCAGCGTTGTCGGTCCACGGTGATGGACCAGGGTCGCTACGCCGTCGACCGAGAGATACTTCTGAGGCACTAGCGGACCGTAACGGTGAGTTGATGCCCACGTCAAAGAGGCCGATGCGCTCAGTGTTCGCCTTTACGGGCCTTACTCCAAGGGATGTCGCGGTCCACGCGAGGCTCGCTGGGTAGTCCGAGCACCCGTTCCCCGAGAATGTTGCGTTGGATTTCGTCGGTGCCGCCTCGGATGGACATCGACGGCCCGGTCAGGAACTCGACATGACCGTCGTGGCTGGCCAGCATGGCTTCGGCCCCCCGGCTGTCCTTGTCGAGGTAGACGCGACCCTGGAAGGAGAACGTCTTGTGCACTTTGGCCCCCGATCCTGCCGGCCCGGGCTGGCGTGAGACGCTGGCTCGATCCGCGGTCCAGCCGGCTGCGGCGTCGCGGGCATGGATTTTCATGGCCCGCTGGCGGGTCACCGCGTTGCTCAAGGCGTCGCGGTCCGCGAGGTCACGTAGCCAGCCCGGTGTGCGTACCCCCTTGATGCCGCCGTCCCCGCCGCCACGATTGGTTCCCGCCGCGGCCCGTTCGTGAGCCAGCACCGTCATGGCCACCTTCCAGCCCGCACCGATGTCGCCAATCCGCCACTCGTCGGGCACCCTGGCGCCGGTGAGGAACACCTCGGAGAAATGGCCGTCGCCGTTCATTTGGACCAACGGCCGAACCTCAACCCCGGGTGAATACATGTTCACCGCGAACATGGTGAGCCCGGCGTGTTTGGGCACGTCGGGGTCGGTGCGAGCCAGGCAGAGACCCCAGCGGGCCCATACGGCGCGGCTGGTCCACACCTTTTGGCCTTCGAGGGTCCATTCGTCGCCGTCACGGCTGGCCCGCAACGCCAGGTTGGCGAGGTCCGAACCGGCCTCGGGCTCGGAGAACATCTGGCACCAGATCTCCGCCCCCGATGCAATGGTGGGCAGCCAGCGTTGCTGCTGCTCGTCGGTACCGTGCACGAGCAGGGCCGGGCCGCACATCCCCAGGCCAATCATGTAGGCGTAGAGGTCGGGCACGGAGAACTCCCGTAGGACGCGGTTGATCAGCGCCACCTCCTCGGGATCCGCATCACGACCGCCGAACGCCGTGGGCCACGACGGAAGGGCCCAACCGCCACCCACGGTGGAGGCGAGATAGGCGCGGGCCGGTTCGAGGTCATCGCTGCCAGCACCCATCGTGGTCATGCGTTCGTCGGCCCGGCGGGGCGTCAGGATTGCGGCGAGTGAGTTGCGGATCTCATCCTCGGTGATCACCATCGGGACGGTAGCCGCGCCGGGTCCAGCCGCGCCGGTAGCGTGCGGCGATGGAGCTCATTGTGGCCCCGACCCCTAAGGCCGCCGCGGTGGCCCTTGCCGGACGCCTCACGGTGCTGGCGCGTCAGGCCATGGGTCGGCGCGGGGTGTTCAACTTGGCCCTCGGCAGTGGTCCGCAGACGCCGCTGCTCCACGCCGCCCTGGTGAACACCGAGATCTTCTGGGGCCGGGTGAACGTTTTCCAAGTCGATGAAGGTGTTGCGGGCGACGGCGATCGGGCGCGTCATTCCCGGGTGTTGGTGGAGGAATTGTCCGATCAGGTCGGTCTGCCGCTTGGCCGCTTGCATGTCATGAGCGACCCGGTGCTCGATCCTCACGCCATCGGGCTGCGCTACGCGGCGTCGCTACCCGAGCGGTTCGATGCTGTCGTGCTCGGGCTCAGCGGGCCCGGTCGCCTCGCGGGCTGGCCCCTCGCCGTGGCATCGGCGGGCAATGTCCTCGACAGCGAGGATGCGGTGGTCATGGTCGGCCCGCCGCACGATCCTCGATTGACCCTCACGCCCGTCGCGGTCAACCGGTCCGACCATCGCTTCGTGCTCGTCGGGGGTGCCGAATGTCTCGACGCCCTCGCCCGGTTGGTTGCCGCTGACCCGACCCTCAGTGCAGCCCGGCTGGCCAGCCCAGCCGTGGCGTACGCCGACCGCTCGGCGTGCGCCGAACCGGCCTAGCCTCGCACCGCCCGTCGGGCGATGGCGGTTCTAGCCACGCACCGCCCGTCGGGCGATGGTGGTTCTAGCCTCGCACCGCCCGTCGGGCGATGGCCATACGGTGAACCTCGCTCGGGCCGTCATAGATGCGGAAGGCGCGGATGTCTTCGTAGATCTGGCGCACCACAGTCCGCCCGGTGATGCCCTGGCCACCGAGGATCTGCACGCAACGATCGACGACCCTGCTGGTGGCCTCCGAGACGTACAGCTTGGCCATGGAGGACTCCTCGCGAGCCTGGCTGCCCTGGTCGAGCACCCACGCACAGTGCAAGATCAGCAGCCGCGAGGTCTGCATGTCGGTGAGGTTGTCCGCGAGCTGAAAGCCGATGCCCTGATGCTCCGCAATGGGCTTGCCGAACGCGTGGCGGGTACGGGCGTAGTCGGCGGCGATGTCGTGGCAGCGGCGTGCGGCCCCCAACCAGCGCATGCAATGAGTGAGCCGGGCCGGGCCCAGCCGTACCTGGGCATAACGGAACCCGGCACCGGCCTCGCCGAGCACCGAATCTGCCGCTAGGTGCAGGTTGTTCAGGCGGATCACCGCATGGCCGCCCACCGCGTTGTGGTCCATGGTCTGCAGCACTTCTTCGATCTCGATGCCGACCGCGTCGGCCTCGGTCAGAAACATCGTCGCGCCCACGTCAACGCCGTTTCGGTCGAAGGTACGGGCCATGACGATGGCGACCTTGGCCCCGATGGCGCTCGTGATGAGCCACTTGAGGCCGTTGATGAGGTAGCTGCCGTCGGCCTGTTCGTCGGCCCGGGTCTTCATCATCGACGGGTCCGAACCTGCGCCGCCGTCGGGTTCGGTCATCATGAACATGCTGCGAGCCCGGCCGGAGGTGACCGGGCGCAGGAAGCGCTCTTTTTGGTCATGGCTGGCCACGACTTCGAGCAGGTGCATGTTGCCCTCGTCGGGTGCGGCGATGTGCATGGCCACTGGGCCCAGCATCGAATAGCCCGACTCTTCGAACACCAGCGCCTTGCCGACATGGCTAAGACCGAGGCCGCCGTACTCCTTGCTGACATGGGGGACCAACAGCCCGGCGCGGCGGGCCAACTCGACCAGCTCGAGGCGGAATTCCTCCGTCGGGCCGTGGTGGTCGCGACGGGTGTGGGCCTCGAGCGGGATGATCTCGTCTCGCACAAAGGTGGCGGTGCGCTCGCGCAGCTCGGCGAGCTCGGCGGGGATTTCGAAATCGATCACGTCGCCAGCGTGTCAGACCCTTGCCGTGTTGGCCAAGCGAGCGCGTGACGGTAGTCGTCCCAACACCACGGCCAGGGTCAGCGAGCAGCCTGAAAGCAGCAGCGCCGCCAGGCCGTATCCGCCCGAAGCGCTGGCGGCGCTGCCCACCAGCAGCGGCCCGATCACGCCGCCAATTTCACCGGCGGTGAAGTAGAGCCCTCCCGCTACGGCCATGTTGGAAGCGCCCACCCCAGGGTCGTCCATGAGCAGCATCATGCCCAGCGGCAGGGCCGCGGCGCGGGTGATGCCCACCGCGACCAGCGCGACGAACACGGTGGCACCGTCGAGGTGGGGCACCAAGGCCACCCCGATCGCGCCCAGCAGGTAGACGCCAAGGTAGACCCGCTTGCGTCGAGCCGGGCTGGCCAGGCGCGGAACAATCAGCGCCGAACCAATGCCGACCAAGGTGGTGAGCGCGGCGAGGTCGGAGGCCTGCCCGGCGGTGCGGTCACCGTCGCGGAGCATCTCCACCAGCCAGTTGCCGATGCCGTGGTTGAACAGAAAGGACCCGAGGGCCAAGACCAGCACCAGCCGCACCGACTTCAAAGCCAGCAATTGGCGGTTGGTCGCGGTGGGTACGGCATCGTGCAGTTCGTGATGCCGTGTCTCCGTCGCGGCGGCGTCAGGTTTGTCCACTGCCGGTGTGGTTGAGGCAACGGTGTGTGTTGCGGAGACAACCCACCACACCGCTCCGGTGGACAACGTGAACCCGGCGTACAACAACATCGCCCCTCGCCACGATCCGGTGAGGGGGATGGCCACGCTGTGCATGGCGAACAGCGCGATCATGGCCCCAACCGCGGGCGCGGTGCTGAACAGGCCGACTACCTTGCCTCGATCCATTGGGGCGAACCAGGTGGCGATCAGCTTGGGACCGCCGATGGAGATCAGCGGTCCGCCGAGCCCGAAAATCGCCACCGCCAGGTACAAACTCCACATTCCCTGGGCTTGGGCGCGGGCGGCGCCCGATGCCGCGACCACAACCGCGGTGGCCGTAACCGCACGGCGGGCGCCGATGCGGTCGATGACCCGTCCGCTGGGGATGGCGGAGAACAGGTACACCAGCTGCCACGCACCGAGCACCACGCCCATCGCCGTACTCGACACACCAAGGTCGGCGCGGATCTCACCGACCACCGGGGCCATCGCGCCCGCGGTCAGCCCGAACCCGGCATAGACCAGCCAGGCCGCGGCGAACAGGGTCCAACGACGCCGGTTGGTCATCATCTCAGGGTTCGGATCGCGGTGGCTCAGGCCAGAGGAACGTGCTGGCCGAGGAAGTCGGCCACCGCGGTGGTGAACGCATCGTTGTCATCGCCCGCGACCATGTGTCCGGCGCCGCGGACGTCGACGTAGCGGGCTCGGGGGGCGGCGGCGCGCAGGGCGGCGACGGCATCGTCGCTGACCAGATCGGATTGCAGGCCGCGCACCAACAGCAATGGTGCCTGCATGGCCCCGGCCGAATCGTGGAGCCGATCGGCCATTTCCTGGCGGGCCGCGGCCCACGCCTCGGGTTCGGTGTCCATCTGCGCGTGGCGGTGGGTCATGAAGCGCGGATCCCAGTGCCAGTGCCAGCGGCCGTCGGCGCTCTGGCGCAGCACCTTGGACAACCCGGCTGGGTTGGCGGGCGGCGGCCGGTGGGGGTTGTAGGCGGCGATGGCGGCGGCGGCATCGTCGAGGGTGGCGAATCCCTCGGGGTGCGCGGTCATGAACGCCACGATGCGTCGGACGCCGTCGAGTTCCACCTGTGGGGTGATGTCCACGAGCACCACCGCGCTGAAGAGGTCCTCGTGGCCGGTCAAGGCATGGGCTTCGAGCGCGGTGATCCCGCCGAGGGATGCGCCGACCACGGCGGGGCGGTGCACCCCGAGCTGGTCCATGACCGCGAGCAGGTCCTGGGCCATCGTGGGCATCTCGTAGTCGGCCTCGGGGTCCCACGCTGAGTCACCGTGGCCCCGGGCGTCTAGGGCGATGACGCGGTAGCCGAGCTTGGCGAGCTTGGCGCCACTGCCCTTCCACGCCAAACGGTTTTGCCCGCCGCCGTGAAGCAACAGCACGACGGCGCCGTCAGCGGGGCCATGTTCGTCCGCGACGATGGAAAGCCCGGAGTTGCCCCGGTAGTGGACGGTCTGCATCGGCTCACCTTGGCCGCTGCGGCCGGTTCAGAACAAAACCGGATCCGACTTGAGCGGCTACAGGACCACTGGTAGGTCGCGGATCGAACGGCCCAGCGGGTTGCCGCGCCAATGCGGCGGCTCGCCGTCAGGGGTGAGGTCGGGGAATCGCCGGTAGAGCTCGCTGAGGGCAATGGTGCCCTCGAGGCGGGCCAGGTTGGCTCCCAGGCACAGATGGCTGCCCCACCCGAAGCCGAGCTGTGGGTTGTAGGTGCGGCCAAGGTCGAGGCGGTAAGGATCGGTGAAGGTGCCACCGTCACGGTTGGCCACCAGCATCACCAGGAACACGGTCTCACCGACGGCGAGGCCATGGCCACCGCGTTCGTGGGCTTCGGCCACCTTGCGCACCATGGCCTTGGCCGGGCCGGCGACCCGCATCAGCTCGTCGCAGAACGTGTCTTGCACTTCGCCGCGACGGATCCGCTCGATTTCGCCCGGGTGGCCGAACAGCGTGCGTACGCTCGATGCCAGCAGGTTGGTAGTCGTCTCGTGCCCGGCGAACAGCAGCAGGGTGCACGCCCCGACGACTTCGAGTTCGGTGAGCTCGTCAAGGCCGCTGTTGACGACTTTGGAGATTAGGTCCTCGCCCGGGTGGTGGCGCCGGTGCTCGATCTGCTCAGTGAAGAAGGCGATGAACTCTTCGGTGGCGGCCACCACGCCGGCTTCGTCGTAGTTGTCGGTCTCCACCGAGAAGACGATTTCAGCGAGGCGGTTCGACCAGGCCTGGAACCGGACCCGTTCCTCGCGCGCCACGCCGAGCAGGTCTGCGATCACCAAAGCCGGTAGGGGGTTGGCGAAATGTTCCTTGAGGTCGAGGTGTTGGCCGCGCTCAAAACCGCGGAGCAGTTCGTCCACGGTGTCCTCGACGGACTGGCGCAACCGTTCCATGACTTTGGGCGTGAACGCCCGCCGCACCGGCTCCCGGAGGCGGGTATGGGTGGGCGGGTCGCGAAACACCATCCAGCCCGACAGCAACTCGTAGGTGCGCTCGAAGGCCGCGCCGCGCCGTTCGATCTGACGGGTGAAGGTGCGGGTACGGTCCGACGAGAAGCGGGGCTCCAAGAATCCCTCGGTAGCCGCCTTGTAGGACAGCAGCAGCCAAGCCCGGTTGCGTTCGCTGCGCCGGATCGGGTCACCGGCCAGCATCCGCGCTGCGAACGCGTCGGGATCCGCGTTCACCGACCGGTGGCCGAGGTCGACGTCCTCGTCATCGACGTCGCCGGTGTCGTCGCCTCGATCGGCAGAGCCCGTTGATGCGTTCATGGGTCCAGCCTGCCACAGTGCTGTGACCGCTCGCGACGGTCCACTCGGCCCGTCGCGCTTGTGGAGGGGGCGCTTCGCCCGGCACGCTGGTGGGCGAGCGTGCGGGCAGACACCGCACTGCCGGGCAAGGGGGAACGCGGATGCGTGACGTGGTGATCGTCGAAGCAGGTCGTTCGGCCATCGGGAAGCGGGGTGGCTCGCTCGCCGCCACTCACCCCGCCGATGTCCTGGGACCGGTTCAGATGGAGGTTCTCCGTCGGGCCGGTTTGGAGTCTGGTCAGGTCGACCAGGTGGTGGGTGGGTGCATCAACAAGGTTGGCGCCCAGGCCATGAACGTCACTCGGACGGCTTGGCTGTCTCACGGTGGGGCCGAGAAGGTGGCCTCCACCACTATCGATGCCCAGTGCGGCTCCAGCCAGCAGGCGCTCAACCAGGCCTTCAGCCTGGTGGCCTCCGGTGCGGAAGATGTGGTTTTGGCCTGCGGCGTTGAGAACATGAGCCGTCTGCCCATCGGGTCCGACGCCTTCGCCGGTGCCCAGGCGGGCTACGGCAAACCGATCTCGCGTAGCTACTTCGCCCACTACGAGTTCGCCAGCCAGTTCGAGGGCGCCGAGCGGATCGCGGAGAAGTACGGCATCACCCGTCTCGACGCCGACCGTCTGGGCCTCGAGTCCCAGATCCGGGCCGCTCGGGCCATCGCCGAGGGTCGCTTCGAGACGTCGATCATCTCACTTGAGGTCGACGTGGTCGGCGAGGACGGCGAGCGCACCGGGGAGCGCCGGCTGGTCAACCGCGATGAGATCCCCCGCGACACCTCCTTGGAGAAGCTGGCCACCCTCAAGCCGGTAGCCCGCGAGAACGGCATTCACACCGCTGGATCGTCCTCGCAGATCGCCGATGGCGCCTCGGCGGTACTGGTGATGTCGGCCGAGCGGGCCGACAAGCTCGGTGTCCGCCCCCTCGCTCGCATCGTGGGCACGGCGCTGGTCGGCTGTGACCCGGTGCTCATGCTCGAAGGTCCCATCCCGGCGACGCGCAAGTTGCTGGAGCGGGCCGAGTTGACCATGGGCGACATAGACGTGGTGGAAATCAACGAGGCTTTCGCCGCGGTGGTGTTGGCGTGGGCCAAGGAACTGCAGCCCAACATGGAGCGGGTCAACCCCAACGGCGGGGCGATCGCTTTGGGCCACCCGCTCGGCGCGACCGGCACCTTCCTGGCCACCAAGGCGGTGCACGAACTGGTTCGCACCGGGGGTCGTTATGGCCTGATCACCATGTGCTGTGGCGGTGGCCTTGGTACCGGCACCCTGATCGAGCGTCTCTGAGCAGTCGTTGACTTACTGGTCGGCCCGGAGCTGTTCAGCTGCTCCGGGCCGGTTCGCGTTTGGAGCGCACCAACCGTTGAGCCCGTTCGGTCAGGGCGCGCCGCCGTCAACGCGCAGCAGGGCCCCGGTCGTGTAGCTGGAGGCGTCACTGGCGAAGTAGAGGGCTGCCCCGACGATCTCGTCTGGTTGTCCGCCCCGGCCGAGCGCGTAGTTGGCCTGCACCCGAGCATTGAAGGCGTCGAGGTCCCAGGCCTTGGAGATGTCGGTGAGGAACGGGCCAGCCACGATGGTGTTCACCCGCACCTTGGGCCCGAAGGCGTGGGCATAGGCGACGGTGAGGGCGTTGAGGCCGGCCTTGGCTGCGGCATAGGCCGTCTCGATGGGGGTGGGCCGAATCGATGCAATCGAGGACACGTTGATGATCGAGCCGCCGCTGCCCTTGGCCATGTGATCGCCGAAGAGGGCCATCAGTCGGAACGGACCTTTGAGATTGACCGAGAGCACCTTGTCGTAGAGCTCCTCGCTCACATCGACCAGCGAGTCGTACAGCGGTGACATGCCGGCGTTGTTGACCAGTACATCGATACTGCCGAAGCGGTCGTAGGCCTTCTCGGCGAGCTCGTTGCAGTCCTGCCAGCGTCCGACATGGGTGGCTAGGGCGAGGGCCTGGCGTTCGGGAAAGCGGGCCGTGACCTCCGCCGCGAGCGCTTCGCAGGCGTCGAGTTTACGACTGGCAATGACGACATCGGCCCCGCTTTCGGCGAAGGCCAGCACCATCTCGCGACCCATACCCCGGCTTCCGCCGGTGACGACCGCGACTTTTCCCGATAGGTCGAAACGGTTTCCCATACCGAGATTCCAGCAGTTCGTCAGTCTGGCCGCCCAAATGCGGCGCCAAGTCTCCGCTCGGCGTGGCGTTCTCGACCCGCCAGAGGGGTCCCGTCCCCTACCCTTGAGGGTGATGCAGGCACGAATTCGACGTCGATGCGGGCGCATCGTCGGCGCCTTGGCCGTCGCCTTGGTGCTCGCCGCGGCGGGGCCGAGCGTGCACGACGAAGGGGCCTCCGCCCAGGGGGCAAGCCTCCAGCAGCAGCAGGACGAGCTACGCGACGAGGAGGCAGCCAAGGCCGCCGAGGTCGACGCGCTCACCGCCGATGCCGATGCGGTCGACGCCGCGATCACCGCCCTGGACATGGCGGTAGCCCGCCAGCGAGCAAACGCGGAGGACGCCGAGACCAACGCGCGTGCCGTGCACGCGGAGGTGATGCAGGCCGCCAACCAAAAGGCCGATGCCGATGCGGTGCTGGCGAGCTTGCGCGGGGAGCTGGCCGATGCGGCGTTGTCGGCCTATGTGCGGCCGCCGTTCGACTACCTCGCCACCGTGCTGGCCGATCACGACCCCAGCGCGGGGGCCAAACGCACGGTGCTGGCGGCCACGCACACCCGTAGGGTGGCCGATGTCATCGACGAGATGCGCGCTGCGTCGGAGCGGGCGAGGCGGGCAGGCGTGCGGGCGGCGATCGCGCTGGTCGCCGCCCGGGAAGCCGCCGCCGCCGAACGGCGGGCCCTCGCCGCACTCGACCACTCCCTGGCCGACCAGCAGGCGTTGGCCGATGACGTGCAGGCGCGCCTCGATCGGGCCCTGAGCGAGGCGGCAGTGATCAGTTGGCGCAGTGCGGACCTCGCCGAGCAGATCAGCAGCCGCGAGCGACGACTTGCCGCCAGGGTGGGGCCCGGGTCCGGCGGGTCGCGGCCCTCGTGGACCTTGTCGGGGGTGCAGGTAGCCACGGTGGGAGGTATCGACATCAACGTCGCGGTCGCGGCGGACCTCGCGGCGCTGCTCGTCGACGCCGAGGCCGACGGGGTGTACCTCAGCGGCTACGGCTATCGCGATATCGCCACCCAGATCGAGTTGCGCATGCAGCATTGCGGGACCAGCGAGTACGCCATTTGGGAGATGAGCTCGATGGATTGCTCACCTGCGGTGGCCCGCCCGGGTTATTCGATGCACGAGCAGGGCCTCGCGGTGGACTTCATGGTGGGCGGCGACCTGATCCGCAGCCGCTATTCGGCCGCTTACCAGTGGTTGGCGGCCAACGCCGCCGCGTATGGGCTGTACAACTTGCCCAGCGAGCCGTGGCACTGGAGCACCACCGGTTCGTGACCGCGGCGGCAGGATCAGCCCAGCGCGGCTCGAAGTGCCCGGTAGAGCATCATCCCATCACCGAGGCGGTGGCGGAGCTGTGCTTCCAGCCCGCTGATTGGCGTGAGGTTCTGAGGGGCGCGTGGGTCGCGGGCGGGCCGGGAGGCGAAGCGAGGCACGAGGGCGGCGGCGAGGTCCGCTAGGCGTCGGGCCTCGTGCTCGTCGGTGAAGGGGATCTCGTGACGGACCACGCCCGACCACGGGTGCTGTCTGGGGCCCGGCAAGCGGAGGTACCACGACAGCCGAGGGAAGGGGGCGCCGATAGCGAAAAGCGGGGTTCGTTCGCCTGCTTCGAGCTCGCCGATGATGGGGGCCAGCGATGGTGGCAGGTACCGGTGGTGATGGCTCTTGATGTGGCCGACGGCATTGGCGACACCCTCGCGGCGACGTATCGGACCGTCGACCACCACCAACTCGGCGTGGCGGGCCGCGTCGGCGGCAACGGACACCTCGAGGTCGGCCATGGTCTGCTGCAGCTCGATGGACAGTCGGCCGGGGTCATCGGCGGCCTGACGCAGCGGCTGGTACCGCCATCTCGCGGCGCGGGTTTGCACGGCCTCGGTCGGTACCCCGAGGAGCAACACCCGGTCGAGCGCGACCTCGGTGATCTCAGCCCGGCCGTCGCAATGGACTACCCCGGCGGCTACTGAGCCGGCCAGGCCGAGGTGGAACGCGCCGTCATCGGTGCTCCACACCAGGTTGGCGTCGATTCGACGTACCCCGTCGGTAAAGGCCACCGGCCGGTTGGCCATCGCCGGCGGGCGGATTGGACGCCACGCCGCGGCCGGGAACTCGACATCGGGGTTGATCGTGGCCTCGCTAGCGCCGCCGGGCGCAACGTCCTCGTCCGCCTCCAGGGGCGCGCCGTATTCGGGCGACCACGCTTGCACGCTCAGCCGGCCGCCTTCGTTCACGCCATGACCCGCTCGACGGTGGCGCCGTTCGGACCTTTGGTCACTTCGAAGCGAACGGGCAACCGTTCGGCGAGGTCGCGCACGTGGGTGACCAGTCCCACCATCCGGCCGGAGCTGCCGAGTTCCTCGATGGCGGTGGCGACCGCGTCGAGGGTGTCGGGGTCAAGACTGCCGAACCCCTCGTCCAAGAACAACGATTCGAGTGGCGCCGCGGTCGGCCCGGCCAGGGTCATCACTTGTTCGGCTAGCGCCAACGCCAGCGCGAGGGAGGCCAGGAACGTTTCGCCACCCGAAAGCGTGCGGGCGGAACGCATGGTGTCGGCGTTGTTGTGGTCGATGACGGCGAAGTCCTTGCCGTCCATCACCATCGAGTAGGCACCGCTCGACAGGCTGTGCAGCAGGCCGGTTGCGCTCTGTACCAGTTGCTGGAGCGCCTCGTCCACGATCCAGGCGCCGAAACGGTCCGCCCGCAGCAATTGGGCCACTGTGCTCGCCACCCGTTCGTCCTCGGTGGCGGCCTTGTGCTCGATGCGCGCCGTCTGGGCACGGGCGAGGTCCGCCGTGAGTTGTTGGCGTCTGGTGGCAAGCCGGGCCTGGTCAGCAACCGCCAGATCACGGATCTCGCCAAAGTCTGTGCCCCGGCGGCCGGCCAGGACGTGCTCGGCCTGGGCTCGCAGGTCGTTCAGGGCCCTTTCTCGACTCGCGGTGAGTTCGGTGGCATCGGCATCATCCGACGCGGCGCGGTCGCCCAGCCGGGCACTTTGCTCAAGGGCCCAGGCCACGAGCTGGTCCCAGTCGACGTCGAGGTCGGTGCGTGCCGCTGCTGGTGGGCCCAGGGCGGCGAGCTGGTCACGCGTCTGATCGAAGCTGGCCCAGGCTTTTTGCTGGAGCTGGGTCGATTGCTGGACTGCGTCGCGAGCCTGGCGAAAGTGGCTGGTGTGTAAGTCGCGCGCGGCGCGGGTCGCGGCGAGGGCCTCGGTCGCGGCGCGGACGGCGGCGAGGTTACGTTCCGCCGTCTTGAGGTCTGCTCCGGCGGCGATCCTTTGGGCCAAAACGTCGCTCTCCGCGGTTCTTTGTTCCAATCGGGTCTCGATGCGGGTCAGCTCAGTTTCGTGCTTCTGTCGTTCTGCCTCACGTTTGGCGGCGTCGGCAGTGGCCTGACGTTGCGCCTCGACCGTGTTGCCCAGACCGTTCGGTAGGGCGGCGGGTAGGGTATTGACCACCTGGCCGCACACCGGGCAATCATCGCCGGGGTGCAGGTGTTCCGCTAGCGCCGCGGCGGCACTAGCAGTTCGGGCGGCCTCCAGGGCGAGATCTGCCGCCACGAGCACCGCGGCCGCGGCCTGCGAAGCGGCTACGGCTTGGGCGAGGCGCTGGTGTTGGGCTTGCTGCGCCTCAAGGCCCTGGGAGATCTGCTCGCGTTGTTGGTCGAGCTGGGCGTGGGCTTCGATGACCCGTTCGCTGTCCGCCACTGTCGGCAGCGAGGCGAGGGCGCTCTCAGCCTGTTCGACCGCGGCTCGGTGCGGCTCGTCGTTCTCTTCGGCATCGGCCAGCGCGGCGACGAGCGTGTTGTGGGTGTTGGCGAGGGCGACGACGTCGCGAGGTTTTTCGACGGCCCGCAGTAGCTCGGCCGTGCGTCGTGCGTGCTCGCTAGCTAATTGTGCCGCGGCGAGTTGTTCGGACAACTGGTCGAGGGTTGGTCTTGCGCGGTCGCAGGCGTCGAGTAGAGCCCCGACCGAGGCCTGCTGCTCGTCGAGCTGCGCTGCCGCCTCGTCGTTGGCGTCGACGAGTTCGTCCAGCCGGGCACGGGCCAGTTCGGCTCGGTGCGCCTCAAGCTTGGCGCACTGGCCGGCGCGGCGTTGTAACCGGTCGTATAAGCCGAGATCGAGCAGCTCCTTGAGCAGCGCTTGGCGATCGGCGGCCTTGTGGTGCAGGAACCGGGCGAATTCGCCCTGGGGCAACACGACCGCGGTGGTGAAGTGCTCGTAGCTCAGCCCAAGAAGGGCACCCACAGTGCGGCTGACCTCGTCGGCATCGCCGGCGAGCAGCGCCGTGGTGCCGTCAGGGAGGCGCTGTTCGAGGCGGGCTTCCTTGGTCGAGGCCGACCCCGAAGACGTGGCTCGTACCACCCGTACTACTCGGTATCTACGGGGTCCAATGCTGAAGTCGAAGCCGAGCCGAGCCTCGACGAGGCCTTGGCTGATGACCGCCCCGACACGACGCCGGTCGGCCAGGCGAGGCACCGTGCCGTAGAGCGCGAAAACGATGGCGTCGATCACGGAGGATTTGCCGGCACCGGTCGGGCCGGACAGGGCAAAGAGGTCGGCGTCGGTGAAGTCCACCACGGTACGGCGCCGGAATGCCGTGAATCCTTCCATCTCGAGCCGCTCAGGGCGCATTGTCGCCGCCTGCGTCGTGGTCTTCGCTGCTGTCTTGTTCGACCAACTCGGCGAACAGCGCCGCGACCCGGGAGTCGATCACTGATTGTTGGGCCATGAACTCGCCAAAGAGTTCGTAGGGGCTTCGTCCGAGCCGACGGGGTGGAGCGGCGATGCCCCTACCGCCTTCGTCCCCGGGCACCTCAACTGGTTCGATGCGCACCTCAACCGCTCGGGAGAAGCGCTCGCGTAGCTCATCGGCCAACCCGGCTCGGTGCCTTTCGCGCACCACCAGCCGGAGATGGGCGTTGCCGGTGTCACGGGCCAGCAGTTCCAGTTCGGTCACGCTGCCCGTTAGCGTTCGTAGTCGCGGCGCGGCGTCGAGTTCTATGGCCTCGAGGCGGGCGGGCCGACCGGGGGCCAGCTCCACGATGACCGCCGTCGGGTCGTTGTCGCCCTCGCCGAAGTCGAGCTGCAGCGGCGAGCCGGAGTAGTACGTGGGTGCCGGGCCGTCGACGCGCTGATGACGGTGGAGATGGCCCAACGCGACATACCCTGCGGTAGGGGGGAAGATCGACGCTGGCACGGCGTAGTCGAAGATGGTGTGGGCTAGCCGTTCGCCACCACCGAGGGTCGCGCCTACGGCGGTGAGGTGACCCACGACGAGGTTCGCCCGATCCGCGCTGAACGGCGCGCACAAGGCCTTGGCCACCCGGCGCATGCGGTCGAGGTAGGTCTGGTTGTGCTGGTCCGCGTCTCGACTGAGCAGGTCGTCGGCGCTGACCGCGTGGCGTTGGGACAGCCACGGCAACAGGGCTATGCAGGTTGGCGTGCCGGTGATCTCTAGCTCTATCACGCCGCCCTGGGCGGGGGCGACCACGAAGGGACGGACATGGATACGGGCGAGGTCGAGGACTGGCGCGACCGCATTCCAGCGCCGTGGGTGGTCGTGGTTGCCGGCGATGATGAGTACTTGCCGGTCGTCTCCGGCGAGCTGTAACAGGGTGCGGTAGACGAGCCGTTCGGCGTCGGGTGCCGGTGCCGCGGTGTCGAAGAGGTCACCCGCCACCACCACCAAGCCGACCTGCTGATCCTCGGCCAGGGCCACTAGTTGCTCGAGGGTGGCCTCGTGTTCGTCCAGGCGAGAACGGCCCCGCAGGGTTCGGCCGACGTGCCAGTCGGCGGTGTGTAACAGTCGCAGGCTCATGGGTCAGCGAGGCCCGCGAACGGGTCGTCGTTCTGCGCCGGGTGGTAGCCGTCCTCGACCCGATCGTGGTGCGGCGTGGTCATGGCGTCCACGGCTTCACTAATCCGGGTGGCCCAGGCCGGGAACGGGAAGGTCACTAACAGCGGGACGGGCAGTTCTGGTTGGGCGAGGAACATCGAGCCCGGTCGCAGGATCGTGGCCCGTTGGCGGGTGACCCCAGTAAGGAAGCCGTATTCGGGTCGGGTGGCTTCGGCAGGATCGAGTCGGCCGACCACCCGGATGGCGGAATTCGCCACGATCCGCCGTTCAACTTCGGAGGCGGTCTGCTGGGCGCCGATGAGGATGACCCCGAGCGATCGGCCGCGTTCAGCGACATCGAGGAGGATTTCCTTGATCGGGCTCGAGCCGTCCCGTGGCGCGTACTTGTTGAGTTCGTCAAGGACAACGAACAGCAGCGGCCGAGACGACCCGCCGCGTTCCTTCTCCTCGAAGGTGCGCCGCAGGGTCACGCCGACCACGAAACGTTTGGCTCGGTCGTTGAGGTTGTGCAGGTCCACCACAGTGACCTGTTCCTCGAGGCGGATGCGGTGGCGTTCGGGCCGGGCGAGATCGGCCCGGATGAGGTGCTCCAAGGGTTTCACTGCGCCGTAGAGACGGCGGATGAAGGCGTTGACGGTGCCGCCGCCTATGGCCCGTCCGGCCCAACCGTCGCTGTCGTCGTGGACCCGCTCGGCGATGAAGTCGGCGAGTTGGCGGAAGGTGCGCAAGACGCTCCCGTCGATGCTGACCGCGCCGTCGCCGACGTCTTGGGCCTCGCGTAGCCGGGCGGTCACGTTGCTGACCACGAGCGTGTATTGCTGACGGTCATCCTCTGCATCAGCGAACAGGAATGGCAACAGTTCGTCGTGGCAGAACTCGGCGATGGTCCAGTAGAAGCTGGTTACTCCCTCGCCTCGCCCGGCCACGTCGGGGGTGCCGTTGCGGTCACCGCGCCGCGGGGGGGCGAAAAAGCCCACCGACGGAAACCGATCTGCGGGCAGGTGTAGCAGGTGATAGCGGTCCACGTCTTCCGCCTCCAGGAAGCGGTTGGCGCGGTCCAGGAACAGCAGATCTTCGCCTTTGACGTTGAACACCAGCGCCTTGGTGTTGGCCGCTTCGGCCCCGAGCACACCGGAGGTGAACAAGCTGTAGAGCAGAAAGCTGGCATAGGTGGTCTTGGTCGCCACGCCGGAGATGCCCGAAATGTTGACGTGGGCGCCACGGGTGCCGTCGAGGAACTCGAGGTTGACGTAGATGGGGTCGTCGTCGCGGCTGAGCCCAGCGGGCAACTTGTGCTGCCAGCGTTCCCAACCAAGGGCTTTGTCTCGCTGGCTGTGCGCCGCTCGGTGGACCACCGAACCGGGAAGCGGCGGGACGAACACTTCGGGCTCGAAACGGGTGGTGGCCACCAGCGCGGCCTGTGAGATCTCTGCCGGAAGCACTCCGTCCGCCACGAGAAAGACATCGGTGTCGAATCGCACGCCTTCATGGCGGGCGCGGACCTGGGTGACGATGCCGTACATGTCTACGGGTTCGCGGCCCGGCAACGGTCGGGAGGTGGCGACCACATCGTCGAGCTGGAGGAATTGGTCGGGGCCGATGCCGACCCAGAACTCGAGTGGGGTGGCATCTTCGGTGCCGATCACTCGGCCGACGCCTTGCCCGGTCACTGACTCGTCCACGGCTAGGACGCTAACAGGGGGGTAGGACACCGATGCCGGTGCCGCTCCCAGCGCGGTCAGGTCAGGTCGATGCCGGGGTACAGCGGAAAGCGTCCGAGCAGGTCGTTGCCGCGGGTCCGACACGCGCTGGCGCGGCCCTCGGTCAGGATGTACTTAGCCTTGGACGGTCCCGTCGACGCGGCGGAGGCGGTGGTCGCGCTGAGCGCGGTGACGATGATGTCTGCCACTTCGTCCATCTCGGCCGTACCCATGCCGAGGGTGGTCAGCGCCGGGGTTCCGAGGCGGACCCCAGAGGTGTACCAGGCACCGTTGGGATCACGGGGAATGGAGTTGCGGTTCGTCACCACGCCGCAATCGAGCAGGGCCGATTCGGCCTGTCGGCCGGTGAGGTTGAACTTGGTGGCGACGTCGAGCAGCACGAGGTGGTTGTCGGTACCGCCGGTGACGAGGCGAACGCCGCGTCGCATCAGCCCTTCGGCCAGCGCCGCGGCGTTGGCCACGACCGCGGCGGCGTAGTCAACGAAACTCGGTTGCAGCGCTTCGGTGAAGGCCACGGCCTTGGCCGCCATGACATGAACGAGCGGACCGCCAAGCACAAGTGGGCAGCCCTTGTCCACGAACTCGGCGAACTCGGGCTGGCACAACACCATGCCGCCGCGTGGGCCGCGCAAAGACTTGTGGGTGGTTGTGGTGACCACGTGACCGAATGGCACCGGGTCGAAATCGCCGCTGAAAGCCTTGCCTGCGACGAGCCCGGCGAAATGCGCCATGTCGACCATCAGTACGGCGCCGACTTCATCGGCGATCTCGCGCATGACGGCGAAGTTGATGCGGCGCGGGTAAGCCGAATAGCCCGCGACGATGACCCGTGGACGGAACTCCTGCGCCTGTTGGCGAACAGCGGCGTAGTCGAGCAACTCCGTGGTGGGGTCGGTGCCATAGGAACGCTGGTGGAACATTTTGCCCGAAATGTTGGGTCGGAAGCCGTGGGTGAGGTGCCCTCCAGCGTCGAGGGACATGCCGAGCAGGCGTTGGTTGCCCAACTCCTGGCGCAGATCTTCCCAGTCGGTCTCGGTCAGGTCGTTGATGTGCTTGGCGCCCAAGCGCTCGAGCGCGGGGGTTTCTACCTGCTGGGCCAGGATCGACCAGTAGGCGACGAGGTTCGCGTCGATTCCCGAGTGGGGTTGCACGTAGGCATGGGCGGCGCCGAACAGTTCGCACGCCAGTTGCGCGGCGCGGGCCTCGACCCGGTCGACAAACTCGCAGCCGGCGTAGAAGCGGTGGCCGACGGTGCCTTCCGCATATTTGTCGGAAAACCAGTTGCCCATGGCAAGCAGCACCGCGGGGGAGGCGTAGTTCTCCGAGGCGATGAGCTTGAGCTGGCTGCGCTGGTTTCCGAGTTCTCCCACGATCGCTCCGGCGATGACGGGATCGACGGCGGCGATCACGTCGATGGCAGCGCGGAACGCGTTGTATGCGGCAGCGGTCACGACGGGTCTCCTCGGCGGCAGGGCGGGCACTAGACGGCCCCCGAATGGATCCCATTGGGAGGTCGTGGTGGCCTCCCAGACAGGCTAGTGGGGGCCGTTCGGCCGTCGGCAACGTTGCCCGATCAAGTGCCGTGACGTTCATCTCACCTGGCGGCCGCGTCGTGCCCTGTGTCGGTCCGCTACCCCACGCCGCTAAGCTGAACGCTCCGTCGAGGGGCTGTAGCTCAGCTGGCTAGAGCACCTGCTTTGCAAGCAGGGGGTCGTGGGTTCGAGTCCCATCAGCTCCACGAGACATAAAGGCCTCTGACCAGCATGAATGGTCGGGGGCCTTGGTCGTTTTCGTTGGAGTGGAATTGACTGAAATGGGCATTTAATCGTTCTACGGATCAACTCTACGCGCGCACAGCGCGCGCGAATCGCTAGGTCGCAGAACGCCGCGCATCGTCGCTATTGGGGTGCTGTTCGTCCAGTAGGGTGGGGGACGTGGAAACGGGTCCGATGACGCAGCGGCGAGCTGGGGGGCTATCGCCTGGCGTTGGTGACCCGCGTTCAGGGGCTGTGGACCCGGTCTTTGATGTCACGTCGGCGAGGGCGAGAACCTCGCTTCGTCCGAGCCGGAGGCGCGGCCACGAGGTGATCGCCCGGTTTGGGCTCAGTAGGCAGGACGCGATCCGGTTGCTTGGTGCTTACCTGCGCCGCGACGTCGGTGGGCTTTGGGCCGAGCGTGGGCAATTCAAATGGGGCGAAGGCGAGTGGTTCGAATCGAATAGAACCAGCGCAGCCACGGCACTGTTGGATCTGGTGTTGTGGGAGCAAGGCCAGGCCGAGCCGGCGGTTGAGTCGATCGTGTTGTCGGTCGCGTTGCACCAGCCCTGTTTGGAGGACACCGTCTGGTTGAACCCAGCGCGGTTGCGGCGGTGGCGCACACCGCCTGTTAGCGATCCGTGTGTTGATTGTTCGACGTTGATCGCTGCGCCTGGCGCGCCGCAGTACCTGCCCGCGTTTGAGCGGGTGGGAGAGGTGATGTCTTTCACTTGACCTGTGTCGGCTGCGCTGGGGTTCGTTAACCCCGAGTTGCGTCCCGCCCGCTCCATCCCCGGCGTTGCCGACCCAGATGGAGCTAACGGTGAATCTCAACTATGCAGAAGCGGCGAAAGTGCTGCGTGTCAGCGTCCCCACGCTGAAACGGCGGGTGGCCGAGAAAAGCGTCCCTCACCTGAGAATCGGCCGCAAGGTGGTCTTCCCGCTCGGTGTGCTCGAGGCGTGGATAGCGGACGAGGCTCGGGGTTCGTTGCGGACAGTCCCGGTAGGTGCCCTCGTTGACCCTGTGCGCCGGCGGCGGCGGATTGTGCAGCCGACCACACAACCGGGAACAACCCGGGGTGGTGTGGCGTGAGTGGTCTAGCGGAACAGGACTCTTTTGGGGGTGGTTTGTTCGAGCAGCACGCCGAGTTGCTGCGAGCGTCGGCGGTGTCGCCGGCGGTCGCGCGTGAGCGCGGCTATGTGTGGGTCTGTAACGGGAACGGTGTAACTGCC
>CAMDQT010000022.1 GCA_945906305.1 Ferrithrix thermotolerans DSM 19514 | reverse complement strand
TAGCACTATCTATTGAATCTGGTCGTCGCCCGAGCGCAACCGCAACGTTGCGCTCGGGCTTCGCCATCCCGACCAAGAGGACGTAACCGGCGTGTGCGGATTGATCGGCGGCTTGCTGCGTAACGGGCCCCTGTCCGCCGAGCGGGTGCAGGCGGCGCTGCGCTCCATCGAGCATCGAGGCCCAGACCACACCGACTGGTGGTGTTCCGCCAATCAGAAAATGTTGCTGGGCCACACCAGGCTCAGCATCATCGGGCTCACCAACGGCGACCAACCCTTGGTCAACGAGGGCGGTGACATCCGCTGTGTCGTCAACGGCGAGCTGTACGGCTACCGGGCGATCCGTACCGAGCAGTCCGCGGCAGGCCGCCGCTTCGCCACGGACTCCGACAGCGAGGTCGCCCTGGTGCTCTACGAGCAGTTCGGCACCGATTTTCTGCACCGTTTACGCGGCGAGTTCGCCGTCGTGATCGCCGACGAACGGCGGCATTGCCTGATTGCGGCCCGCGATCGCTTCGGCATCAAGCCGCTGTATTACAGCGTGACCAACGGCGACGTTCTCGTCGCCTCCGAGATCAAGGCTCTACTCCAACTTGGGGTGCCCGCCCGCTGGGACCATCACGGGTTCTTCGCCGAGTGTCATAGCGCCCGAAGTGACGAGGCCACCTTGTTCGCCGGCGTGCACGCCGTTCCACCTGGCTGTTATCTCATGGCTCGTGATGGCCATGTCACCATTCGCCGCTATTGGGACCTCGACTTTCCCGACCAGGCCACACTCGCGACGGACCGCCGCAGCGACACCGAGATTGTCCGCGGTATGCGCCATGTGCTCGACGATGCCGTCCGCGAGCGGCTCGTAGCCGATGTCGAGGTTGCCTCCTACCTGTCCGGTGGCATCGATTCCTGCGCGGTACTCGGCCTCGCTCAGCGACACCTCGAGCGGCCCATTCGCGCCTTCACCATCGTCTTCGGCGACGAACTCTACGACGAACATCTCCTCGCCGAACGCAGCGCGGCGTTAACTGGGTCCACCTTCGTGCCCGTAGCGGTGTCCCAAGAAGCTCTCGTCGACGCATTCAGTACCGCGCTGTGGCACGCCGAGACCCTCGTCTTCAACGGCCACGGCGTCGCCAAGTTCCTGTTGTCCAAGGCGGTTCACGATGCGGGCATCAAAGTGGTGTTCACCGGGGAGGGTGCCGACGAGATACTCGCCGGATACCCACCGTTCCGACGCGACCTGCTGCTGCACAACAGCGAAGGCCAACCTCCCGAGCAGTTGGCGCGGATGCTGGCGGAATTGTCCCACGCCAACCAGTCCTCCCGGGGCCTGCTCAGCGCCCATGGCACTGCCGCGCCCGGTCTCGAGGTAGTCGCCACCCGCCTCGGCTGGGTGCCCTCCGCGCTCGAGGTTTTCGCCACGCTCGCGGGCAAGATGCTGCCGTTATTCAACGCGGACTTCCTGGCCGGCGTCGAAACGGCCAACCCCTACACCGAGTTACTCGACTCGCTGGACCCACCCCGCCGCCTCGCGGGCCGCGACCCTGTCAACCAGGCGCTGTACGTGTGGTCCAAGACCATGCTGGCCAACTATGTGCTCACCGTCCTCGCCGATCGGATGGAGATGGCTCACTCCGTCGAGGGCCGCGTGCCGTTCCTCGATCATCATGTCGCCGAGTACGCCGCCAATCTGCCGATACGGCACAAGATCAACGGCACGCGTGAAAAGCACGTTCTTCGCGAGGCTGTGCGCGACGTGGTGCTCCCCGAGGTCTACAACCGTCAGAAACACCCCTTCATGTCTCCGCCCGCCCGTAACGACAACGATGCGCTCGGCACCTATTGCCAAGACGTCCTTCGCTCCGAACTCGTTGAGAATCAACCCTTCTTCGCCCCCCAGCGCGTCCGCCAGATGATGGATCGCCTCGCCGGCAGCGATCCCGACGAACGTGCCGCCAGCGAAGGCGTCGTGCTACGCGTGCTGTCGACCTGCCTCATCCATGAGCAGTTCAACATGTCCGCCTAGTTAGTGCTGAAAGGTGGAAATGGCCTGCTGCTGGGCTTCGAGCATGCGCGAACCGAAACGGCCTGCGTTCTCTCCGGCCCAGGCCAGCGAAGCGTGCCGGCCACGGTTTGCCCCTTGTAAGTGCGGGACGACATAGCGGGCGAACAGTTCGTAACTGCGGGCGGTGGCCTCCGGGTCGGCCGCGTTGTGCGCCAGCAGGAGGAAGGTGCCGAAACCACCGGTGTGCTGCACCAACTTCGAGATCCGCTCGATGGCATCGTCGGGGGTGCCCACCGTGGCACTGCCCAACGGGCCGAACCCGCTCGTGCGCCAGCGCTCGAGCGCGTCTGCGGGGTCATGGCCCCATCGAGGCATCTTGCCCGCCATCCCCGCGAAGTAGCGGACGAACTTCAAGATGCCCCAGCCGACCTCGCGTTCGGCCTGTTCGCGTGTTTCCGCCAGGTGCATGGGTATGACCACCCGCCACTTCGCACGCTCGGCGCGGTGCCCACTATCGACACAGGTGCGTTCGTACAGATCCCAATTCGTGTTGAGGGCGTCAAAGCCTGTGGGGCTCGATGCCGCTACCGACAGCAGGCCCACCCCGTGACGACCAGCGAGGGTCGAACCGGAGCCGGTAATGGTGGACGCCACCGCGACCTCAAGGCCTTCGGGCGAGTGTGGCAACAGTTGGAGTCGGGCATCTTCGAGGACATACCAGTCGGTTCGCTCCGTGACCGTCTCGCCGCGAAGCAGCCGCATCATGACATCGAGGGACTCGAACATACGGCGGCGCTGGTCAACTGGATCGATGCCCATCATGAAAGCATCCGTGGGGAGCTGGCCGGGGCCAACGCCCAGCATCACCCGTCCGAGGGACTGCAGGTCGAGTTGTACCATCCGGTCCGCCAGCATGAGCGGGTGGTGATAGCTCAACGAGCTCACCCCGGTACCCAGTCGCAGATTGGTCGTCCGCTCGACCGCGGCGGCGATGAACACTTCGGGCGAGGCGATGATCTCGTAGGCCCCCGAATGATGTTCCCCAATCCACGCCTCGTGATAGCCGAGCCGGTCGAGGTGACCCATCAACTCCAGATCACGTCGAAGCTGTAAGGCCGGGTGCTCGTCGTCGGAATGGAAGGGGGCCAAAAACACCCCGAAGCGAGTTGGTCCGTTCATCAGCGGAGCCTACGACGCACACTCCGACCGCGCGGGATGAAGCACGGCTCAGCCCAGCGCGCCTTGCGCGGCGATCTCCGCGATGCGCTCGACCTCATAGCCGAGCAAGCCCGAAAGAACCTCGAAAGCGTGTTCGCCATAGCCGGGGCCCGGACGTACGGTGCGGCCGGGCGTACGCGACAGTTGGTAGCGCGGTCCCTCAACAAGCACTGGGCCAATGAAGCGATGTTCGACGCTCACGTAGTGGTTGCGGTGGGCCAATTGAGGATCGGCCAGACACGCCGCGCTGTTCTGCACCATGTGTGCGGCCACCGCGAGTTGCTGCAGGCGTATCTCGAGGTCCCCACCGCGCTGGCCTGCAGTCCAGGCGCTGAGCAACGCGTCGAGTTCGTCCCGGCGCCCGAGCCGCTCCGCCGTACTCAACCCTGCCAGGTCGGGTCGGCCCAGCGCCGTCGCCAACGCTTGCCATGCCGCGTCGGTGGTGCACACCAGCGCAATCCATTGGTCTTCGCCTGCGGTCGGGTACACCCCGTGTGGCGCCAGGTCGGCGTCACCGTTGCCGAGGGACACGTGGTCGTGACCATTCACCTCGGCATCGAGCAACGCCGGGGACAGCAAGTGCAACGACGACTCCACCTGGGACAGGTCGAGGTACTGGCCGCGGCCCGTGCGCCGACGATGGTCGAGCGCACCAAGCAGCGCCGCGAGCGCGAATCGCGGCGACACCGTGTCGGTGTATGCGCCGAATGGGCCAGCCGCGGGCAGATCGGGCCAGCCCGTCGTGAAATGGAAGCCAAACATCGCCGAGGAGAGGTTGCCGTAACCCGGAAGGTTGAGCGATCCCGTTTGGCCGGGCAGACAACTCGACAACATGACCACTGACGGGTTCTGCGCCGCGACTCGCTCATAACCGAAGCCCATACGTTCGAAGGCCCCAGCCGAGAAGCTTTCCAGCACGACATCGGCCCAGCGCAACAGGTCCCACAGCACGTCCCGGCCGGCGTCGGTGCCAAGGTCGAGTTCAATGCCCAACTTGCCCGCGTTGGAGTTGGCGAAGAGACCACCACACTCGAGCAAATGGGTCGCATCGAGGGGATGCAGAGGCATGACGGTGCGGGTGACGTCCACCCGGGTTTGCGTCTCCACCTTCACCACGGTGGCCCCGAAATCGGCCAGTCCTCGCCCCACGTATGGCCCCGCGATCGACCAGGTGAGATCCACTACCTTGAGCCCAGCGAGCGCCGCGGCCGCTTCGGTGTCTGTCGGCACCGCCGACGTGTCAGACCTAGCGGCCCCCTCGGGCAGTGCCGCGAGCACCAGTTCGGTATCCGCGCCCAAGTCCGGTGCGCACCCCAACGAGCGCAGCGGCGTAGCGGAAGCGACGACGAAGCGCCCCAGATGGCGTTGCGGTGGTGCCCCGGGACGAATCCCGACCTGGTCCCACACGCCACGCACCGCAAGATGGTCCGACGCCATGACCTCCGTCAGGGTGGAAACCGGCGCCAGCAGCACGCGTCGCTCCAGCGCGCCGGCGAAGAGTTCCTCCTTGGTACGAGCACCCGTGAAGGTGGCGATGACGTTCGCCAGGCGGTCGAGTTCGCTGATCGGCTCGCGCCCGTCGAGCAGGCGCACGATCAGCTCTTCCCACGGTTTGTCCCGGGTTGCCTCGTCGCAGCCGCCCTCTTCCCATATCCAACGGAACAGGTTCGGCGTGAACTCTTTGAACGCCGCCCCGAACAACAAGGTGATGCTCACCTCGCCGTCCAACGCCGGGTAGCCCCAGCGCAGCACAAACGGCCCCACGTTGATGCCCTCGCCCGAGCGACCTAAGGGAGCGTTTTGCCATGCCTCGTTGAGGGCATAGGCGAAGGACGCCTGCAAGAACGCGGCCTGCGCGGACACGTCGACAATCTGGCCGCGGCCCGAACGGGCTCGTTCATTGAGGGCCATCAAAACGCCCACCGCGAGGTCACCGGCGCCGTGATTGAAGCCTTGGGCCACCCCTGTGCGTAACGGGGCGCGGTCGCTGTTACCGGTCAATGCCATTTGGCACCCGGCGGCGCATACGGTGAGGTCACTGGCATACCAATTGGCTTTCGGGCCGGTTCGCCCGTACGCGCTCAACAACCCAACGATCAGTCGGTCGTTGCCGTCGCGCAACGCCTCGGGATCGAACGGAAGTTCAGCGGGACGACCGGACCACAGCACCACGTCAGCGCTTGCCGCGAGGCGTTCGAACTGGCGGGCGACGCTTCGATCGCCAGCGCGGGCCGCGGCGAGGTCCAACACCACGGAGCGTTTGCCGCGGTTGTACGCCGAATGCCACAACGAGGTCGCCTCGGTGTGCTCCGTGACGGCGAGCGGGTGGCGGCGACGCGCCGGTGAACCGCCAGGTGCTTCGACCAGAATCACCTCCGCGCCCATCTGGGCCAACATCAGTCCGGCAAGATGGCCTGCATCGTCGGTGCAGTCCACAACGCGGTAGGGCTCGAGCACGCTCGCTCTTCGTGGTCGCCACCCCCGAGGTGACGTCAGCCACTTTTTGTAGCAGGTGCCGCCACGCCAAGGCGCAGCGGAGGGTCACGATCTTGCAGTGGGCGACCGCCCGGTCGCCAAGGCGCTAGCGGGGTCCGTACACGACATCGGCGCGATGCAGCTCATCAATCTGTTCCGAGGACAAACCCAGACATTGGGCGAGGACCCGGTCCGTCTGTTGTCCCAAGGCCGGTGCCCACAGCTCGGGGAGCTCGCGGTACCCGCCGAACTTGAAGGGAAAGCCAGGGATTGGCAACTCGCCGAGCACGTCATCGGGAACCCATCGCACCATGTCGCGCGAGCGGAAGTGCGGATGGTCGACCGCATCCTGGATAGACAACACCGCCGCCGCGGGCACATGGAAACGTTCGAGCTCATCGAGGACCAACTCGTCGGTGGCGAAGCCCGCCATCCACTCTTGGACCAACGGTATGAGCTCCGCACGGTTCGCCCCGCGTGCTGCGCCGGTGGCAAAGCGCGGGTCGCTGACGAGCGATGGATGCCCGATGCAGGCACAGAAGAAGGGCCATTGCAGATCCAGGCCGAGCAGGACGATCCAGCCCTGTGGCCCGCGAAACACCCCAGCCGGAAAGGCGTAGGGCGAATGGGCGCCATAGCGCATCGGGTCGACCGCACCGCCACTCAGATGCGGGGCCGACAGTTGGAACTCGTGGAGGTGAAAAACCGAGTCGACCATGGCGATGTCGAGGTGCTGACCTTGCCCGGTCCGTTCACGGCTGTAGAGCGCATAGCCCAGCGCGGCGAACCCGTGCACCGCCCCGATCCCGTCCGCGATGGCGCTCGATACGAACATGGGCGGGCCGTCGGGCTCGCCGTTCATGTGCATCAGACCTGAAGATGCTTGGGCGATGTAGTCATAGCCGGGCTTGCCCGCCCACGCCGAACTCCGCCCGAAACAGGACACCGAGAGGTAGATCACCGACGGATTGGCGCCACGAATGGCCTCATAGCCGAGCCCGCGTTTGGCCATCACCTCAGCGGAGGCGAAGTTCTCGGCCACGATGTCCACTTGGCTTGCCAACTCGACGAGCAACTCGAGCCCCTGCGCCGTGTTCCAGTCGACACAGAAGCTCTGCTTGCCCCGGTTGTGCTGCACGAACAACCCACCGCGGCCCGGCGCCGCCTGGACTGGAAGCAACCGGCCGGGGTCACCCACACCGGGTAGCTCGACCTTAATGATGTCCGCACCCAGTTCGGCCAGCATCCGGGTTACCCCGGCGCCGGCCACGTACTGGGTGAAGTCGAGGACCCGCAAGCCCTCGAGCATGAACGGCTTGCCCGTCGAATCCGGCATGAACGACCGCTCCTCGGGCGTCAGCCCCGACCGTGGCGTAGCAACCGACCCGGGGTCAACCCGGTGCATACCCCCTCATCGAAGGTGACTTGACCGTTGACCATGATCTTGTTGTAGCCCTTGGCGCGCTGCACCCGTCGCCACTCGTCTCCGGGTAGGTCGTGGGCGATTTCGCCGATCCACTTCGGATCGACATCGAGTTCCTCAAGTTCGTAGATGACGATGTCCGCCGCGGCACCCTCGCGCAGGACGCCACGGTCACGGAAGCCCGCGGCATGCGACGCCAACGCCGACATGCGGTAGTGGGCCTCTTCCAAGGTGAACTTCTTCTCGTCGCGCACCAGCCAACTCAAGATGTCCGTCGTCCACGCCCCCCCAGTGAAGAACTTGGCGTGGGCACCGCCATCGGACACACCGGGCAGCGTGTAGGGCGAATCGAACAACTCCTTCATGAAGTCCGCGTTGGAGCCCTTGTCGGGGCCAAGGAACTCTGCCTTGAGATCCGTCTGCAAAGAGAGGTCCAACATCACTTCAGCCGGATGGCACCCTTGCTCTTGCGCGATCTCCTTCAAGGAGCGTCCGAGGTACTGCTGCAACTCTGGATGTCGATCCACAGCCTGCACCACCAGATTTTCGAGCGGCCCGCCCACTCCCGCTCGCAACGGCCGGTAGCGCGCCACCTTTTCGACCTCTGCGGCCACGATGGCGGCGCGAAGTTCCGGGTCGGCCATCTTCACCATCTTCTCCTCGAAGGTCCCGACGGTGACGTCGCGCCAAGGCTTGGAGAAGTCGTAGAGATTCCAATGCTCCAAGGTGAACGCGAACCCGGCCCGGTTGAGTCCGCACTGGCCGTACACCTGCAAGCCTTTATCCCAACAACGCTGCAGCCAGGCCAACGACTTGCGGTGCGGATCGGGGTTGCGTCGGGTGGGTGCAATCGCGTTGTGGATCACCGGACGACCAGATACCTCGGCCAGCTTCTCGACGAAGGCCAAATCGGCCTTGATCTGACCGGTGGCCTGAGTGATCTGGATGAATCCTTCGTCGCGCTCGGCGAGCACCTCGGCGAGGGCCAAGATGTCCTCGTCGCACATCGTGTCCGTCACCATGGGGGACCCGTCGTAATCGGCTTGGGTCGAGTTGTGCCCGAGCCGTTGGATCGAGAACCCGCTCAAGCCGGCGTCCATGCCCTCATGCAGCAGCCGCTGCATCTCCTTGCGCTCGGCATCGGTGGCGACCCTGGTCTTCGCCGCTTCCAAACCCATCACGTAGGTCATCAACGAGGCGGTTGGCATGTATTGGATGCAGTTCACCCCGAGCGGGGCCCGATCGAGGCTGTCGAGATACTCCGGGATGGTCTCCCAATCGAAGATCATTCCCTGCTTGATCGATGCATACGGGATGGCTTCAGTGCGCACCATCGTCAGGATCGAGCGCTCTTGGAAATCAGGTCTCACCGGCGCGAAACCAAAGCCACAATTGCCCAAGACCACCGAGGTGACCCCATGCCAGCCGGAGATGGTGCAGTAGGGATCCCAACGAATCTGCGCGTCGTAATGGGTGTGCAGGTCGACGAATCCGGGGGCCACGATCAAACCATCGGCGTCGATGACCTGTTCCGAAGGCCCTTTGGCCCGCCCACCGATCTGGGCCACCTTGCCGTCTTTGATCCACACGTCGGCGCGGAAACGAGGAACTCGCGTCCCATCGACGATCGTTCCATTTTTGATGTGGATGTCGTAGGAAACCACGACCCACCCCCCAGTGCAGTCGAGATATCAGACCTGGCGAGCTTAACCCAACACCGCGGGCCGTGTGCGGTGATGAAGCGGCGCCACGCCTGATCTCGTTCAGCCCGAGGAGAGTGGGGGCCGCATGGCGGACGTTTCCCGCGCCGCACGAGAAACGCCAGCATCGGCTTGGGCGGCAAACCTGATGGCGTCCACGACGCGTTGCATGTTGGCCCGGTGCTCGTCGATGCGGCGGGCCAGGATGCGCGGTTCCTTGTCGGGCATTTGTGCAATTGCCGCGGTGATGCCCGACGGGCCTGGTCCGAGCACCACGCGGTAGCGCAGGCGCGTCGAGCCGGCGATGGCGGCGAGCTCGAAGCGCCACTGGGCGCCGGGATTTTCCGGATCCGACGTGACCCAGCCGAACTCGCGGTGCTCTTCACAACGGTCCACGAAACAGCGCACATCCCAATCGCCGATGGCCCGGTGCGAGTTGGAGCCGATGAACTGGGCACCGAGAGCGGGTCCGTCGAAACCGTCGGCCCAACGCGCCCCGACGAACTCCTCGCTGGCGCGGGCACCGAAGCTGATGTCCGTCACGTGGCGCCACACCGCAGCTAGCGGTGCCTTGATGTCGACCTCGACGACGGTTCCTGGGCCGTCGGCGTGACGTACCGGGTCGCTCGGGCCGTGCTGCCAGGTACGGGCAAAGCCGTCGAAGTAGGTGATCTCCCGCGCCGGATACCGCGGTGCACGCCTGAAGTCGGTCCCCTTGGTCCACGCCACCGGGATCATGGCGATTGGTGTCATACCTTCAGGTATGTTCAGCAACGCGGCGATGTCCTCCTGGCGGGACAGAACCGCGGTGGTCCATGCCGTACCGAGGCCTCGGGCCCGAAGCGCCACGCAGAAACTCCACACCGACTGGATGACGGAGTCGAACAGGCCGGGCCGTCCGCTGCCGTCGTGGACCCCGATGATGGTGGGGATGACAATGGCGGGCACCTCGGCGAGATGCTGGGCCAGATAGGCCGCAGAAGCCATCACCCGTTCCTGGTGATGACCGGTGCCGGCTATCGCCGCATGGGCTTGGATCATCCATTGCCCCGCCGACACGAGATACAGCTGCGCCAGCTGCTCCTTCAGGGCACCGTCGGTGACCACGAGCCAGCGACGGCTGCCCTGGTTACCGCCGGAGGGCGCCTGTTCGGCCACGTCGATGCAGTCGAGGAGTATCTGGTGGTCAACTGGGCGCTCAAGGTCGAGTCGGCGGCGCACCGCACGCGTGGTACTGAGCGCCTCGTCCACCGAGACGACATCGATGCGGTGGGGCACGTCGGTCATATTCACTCCAGGGGGATCCTCGGCCTTGACCGCAATCAGCGAGCCAGAGGCAAATGCCGGTGAGCCCGGCTCCTGGGCGAGGACGCTAGCCATCCACCGCCGCTGGGTCGACCCGTTGTGTCCAGACCACTCGGGATAGGGTCCGCCGGTGCGCATCGACGTCATCGATCACCCCGAGAGCCCGAAGCCGGCCTGGCCCGCCTCGACCGTCTTGCTGCTGCGTGACGGGTCAGAGGGGATCGAAGTGCTGATGATCCATCGCAGCTCCAACACCGCGTTCGGTGGTCTGTGGGCCTTTCCAGGGGGACGGATCGAGGAAGAGGACATCCCCGAGGGAACCGCACCCGATCCCTTGCCCGCTGCTCGGCGGGCCGCCGTGCGCGAGACCGTCGAGGAGGTTGGCCTAGTCCTCGACGAGACTTCCCTGGTGTGGATCAGCCACTGGCTGCCTCCCGCGAACGCCCCCGTGCGCTTCTCCACCTGGTTCTTCGCCGCGTCGGCTCCCGAAGGACTGGTGGCGATCGACGCCAACGAGGTGCACGACCACCGCTGGTTCCGACCCGCTGAAGCCCTGGCCTGCCGTCACGCCGGCGAGATCGAACTAGTCACGCCGACCTTCGTCACCCTCGACCATCTCAGCAAGCGGACCACCGTCGCCGAGGTCCTCGAGCACGCCGAACCGGACTTGTTCGTCACCCGGCTCTCCCGCGACGAGCACGGCGCCCGGGTCTGTCTCTACCACGGTGACGCCGGTTATGAATCCGGCGACGCCGCAGTGGCCGGTCCGCGCCGACGCCTGGTGATGACCAGCGAGAACTGGTCCTGGCAGGACACCCGTTGACCGGCCCCCGCAACAGCGGTCGCTAGTGTTGCGCCGATGGTCGTTCGCGCTTTGATTACCGGCGGCGCCGTCCTCGCCGCTGTTGGAACCGCCGCGGTGGAGTTGCGCTATCGGCGCCACCCCGGCAACGACCTGCGTTTCGAGGACGAGGGCTGGCAGCACGAACGCATCGGGCCGACTTCGCTCCGGCTCAACGGCCGCCTCATTGTGCACAACGTGATCGCTCACCGCGAGGTGATGCTCACCGACGTGAGACCTCAGGTCCACCTGCTCAGTGAAGGCGGGCTCGACGGGGTCACGGTGGCAACCACGGTTAGATCACAGCGCGAGGACTATCCCACCCGCGCCGATCGCTACTGGGTGTCCTACGTGGTCAAGCCGGCCTCCTACGCCTCGCCCTCGGCACTGGAGTTTGAGGTCGACATCAGCGGCGAAGAGGCGGCAATCGACGGCCTCTACGGCGCGTGGGTGGAGATCTGCCTCGACACCTACGGCTTCGAGGCCAAACGCGAACAGTTCCACCACGTCGTGCTGCCACTGCGTTTCCCTGACCCGGCCGAGGACATCACCTGGCGCGAAGCGGCCGATGGTCGAGCCCTGGTGCGCACCGTGCGCACCCACCTGCTCGGCCCATTCGACGACCCGGTCGAGGTGGTCCGCCGGTACGCGTTGCCACATACCCAACCCGGCGACATCGTGACCATCGGCGAAACCCCGTTGGCAGTCATCCAGGGCCGCTTCCACGATCCACGCATGATGGCCATGGGCTGGCCCGCCACCCGACTGGCGCAGTTCATGAGCGGCGAGGGCTCGCTCGGCACCCCCGGTGGCATGCAGGCGTTGATGAATGAGCAGGGCACCCTGCGAGTAGTAGGCGCCCTGGCGGGCGGAATGGCCGCCAAAGCGGTCGGTCAGCCCGGTTGGTTCTACCGCCTGGCCGGCCCGCAGGCCCGCCTCGTGGACGACGTGACTGGCACCTTGGCCCCCTATGACAACTTCATAGTGGTCGGTCCGCAGGGGGCCCACGAGGTGTGCCGACGCATTGCGGCCGCCACCGGGCTCGCAGCCGCCGTCGTAGACGCCAATAACCTCGGCAAGGTCGACGTGGTCGGCTTTTCGCCTGCTACCGACCTCGGCCTGGTCTGCGCCGCGCTGCGGGCGAACCCCGCCGGCAACGGCGATGAGACCACGCCGATCGTGCTCATACGGCCCACTGCGGGCATCGCGACAACGGCACCGGAATGAACGGTGCCCTGTTGGGCGTGCTGTGGTGCCCCGATGACCACGGCGATCTCCGCGACGACGGTGACGCCGCCTCCTGCCTCACCTGCGGGCACCGCTACCCGGTGATCGGGGGCGTGTTGTCCTTCTTGGCCGATGTCGAGCTTGGGGCCATGGACCGGGCCGAGCAGCAGGCCCGTGACGACGAGGCCTCTTGGTATGACACCCTGTGGCCGGAATATGCCGACCGGATCGAGTGTCCTGCCCATGCCGAACAGATGGGCGCACCGGCCGGTCCGGTGCTCGACATCGGCTGTGGCCCCGGGCGTATCACCGCCCACCTTGCCCGCGACCTCGCCCTGCCCACCATCGCCGTGGACTACAGCCTGGAGTCGCTACGTCTGCTGGTGACGCGTTGTGCGGGGTTGCCGGTGCTCGCGGTGCACGCCGATGCCCGCCGGCTCCCGCTCCGAGACGCGGCGGTGAACGGGGCCACTTCGGGCATGTGCTACGAGCACCTGCGGGCCGCAGATCGGGTTTTGATGTTGCAGGAGACGGCGCGGGTATTGCAGCGCGGCGCGTCATTCGGGGTGACGACGCTGAACTACAACCTCACCTTCCGGCTGTGGAAGCTGAAAGGCAACCGCAACGCCAAGCAGGGCGAGCACCTCTTCGGCGCCAACTTCTACTTCGTTCGACAGACACCAACGGAGTTCCGTGACGAACTGGCGAAGGTGTTCACCGTCAATTCGGTCGTAGGCATTCGAAACTTCCCCGTGCGCAGCATCGCCGGGGTGGTGGGCAAAATCGCGGGGGAAAGGGCCGCAGAGCGGTTCATGGCCTACATGACCCGTACCGGTTACCAGGCCGACCGGCTGCTCGAACGCACGCCGATCGGCCGCTATCTAGGTTTCCTGCTGCTGGCCAAGGCCACCAAGGCCTAGTCCCGTCCGACAAATCTGTCAGCGTCGCGGCTCGAGCGCGGCAATCATTTCGACCTCGATCAGCCCGAAAACCGGTGGCGCCGTCACCGTCGTACGGCAGGGGTAGGGAGCCTCGAAGACTTCCAGGTACTCCTCATTCCAGGCCGCGAAATCGGCTGGATCGGCGAGGTAGGCATTGACCTTCACCACATGATCGAGTGACAGCCCGATGTCGGCCAGGATCGTGCGATACAACTCGAGGGTGTAGCGCGCATGCTCGCGTATGCCCCCCTCGATCAGCTCCCCGGTCTCGGTGTCAATCGCCGTGAGCCCGGACAGATACACGGTGTTATCGACCTCGATGGCGGCGGCATTGCGAATGTTCAGGCGCTGCATGGCAGCAGCGAGCGAGGCGGTGGTGGAATGGACACGAATCATGCCCGTTCCTAGCACCGCGTAGGGCCACCATGTCAGCGCGGGTGGACCGTTAGTGTGCAGCGAGACGTGCTATCCCGCCGCACCACAAGGAGATCCAGTGATCTACGAACTGCGCATCTACACCGCCATGCCCGGCAAGTTGCCGGCACTCACGGCACGATTCCGCGACCACACCTGCGCCCTGTTCGAGCGTCACGCGATCAAGAACATCGGCTACTGGACCAACTCTGTCGGCGGTCGCAATGACGAACTGTGGTACATCGTCGCCTTCGAGAACATGGGCCAGCGCGAGCAGGCTTGGGCCTCATTCATCCGTGACCCAGATTGGAAGAAGGCGAGGGAAGAGTCCGAAAAGGACGGCCCGCTGCTGCACCATCTCGAGAACCGGTTCCTCAACCCGACGGACTTCTCCCCTCTCGGCTGAGCGCACCTGCGAGCCGTGCCCCTGCCCGGCCTGATGGTGTTCGGGTGGGCCGCCGGGTCTCAACGGTCCCGACCGTAGATCAACCCATCGGACTCCAGGGCGGCGATGGCAGCATCGTCCAAGCCGAGGAGGTCCCGCAGGATCTCCCCGTTGTGCTCACCGAGCTTTGCGGTGCGCAGGTCGGGATCGGGGCCGCGGTCAGAGAACTTGATGGGAAAGCCCGGCACCAGGAACGGCCCGGTGCGCTCGTCCTGCACCTCGCGCACCATGTTCCGCTCGATGAAGTAGGGGTGGTGCAACGCCTCAGCCGGGCTGAGTACCGGCCCGCACGGTACCCGCTTAGCTTCGAGCGCGGCGAGGACCGCTTCGTCGGTGGCGAAGGTGGCCATCCACGCCTCGATCAGCGCCGTCAGTTCGTCACGATGTTCCAAGCGGGCGCCGTTGCTGCGGAAGTGGGGGTGCTCGGCGAGTTCGGGCTGGCCCAGCGCCGCCCACAATCCGTCGATCTGGCCTTGGGTGCACAGGATCACGATCCAGCCCTGCGGGGCCTTGAAGCTACCCGCGGGCGACAAGGGCTGGTAGTGACGGCCCTGGCGCAACGGAATGAACTCGTCCTCGGTCCCCTCCGTCATGGACACTGCGTGCACCGCGGTTTCCTGCATGTGGAACAGGGAATCGACCATGGACACGTCGATGTGGGCGCCACGCCCAGTCCGGTCCCGGCGGTACAGGGCGTAGCCGACGCCCGCGAAGGCGTGCAGGCCGGCGTTGGTGTCACCGAGGCCGATGCCCACGAAGGTGGGCGGCCCGTCGGGATCTCCGGTCATGTGCATCACACCGGCATAGGCCTGCGCGATGAAGTCGAAGCAGGTCTTGTGCCGCAACGGCCCGGTCTGACCGAACCCCGAGACGGAGGCATAGATCAGCCGAGGGTTGATAGCGCTGAGGGTTTCGTAGTCCATACCGCGGCGGGCCATGACGCCGTAGCTGTAGTTCTCGACCAGAACGTCGACGTGAGCGACGAGTGACTTGACCAACTCGACCCCTTCGGGACGTTGCAGATCAACGCAGAGGCTGCGTTTGCCGCGGTTCTGCTGAATGAACCCACCGGCCCGCCCGTTGATGCGGGGAACCCCCGCCCGGGTGGGGTCGCCCCAGGGAGACATCTCGACCTTGATGACCTCGGCCCCGAGTTCGACCAGCAACCGGGTACAGGACGGCCCCGCCAGGTACTGCGTGAGGTCGAGTACCCGTACCCCGGCCAGATACGGTTCGTCGGTCGGATCTGTCGTCATCTCGATCTCTTCCTTCGTGGGTTGGAGTGTGAAACATTCGTCGGTGAAGCGCTACGCACCACCTGCGGGCTCAGTCGGCGAACATGTCCGCCACTAGGGCGGTGTCGAGGTAGGCGATGACATTGCGGATCAGCCCGCCTTCAAAACCCAGGACCCAGCAGTAGGTCTGCTCGTAGGGCCGGCCGTTTCGACCATGGCTGCGACCCTCCCACTGCAACACCACGGTGTCGCCAACGTCGTGCACCGCGACGATGGTGGCCTGCAACGGCCCCGCCAGACGGACGAGCAACTTGCCCGCGGCGCCGGCAACAAAGGATGCCTTGCCGCTGAACGTTCCGGAGATGGCGGTCGTCCCGATCACCCGCCAGGTGACATCGGCCGCCACCATCTCGAAGAACTCCCGGCTCGAACCGCCTTCCCAGTGGGTGAAGGCGTGACGAACCCGTTCGGCGTTGGTGTCCATGGCCGTGAAGCTAGCGCAATACCACTAAGTATGGCCGAACACAGGCCGCGGCAGCCCAGCGCGGCGCGCTCGACGGGCGCGGGTCGAGCCCGACGTGTCAGGCTCCACTAAGACCGAGTGAATCCGAAGGAGCAGATCATGGGACTACTCGACGGCAAGGTGGCCATCGTGACCGGTGGGGGACGTGGCCTCGGCCGGAGCCATGCCCACCTGCTCGCCGCCGAGGGGGCGGCGGTCGTTGTGAACGACCTCGGCGGCGAGTGGGACGGCCACGGTGCGGACCAGCGCGCCGCGGCGGAGACCGTGGCGGAGATCGTCAGCGGCGGTGGCCGCGCCGTGGCCAACTTCGACGACGTAGCAGACTGGGAGGGCGGCCAGCGCCTGATCAACCAGGCGGTGCAGACCTACGACCGTCTCGACATTTTGGTGTGCAATGCCGGGTTCGTGCGCGACCGCACGGTGTTCAACATGAGTGAGCAGGAGTGGGACTCCGTCATCCGGGTGCACCTCAAGGGCCACTTCGTACCCACCCGATGGGCCTGCAGCTATTGGCGCGAGCAGTTCAAAGCCACCGAGGTACCCGTCGGCGGTCGAATCATCTACACCGCCTCAGAGGCCGGACTGTTCGGCAACGCCGGCCAGCCGAACTACTCCGCCGCCAAGGCCGGCATCGCCTCACTCGGCATCACCGTGGCCCGCGAGATGAAGCGGTACGGCGTCTCCTGCAACACCATCAACCCTCGGGCCCGTACCCGTATGACCGTCAACACCTTCGGCGCGGACCAACTCACCGCCAAAGAAGGCGAATTCGACGTGAACGACCCGGACAACGTCTCGCCGTGGATTGCCTACCTCAGTAGCGATCATGCCGCTGACATCACGGGGCAGACCTTCGTGGTAGGCGGAGATACCGTGGCCCTGATGCAGGGCTGGACTCGGGCCAACCGAATCCGCAAGGGAAAGGACCGCTGGACCCCGGCGGAGCTGGTCGAGGCTCGCGCCGAACTCTTCGGCGACCGCCCCACCGGTGCACCCCGCTTCGGCTGAGCCGCCGCGAGTAGCTCCTCACCCACTTCAGGCGGCGTTGTCGAACAGCGTTTTGTCGAACAGCAGGGCAAAGCCGAGCACCTGCACCGGTCGACTACGACCGAAGGACCGATCGAGCACGGTCCAGCGCGAAAAACCGAGGCGATGGTACAGCCGCTGTGCGGCCTGCATGAGGTTGGTCGTGTGCAGGGCGATGCCCGGTGCGCCCTCGGCTCGGGCGCGCTGCACACACGCCATGGTCAGCGCGGCGCCCACCCCCCGTCCCTGTGCCGCCGGGGCGGTGGCCAGCATGCGGAACCCGGCCAACTCCCCCAGCGTTTCGGCCAATTGCGCCATGGCGTGGCTGTACCGCGGGTAATAGGTGACGTTGCCGAGCAGTTCGCCGTCCTGCACCGCCACCAACACCACGGCGGTCGGTCCCCGGCCGGCAATGTCGGCCAGTTCCTCACCGTAGGCCCCCAACGGGCCCATTCCCGGCAGCGCGGCATAGGCGGCGACGGTCAACTCTGCGATGGCGTGGTATTCCTCCGGTCGGGCCTCACGTACCTCGACGCTCATCGGGGTACCTCCACCAGCTCGCTGGTCGGCCCGGCCGGCTCAGGACAGGCGCGACGGTACGGAAAGGACGGCGTGACCGGGGCAGGTTGGCTCGCCCTTCTGGTTGAGAACATCGATGTCGAGCATGATGCGGTGCTCGCCATCGGACACCTCCTTGGCGGTGACGGTTCCCACCACGGTGAGCACATCGTTCTTTTGGTTGATGGCCCGAAACTGGCATCCGATCTCGCGCACTTGGGCCTCGTCGCCGATCCACGCCTGCAACGCGTTGACGATGTACGCGTATCGCAAGTTGCCCATCCCGAAGGCACCCTGCTCGTTGAGCCCCTTGCGGCCGGCCTCATCGTCCATGTGGATGTACACGAACTCGTCGTTGACCGCGGCGTAGCGGTTCCAGTTCATGAAATCGGTCTTGCGGGACCACTCGGGCAACTTGTCCCCGATGCTGACGTCCTCGAAATACACGTTGTTGGCCATACCGTCCTCCTGTCGGTCCTTCTCCCCTAGCGTTGCACCGCGCCGTTTAATACAGGATGGCGGTGGAAACCCTCCGTTTGACCAGTTCACCCTGCTGGTTATGCCACTCGGTCTCGCTGTAGGTAAACAACGTGTGGCCCAGTCGGGTCTGGCGCTCGTCCCAGTCACGTAAGCGATTGCGGGCCGTGATGACGTCGCCGGGCCGCATGGGGACCCCGTAGGTATCGACCTGGCCGCCGTTCATCCCGCGCAGTTTGCGGGCCTTGACCTCACCCGACGAGGCGGCCTTGGTGGCCACTTTCGGCTTCTCCGTCACGATCGGCCAGGCAAAGGGATTGAAATCGGGCGGGGCGATGATTGTGCCCCATCGGGTGGTGGCGGCATATACGGCGTCCCAGAACACGGGTGGCGGTGTCTCCGGCCAATACACGGCGATGGCCCATTTACGAATGTCGGACTCGCTCACCGGGGGCGAGTCGCGTTCGGATCCCCATCGCCCTTGGCGCAAGATCATGTCCTCGGTGACGAGTGTCTCCGGCTCGGCCTGGTCGCTCATTCGGCACTCCCTCAACGTCCTCGGCCGCGGATCTTAGGGCCAAGCGCCCACAGCAACGCCGCAGAGCGCACCGAGGTCCTCCCAGCCACTACCGTCCGGGCCATGACCACCGTGACCGTCACCGACACCTTCGACCACCCCGCAGACAAGGTCTGGCCCTTGCTCTCCGACTTCGGCGGGATCCACAAGTACATGCGCGGCATGCCCGAAACCAAGGTCGAGGGTACCGGCCTCGGCCAGGACCGGGTCATCGACCTGCCCCAGGGTCAGGTCGTCGAGCGGCTCACCTGGCTCGACAACGCCAACTACGGCTTCAGCTACACCATCATCACGGCGCCGCTGCCCTTCCGCCGTTATGTGGCAACCGTTCAGCTGACCCCCAATGGCGACACCTGCGACATCGTTTGGGAGGGCAACTTTGATGTCGAGGGCATCCCCGTCGAGGAGGGCGAGGCCATGGCCCGCGGCATCTACAGCGGCGGCATCAAGGGCTACAAGAAGGCCCTCGCCGGCTGAGCCACTCGACCCCGTTCCCTCCCCCTCCGGCGGGCAGGTCCCGGCCTTGCTGTGGGAGGCTGGAGCCAGCCGTCAAGTCGCCGCCGTCGAGCGCGCCGAAGGGGAGGAACCGTGCCGGGTCCACTGCAAGGAATCAAGGTCATCGAGTGCAACCGGGTGGCGCCCGGTTCGCTGGCCACCGTGTTGCTCGCGGACATGGGTGCTGATGTCATCCGCGTCGTCGAGCCCAGCTCAGGCGGACCCGACCTTCTCGATCAGGGCGAGGCCCAGGCGGCGGAGAAGCGGCGGCGGCGGGCGGGCTACTGGGTCGACCGCAACAAGCGCAGCCTCAGCCTCGACCTCAAAAACCCCGACGCCCAGCAGATCTTGCGCCAACTCGCCGCGGACACCGACGTGTTCGTTGAAGGTTTCCGGCCCGGCGTCATGAAGCGGCTGGGCAACGACTTCGCCACCTTGGCGGCGACCAACCCCAAACTGGTGTATTGCTCGCTGTCCGGCTTCGGCCAGGACGGCCCCTACCGCGACTACCCAGCTCACGACATCAACTACCTGTCACTCGCCGGAGTACTCAAGCAACTCGGCAAGCCGGGCCAAGAGCCCACCATCCCGATGAACCTCGTGGCCGACTACGCCGGGGCCTCCATGCACGCCGCGTTAGGCATCATGTTCGCCCTGTTCAGCCGGGAACGCACCGGACGGGGCCAATTCGTGGACATCTCCTACCTCGACTCGACGATCTCGCTGTTGTCCGCGGTCCCTTCGTTCATGGCGTGGTTCGCCGGCGCCCCCGAGCCCGACCCCACTGTCGGCACCTTCGATGGCACCCGGCCGTACTACACCACCTACGTGTGTGGCGACGGCGAGCAACTCTCGATCGGGTCCACCGAGCCGCACCTGTGGCACAACTTCTGCAACGCCGTAGACCGGCCCGACCTCAAAACCGCCGAACTGCAGCCGGGCGAAGCCCTCCGAGGCCCGCGTCCGGAACAGACGGCCGCCAAGGCTGAGGTGGCCAAACTGCTACTGACCAAGTCGCGAGACGAATGGTTCGAGATGCTCACCGCCGCCGACGTCTGTGTCGGCAAGGTGTACCACCCCCACGAAGTGTTCAACGACCCTCAGGTCCGCCATCGCAACATGGCCCTCGAGATCGACGTCGATGGAGCCACCGCGCTCAACCCCGGCGTGGCGGTGAAGCTGTCGGACACCCCCGGCTCGGTGCGTTTCCCCACCCCGATGCCCGGCGCGCACACCGAGGACATCCTCAGCTCGCTCGGGTACTCGGCCGGCGACATCGTCGCCCTGCGCGACGCCCGCGCCATCTGATGGCCCATCGCACCTCGACCCATCGAAGCGCCCCAGCACACAGGAGAGGCAACCAACCATGAGCAAGCGCATCGCCGTCGTCGGCGTCGGAGCCCTCGGCGGCTACGTCGGCGGCCACCTCGCCCGCGCCGGCCACGACGTCGTCCTGATCGACTTCTGGCCCGCCAACATCGAGGCCATTCGGGCCAAGGGCCTACAGCTCGACGGCCTCAGTGAACAGGAGCGGTTCACCGTCACCGGCGTCACCGCTCTGCACGTATCGGACGTGCAGGGTCTCGCTAGTCAACGCCAGATCGATATTGCCCTAGTGGCGGTCAAGTCCTACGACACCGAGTGGGCCACCACGCTCATCAAGCAGTACCTCGCCCCCGGCGGGTACGTGGTGTCGCTGCAGAACTGCCTCAACGAGGAGCGCATCGCCAACATCGTCGGCTGGGGCCGCACCGTGGGCACCATCGCCTCGATGATCTCCGTCGACATGCCCGAGGCCGGACGCATCATGCGGACCATCCCCAAAATGGGTGAGCGCCACACGGTGTTCCGTTCCGGCGAGGTCCACGGCCGTATCAGCACCCGTATCGAAGAGCTGGTCGAACTGTTCTCGCTGGTGGACTCGGCCAAGGCCACGACCAACTTGTGGGGTGAGCGCTGGTCCAAGTTGGTGCTCAACGGCATGGCCAACGGCGTGTCCGCCGCCACCGGGCTGTCCATCGCCGCCACCAACCACAACGACGCGGTGCGCCGCTTCTCGATCCAACTCGGTGGTGAGGCCGTCCGTATCGGCCAGGCGTTGGGCTACGAGTTGGAGAAGATCGGCAAATTCGAGCCGGAAACCGTGGCCTTGGCCGCAGAAGGTAACGCCGAAGCGCTCGAACTCGTCGAGACCCAACTCACCAAGGACTCCAAGCCCAACCCACGCGACGACATCCGCCGACCGTCCATGGCCCAAGACGTGCTGAAAGGGCGACGGACCGAGATCGAGTTCATCAACGGCTACATCGCCGCCAAAGGGGCAGAGATCGGCATCGATGCGCCGGCCAATGTCCGCATCACCGAGTTGGTGAAAGGCGTCGAGCGGGGCGAGCTCACCCCCAGCCCAGCGCTGCTGGGCGGTTGATCGGTCCGCACCTCGCCGCGCCTGGCGCGACCGCTCTTGCCGACCGGCCGGGCCATCGCCCGCCCGGTCGGCCATCGCGGCTCAGGCGAAGGCTGGTAGCACCTCGTCGGCCAGGATCGCCTCGGTCTCGGGCGAGGTGGACACGATGATGAAGTACTTCACACCGTCGGCACCGACGCGGTCATGCAGTTCCTCAATGGCCTGTTCCGGCGTTCCGATAAGCGCCACCGGCGATCGCTGGGCACTGGCAAGGTCGGCGAAGCCCAACCGCTGAGCCAGCCGGGTGAAGACCGGATGATCGGCGTCACCGGAGAGGTTGGCCAGCATGAACCCGCTCAACTCGATCCCCGCCGGATCACGATCCGCGGCTTCGGCTAGCTGGTGCAACAACGTGATCCGCTGACGCAGACGGGCACGGTCGAAGCGCACGGTGGCATCCGCGTCCTTGATGAAGTCCTTGCCGTGAGCGGTGGGCGGGATCAGGTTGACGATGTCGGCGTGGCGGGCCGCGATAGACAGCAGGTGCTTGCTCGAGCCGCCAATCATGATTGGCGGATGCGGCTGCTGCACCGGACGCGGCCGGCTCGAGGCCCGACTGATGCTGTAGTACTGGCCTGCGTAGGTGGCATCGTCCTGGGTCCACATGGTGCGCACCAACTCGATGGTCTCCGCCAGCCGATCGAGTCGCTCCGCAGTGCCGGGGAACGGGTAACCGTGGGCCTCGTACTCGGCCACGTTCCACCCCGACCCGATTCCAAGCACGAAACGACCGCCGCTGATCTGGTCGATGGTGGCGGTCATCTTGGCCAACAACGCCGGGCTGCGGTACGACGCGGCGATGACCGTCGGTACGAGCTGAACCCGCTCGGTGACCGCGGCGATTGCCGTCAGCGTGGACAGGCACTCCAGCTGCGCCACATCCACACCGCCGTCCTGGGACACGAAGTGATCGTTGAGCGAAACCGAGTGGAATCCCCGCGCCTCAGCGCGTAGCGCGGCGGCCTTGGCCTCGCCAAAATCGCGGGTAGGAAGGAACAATCCAAACTTCACGGAGGGCATGGCACCTCGAGTCGACGCGTCGGCTAGGAACGCTGGACGCTAACGCACACCGAGGCCGCTCCGACGGGCGGCGCAAGTCCGAGGTCGACATCACCCGGGTCCGCGCTCAGGCCCGGCGCAGCTGCGATGTCGTGGCGACCGCCACCACGGACAAACCGACCAGGCCGGCCAACAGCAGCAACGCCGTGGAGGGTGAGACGACCCGCGTGAGTAGCAGCAGGCCAAAGGACACCAGCGGCAAGGTGCCCCGGCTCAGCACGTGCACCACGCCCATGGCCCGGCCCATCATCTCCGGCGAGGTGTGCTCTTGGGTGAGCTGGCGGACCAACGTCACGAACAGCCCCATCGGGGCGCCCCAGAACAAACTGCTGAAAAGGCTTAGCCAGTACACGCGGGACAACCCCTGAACCGCCAACTGCGGCACGATCGAGGCCATCCCCACTACGAACAGCAGGCCCCGCCGCCGTAGCTGGGGGCGCGACGCGATGACAAAGGTCATCACCACCATGCCGGGGATCATCGAGCCGACCAGCAGCGAAGCGCCGAGCGCATCGGCGCCGAGCACCGAGTGGGCCACCTTCGGTACCAGGATGGCGGTGGCGGCGCTGATCATGCCGATGACGATGTTGGCCAACGCCAGGCTGCGACGGGGCTGTTCGGCGAACATGTAGTGCAGTCCCTGCGCTGTCGAGCGCAAGATCGACACCTGCACCTTGGGCGCGAACCTGGGCACCGCGTTGACTGGCTTGGCGGCGGCGATAGCCGCCGCCGCACCGAGGGCCATCGCGGCGAAGGCCACGAAAGCGGCCGTGATCCCGAAGGCCCCGATGATGATGCCGCTGGCCAGCGAACCGGTGAAGAACGACGTCTGGAAGGCCAGGTTCTGCAACGCCACGCCGGTGACGTGCAGCCGTCGGGGCACCAGTTCAGGCACCATTGCGGTCTGGGTCGGCTGCACGATGGCGATGAAGGTGCCCAATGCCGCCGCGGTGGCACAGGCCGAAATCAGCTGCATCCGGTGGGTGTATTCCAGCCATGCGCTCAGACCCAGCACCGCAGCCATGGCCACCGACGCCCAACCCACCAGCTGACGACGATCGACCCGATCGGCCCACACCCCCGCGGGTATGCCGAAAAGGAGGTGGGGCAGCCCGAGGGCGATACCGCCAACCAGCGCGGCCTGCGTGGGCGAGTCGATCACCAGCCACACCCAGGTGAATCGGGCACCGCCGAAGATCAACGAGGACAGGAACACCGAGATCCAATAATTCCGGTAGGACCGTTCCGCCATCACCTCGATCACCGGGTGAATCGTGCGCACCGGGGGCAATCCGCCTACCGCGGTCACCCCCGCACCTCTGCCACCGAAGCCATCAAAAGCGAGGCATGATCTGTTCGGCGAAACGCTCCAACGAGCGCTGCGATTGCTCCGGGGCCAGGTTGCCCCAGGCGAAGGACAGAGCGAAATAGTTGACCCCGGCCTCGTCGATCTGGCGGTTCAAGGTGTCGCGGATGGTCCCCGGTGAGCCGATCAACATCGTCCCGGTGGCGTGGTTGGTGGCCAGATCGGTCCGCGCTGCCGTGCGACCGTCGCCGTGCAGCCGCCAGAGCCAACTGAAACTGTCCACGAAACGGGGATAACCAGCGGCAGCGATGGCGTAGGCCTCCGCGTCCGTGTCGGCCACCACGACCTGGCGTTGCAGGCCGACGCAGGGCTGCGCCACGTGGCCGTTGAGGCGGTCCGCCCGGCCGGCGGCGGCTTGTTCGGCCGCACGATAGGCCTGCACACAGGCTCTGAAGTCCGTCGCAGGGCCGAGGCCCACCAGGTTCATGCCGTGCTCGCCGGCCCACGCGGAACTGTCGACCATGGTGGTGGCGTACCACAGCGGCGGATAGGGCTGCTGCAACGGGTGCAACTGGACTGGCACGTTGTCATAGCGGGGGGTCAACCCACCCCCGGCGGTCAGCGAGTTCTCGGTGAGAGCGGCGACGAGCGTGTCGAGCACTTCCCCGAACACCGCCTTGGTGCCGTTGTGGTCGACCCCGCGATAGCCCAACTCGTAGGGCGACACCCCTCGACCCACGCCCAGGTCCAGCCGACCGTGGGAAAGGTGGTCCAGCATGGCGATCTCACCCGCGAGCCGCAACGGCTCGTACAGCGGCAGCAGGTAAACCAGCGGACCCAGCCGGATGTGACGGGTCTCCCGGGCCACCGCCGCCAGGAAGACGCTGGGCGAGGGAGCCATGCCCAGGGGGGTGGATTGGTGTTCGGCCATTTGATAGCGCACGAAGCCAGCTTCGTCCGCGGCCCGGATCAGCTCGATGCGGGTGTCGTACAACTCGGCCAGGGAGGCAGCGTCGCGCTCGTCGATCCAGTCGAACAACCCGAAGGACACCTCGCCCATATTCAGCCTCCTGGCCGCGCCATCCCCGATGCCCTGCGAAGGCGCACCTTAGGCCCGTACCGACGCTGCGAGACCATCGCGGCAGCGGCACTGCGCTGGATCGGGCATCATCTCTCTATGACCAGCCATCTCGACGCCCACGAGCACGCCGCACCCATGGCCGCAGGCCCCACCGGACCGCTCCAGGGCCTACGGATCATCGACGTGACCCATGCTCTCGCCGGTCCGTTCGCCGCCATGTTCCTCGCCGACATGGGCGCGGACGTGATCAAGGTCGAACCACCCACGGGCGAAATGACCCGTTTCGGTGGCCCTTGGACCCGTGACGACGAGGTGAAGTCCTACTCCGGCGGGTACGCCATCCGGAACCGGAACAAGCGATCCATCTGTCTCGATCTGACCAAAGACGATGACCGCGAAACGTTCTTGCAGTTGGTGGAGACTGCCGACGGGCTCATCGAGAACCTGCGTAGTGGTGTGCTCGACCGTCTCGGCGTCGGCTGGGAGGTCTGCCATGCTCGCAACCCGCGGCTGGTCTACGCCGCTATTCGCGGCTTCGGTGACCCCCGCAACGCCCCGAGCCCCTACGCCGAATGGCCCGCCTACGACCTCATCGCCCAGGCCATGGGTGGCGTTGTCGCTTCCACCGGGGAGGACGAGGCCAACGTCATGAAGGTCGGCCCGCCCATCGGCGACACCGTGCCCGGCCTGATGACGGCGCTGGGACTGCTCGCGGCGCTGCACCGTACCAAGGAAACCGGCCAGGGCCAGTTCCTCGACATCGCCATGGTCGACGCCATGATGACGATGTCTGAGGCCAGTCAGATGATGTACACGTACATGGGCAGGCCCATGCGCCCCATGGGCAACGCGGTCGACGGTACGAGCCCGTACAACGTGTACCCCACGAGCGACGGCCACTGCGTGATTGCCACGCCCACCGAGCCTCACTGGCGTCTGCTGTGCGGGCTGGTCGGCCGGCCCGATCTCATCACCGATGAGCGGACGAGTTCCAACCGGCGGCGGGTGCGCAACCGGCCCGTCGTCGACGAGGCCATCGGCGGCTGGGCCGCCGCCCTGACAACCGCCGAAGTGCTACAGGCGCTGGGCAACGTCGTTCCCGTCGGGCCCGTCTACGGCCCCGCAGACTGGGTGCACGACCCCCACGTCGCGGCCCGCGAGATGCTGGTGCGCGTCGATCACGACCACCACCGGCCCACGGTGATGCTCAACTGCCCGATCAAGTTCAGTGAGGACCCGGCTGGCATCTACCGCGGGGTGCCGGTGTTGGATCAGCACGGCGAGGAGATCCGCGCCGAACTGGCGCAGCGTCATCCTGCGTCGGGCTGAGCGAACGCAGGCGGCGTTGGCGGGGCGTGCTGACGGCTCGTCCGGCCCGCGCCGCTCGCTAGGGTCCCGACCATGGACATCCTGGTAATCGGGGGCACCGGCCCTACCGGTCCTTTCATCGTCAATGGCCTGGTCGAACGCGGTCATCGGGTGACGATCCTGCACACCGGGCGCCACGAAGTGGACTCCCTACCGCCGGAGTCGGTGGTGGCTCACCTGCATGCAGACCCCTTCGACCGGGACTCGTTCCTGGGGGCGATCAGCGGCCGAAACTTCGATGTCGTGTTCGCCATGTACGGGCGCCTGCGGATGCTGGTCGACGAGCTGGTCGGTCGTACCCCCCGGCTGTTCTCCATCGGCGGCGTTCCGGTTTATCCCGGCTACAGCAACGACGCGGACCGTTTCCCTGCCGGCATGCGACTCGGCGCGGCGGAGACCGAAGCCTTCGCCCCGCTCGGCGGCTACGAGGAGCGTTCAATCGCCGAACTCGCCGAGAGCGGCGGCCGCTCGGACAAGGTGAGCAAGATCGTTGCCAGCGAGGCCATGGTCTTCGAACGCCACCCCGACGCCACCCACTTCCGTTACCCGTACATCTACGGGCCGAACCAGGTGGTGCCCAAGGAGTGGTCGGTAGTGAAACGGGCCCTGGATGGCCGCCGTCACCTGATCCTCGCCGATGGCGGTCGCACGCTAGAGACCGCGGCCTACGTCGAGAACGTGGCCCATGCCGTGCTCGGCGCCGTTGACCACGTCGACATTTCCGCCGGCCGGGTCTACAACGTCGGCGACGATGAGCTCTACTGCCGCCGCCAGGTAGCCGAAATCGTGGCCGAGGAACTGGGCCACCATTTCGAGATCGTCAACCTACCGGCCGAAGTGGCCCGGCCGGCCTACCCGTCACTGGCCCACCACAGCACCCAACACCGCGTTGTGGACACCAGCCGTATCCGCCACGAACTCGGCTACCGGGACCTGGTGAGTCCGCTCGAGGCCTTGCGTCGGACCGTTCGTTGGCAGGCCGTACACCTCGTGTCCCAGCACGACAAGGTCGTCAAGATGTTGCAGGACCCCTTCGACTACGACGCGGAGGATGCCCTGATCGCCCGGTACCACCAGTTCGTGGCCGACTGCGCCGCGGTGCCATTCGCCCGCGAACCGGGCTACAGCCGGGCGTTCTACGGCCCGATTGACAATCCGGGCACCGAATGGTCCCGGCGTCGGCCAACCGGACAGCAGCACCGCGACTTGCCCGGCATAACCTGAGCGTTGGCCCGTCGCTACAGCCGTCGGGTCAAGGCCCAAGTAGGCTCCGCCATCAGCCATGGGGCGAGGAGGAACCGGTGAAACTGACCGACGATCAGCTCGAGCAGTACAGGCACGACGGTTATGTGTTCCTCCCCCGCATGTTCTCCCCGGACGAGGCCGGGCTACTACGTACCGAGGCCGACGTGCTCTACGCCACCGAGCGCGAGGAAGTCTGGCGGGAATCCACTGGGGCGCCCCGCACGGCGTTCGCGGCGCACTTGTGGTCAGATCCCTTCAACCGTCTGGGCCGCCATCCCCGGCTCATCGAACCGATCGAGCAGATCCTCGGCGGCCCGGTGTACATGCACCAGTACAAGGTCAACGCAAAGGCCGCCTTCGACGGCGAGGTCTGGCAATGGCACCAGGACTACGGCACCTGGCAGCGCGATGACGAGATGCCCGAACCCCTCGCCATGAACATCGCCGTGTTCCTCGATGAGGTGACCGCGGCCAACGGCCCGTTGTTGTTCATCCCCGGAAGCCACCTCGAAGGTGTCTACCAAGCGGGCCACGACCTCGCCACCACGTCCTATCCGTTGTGGACCTTGGACCGGGCCACCATCACCCGGCTCGCCGAACGCGGCGGGATCGTGGCCCCCGTCGGGCCCCCCGGCTCGGTGTTGCTGTTCTCCGGCCTGCTCGTGCACGCCAGCCCACCCAACATCAGCCCCTTCGGTCGGGTCATCGTCTACCTCTCGCTGTGCCGGGTCGACAACCACATCCGTCGCTTCAAGAGAGCCGAGTGGATCGCCCATCGCGACTTCGCGCCGATTGTCCCTCTCGCCGACAACTGCTTGAGCGAACTCGTGGCAGGCGGCTCATGAACCTGCACCGACTCGCTCAAGAACGCGCCGCGGCAGGCCGACCGGTCCGGGTCGGGCTCATCGGGGCGGGCAAGTTCGGCTCGATGTTTCTCGCCCAGGTCCCCCATTCACCGGTCGAGGTGACCGCCATCGCCGACCTCGACGTCGAACGGGCCCGAGCCGCGTGCCGTAGCGTCGGCTGGTCCGACTCGCTCATTCACGCCACTGCTTTCCTGCCCAGCGCGGAGGAGCTACTAGCCCGGCCGGACGTCGACGTGGTCGTAGAGGCCACCGGCAACCCGGTGGTTGGGGTGGAGCACGCGCTGGCCACCTTCGCCGCGGGCAAGCACCTCGTCGCCGTCAATGTCGAGGCCGATGCCCTGTGTGGTCCCCTGCTGGCCCGGGCCGCCGCCGATGCCGGGGTGGTGTACTCGCTGGCCTACGGCGACCAGCCTGCTCTGGTGTGCGAGCAGGTCGACTGGGCCCGTTCCTGCGGATTCGAGGTGGTCGCGGGGGGCAAGGGAACGAAGCACCATCCCACCTACCATCGCTCCACACCGGACACGATCTGGGACCATTACGGACTCACTGCGGAGCAGGCCGCGACGGCAGGCATGAACAGCCAAATGTTCAACAGCTTCCTCGACGGCACCAAGTCCGCCATCGAAATGTGCGCCATCGCCAATGCGACCGGTCTCACGCCCGCCCCCGGCGGGCTGCAATTTCCGCCTTGCGGCGTGGACGATCTACCCCAGCTGCTACGACCGTCAGATCAAGGCGGCGTGTTGCACCACAAAGGCCAGGTCGAGGTGGTGTCCAGTCTCGAACGCGACTTCCGACCGGTGTTTCGAGACCTCCGCTGGGGCGTCTACGTGGTGATCGAGGCCCCCAACGACTATGCCGCGGCGTCCTTCGGCCAGTATGGGCTGAAGACAGACGTCTCAGGCCGTTACGCGGCGATGTACAAGCCGTATCACCTCATCGGCCTGGAGTTGAACGTGTCGATCCTGTCCGCGGCGCTACGCGGCGAGCCCACTGGACGGCCCGACGGCTGGCGGGCCGACGTGGTGGCCACGGCCAAACGGCCGTTGCGAGCCGGGGAGACACTCGACGGCGAAGGCGGGTTCACCGTGTGGGGCCGGCTGATGACGGCCGCAGAGTCGGCCGCGATCGATGCCTTCCCCCTGGGTCTGGCGCACGGCGTTGAGTTGGTCAACGACGTGGCCATCGACCAACCGGTGCGTTGGAGCGACGTCCGGGTCAGCAACGAACGCGCCGCCCACCGCTTACGACGCGAACTGCAGGCCCGCGGGGCGGACGCCTGAATCGACCGGCACCGTTCGCCCTCGGCAAGTAGGGACAATCGTCGTGTACGTTGCGCGACCATGGATCAGTCACTCGTCGACGCCAACCTCGCCGCCGCCCGCCGCATCTGCGAGGGTTGGCACATTCTCTCCGTGGAGGAGTTCCGGGAGATCTGCGACCCGCAGATGGACTACCGGAACGTTCCGATCCCGGGCGACCAGCACATCGGGCCGGAAGCCGCCCATAGCGTTCTCTCGTCGTTCGGACGCAAGTGGGACATCCGCCTGCAAATCGACAACATCGTCGCCGACGAGCGCATCGTGATGACCGAACGCACCGAGTTCTTCGTGCACAAGGGCGGCCTCAAGGCCGACTTTGCCTTGCCGGTGATGGGCACGTTCGAGTTGCGCGACGGCAAGATCACGGCGTGGCGGGACTATTTCGAACTATCCCACCTGCGGATGCGTTGACCGCCCGGCCGGCGGACGAGCCGGCCGGAAACGTGAAGATGACCAGCACCGCGCTCAACAGCATCATCACGGCCACCCAGAGCCACCCTGTGCGGTAACCGGCGAGCCCCTCGCGGGTGGCGAGCAGCGTGATGACGACGGAGATCCCAATCCCGTAGAACACCTGCATGATCGTGCGCAGGGTGGCATTGGCCACCCCAAATCGCGCCGGTTCGACGTCACTGACTGCCGCGCTGAACCACGACGAGATGGACATCCCCACGCCAACTCCGGCGAGCAGACTGATCGGTACGAAACGGTCCCAGACGTGCGGAGTCTCCTCCAGTAGCACGAGGTACAGGATCGGCGTTATGGCCAGCAGCAGTGAGCCCAGCCCAATCAACCAGCGGTGACCGTAGCGGTCCGCCCAACGGCCACCAACGATCGAGGTGATCGTCGCCATCAGCGGGCTGGGGGTCAACGCCGCACCGGTCTCCAGGATCGAGCAACCCCACAGGCCCTGCAGCATCAGCGAGTTGAGCAACACCGCCGAGGTGAACCCCATCGAGTAGAAGGCCACCGCCCCGTTGCAGCTCGCGAAGGACCGGAAGCGAAACAAAGACAGATCGATCAACGGCACGGGATGGCGGCCCGAACGCACCACCAGCAACCCAACCAGGGCCACACCGACGGCGGCGGAGACGACAACACGCGGGCTCTTGAACCCCCATTGCTCGCTCTGCACGATGGCCAGCATCACCAGCGCGATTCCGGCCGTGCCGATTGGTACGCCTACAAAGTCGATACGGCCTTTCGCGTCGGGGTTGCGCGACTCACGAAAAACCCGCTTGCCCAGAACCAGCACCAACAGGCAGATGGGCACGTTGATCAGGAACACCCAACGCCATGAGCCCAGCCGGATGAGAACGGACCCCAGCGTCGGCCCGAAGGCTGCGCCCAGCGAACCGGTGGCCCCCCAAAAACCCACGGCCGTGGAACGTCGGGACAAGGGAAACTCGGGCAACACCAAAGCCAGCGACGCGGGCATGAGCACCGCACCACCAACGGCTTGAACCAGCCGAGCGGCGATGAGAAATCCGATACCGGGAGCGATCCCGCACAGCAACGAGCCGACCATGAACAGCACCACACCGGGCAGGAACACCTTTTTGCGACCCATGCTGTCGGCTAGTCGTCCACCGAGGAGCAGGAAGGCGGCGACGCCGATGTTGTAGCCCGACACGATCCAGCTCAAGGCGGTTTCGCTCGCGTCGAAGTCGGCCTGGATGGTCGGAAATGACACGTTGACCACCGAGATGTCGATCACCACCAGGAACGACACCAGGGTGGCCACCGCCAGTGCCAGCCAAGCCTGCCGGGTGACCACGTCGCTCTCCTGACCCGACCCCATGGTGCTCATCGGCGCCGACGCTACCGCAGAGCACAAAGCCACCCCCTGCCCGCGACAGCCTGGCAGACACCCGACCGACCGGCCGTACGGTGCGGTAGGGTACCGCCAGCCGACCAAGGGGGAACTGAAATGCACGACCTCATCATCCGCAACGGTGTGGTCATCGATGGCACAGGCCGGGCGGGCTTCCGCGCCGATGTCGCCATCGACGGCGATCGCATCACCGCCGTGGGCCGCGTCGACGGACCGGCCACTCGTACCATCGACGCCGAGGGCCGTATCGTCACCCCCGGGTTCGTAGACATTCACACCCACCTCGACGCCGCAATCGCCTGGGACCCCGCCGCCACCTCCTCGTGCTGGCACGGCGTGACCTCGGCCATCATGGGCAACTGCGGCGTTACCTTCGCGCCCGTTCGGCCTACCGATATCGATTACCTGGCCAAGATGATGGAGTCCGTCGAGGACATCCCGGCCAACTCGATCTTGTCGAGCCTGCCGTGGGACTGGCGGACCTACGGCGAGTACCTCAACAGCTACGAGAAGCTGCCCAAGGGCCTCAACATCGGGGGCCTGGTCGGACATTGCGCCGTTCGTTACTACGTGATGGGTCCACGCTCCCTCGATGAGGACCCCGCCATCGCCACCACCGAGGACATCGCCGCCATGTGCGACCTCGTCGATGAGGCCATGGCCGCGGGGGCGTTCGGCTTTTCCACCTCGCGCACCCCTGAGCACCGGGTGCCCGACGGCCGCAAGGTCCCGGGCACCTACGCCGGCGCCGACGAGTTGTGCGCTATTGCCGACGTGCTTGCCCTTCACGGCCGCGGGGTGTTCGAGGCCGCAGCCGACGTCGTACGCGACGGGGACCCGACCTACCCCGTCGCCCATCGGGAAATGCAGTGGATGGAAGAGGTGTCGCGCCGTTCCGGTCGACCGGTCACCTTCGGCTTGGTCCAGGAACGAGACGATCCCAATGGGTTCCGTAAGCTTTTGGAGTTGACGGCGCAGGCCAACCAACGCGGGGCCCATATCCGCCCGCAGTCCACCGCCCGGCCCGTCGGCATCCTGTTCGGAATTGCCAATCGAACCCCCTATGACAAGTGCCCGTCGTGGCGTCACCTTCGCAACTTGAAGGTGACGGAGAAGCTGGCCCTGCTGCGCGACCCCGACTACCGCGCCCGCCTGATCGCCGAGGTCGACGCCGCCCCGGCCCGCCTGCAGGCCGCCGACGCGTTCTACCTCGGTCCGGACCATGTCCGTTATCAGCCCGACCCCGAACAGTCCCTCGAAGCCCATGCCCGCCGTCGCAACCAGAAGCCGGTCGAGACCTTCATCGACACCGCGTTGGAGACCGATGGGGCGGCGTTGTGGACCTACCCGTTCGTCAATCACCAGACGCCAGCCATCGTGGAAATGCTCCAGGACCCCAACGTGGTCATGGGCCTCGCCGATGCCGGTGCCCACGTCGGTCAGATCATGGACACCTCCCAGCCCACGTACTTCCTCACCTACTGGGTGCGCGAACAGCAGCGCTGGACCCTTGAGGAGGCCATCCGCATGATGACGTCGGAGACCGCGACCCTCTTCGGCATCACCGACCGAGGCGTGCTCGCCCCGGGTGCGTTCGCCGACCTGAACGTCATCAACTTCGAGCAGCTGTCGTTGCCAGCGCCGGAGTTCGTCTACGACCTGCCCGGTGGGGCCGGCCGTTACATCCAGAAATCGGACGGGTTCGACTACACCGTCGTCAACGGCGAAGTGTTCATGGACCACGGGGTGCACACCGGGGTCCTCGCCGGGCGCCTGCTTCGTTCCACCGACTGACGCGCCGATCGGGCCGAGAAATTGTTGCTGATGGGCGCGTTCGCGCCCATCAGCAACGCCGGAACACTACGGTTTCGCCATGCCTGCCTTGGACGGGATGCGCATCCTCGACCTCACCCAATACGAAGCCGGCCCCTCGGCGACCCAGGCGCTCGCCTGGCTCGGCGCCGACGTGGTCAAAGTGGAACGCCCCAATGTCGGTGACCCCGGACGTGCCACCGGGGCGTCACCATCGGGCTACTTCCACCACTGGAACGCCAACAAACGCTCGGTGGCTCTTGAGCTGTCCACCGCGCCGGGCCGCCAGCTCCTGGTGGACATGTTGCCCGGATTCGACGTGATGGTGGAGAACATGGGCCCGGGGGTGATCGAGAAACTCGGCCTCGGCTATGACGAGGTGCGCGCCCTGCACCCCTCGGTGATCTACGCGTCGGTGAAGGGATTCGGCGCGTCGGGTCCTTACTCGGACTACAAGTGCTTCGATTCCGTCGCCATGGCCATGGCCGGCGCCTTCTCGGTCACGGGGGAAATCGGTGGGCCACCGCTGCCCCCCGGTGTCACCATTGGGGACTCCGGTACGGGCATGCAGTTGGCTCTCGCCATCACCGCCGCCTACGTCCAAAAGCTGCGCACCGGCGAGGGCCAACGCATCGAACTCTCGATGCAGGAGGCCGTCACGTACTACATGCGCACCCGTATCGGGGTCACCGGCGGCTGGGGCGAGCAGCCCGCACCACGCACCGGACGCGGCCGAGGTGCGCTGCTGGACCTTTACCCTTGCCAACCGTTCGGGCCTAACGACTACATCTACCTGATGGCGGTCACCGACGGCATGTGGCGGGCGGTGCCGGCGGCCATCGGGCAGCCCGAACTGCTCGACGACGAGCGTTTCGCCACCAACAAAGGCCGCATGATGGCGGCCGATGCCCTGCATGAGGCCATCGAAGCCTTCACCCGGACGCGTACCAAGCACGAGGCCATGGCCGCGTTAGCCGAAGCCGGGGTGCCCTGCGGTGCGGTGCTCGATACCGCCGAACTACACCGCGATCCCCATCTGGTGGCCCGTGGTTTCGTCCATGACGTGGACATTCCCGGCCATGGCCCAGTCAAAATGCTCGGCTGGCCGGCGCGGATGTCGGCCAGCAACGTGGCCATCGTGGTCGCGCCCGAACTCGGGGCGCACACCGCGGAAGTCCTCGGTGAGGAACTCGGCCTCGACGACAAGGTCATCAACCAGCTACGCGAGCAAGGCATCATCGGCTGATTTGTCTGAAAAGCCCAGATCTGCACCGATCGGACTGCACAAAGCAGCCACGGCGCGGTACTGTTCGGTGAAGTGAATCAAAGGGGGGTTCGAAAACACATGGATCTATTCGACGTCCACATCAAAGACGGCACCATCGTCGACGGCACCCGGGTTCCGCGCTTCCGCGGCGACCTGTGGATCAAAGACGGTCGGATCGCCCAGATCGGCGGTCGCCCGTCGGCCCCGGCGAAGAAGGTCATTGACGCTGGCGGCTGCATCGTCGCTCCCGGCGCTATCGACCTGCACACTCACTACGACGCCCAGGTTCGCTGGGACCCGTGGTGCAGCATCTCAAGCTGGCACGGTGTCACCTCGGTGGTGCTCGGCAACTGTGGCTTCGGTTTCGCCCCGGTCAAGCCCGAGTTCCGCGAGCGGTCGATGCTGACCATGGTGCGTACCGAGGCCATCCCCATGGAGGCCATGCGCCAAGGCTTCCTGCCCCACTGGGATTGGGAGACCATCCCCGAATACCTCGACAGCCTCGACCGTGCCCCGCTCGGTGTCAACGTGATGTCCTACATGCCGACCGCGTCGCTGATGATCTACGTCATGGGCCTCGAGGCCGCCAAGACTCGCCCGGCCAACAACGCCGAGCGCAAGGAAATGCAGCGCCTGCTGCACGAAGGCATGGACGCCGGCCTGTGCGGCTTCTCCATCCAACGCCTCGGCGTGAACTCCACCCAGGCCGACTTCGACGGCTCCCCCATGGTCACTGACACCATGTGCGACGAGGACATCTTCGCCCTCGCCGAAGTACTTCGCGAGCGTGACGAGGGCAGCATCCAGTTGACCCAGGCCACCGACGCGAACCCCAACTACCCCGATGACCTCGACTTCAAGCGTCGCCTCGCCGAGGTGGCGGGTCGGCCGATCATCGACAACGTCGTACCGGTCAGCCAAAAGAACCCGCGCGTCTACCAAGAGCGCCTCGAATGGCTCGACCAGGCCCACCGCGACGGACTGCAGATCTACGGCCAGGGCGCCACGATCCGCACCGGCTTCGTGTTCTCCTTGGACAACTGGAACCTCTACGACTCCAGCCCGGCATGGCGTGAAGCGACCACCGGCACCCTTGAGGACAAGATCCGCAAGATGCAGGATCCCGCCATCCGCGAGAAGCTGCGCAAGGAAACCGAGACGGCCAACACCCTGTTCGCCAATACGCAGCTCGCTGTGGGCGGTCCGCCCCAGAAGCTCGTCGTTCAGGGCGTCGCCCGCCGTGCGGACATGCAGCAGTACGTCGGCAAGTCCCTCGGCCAGATCGCCGAGGAACAAGGCAAGCACTACCTCGACGTCATGCTGGACCTTTCGCTCATGACGGACCTGAAGACGGAGTTCCTCGGTGAGGGCCCCGACTTCAACGTCGACCACATGGCCGGTGTGTACAACGACTCGCCCTACACCATCCCTGGTGTGTCCGACGGTGGTGCCCACACCAAGTTCTTCACTGGTGGCGCCTGGACGACGGACTTCCTGGCGTGGATGGTGCGTGACGAGAAGAAGATCGAACTCGAAGAGGCGCACTACCGCATGTCCGGCCTCGCGGCGCATGCCGCTGGCATCCGCGATCGCGGCGTCCTGCGTGAGGGTGCCCCGGCTGACGTGATCGTCTACGACATGGACGAGCTCGCCATCGACCCGGCTTGGGTTGGCGAGGCTGTCTACGACCTTCCCGGTGGCGAGTGGCGCCGGATCCAGCGGGCCCATGGGTACCGCCACATCCTCGTCAACGGCGAGGAAACCTTCAGCGACGGCGAATGCACCGGGGCCACCCCGGGCAAGCTGCTGCGCAACGGCAAGGGCTGACCGACCCGAGGAACCTAACGGATCTACACCGGTAGGTCCGTTAGGTCCGTTAGGTCCAACGAAATGAGGCGGACGCTACGGCGTCCGCCTCATTTCGTTGCGATCGACCTGGTTTCAGAGAATGAACAGCATTTCCTGGTACGTCGGCAGCGGCCACAGGTTGTCCGCCACCACATCCTCCAGGCTGTCCGTTACGACACGCACCGCGTTCGTCGGTGCGATCAGCGCGTCGCGGGCGTAGCGGGCCTCGCCCATCACGTCGTGAGCTCCGTCGTGGTCAAGCGCGTCCTTGAGGGTCTTGAGTGCGCCCTGAAGTGCCGCGACACCAGCAGATACCTCGTCCAAGGAGGACGAATCGAAGCTGTAACCGATCGAAGTCATGGCCGCAGCGTTGGAAGCCAACTCGGTCTGGTAGCGAATCGCCGCGGGCAGAATGATGGTCTTGGCCATCTCCAGGGTGGTTCGGGCCTCCACGCTGACGCTCTTGGCGTACTGCTCTAGGGCCACCTCGTAACGGCTGGCGAGTTCCCTCTCGTTGAGCACGTTGTACTTGCCGAAGAGCTCCTTGGCTTGGGGCGTGTCGAACTGCGGCAAGGCGTCCACCGAATTGCGCAGGTTCGGCAGACCGCGTGCCACGGCCTCTTCATGCCATGCTTCGGAATAGCCGTTGCCGTTGAAAACCACCGCGCCATGGTCCACGATGATGCCCTGAAGCACTTGCTGCACCGCAACGTGGAAATCGGTGCCTGCCGCGACCGAGGCCTCGAGCGTGGTGGCGATGAAATCGAGCGACTCGGCCAGCATCGTGTTGATGACGACCATCGGACCGGCGATGGTCTGCGACGAACCAGCGGCGCGGAACTCGAACCGGTTACCGGTGAAGGCGACCGGGCTGGTGCGGTTGCGGTCCCCGGCATCTGCGGGTAGGTGCGGGATGGTGTCAACCCCCACCTTGAGGGTGCCCCGCTCCTTGGATGCGGTTGCCCCACCCGCGGCGACCTGGTCGAACACGTCGGCGAGCTGAGCACCGAGGAAGATCGACATGATGGCCGGTGGCGCCTCGTTCGCACCAAGACGGTGGTCGTTGGCGGCGTAGGCCACCGATGCCCGTAGCAGACCACCATGCAGATGCACCGAGCGGATGACTGCCGCGCAGAACACCAGGAACTGCGCGTTGTCATGGGGAGTGTCACCAGGGAAGAGCAAGTTGCCCTGGTTGTTGTTGCCAATGGAGAAGTTGACGTGCTTGCCCGAGCCGTTGATGCCCTTGAACGGCTTCTCGTGCAGCAACACCTCCATCCCATGCTTTTGTGCCACGCGCCCGAGCGTGACCATGAGCAACTGCTGGTGGTCGGCGGCCAGGTTGGCCTTTTCGAAGACCGGGGCGATCTCGAACTGAGCGGGGGCCACCTCGTTGTGGCGGGTCTTGGCTGGGATGCCGAGCTTGAACATCTCCCGCTCGGCGTCGATCATGAACGCCAACACGCGGTCGGGGATGGACCCGAAGTAGTGGTCGTCGAACTCTTGGCCCTTCGGGGGGTGGGCACCAAAAAGGGTGCGGCCAGCGGCCTGCAGGTCGGGCCGAGCGAAGTAGAAGCTGCGGTCGATCAGGAAGTACTCCTGCTCCGCGCCGGCGAAGGACACCACCGTGTCCACGTCGTTGTGGCCAAACAGCCGCAGCACCCGCTGGGCGTGGGTGTTCATGGCCTGCTGGGAACGCAGCAACGGCGTCTTGTGATCGAGCGCCTCGCCAGTCCAGGACACGAAGATCGTGGGGATGCACAAGGTGTTGCCGTTGGTGTTCTCGAGTATGTAGGAGGGACTGGTCACGTCCCAGCCGGTGTAGCCACGGGCCTCGAAAGTGTCGCGCAGGCCACCGTTGGGGAAGCTGGAGGCATCGGGCTCACCCTGCATCAGGGTCTTGCCCGCGAACTCCGCGATCGAGGAGCCGGTCGAGTCGGGCTCGAGGAAGCTGTCGTGCTTCTCGGCGCTGAGGCCGGTGAGCGGATAGAAGACGTGCGCGTAGTGGGTGGCACCCTTCTCCAGCGCCCAGTCCTTCATGGCCGATGCCACGGTGTCCGCCACGGTCGGATCGAGCGGCTTGCCGTCCTCGATCGTGCTCATCAGCGCCTTGAAGACCGACTTGGGGAGGCGGGCCTTCATCACCGACCGGCTGAAGACGTTCAGCCCGAAGATCTCTCCCGGACGTTCTCCCGCCGCAATCGATCCGGCCGGCGCCTGATAGTGCTTGACCGACTGGATGGCATCCAACCGCGCCGAACTTCCACTCATTGAACCGCTCCTCAGCCCTTCGCCGGCAGCAGTCCCGGCATCGCATGAAAGGTAGAGGACAGTTGTTTCAGATTTGTTTCTGTGGGGGTCACCAAGGTGAACATCACGCCGAGATCGTGGGTCGGTCTAGTCCCATTCTCGGCGACGATGCCCGCTACGCCTGGTACCCTCACCACAGGCACGACGGCCCGGCACACCGCAAATCGCCTGGTCAAAAGGGGGAGCGAAATGGCTGAGTACGACATCCACATCAAGGGTGGCACGATCGTTGACGGCACCCGGGTGCCGCGTTACCGCGGCGACGTCTGGATCAAAGACGGCAAAATCGCCCAGTTAGGGGGCCGTCCAGTAGGCGGTGCCAACCAGGTCATCGACGCTGATGGCCTCATCGTGGCCCCCGGCTTCATCGACCTGCACACCCACTACGACGCGCAAATCCGCTGGGACCCCTACTGCACCATGTCCGGCTGGCACGGCGTCACCTCCGTGGTGCTCGGCAACTGCGGTTTTGGCTTCGCCCCGGTCAAGCCCGACTTCCGCGAGCGTTCGATGCTCACCATGGTGCGCACCGAGGCCATCCCCTACCAGTCCATGGTCGAGGGAATGCTCCCCACCTGGGATTGGGAGACCATCCCCGAGTACCTCGACAGCCTCGAGCGGGCGCCCCTCGGCGTGAACTGCATCCAGTACATGCCCACCGCCTCGCTCATGACCTACGTGATGGGTCTCGAGGCGGCCAAAACCCGCGCCGCCACCCCCCAGGAGCGCAAGGAAATGCAGCGCCTGCTGCACGAGGGCATGGACGCCGGCCTGTGCGGCTTCTCCATCCAGCGCCTCGGCCGCAACTCCACCCAGGCCGACTACGACGGCACCCCGATGGTCACTGACACCATGGTCGACGAGGACATCTTCGCCCTAGCCGAGGTGCTCGCCGAGCGTGACGAGGGCTTCATCCAGATCACCCAGGCCACGGGCAAGATCAAGAAGGACCTCGAGTTCGTCGAACGCCTCGCGGCGGTCGCAGGTCGGCCGGTGATCCACAACGCCATCGCCCCCACCCGCACCAACCCCGACCCGCACCGCAAGTCCCTCGCCTGGCTGAAGCGCTGCTGGGACCAGGGCCTGCAGGTCTACGGTCAGTGCGCCACGGTCCGTTCGGGCTTCGTGTTCAGCTTGGAGCACTGGAACCTCTACGACTTCGCCCGAACCTGGCGGGACCTGACCACCGGCACGCACGAAGAGAAGCTCACCAAGATGGCCGACCCCGTCCTACGCCAGGCCGTGGTGGATGCCGAAATCCGCAACAAGGCCATTTACCGCAAGCTTCGTCCCGGCGTTGGCGGACCGCTGGAGGACCTCGTGGTCCAAGGCGTTGGCCGCCGACCGGAGTTGCAGAAGTACGTCGGCCGCAACCTCGAGGACATCGGCCTCGAGGAAGGCAAGCACCCGGCTGAGGTCATGTTGGACCTCGCACTCGCCACGGACCTCAAGGCCGACTTCCTTGGCCCGGATAAGGGCTCCAACGCGGACTTCATGGTCGAGCTGATGGATGTCCCCTACACCCTGCCCGGCGTGTCCGACGGCGGCGCCCACACCAAGTTCTTCACCGGTGGCTCCTGGCCGACGGATCTGCTCAAGTGGCTGGTCCGCGACGAGGGCAAGCTCACGCTGGAGGAAGCCCACTACCGCATGTCGGCCTTGCCGGCCCATGCGGGAGGCTTCCGCGACCGCGGCGTGCTGCGCGAAGGCGCCGCGGCCGACGTGGTGGTCTACGCCATGGAGGAACTCGACATGGACCCGCAGTGGATCGGCGAGGTCGCGGAGGACCTTCCGGGTGGCGAATGGCGTCGGATCCAGCGGGCGCAGGGCTACCAGAACATCGTCGTCAACGGCGAGGTGACCTTCGAGAACGGCGTGTGCACCGGAGCGACACCAGGCAAGCTGCTGCGCCACGGCCGAGCCTGACCCACACCGACTGCCACGGCGCCGCCCCGCAAGGAGCGGCGCCGTGGCGCGTCTCAGCTCATGTCGGCGCAAATCTCCACGAGCGCCGCCCAGCCATCCTCACCGGGCGGGTCGATGAACCCGTCGGCGACAGCAAGCACCTGCGGCGCGGCGGTGCGTACCGCCACCGCGTGGCCCGCACCTTGCAACAACTCGATGTCGTTGGCGGCGTCGCCTACCCCAATGATCTCCGAGGCGTGGATGCCCAGGCTCAAGGCGAATGCCTCGACCCCGGCCCATTTGCTTGCTTCGATCGGGATCACCGACAGCGACGTCCCCCCGTAGAGGGAGTCGCTGGTGAGGGTGGCTCGGGCCAGACCGGCGGCCGTAATGGCCCCTGCCAGCGGAGCGAGCTCGTCGAACACTCCACCGATCACGGTGAACGCCGCCACCCGATGCTGCGGCACGCTGTGGGCCAGAGGGCCGACGTGCGCCCATTCGAGCAGGCTTTCAGCCCGTTCGGGCGAGTGCGTCGGGGCCTTTCCCAGCAGGACATCTACCTCGGTATGGTCGACGAAGACGTTGGGTGCTACCGCATGGGCATCGAACAGTTGAAGTACCGCCAAGGCATCGGCCGCCCCGAAAAGCGATTCGTGGAAGCGCTCCCCCCGCACGAAATCCTCACCGAAGGTGCCGTCAAGGCACACCGCAGGCAACGCGAGGCCGTTGTCGCGTAGCGCCGTGCGTGCACTGCGCGGCCGCCGGCCCGTAGCGGCAAGGACGATGACGCCACGCCGGGACAATTCCTCTACCGCGGCGCGCACTGCTGGTCGCACCGTCACGGTACGGTCCCACAGGGTGCCGTCAAGGTCGGTGGCGACGAGGCGGATCATTGCCCGCACCCTACCGGTCGGCGGTACTCAGCCCAGCGGGTCCGCTCCGGCGAGGCCCAGCAGAAACTGACCGTGGTTGTCGTGGGCTGCCTGGTCTATGAGCACATGGCTGGCCGCCATGGTGACATCGCGTCGAGCCCGCTCGAGGTAGGCACCACAACGCAGCGGACCGCCACCGGCAAACCCGGTCAGTTCGTGCAACACGTCTGCCGCCACCCGGGTGGCGAGGGCCGCCGCGGCACGGGTGCGGGCCTCCCGCGCCCGCAGATCGACACCAGGGGTGTCCACCTGCTCCATCAGCTCCTCCCCGTCGGCCAGCATCAGGGCCCGGGCGGCTCGCAAGCGCACGTCGGCTTCACCACAAAAGCGTTGAAAGGCACCCCGCTGCGCCAGCGGGGTCGGCTTCGAATACCCCCGAGCGGTGTCACCGGCGCTGGCCATGACCTCCTCGAGCGCCCGACGGGTGACCGAGCCGCACACCGCGGGGATGGTGTAGGAGAGGTAGCCGGCCACCCCGGTGCGGTACTGACGGCCGCCGCGCAACGGGGCGGTTAGGGGCGAGAACGTCCGCTCGTGGGGCACGAAGACGTCCACGGCGGAAAAGTCGTTGCTGCCAGTAGCACGCATCCCATGGACGTTCCAGTCCTCAGCCACCGTCAATGCGTCGCGAGGCACCACCGCCGATAGAACCTGGCCCCGGGCACCGTCCGCACCGGGCAGATAGCCCGACACCATGACCCACTGTGCGGCCGCGATGCCGCTGCCATAGCGCCAGGCGCCGCTCAGCATCACCCCACCATCAACGGCGGCCAGCGAACCGGGCTTGAGACCGCCACCACCGCAGCACACCGGAACCACGCCATCGCGGAACACCTCCGCCAGGCCAGGCTCGGCCAAGCGGGCCCCGAGCATGCCCGCGGTATCGGCATAGATAAACAGACACCACGCCGCCGCCGCGTCGTAGTAGGCCACCCGTTCGAACACCTCGTACTGCAAGGCCGGTTCGGCCTCGAATCCGCCCATGCTGGCCGGCACCTTGAGGGCCAGCAGTCCGGCGGCGCGTATCGCCTCCACCGTTTCGGTGCTCAATCGGCCCAGGCTTTCGCCGATAGGGCCTTGAGCCTCCAACAACGCTCCTATGGCATCGACACGGTCGAGAAGCTCCACCCGCTGGTTCGCGTTCATGACCCTTTCGTAGCGCATCGGTGGCCACGATGCGCCGCAACACCTGTCAGGGCCGCTGACCCGACAACGGGGCAACGTTCAGGTGGAGCGAGACACAGGCCTCGGGTACCAGGCCGCAATCACCGAGGACAGCGCACAAAGCACCCCGGCCACGATCCAGACCAGACGGAATCGATCGAGCGAATCCGCCGAGCGGGCTCCGAGCAAGCCGAGCACGACCGCAATGCCCAAGGTCTGTACCTGGCGGCGGCAGGTCTGGAACACCGAGTTGGCCTCGGCCAAATCGGCTCGGTCCACCCCTGCCAACGCGCCGGAATGGGTCGTGATGCCAATCATGCCGATACCCACTCCGAACAGCACCAAGCCCGGCAGCAGCCGCCAAAAACTCGGGCTCTCACCCAGGACCAAGATGTTGCACAGCAAACTCGACGAGCACACGATCCCTCCGAGAACCAGCAGGCCCCGGTAGCCGTGACGGTCGGCGAAGCGGCCGAAGGGCAGCGACGAGCACGCCAGCAGCAGAGGGATGGCGGTAACCCAGCCAACGCGCGAGGCCGACCAGCCCCAGACATTGGTCAGGAACAACGGGGCCCAGAAGAAGAACCCGTACACCGCCATTTGCGAGAAATTCTGGCTGACCGTAGCCACCAGGAAGGTAGGTCGGCGGAACAAGTCGAAGCTCAACAACGGGGCGCTCACCCGGCGACAACGCCGCACGAAGGCCGTCCCCGTTACCACCGCCACCACCAGCGCCGTTGCGGTACGCCAGTCGCCCCATCCCCAGGCACCGGACTGCAACATACCCAGCGTGAGCAGGCCTGATGCCAGCACGACTTGTACTACGCCGATGAGGTCGATGACCACCCGCTCGCCGCTGGTGGTGGGCGTACCGACCGGCAGCACCCGCGGTCCAACCGCCAACACGACCGCGCCGATGGGTACCGAAACGAGGAACACCCAACGCCACGATCCCCCGATGTCGATAATGCTGCCTGCCAGCACAGGACCTGCCAACGATGCCACGGACCCCAAGATGCCGATAGCACCCATCGCGGTGCCACGACGCTCGGCGGGATAGCCGAGTAGGGCCAGTGCGATGGATGTGGACACCATCAGCGCCCCCGCGCTGCCCTGCGCCACCCGCGCCGCGATCAGCAGCCCCACGTTGGGCGCCAACGCCGAGGCGATCGCCCCGACCATGAAACCGCCCATGCCGATCAGAAACACCCGGCGCATCCCGTAACGGTCCGCCAGCTTGCCCGCCACCAGCAACAAAGCCGACAACGCAATTGCATACCCCGTCGACAACCACGCCAGCGTCGTACGCGGCGTGTCGGGGAAGGCCTGCACGATGCGCGGGAAGGCCACCGCGGCGGCGAAGCTGTCCAGCACGATCACGAACCCGCACGACGCCACCAGCATGACCAGGAAGGGATGGCGCACCACGACGGCATCGGGCCCACTGGGCGCCACCGGCACCTCAAGAACGGGCTCGGCGTATTCCGAATCTGGCATCGGCGAGACCCTAGCCCTAGGGCATCGCACCAGACAGTCGACCGCGCTGGACTGCCGCGCCGTCTCAGCGCTGGTGGCGGATCATGGGGGCCGATGTGGCAGGCTGCCCCGACGACTTCGACGTCAGGGGGACGGCTCGTGGAACAACTCGCCATCGATCAGATCCTTCACGCGCGCGCCAACGCCGCACAGGGCTGCGCCGATGCCAGGCGGCGGCTCGCCACGCTGTTCGACGGGCAGGGTGCCACCTTTGTGGAATATGGCCCATTGGCCGGGCGAAGTTCCGAAGTTGAGGACATCGACACCGCGGACGGGCTCGTGGGTGGGGTCGGAGACGTGCACGGCCGGCCTGTCGTCGCGGCCTCCTACGACCGCAGCGTGTGCGAGGGCACCCAGAGCGATCGCAATCAGAAGAAGCTCGACAAGCTCATCTACCTCGCGCGAGCCAACCGCTGGCCTCTAGTGATCTTTCTCGATGGTGACGGCGCCCGGCGCAACGACGCCCTGCCGGTTCCGCCCGTCGTCGTGTACACCCGGGGGCGCTTCGATGTGTACGACGGGCTTGCCGAGCTGTCGGGCTGGGTCCCCACGGTCGCCGTCATCAGCGGCGACATCCGCGACGGCCACGCCGGAACGGCCTTCTTGTGCGACACCGTCATCGCCGTAGCTGGGGCCACCGTCGGCAGTGGCGAGGGCCCGACGGCCACCGCCCGAGCGGTGGAACACCTTGCCGCACGCGGTGACATCGACCTCGTCGTGCAGGACGAGGACGAGGCCGTCGCCGCCGTGGCGCGCTACTTGTCCTATTGGTTCGACGACGCTACCGCGGAAGGTGCGCTCCCTGGTGCGCCCTCCTCGAGCGCAGCTGACATCGGCACCATCGTGCCGGACAATCGTCGCCGGGCCTACGACATGCGCAAGCTCATCACTGCCTTCGCCGACGAGGCCAGCGTTTTGGAGTTGGGCCGTTCTTGGGCGCCTTCGATGGTGACCGCCTTAGCCCGCCTCGGTGGGCGCAGCATCGGCATCTTCGCCAACCAGCCGTTGTCACCCAACGCCGGGGCCATCGACAGCGTCGCGGCCGATAAAGCCGCTCGGTTCATCGAGCTGTGCGACACCTACGAGTTGCCGCTGGTTTCCTTCGTTGACAACCCCGGTTACATGGTCGGCCTGGACGCCGAACGAGGCGGGATCGCCCGTCATCACGCCCGGCCGCTGTCTGCATTGCACCACCGCACGGTGCCGTTATACGCCGTGCAGGTACGCAAGGCCTACGGGCTGGGCCCCTATGCCATGTCCGGCTACGGGTCCTCAAGACTGGTACCCGAACTGCGACTGGCGTGGCCCAGCGTCGAATCGGGCGGCATGTCTCTTGAAGGCGCGGCCTACCTGGTAAAGCGCAAGGAAATCCAAGCTGCGGCAACCCCGCAGGAGGCCAGAGCCATCCGCGACGGCTATGCCGAGCAGATGCGTGACGTGGCCTCGGGCGTGCGGGCAGGACGTACCTTCTCCTTCGATGACGTCGTGCTCCCCGAGGAGACCCGACCCCGCATCATCGCCATGCTGAGCCGTACGGTGCGTACCCTGCCTGCAGCCAAAAAGCACCCCATCGACCCGCGCTGAGCTGGAGGTCTTTGATCGTGGATCCTCGACGTATCGATGAGCTGGCGGCGGCGAAAGCCCGACAGCTCGATGCCAATCGACCCGAAGCGGTGGCTCGGGTGCATCACACCGGCAAGCTCACCGCCCGGGAGCGACTGGCCGCCCTGCTGGACGATTTCGATGGTGCCGTCGCCTACGGCTCAATCGCCGCGATCGACCGGGACGGCGCCTGGGTACCGGAGGCGGGCGGAGTCGACGTCGTCGGTACCATCGACGGGCAGGTCGTGGTGGCTTCCTCGACGGACTACACCGACCATGGCGGCGGCTACGGTGCGGCCCGACTCGAGCGACTGTTCGCGCTCGCCAAGGAGCACCGCTGGCCGGTGGTGTTTTTCGTCGACGGCGGCGGCAGCCGGGCCCGCCACCCGCGCGTCGGGCGCGGCGACCTGGAGCTGAACGGACCTTTCGGGCCCTACCAGCTCTTCGACGGCATGGCCGAACTGTCGGGCTGGGTGCCCACGGTGGCCATCGTGTCCGGTCCGTCCTTCGCTGGCCATGCCAGCCTGGCCGGATTCTCCGATTTCGTCATCGGCACTTCTGGTTCCTCCATCGGCATGGGCGGACCGCCTATGGTCGAGGCCGCGCTCGGGGTCAAGCTGACCGCCAACGAGCTGGCCGGGGTCGAGATGCACGAGCAGACCGGCGGCATCGACCTGCTGGTGGGAGACGAGCGCAGCGCCATCGTCGCCGCCAAGCGCTACCTCTCCTACCAGCGCGACGAACCGAGCGGTACGCCCTCACCACACGCCGCGGCCATCGCCGAGCTGGTCCCCGAGGAGGGCCCTTACGACATCGGCCCGGTCATCGACGCCCTCGTGGACGAAGGCAGCTTTTTGGAGTTGCGCGCCATTTTTGCGCCGTCGGTTCGTACCGGCTTCGCCCGCATGAACGGTCGCAGCGTCGGCGTGCTGGCCAGCCACCCCGCCCATCACAACGGCGTCCTAGATGAGCTTGCCGCGGTGAAGATCGGTCGATTCGTAGAGTTGTGTGACGTGTACGAGTTTCCCGTCGTCACCCTCATCGACAGCGACGGCTGCGTGACCACATGGCTGGACGACCATGGTGACACCGTCATCGAGGCTGGCGTCAGCCGGTGGCACAGTCGTCCAATCATCATCCACCAGCACCGCAGCGTGGCGTTGTTTGCCGTCACCTTGCGCCACGCCCGCGGCATGGCGCCCTACCTTTTGGCCGGGTCGCCCAACGCTCGCAGCGTGCCGGTGATGTCCGTGGCGTGGCCCACGGTCGAATTGGGCCGCCGCGACGGTTTCTCCGCCACGCGCCACGCCAACGCCTACGACGACGTCATCGCTCCGGCCGAAACCCGGACCCGCATCGTGGCCATGCTCGCCCATCTGCCCCGCCCAACCGGGCGCAGCGCCAAGAAGCACCCGGTGGACACCTGGTAGACCGCTCCCGGTAGCCGCGCCCCTGGCGGGCGGCGAAACCTGAGGCCATTCAGGCCGTGGGATCAGCACCGACGCGCAGGACTCGCTTGCCCAGGCTGTCGCCTCGCAGCATGCCGATGAACGCCTCCGGGGCACGTTCGACTCCCTCCCAGATCTCCTCGTGATAGACGATCCGGCCGGAGGTCAGCAGCTCGGCCATCTTCGGCTGCCAGGCGTCGAAACGCCACATGTGGTCGTAGATGGAGAACCCACTGACCGTCAGCCGTTTGCCCAGGATGTGGGCGAAGCCCTTGACGCCGGGGTCCTGCGTGGTGTTGTAGCCCGAGATCATGCCGCACACCGCAATACGTCCCAGCGGGTTCATATGGCCGAGTACTGCCTCCAATATCGGCCCGCCGACATTCTCGAAATAGACATCGATGCCGTTGGGGCAAGCCCCCATCACCGACTCGGGTAACGACGCCGACGCCTTGTAGTCAAAGCAGTCGTCGAAGCCCAACACGTCGAGGACATGACGGACCTTCTCGGCCGAACCGGCCGACCCGACCGCCCTGGCCCCGGCCAACCGAGCCAGCTGACCGGCAATCGAGCCCACGGCACCTGCCGCCGAGGACACGAACACCGTCTCAGCGGGCTCGGGCCGACCGATGACGTTGATGCCCACCCATGCGGTTAGTCCGGGCATGCCCAGCACGTCGAGGTAATACGAGATGGGCACGCCCAGGGACGGATCAACACGGTAGAGCCCTTCGCCGCGTGCCACGACGCTGTACTGCTCCCAGCCCAGGAACCCCCACACCAAGTCACCGGGCTTCCAGCGTTCGTGACCCGAGGCCACCACTTCCCCGACGCCGCGTGACACCATCACCTCGCCCTCGCGAAACGCTCCCGCCATACGTCCCCGTAGGTACGGATCGACCGACAGGTAGACATTACGAACCACCACGTCGGCAGGACCGGGCGGCCGCAGTGGCTCGTGCACCACCGCGAAGGAGGTCTCGTCGACCCAGCCCACCGGCCGCTTGACGAACAGCACTCGGACATTGGTCTCGGTCATGAACCGCACGGTACTTGCTCGACGGCCGGGCCGAAGCTGGAACAAACGGAGCGGGGATAGGGCGGAAGAGGTACCGTGTCGGTAGTTCCTGGGGGGGTACCAAATTGGCTTATGACCTTGTCGTTCGCAACGGCACCATCGTCGACGGATCCGGCCTGGCTCGCTACCGGGCCGATGTCGGGGTGCGCGGTGGCCATATCGCCACCATCGGCCGGATCAAAGATCGTGGCCAGCGGGAGGTCGACGCCGACGGTCACATGGTGACTCCCGGCTTCATCGACGGTCACACCCACATGGACGCACAGATTTCGTGGGACCCGCTCGGTACCTCGTCGTGCTGGCATGGCGTCACCAGCGTGGTCATGGGTAACTGCGGGTTCACCCTCGCTCCCGCCCGGGCTCACCAGCGCGACCTCGTGGTCCGTAATCTCGAACGGGCCGAGGACATCTCCCCCGCGGCGATGGCCGCCGGCATCAACTGGACGTGGGAGACCTTTCCGGAGTATCTCGATACGCTCGAGCGACTGCCCAAGGGCATCAACTACGCCGGGTATGTGGGCCACTCCGCCCTGCGCACTTGGGCGATGGGCGAGAGGGCCTTCACCGAAGCGGCCCGCCCCGAGGACCTCGTGGTGATGGCGCGAGAGCTGCGCGAAGCGATGCGAGCGGGGGCCATGGGCTTCACCACCTCGCGAACCTTCAACCATCAGACCTCCGACGATCGACCTGTCGCCTCCCGCCTCGCCTCCTGGGACGAGGTGGCGACCCTGGTTGGAGTGCTGGGCGAAATCGGCTTCGGCATCTTCGAGATCGCCGGCGAAGACGTCGGCCGAGACCCCGAGCGCCAGGCTGACTACTACGGTCGGTTGCGCCATTTGGCGGTGCAAACCGGTGTCCCGATCACGTTCGGGGTCGCCGCCGGACGGGTCCCCAAGGGCGAACACCTAGCCATGCTGGACTTGCTCGACCAGACTGCGGCCGAGGGCGGCCGAATGTTTGGCCAGGCCCACGCCCGCGAGTTCAATGTGGTGCTCTCCTTCAAGACTCAGGTCCCCTTCGACGCGTTGGCGGAATGGAAGGAATTCCGGTCCTGGCCGCTCGAAGAACAAATGACTGCGCTGCGCGACCCCTCGATGCGGGCCAAGCTGCTCGATGCCGCCAAACATGGTGCGTGGCCCAAGAGCGTCGGGGCCGAGGCCCGCAAGCCCGATTACGACTGGATCCGGGTCATGGACTCGGCGTTGCCACCTTGGCGCAGCGTGGCCGATCTCGCTGCCGAACGCGGCGTGGACCCCGCCGAGCTCATGATCGACCTCGCTTTGGATAGCGATTTCGAGCAGTTCTTCCTACAGCCGATTCTCAATGGCGACCAGGACGTGGTGCTGGACATCATGCGCCACCCGCGCTGCCTGCCGACCTTCTCCGACTCCGGTGCCCACGTGAGCCAGCTCATGGACAGCTCCATCCCCACCCACGTGCTCGGCCACTGGACCCGGGAGAAGCAGGCCTTCACGCTCGAAGAGGCCGTGCGCAAACTCACCTCCATGCCGGCCGGGCTGTGGGGCTTCCACGACCGCGGCCTCATACGCGAAGGTATGGTCGCTGACCTGTGCGTGTTCAACGCGGACACCGTGGCTCCAGCCATGCCGTCAGTGGCCCACGACCTGCCTGGTGGAGCCAAGCGCCTCGTGCAGAAGTCCGTCGGGATCCTCGCCACCGTGGTCAACGGCGAGGTGCTGACCGAACGAGGCGAGCACACCGGCGCCTACCCTGGTCAGCTCTTGCGGGGGGGGCGGCGATAAGAGGCTGAGCGCCGCCCATCAACCCGACGCCTGATGGCTCCGATCGCGAATCATCAGCGCCGAGATCAACGCCACCAACGACACCACGGCAGCAGCGATGAACGCGGCGTGGTAGGACGCGGCCACACCAGCGCGGTCCAGACGCGAGACTTGGATCGTCTGCATCATCTGCACCCCCGCCGCCGAGCCGATCATCACCATCATGGTGCTAGTGGCAGAGGCGATACCGAGGTCTTCTGGGCCCACCGCAGTGGTCAACATCGCCATGAGCGGGGCGACGATGATGCCCACACCCACACCGGCAAAGCCCAACAGCATCACGATCTCGACCTGGGACGTGCCGTCGCCGATACGCAAAAAGGCCAGACACGCGGCCGTGTTCAACAACACGCCACCGACCACCACGGCGCGGCTGCCGGCCCGGACAACGAGCAGCGCGGACAATGGCCCGGCTAAGCCCCACAGCAACGGCCGGCCCACGGTGAGAAAGCTGATACGGGTGGTGCTGTAGCCGTAGAGCTGGCTCAGCATCAGCGGCATCAACACGAACCCGCCCTGATAGGCCACCTGGCAGAACGCCTGGGTGATCATCGGTACGTTGAACTCGCGCATGCGGAAATAGCGCAGCGGTAACAGCGGGTAGGACACTCGCCGTTCCCACAGGACGAACCCAACCGCGGCCACCGGGAAGACCGCCAGCAGAGCGAGTACGACCAGACTGTCCCATCCCCACAGCGGGGCGCGGTTCACCGCGAAGAGCACGGAGAACGCCGCGGTGGCCAAAAGCACCGTGCCCGCGGCGTCGAAACGGGCCCCCTTCTGGCTCCGGCTGGGCGGCAGCACCTTGGCTGCGAGGGCAGTGGCGAGCATCGTGAGTGGCACCTGGCTGATGAACAGCCATCGCCAACCCACCCGATCCACGACCAGACCACCGAGCACCATGCCCGTCACCGGGCCGCCGGCCATGACCAGCCCCCAGTAGCCCAGCGCCTTGACCCGCTGCTCGCGCGGGAAGGCCTCGCTGATGATGGCGACCCCGGTGGGCGAGGTCGACTGACCGAACACTGCCGATGCGGTACGGAACAAGATCGCCAGCAGAATGGTAGGAGCCGCCGCGGTGCAGCCGGCGAAGATGGCGCACCCGACCAGGCCGATCAGGTACACCCTCCGACGGCCGTAGAGGTCGCCCAACTTTCCTGCGGTCGGCCCGAACACGGCATAGGCCAATGTGGGACCTACCACGAGCCAGGACACCGTGGAAGAAGGTGCGTCGAACTCGACCACCAGACGGGGGATCACCAACGCCAGCACGCTGACGTTGAAGTTGGTACTGAACAACCCGAACAGGGCCACGACGAGCAGCAGGCCTTTGGACTGGTTCGGGCTGCCGGTACCCTCGCCGGAGGATTGGTCCTGCGGGGGGAAGCTCGTTGGTTCCGGTCCGGTTGCGGTCATCGCGCCGTTGACCTTAGCCGGGACCGTCCGACGCCCTGACTCGAACCCCTGGCATCGGCTTAGGTGCTCAGGCCCCCACGCCGTAGGCCTGGCCCAGCTCGTCGATGGCCTCGACCACCGTTCCCAGCGTCACTTTTTTGCGCAGGTGCACGATCAGTTGGTCGGCACCGGCCTCGGCGAAAGGCGCCGCGAATTGAGGGCCTACGGCCTCGCGGTTGGGGCTGACGGTGATGTGCACGTCCTCGATAGCCCGCCCGGTCGGCGCCAGCAGTTCAGCGAGCCGGGCCCGCCTTTCAGCCAGCAAGGACGGGGTGACGTTGAAGGGCAGCCAGTCTGCTCCCAGGCGCACGACTCGTCGCAATGCCACGTCGCTCTCACCGCCGACATGAATGGGTGGGTGCGGCGTCTGTACCGGCTTGGGAAACGCCCGCGACGGCGACAAAGACCAAAACTCGCCCTCATGGGCCGATTCCGAGTCCATCCACAACCGTCGCATCAGTTCGATGTACTCGTCGTTGCGGGCACCGCGTCGGTCCCAGGGAACCTGTAGAGCCTCGAATTCTTCGCGCTGCCAGCCCACACCAATGCCGAAATCAAACCGCCCACCTGACAGCCAATCGACGTTGGCCACTTCCTTGGCGGTGTAGAGCGGGTTGCGCTGCGGCACCAGGATCACCCCCGTACCGAGGCGGATCGTACTGGTCTGCCCGGCGATCCATGCCAGGGTGGTGAAAGGCTCCGCCATACCCGCTTCGCCGCTGGCAGGAAACTCGCCGCTTTCGGCGTAGGGATACTCCTTGGCGTAGCGGTCGAAGAGCACGACATGCTCGCCCACCCATACCGAGTGGAACCCACGTGCCTCTGCTGCTTTGGCCGCGGTGGCCAGGAACGCCGGGGTGGATGGCGGCACGAAGGCCCCTAGGAACAGTCCGAAGTGCATCCGCGCACGCTAGCGCTCAACGATGCTGCGCTCAGCCGACCTGCACATGCAGACCACCGTCCACGGGCAACAACACACCGGTGATGTACGCCGCCTCGTCGCTGGCAAGGAACAACGAGGCATACGCCGTGTCCCAGGCGCTGCCCTGGCGACGCTGCAGGGGCACCTGACGGGCCCGGTCCTCGCGGACTTGTTCCCGCGACACGCCGCGCTGGGCAGCGTAACCCTCGATGGCCATTGGGGTGTCCATCAGACCGGGCATGATGGCGTTGACCCGGATGCCGAATCGGGCACTGGAGTTGGCCAGGGCTTGGGTCAGGGCATTGAGCCCGGCCTTGGACACCTTGTAGGCGATCATCGGAGTCGATGCGATGGCTGCCACGGAGGAGATGTTGGTGATCACCCCGCTCTGTTGAGCTCGCATCACGGGAAGGACATGTTTGGCGGCCAACCACGGTCCGGTGAGGTTGACGTCCATGATGCGGTGCCAGTTCGCCTCCGTCAGCGAGGTGGGTCCACCGTCACCGGCGCCGATGCCGACGTTGTTGTGCAGAATGTCGACTCGACCGAAGCGCTCCACCGCGGCGGCCACAAACGCCGCGCAGGCCGTCTCAGAGGTGATATCGGCCTCGAACACCTCGGCCACGCCGCCCTCTGCCCGCAGCAAATCGGCCGTGTCCTGGGCGGAATCGCGCCGTCGATCGACCAGCAGCACCTGCGCCCCCTCGCGGGCAAACAACAGCGCCGTGGCTCTCCCGTTGCCGATCGTCTCCCCCGGAGTTTGGCCCGCTCCGGTGATGATCGCCACCTTGCCCTGCAGCCGCTCGCCCATTGCTCCCCCTCGGTTCCGTGCGTCACCCCATTGTCGCCGCATCGACCGGTGAGAACCAGCAAAAACCGCCGCCGTACCCAACCCATCGTCCCTGGCGGTACAGAGGAAGCCCCCTCGGGGGCGTCGGTGTGTAAGGCTCATCCGCCGTATGGCGCCGCACATCCCGCTCCTGCCCACCACCGTCGTGGGGAGCTACCCCCAACCGACCTGGCTCGTCGACCACGGCCTGCTGGTGCGCAAGGGCGTGCCCCGTACGAGAGCCGCAGATGTGTGGCGCCTACAAGGCGAGGAACTCGCCGAAGCCCTCGACGCCGCAACGCTGCTCGCCGTACACGACCAGAGTCTGGCCGGCATCGACATCGTCACCGACGGCGAGATTCGGCGGGAGAGCTACTTCAACCACTTCGCCACCGCCCTCGGCGGGGTGGCGCAGGACCGCGTCGGCGAAGGCGTCAACCGCAACGGCGGCCGATCCCTCGTGCCGCTGGTAACCGGCCCCATCGAACGCATCGAACCGGTCGAACTCGACGCCGCCCGCTTTCTGCGTGCCGCCACCGGCCGGGCCACCAAGGTCACGGTGCCGGGTCCGTTCACCCTCAGCCAGCTGGCCCAAAACGAGTACTACCCCGACCAACGCGCCCTGGCCTTGGCCTACGCCGACGCCGTCAACGCCGAGCTTCGCGACCTCGCCGCGGCCGGCATCGACGTGCTCCAGATGGACGAGCCTTACCTGCAAGCCAACGCCGCCGCGGCGCGGTCCTTTGCCGTCGAGGCCATCAATCGGGCCGTGGCGGGCGTGGACGCCACCACCGTGTTGCACACCTGCTACGGCTACGCGATCTATGTCAGCAACAAGCAGGGTGGCTACCCGTTTCTGGCCGAACTGGCCGAGACGGCGGTCGACCAGATCTCCATCGAGTACTCCCAGCCTGGCCTCAGCCCCGACGTTCTACGCCTGTTGGGCGCCAAGACCGTGGTGCTCGGCTGTGTCGATTTGTCCACCGAGGACGTAGAACCGCCCGAGGTCATCGCCGCTCGGCTGCGGGCCGCGCTCGAGGTGATCCCCGCCGAGCGGCTCGTCGCCGCGCCGGACTGTGGCATGAAGTTTCTGCCCCGTGCGGTGGCTGCCGCCAAGCTGACCGCTCTGGCCGCCGGGGCGGCGATCGTGCGGGCCGAGCTGAACGGCTGACGCCGGCCTGAAAAGCCGGGCGAGCGCTCAGGCCAAGATACGCAGCGGCACCATTCGAGGGCCCCGCACCGGCCCCACCGTCCAGCGGATTTCGGCCGGGTCCACGGCCAGTTCGAAACGCGGGAAGCGGGCCAGCCAGCCCTCCAGCGCCACCTTCATCTCCATACGGGCAAGGTTGGAGCCGAGGCAACGGTGCACGCCAATGCCAAAGCCCAAATGGCGGTTCTGGGCCCGCTGGAGGTCGACCTCGTCGGGGTTGTCGAAGTGGGTCTCGTCTCGATTCGCCGAGGGGAAGGACAACAGAATGCGCTCCCCCGCCTTCACCGGGCACCCGCCCACCACGGCGTCCTCGTTGATATAGCGACCGATCGTGACCGGCGAGTAGAACCGCAGCAACTCCTCGATGGCATTTCCGATGAGCTCGGGCTGGTTCACCAGCAGCTCGCGGTCCGCTGGGTGGGTTGCGAGATGGAACAACGCCGAGCCCAACAACGACCACGTGGTGTCAATGCCGCCGAGCATCAATACGAACAGGGCACCGATGCGCTCGCGTTGGCTGAAAGGCCTCGACGAGCCGTCCTCGACGGCCTCGGCGTTGAGCACCATGGTCACCAGATCATCGGCGGGCTGCTCCCGACGCTGGTCGAGCTGGTCGGCGAAGTATGCCTGGACCTCGCGGCTGGCCTTGCGAGCGATCTCGATGTCGACCTGACCATCCTTGAGAAACTCATCGACCCAGGTGCGGAACTGTGGCCCCATCGCCGCAGACACCCCAAACATTTTGCCCATCAACTCGACCGGGACAAGCTGCGCGAAGTCGAGCGCGCCGTCCACGAGCTCGCGTCCCTCAATGTCGTCGAGCAGGCGCGTCACCATCTCGGCCACCCACGGCTCGATGGCCGCGACCTCGCGAGGGTTGAACGCGGGCAACAGCGCCCGACGGATCGGCGAATGCTCCGGCGGGTCGAGGGTAATAGGGGGCAGTTCGATCTTGATGTTGTCCGGGTGGTTCTCATTGACCGCGGTGATCCGGCTCGAGAAGGCCGCCGTGTTGTGGGAGAGCTCGTCGATGTCGTCGTAGCGGGTCACGAGGTAGGCCCCGAAGAACCGCTCGGTATGCGCCACCGGGCAGCGTTGGCGGAGGTCGGCCAGGATGTCCGGACTGTGGTTCGCCCACTCATCGCTCAAGTGGTCGAAGTCCGTTGCCCAGTCCTCGACGGGTCGCCGTTCGTTCATGCCCCGATGGTAGTCCTTCTACCCGTCTACCCGTCAGCACTTTCGCGGACCATCCCTGGGCCGCGGCGCGCCTACGATGCACACGGTGCAGCAAAGTTTGGCCGTGGGCTGGTTTCCCGAGAGCGAATGGGCCCTGGCCCTGCAACGTTGGCCGTCGCTGGCCGACGAGATGCCCCGCGACCACCTCGACTACCGCGGTGCTATCGAAGCCCGCCTGCGCAGCGTCAATGCCGGGACCCGTGGCGCGCAACTGCTGATGGTGGCACTGAGCGTCGCCGGCATCGAAGCGCAGGCCGAACAGGACGGCGCCGACGCCGCTAGCACCGAACTACGTGGCCGCACCGCCAGCCTCCTCGCCGCGCAGGGCCTGGGCACCGCCTGGCCTCCGGGGCGCAACGCGCCGTGCTGGTGCGCATCACGACGCAAGTACAAATACTGCTGCCAGACCCTCGACGCTCCCGTCGCCCCTGCCGAGAGCTGAACGTCAACCGTTCGCCGCTGGCCCGCGAGGTCTAACCTGGTGGTCCGGGAACGGGGGTTCCCCGACACCTTCAGGGGGTTCGGCCATGCAGTACGACCTGGTGATCCGCAATGGGACCGTGGTGGACGGTTCGGGCATCGCCCGCTACCGGGCCGACGTCGGCATCCGCCACGGCCGAATCGCCACCCTGGGCCGAATTCGCGACCGGGGCCGTCAGGAAATTGACGCCGAGGGCCATGTGGTCACCCCCGGCTTCATCGATGGCCATACCCATATGGATGCCCAGGTCATGTGGGACGCGCTGGGCACCAGCTCGTGCTACCACGGGGTGACCAGCGTGGTCATGGGCAACTGCGGCTTCACCCTCGCTCCCGCCCGGGCTCACCAGCGCGACCTCGTCGTACGCAACCTCGAACGGGCCGAGGACATCTCCGCCGCGGCCATGGCCGCAGGCATCGACTGGTCCTGGGAGACTTTTCCCGAGTACCTCGACACCCTCGACCGGATTCCCAAAGGCATCAACTACGCCGCCAATATCGGCCACTCGGCGCTGCGGACTTGGGCCATGGGCGAGCGGGCCTTCGAGCAGGCCGCGACCGAGGAGGACCTGGGAATCATGCAACGCGAGCTACGCGACGCCATGCGGGCGGGCGCCATTGGGTTCACCACGTCGCGCACGATGAACCACGAAACCTCCGACGATCGGCCGGTGGCCTCCCGCATGGCCAGCTGGGACGAGGTAGAACGGCTGGTCGCGGTGTTGGGCGAGGTCGGCGGAGGCATGTTCGAGATCGCCCAGGAGTCCGCCTCGCGTTCGAAAGATCCTGCCGTCCGGGCCGATTTTTTCCAGCGCATGACCGACCTGGCCGTGCGCACTGGGGTGCCGTTCACCTTCGGGGTGCTCTCCACCAGTCGGGACGGCAGCGACTGGCAGGGCCAACTCGGCATGATCGATGCGGCTGCGGCCGCCGGTGGCCGCATGTACGGCCAGGCCCACTGCCGGGAGTTCTCGGTACTGCTGTCGTGGAAGACCCGCCTCCCCTTCGACGTGCTGCCCGAATGGAAAGAAGTCCGCTCCCTACCCCTCGAGGAGCAGGCCAAGGCCCTGCGCGACCCGTCGCTGCGGGCCAAGCTGGTCGATGCCGCCCATCGGGGCGACTATGGCCGGGCCATCGGCGCGGAGACCCGCAAGCCGGACTACCGCTGGATCCGCATCCTCGATGCGCCGGTGCCACCAAATCCAACGGTGGCAGAGCGGGCCGAGCAACTTGGCGTCGACCCGGTCGAACTGATGATCGACTTGGCGTTGGAGAGCAACTTCGAGCAGTTCTTCGTGCAGGCGATCGCCAACCGCGACCCCGAGCACCTGCTGGCCATCATGCGCCACCCCCGCACCATGGTCACCTTCTCCGACTCCGGTGCGCACGTATCTCAGATCATGGACAGCTCGCTGCAGACCCACCTGCTCGCCCATTGGGTGCGAGACCGTCAAGCCCTCACCCTGGAACAGGCCGTGGAGATGGTGACCAACCGCCTGGCCACTGCGTGGGGGTTTGCCGACCGGGGCTTGGTCCGGGAGGGCTTTGTGGCCGACCTCAACGTCATCGACCCCGACCGGGTAACGCCCTCTATGCCCACCGTGGCTTGGGATCTTCCCGGTGGCGCCAAGCGACTGGTGCAAAAGTCGGTGGGGATCAAGGCCACGATCGTGGCGGGCGAGGTGCTGATGCAAGACGGCGAGCACACCGGAGCACTGCCGGGTCGGCTGCTGCGCGGTCAGGCCACCTCTCGCTGAGTTGGTGTCGGCGCCGCGAACGTCGACGAAAGTCGGCAAAACGCAACGAGGGGCGGGCCCGAATGGGCCCGCCC
>CAMDQT010000021.1 GCA_945906305.1 Ferrithrix thermotolerans DSM 19514 | reverse complement strand
TTGGGCGCCGATTCGGGCCGCACGACCGACGCCGGGTGGCGGTCGAAGGTGACGACGGCCACGCCAGCATGGCGGGCGTCTGCTTCACGCCGGGTGCGCTCGATCACCATGCGATGGCCTAGGTGCACGCCGTCGTAGGTGCCGATGGTCACCGCATATCGACGGTCGTCAGCCCGCTCGCCCCGTTGATCCTCGATGACCTTCACCGATGTACCTCATCTACAAACCCAGGAGCCGAACGTGGCCTATCCCAACACAACTTTGACGCTACTCGCCCACTGCGATGCCACACCGAACCCGTCATCGGCTCGGCCACACCGTCGGGCGCATTGCACCACGCGCCTTCGGGTGGCCGGTTCAGCCAATCCGTTCGGGGCCACCGGAAACCGCGACGACAACGACCGGCTTATACCCGGTATCGACCTCTTCGACGACGGCCACGAGGTCACCATCAGGGCCGTAGACGGCGTGTGGGGACGGCGCACCGAATGGCACCAACGTGGAGGTGGCACGGGCCACGACGGACTGCGCACCAAGCTGGCGGCCCTGAACTAGGGCCACCACCCCAGCCGCGTCGGTATCGAGCGCCGGGTAATCGCGCAGAACCTCGCGCATGGTCAGCAGTTGGAGCTGATCGAGCCCACGGGCGTCAGCAAGACCGAAACCTCCGACGGCGGTGCGGCGCAGATTACGCAAGTGGGCACCGCCACCGAGTGCGGTACCGATATCTGCCGCCAACGAGCGAATGTAGGTACCGGAACCGCACTGCACCGACAGGCGGAACACCTTCGGCTCATTCGTCGACTCGACGTCGATTCGGTGGATGACCACGCGACGGGCCTCTCGCTCGATCTCGATGCCCTCCCGGGCGAGCTCGTGCAACCGTCGGCCCTGGACCTTGATGGCGGACACCATGGGCGGTATCTGGTCGATCTCACCGGTGAAGGAAGCCAACACCGAACGGACATCACTCACGGTGATGCCGTCCATGGCGAAAGTACCGGTCACCTCGCCGGCCGCATCAAGGGTCGAGGTTGTGCTCCCGAGCACCAGCTCGCCGACGTAGGCCTTGCCCAGCACGGTGAGGAATCGCAGCAATCGGGTCGCCCGGCCCACACCGAGCACCAGCACCCCGGTGGCATCGGGATCGAGCGTTCCCGAGTGGCCGACCTTGCGGGTGCCGAGGAGGGCACGCGACTTGGCGACCACATCGTGGGACGTCCAACCGGCAGGCTTGTCCACGACACAGGCCCCGTCAATCGGGGGAGCCGGGCGTCGGGCCATCGCTATCCTTCCGGGGCGGATTCTGCCCTGCGAGCTCAGCCGCGTGGGCAGGCTCAGGATCGGAAGCGTTGGGATCGTGCTCCCCCACGACGACCTCGTCGTCAGTGTCGGGGAAGGGGCCGAGCTCGCGCAGCAACGCCTCCACCCGGATGCCCTCGCGGACACCGCGGTCGGGGCCGAAGTGCAACTCCGGGGTCCGCCGCAGCCGGGCCTGGCGCCCGATGGCCCCCTGTAGTCGCACCCGCCGCTCCGCTAGTGCCTCCAAGACGGTCGGATCGGACTCTGCTCCTCCCAGAGACGAATAGAACACCATGGCGGTGCTCAACTCCGGGTTCACGTCGATCCCCGTGATGCTGACCCACTCCAAGCGCGGATCATCGATGCGCTCAAGTTCGTCGCCAATGATCTCTCGGAGCAATTCGTTCACTCGCGCTGTGCGCGGATAGTCACGGCTCGAACCACCATGGGTGCGTCGACGTCGATTCATGGTCCTTCACCTAGCCCTTTCCGGGCCCTTTCGGCGCCGGTGTCGCCGCCGCGACCGGCGCCACCGGCACGGTAGTTCGCGGCGGCGAGGTTCAGGCATCGTCGAGCCAAAAGCGTTCCACGGCCAATACCTCGGCCTCGGGGAACGACCAGACGAAACGCTCTACCTCGTCAATGATTTCCTGTGCATGATGCGGCGATTCGGCTATCACGGCGAACCCGAGATGCGCACGTTGCCAGCGGTCGTGGCCAGCAAGTTCCGCGGCACTCACCGCGAAGCGCTGCCTGGCCCGTTCGAGGATGGGCTTCACCACCTGCCGCCGGTCTTTCAACGACCGGCAAGCAGGCAGGTGAAGATCTACGCGAAGGGCAAGGACGAACACCGTGGACCCTTCATCGTCAGGTCTCAGGTTCGGGGAATCTCCCGATCCTCGAAGGTCTCGATAGTGTCACCCTGCTTGAGGTCCTGGAAGTCCGACAGACCGATACCGCACTCGTAGCCGGTATTGACCTCTCGAGCATCGTCCTTGAATCGCCGTAGCGAGGAAACGGTGCCCTTCCAGATGATGGTGCCCTCTCGCAAGAAGCGCACCTTGGAGTTCCTGGTGATCGTCCCGCTGAGCACATAACAGCCCGCGATCGATCCGACCTTGGGTACCCGGAAGATCTCCCGGACTTCGGCCTCGCCAGTGACGACTTCCTCAAACTCGGGGGCAAGCAGACCAAGCATGGCGTTCTCGATATCCTCGAGCACGTTGTAGATGATCTCGTAGGTCCGAATCTCCACGCCTTCATGGTGGGCCATCTCTCGAACCTTGCGATCCGGCCGGACGTTGAAGCCGATGAGGGTGGCGTTCGAGGCCGCCGCGAGCTGGATGTCGCTCTTGGTGATGCCACCCACGCCCCGCAGCACGAAGTTGAGCTTCACGTCGTCGCGTTCAAGCTTCTTGAGCGATTCGGTCAGCGCTTCGAGAGAACCGGTGACGTCAGCCTTGAGAATCAGGTTGAGCGTTGCGGTCTCGCCCGCCTGAATCTGGCGGAAGACGTCCTCGAGGCGGGCGCCACCGGCCGCAATATGCGGGGCGCTACCCAACGATGCCTGTCGCTGCCAGTGCTCCCGGGTCTGTGCGACTTCGCGGGACACCTTCTCGCTTGGGGCCACGATGAAATCGTCACCGGCCTCGGCCACTTCAGACAGACCAAGAATCTGCACCGGCGTGGACGGGCCGACAGATTTGACCTGCTTGCCGTTGTGGTCGATGAGGGCGCGAACCTTGCCCCAGGCGGCGCCAGCGACCACCGGGTCGCCCACCTTCAGCGTTCCCCGCTGCACCAGGACGGTCGCAACCGGACCACGGCCTATGTCGAGGTTGGATTCCAGCACGACGCCCGTCGCCCTACCGGTGTTGTCCGCCCGTAGGTCCTCGACCTCCGACACGACCAGAAGGTGCTCGAGTAAATCGTCAACGCCGAAATTCTGCAGAGCAGAGACCTCGACCATGATCGTGTCGCCACCCCAGGCTTCGGGGATCAACCCCCGCTCCGAAAGCTGTTGCATCACCCGATTGGGATCCGCTTCAGCACGGTCGATCTTGTTGATCGCCACCACGATGGGAACCTCGGCCGCACGGGCATGCTGAATCGCCTCGAGCGTCTGGGGCATAACCCCGTCATCAGCGGCAACGACAAGCACCACGATGTCAGTGGCATCCGCGCCGCGGGCCCGCATGGCCGTGAAAGCCTCATGGCCAGGGGTGTCGATGAACGTGATGAGCTGTCCTTCTTTATCGACCTGATAGGCGCCGATATGTTGGGTGATTCCCCCGGCCTCGCCCGCCACGACGTTGGTGTGGCGAATCTGGTCGAGCAGTTTCGTCTTGCCATGGTCAACGTGACCCATGACCGTGATCACCGGCGGCCGCAGTGGCAGCGAGTCGTAGTCCTCGTCGTCGTTGTCTAGATCGAGACCAAGGCGTCCACGGAGTTGGACCTCTTGTTCCTCACCCGGATCGACCATCTTGAGCACTGCGCCGACTTCAGCGGCGAAGAGCTCCATCATGTCATCGGAAAGCGAATGCGTCGCGGTCACCATCTCGCCCTGCTGGAGCAGGAAGCGAACGACGTCGGCTGCGGTTCGTCTCAGCTTGGGGCCGAACTGCTGAGCCGTTGAGCCGCGTTCGACCACGATCTCACCGTCGGGCACCGGCGCATTGGCCGGCGTATAGCTGGGCATTTCGAGCGGCTGGAGCTCGTCCATGCTGCGACGACGACGGCTCTTGCGTCGCTGCTGCGGCCCACGACGACCACTAGGACCGCCACCAGGACCGCCACGACCAGGGCCGCCACCAGGACGACCGGCAAAGCCGCCAGGACCGCCGCCAGGACCGCCACCAGGAGCACCACCAGGACGACCACCAGGAGCACCGCCAGGAGCACCACCAGGACGACCACCGAAGCCGCCGCCAGGACGGCTGGCGAAGCCGCCGCCGCCAGGACCGCCAGTAGTGCGGGGCCCGCTGGGGCCACCAGGGCCACCCGGTCCGCTAGGTCCAGGACGACGCGGGCCGCCGGGAGGTGGCGGGATTGGCCTTCCAGTGCGCGATATGGGTGGGCCGCCGGGCGGCGGTGGGATCGGCCGACCAGAGGCAGAGGTCGGCGGGCCGCCGGGACGCGGCGGCCCAGGCGGGCGTGGTCCACCCGGACCGGGACGCATTCCTGGCATCGGGGGACGCTCCCCTGGGGGAGGGCCGGCAGGACGCGGCGCGCCTGGGGCTGCGCCCGGACCTGCGCCTGGCCCCATTGGACCTGTCGGACGAGTTGGCTGACCGGGAGCCGGAGGACGCACCCCAGCAGGCATGGCCGGACGCGGCGCGCCCGGACCTGCGCCTGGCCCCATTGGACCTGTCGGACGAGTTGGCTGACCGGGAGCCGGAGGACGCACCCCAGCAGGCATGCCCGCACTAGGGCCATCCGGGCGGCGAGGAACCTCGCGGCCTCCCGATGCGATGGGAGCCCGACCGGGCGGCGGACCTGGTGGGCGGCCGGGCGGCGGCGAACCAGGAGTGGGTCGCGGCGCAACCGGTGCCTCGCCAACCGCAGGAGTGGCCGGCACAGACACAACCGGAGCCTGCAACGGGGCGCTCGGAGCAGGAGTGGATACCGCCGGAGCTTCCAGCGGGGCCCTCGGAGCAGGAGTGGATACCGCCGGAGCTTCCAGCGGGGCGCTCGGAGCAGGTGTGGATACCGCCGGAGCTTCCAGCGGTGAGCCGGACGCTGGTGCCGGCGGCCTCGCGGCAGGGGTTTCGACCACTATCGCGGGGGTTGGCGCAGCAGCCTTGGCTGTCCTTGGCGGGAGCGGTTCGTCCTCAGGTGGTTGGTGGTCGCGGATCAGCCCGTCGCGTTCCGCGCGACGACGCACGCGGTCGGCTTGCGCGTCCACGACGCTTGACGAGTGGCTCTTGAGTCCGATCCCGAGCGCGTCACAGAGGTCGAGTGTCTCCTTGTTGGTAAGACCGAGCTCTCGTGCGAGCTCGTACAGCCGAATCTTTGCGGGCAAGTGCTCTCTCAGCCCCTCAGGTTTGTCAATTGGGCGACACGGTTGCCGGCCCCGGGACACTCGCGGGCAGGCCACACGCGAGCGATGATATTAGTCGGCGCACAGCGTGTCTCGGAAACCACTTTTGCTGACCGCTTCGATATAGGTGGCCGGCAGCCGAGGAGCACACCGTAAGGCACGGGTGAATGCACGGCGTTTCACGGCAACGTCCCAACAACGTTGATCCGGGCAGAGCCACGCCCCCCGACCGATGGCGACACGACTCGCGACCAATTCAGCACCCTCGCCGAGCACGAACCGCACGAGTTGAAGTTGGGGCAGACAGCGACGACAACCGATGCAGGTGCGCATCGGCAGGCGGGCCCCCTCAGGCTGGGACAGCGGGTGCTTCGGGCTCGGAGTCCGCGCCAACGGAGCTGGGCGGATTGTCCGATTCTGGTCCGCTTGACCATTCCTGGGCGGACATCGACGGACCACCCTCGGCCGGCTGCCACACTTGTTCCCCGGTCGTCGAATCGACCACCCACTCGCCCTCAGCCCATTCCTCCCCTTCGGGGAGCAGGCCTTCGAGTTCCTCGCGGATCTGGGTCTCAGACTTGATGTCGATACGCCAACCGGTCAACCGAGCGGTAAGTCGGGCGTTCTGGCCCTCCTTACCGATCGCCAAGGAGAGCTGATGATCGGGAACGATCACTTCGGCGGTGCCGGTGTCAGGGTGGATCCGCACTTCCTTAACCTTGGCCGGCGACAGCGCCTTGGTCACGAAGTCGGCGGGCTCGTGGCTGAAAGGCACAATGTCGATTTTCTCGCCGCGGAGTTCGTTGACAACCTGGCGCACTCGCCCGCCGCGAGCGCCAACACAGGCCCCCACGGGATCGACGTTGCCCTCGTTGGACCACACGGCGATCTTGGTGCGGTGACCTGGCTCACGTGCGCAGGCCTTGATCTCGACGATGCCATCGGCGATCTCGGGCACTTCAAGCTTGAACAACTCAAGAATGAGACCGGGATGGGTGCGGGAAACGACGATCTGAGGGCCTTTGGCCGTCTTGCGCACCTCGACGATGTAGGCCTTCAGGCGCGCGCCAGGATCGGGACGTTCAAAGGAAACCTGCTCGGCTTGGGGAAGCAATGCCTCCACCCGACCAAGGTCGAGCAACGTGTAGCGACTGTCGCTCTGCTGGATGATTCCGGTGACGATGTCACCTTCACGGCCGGCGTACTCCTCGTACTTCAGCTCACGTTCTGCTTCGCGAATGCGCTGCATCATGACCTGCTTGGCCGTCTGCGCGGCAATGCGCCCGAAGTCCGATGGCGTCACATCGAGTTCGCCACCCATCGGCTCGCCGTCCTCATCGAGTTCCTGGGCGTGGACGCGGATCTCAAAGGTGTCCGGGTCGATGGTGACCCAGGAGTACTCGTATGCTTTTGGCATCCGCTTGTACGCCGACTCCAACGCGTCGGCCAGGGCGCGGAACAAGGTGTCGACCGAGATGCCCTTGTCTGCGGCGAGCGCATGCAGCGCCTCCATCATGTCGGGGTTGCTCATGCCTGCACTCCATTTCGGCGCGATGCGGGGCGATCGGCAGACCGGACAAAGATTTGTTGCTCAGCCATCATCGGTCTCCGGCCATACTCATGTCATTGTTCACCGCAGCGGCCTTGGCTTTCGAGGCCTTCGCCGCACCCGGCTTGGATCCCTTGCCTGGCTTGGGGGCGGGTCCCCATTCGAATACGGTACGTGCCTTGTCGATAGCTCGGTAGCCGATCTGCACCATTTCAGGTTCGTCGGTAGGCATTGCGGACTGGGTTTGCACCGTGATGCCCGCCTCGTCCGCGGCGAGCAGGATGCCGGTGAGGCGCTCGGTCTTAGGCTCTCGGGTCCAGCGGAAGGTGATCTTCTGACCCAGCACTGTGACGAAATGCCGCGGCGTGCGCAACGGTCGCTCCACTCCGGGGCTGGAAACCTCAAGGGTGTAACGGGTTGAGACGGGATCGGCCTCGTCGAGCGCCTGGGACAGCTTGCGGGTCACCTCGGACAGCCGGTCGAGACTGATGCCTCCCGGTTCGTCCACGACAATCCGCACGATCACCCCGCGGTGCTCGACGTCTACCAGCTCAATTCCCAACGACTCGATGACCGGGGTGACGACCTGTGACACGGCCTGCACAATCGTCATCACATCTCCTCCGGACAGGTCGGTTCGGCTACCTGGCTCGAACGTTGATCTGTCAATGATAGCGGCCCGGGGCGATGGGCCTGTCTCCTAAGGTGAGCACCGAGCGGCACGCCTGGTACGTGCTCCCGTGCCTAGTAGGCCCGTGCCACCACGGCCACGACCTCGTCATCGATCTCCGTCGGCACCGTCCCATCAGGATTTTGCAAACAGCGCACGGTGATGGCCTTGGTGGCGAGTAGCTCCTCGCCTGACTCCCCCAGTACCGACCAACGAATCCGGCCAAATCCCGACTGGGCCACCTCGATGGCCTCCTCAATAGTGTCCACGGCCACCGTACGGGCCTCTCGTCGCTTGCTCGCCGCGGCGAGCAAGCTCGTTTGGACGGTTTCGAGGGCCACGCTCACCACCTCGGTCACCGTGGAGAGCCCTACCGTGAGCTTGGAACCGTCGTCGCGTCGCACGACGGTGACCTTGTCTTCTTTGAGGTCACGAGGCCCCACCTCGACCCGAACCGGAACTCCCTTGAGCTCCCAGTCTGTGGCTCGACGCCCAAAGCTGGTGGCGGTATTGGCATCGAGCCGAGCCCGCACGCCGGCGGCGAGCAAGCGGTCAACAACGGAGCGGGCGGCGTCACCGGCGCCATCCTCGTCACGAACCAGCACGACGACGACTTGGACGTGGGCCAATCGAGGGGGAACCTGCATCCCGTTGTCGTCACCGTGACACATGATCAGACCACCCAACATGCGCGTCGAGGTCCCCCACGAGGTGGTCCAGCAGAGTTGGCGCTGACCGCCAGAATCGAGAAAGTCGATGTCGAAGGCCTTGGCAAAGTTCTGGCCGAGTTCGTGACTCGTGCCCATCTGCAGAGCCTTACCGTCGCCCATCATGGCCTCGCACGCCATGGTGTTGATCGCACCGGCGAAACGTTCACGCCGGGTCTTCACGCCGACGAGGATCGGCATCGCCAGCACATTCACCATGAAATCTTCGTAGGCCTCCAGCAGAATTCGGGTGGCATAGGCGGCGCCGTCTTGCCGGGTGGCATGCGCCGTGTGTCCCTCCTGCCAAAGAAACTCGGTGGTCCGCAGAAAGACCCTCGGCCGCAGCTCCCAACGCACCACGTTGGCCCACTGATTGAGCAGCAGCGGCAGGTCACGGTAGGACTGGATCCATTTGGCCATGAACTCGCCGAAGATGGTCTCTGACGTGGGGCGCACCACGACCGGCTCCTCAAGTTCCTTCCCGCCGGCGTGGGTCACCACCGCGAGTTCGGGGCTGAAGCCTTCGACATGCTCTGCCTCGCGGCGCAAGTAGCTCTCGGGGATGAAGAGCGGCATGTAGACGTTCTCCGCACCGCAGGCCTTGATACGAGCATCCATCTCGGCCTGCATGCGCTCCCAAAGGCCGTAGCCGTAGGGCCGAATGACCATCGTGCCGCGTACCGGGCCGTTGTCAGCGAGTTCCGCCTTAGCCAGGACGTCCTGGTACCAACGCGGAAAATCCTCTGCTTGCGGGGTGAGAATGGGAGCCTTGGCCATAGAGGCTCCGATCCTACGGCGGCGGCGCTGAGGGAGTGTCAGCGGGTCATGGTCGAGCGAATGAGCTCGACACGGGTCTCGCTGTCGTTGACGTCCTCGCCCTGGTCCTCGAGCAACCGCTGGCGGTCTTTGCGGGCCTCGCGTTCCGCCACGGCGATGTCGGCGCGGCTCAACGCCGCCTCGACACCGTGCGCCTGGATGTACTCCGCCCATTCGACCAAGGCTTCGACCATGTCCGCCTCGGGTACTACCGCGACGTTTCGACCCTTCACGAAGAGATGGCCCCGCTTGTTTCCTGCCGCAATACCGATGTCGGCGTCGCGGGCTTCGCCCGGCCCGTTCACCACACATCCCATGACCGCGACCTGCAGGGGGATCTGGCGATCGCCGAACGCCTCCATGGCCCGGGTGGCCACGTCGATGACATCGACCTCGGCCCTGCCACACGACGGACAGGCGATGAGATCGACGTTCTTTCGTTCCCTCAGCCCCATGGCCTCAAGCAGCTGGCGACCTGCCCGCGCCTCCTCGACAGGATCCGCCGTCAACGAGTATCGAATGGTGTCGCCAATACCTTCCGCCAGCAGGGTGGCAATACCCGCGGTCGCCTTGACCAGGCCCGCCGGTGGAGGACCCGCTTCGGTCACCCCGAGATGTAAGGGGAAGTCCGTCGCCTCGGCCAACTGGCGGTAGGCCTCGATCGTCAGTGGCACATTGGATGCCTTCACCGAGATCTTGACCAGGTCGAAATCGACATCGGCGAAGTACGCCAACTCCATCATCGCCGACTCGACCATGGCCTCAGGCGTGACCCGCCCGCCGTACTTTCGGTACAACGATTCGTCCAGCGACCCACCGTTCACCCCAATCCGGATGGAGACCCCGCGGTCTCGACAGGCGGAAGCAACGGCCTTGATGTGTTCAGGGCGGCGGATATTGCCCGGATTGAGGCGCAGGCCATGCACCCCGGCCTCGAGGGCAGCGAGGGCCATGCGATGGTTGTTGTGGATGTCGGCGATGATCGGCAACGGCGAACGGGGCACGATTCGGGCCAGGCCCTCTGCGGCCTCCGCCTCGTTGCAGGTACAGCGCACGATGTCACAGCCTGCGCCGGCCAGCGCATAGATCTGGGCCAGCGTGCCCTCGACGTCGGCGGTCTTCGTGGTAGTCATCGACTGCACGCTGATTGGCGCGTCACCTCCGACGGGGACTGTTCCGACCTGAATGGAGCGGGTACGGCGACGGGCAAAGCTGGTCTCGAACTGCACTGGCGCCCCTTAGGGAAGGTGTACCGGATTGACAAAATCGAGGTAGAGAGACGACGCGCCGATCATGACCAGCACGGCCACCACGGCGTAGGTGAGCGGCAGCAGCCGCGCCACGTCGGCGAAGTGCCGACGACCGTCACGGCGCAGTAGCTCGCGAACCCTCTCATAGCTGGCGATGGCGATGTGTCCGCCGTCGAAGGGCAGCAACGGTGTCAGGTTGAACACCCCGACGAAGATGTTCAACATGGCCAGGAACCCCAAGGCGGGAGCCAAGCCTTCGTGGGTCAGATCGACCCCGAGGCGGGCTGCGCCATAGATCGAAAGAAAGCGGGTGTCGCTGCCCGTCGCGGCGCTCGATCTCGTCGGGTCGGTCTGGTCCGCCGATGGTTCGGGACGGCCCGCCGCGACCTGCTGGGCGAAACTTTCCAGCCCCGACGGGGTGAACATGTGGGTCATGCCGCTGACCGACGCCGTCGTGACCTCAACAACCTCGCCCAGGGTCTGACCTATCGCGGCGAGCGGGCCGACCCGGACGTAGGGAAAGAGCGGACCGACCCCGAGTTGGCCTTCCCCCGGTCGGATGGGGTTCGCCCCGATCGTGGCGATGACCGAGTTGACCTGGCCGTCGCGTTCGAAGAGCACGAGCACGGTCCGGCCCTGCCGCGGGGCGATCACGTCTCGCATTTCGGTCCAGCTCAGCACGCTCAAACCGTCGATCGCGGTCAGTCGATCACCCGAGCGCAATCCGGCCGATTCAGCCGCGCTGCCCGGACCCACCGCCGCCACGGTCCAGTTGTCCGGTTGTTGACGTCCGAGGCCCACCAGCACCACATAGATCAACATCAGGGCCAGCACAAAGTGCATGGTCGAGCCAGCGGCCGCCATCAGCACCCTCTGGTGGTACTTCTTCTGGCGGTAGGTCCGTGGCTCATCCGCCGGATCTACTTCGTCGAGGTTGTACATCCCGATGACCTTCACATACGCGCCCGCCGGGATGGCCTTGATGCCGTACTCGGTATCCCCCCGCCGAAAGCTCCACACCCGGGGCCCGAACCCCAAGAAAAACTGCGTCACCTTCATCCCCGCCCATTTCGCGGTCAGAAAGTGCCCGAGCTCGTGCAGGAAGATCATGACCACAATCGCCCCCACGATGAACAGCCACGACAAGCCGCCCCGAACCCCAATGAGCAGCACGACGCCCACCAAAAGCGCTAGTCGGACGAGGCTGGTGGGAGAATCATCCTGCTGACCCAGGTCGGCATGTGCCTGCTCGCTCGGCGCAGGCGGGGCTTCGCCGATCGACATGGGTCCTCCTTCATCTGTTCTGGACGTCGATGACGGCTTCATGGCTTGAGACCGGTGGCCGTCAAGACCACCGGCCCAACACCTGCACTGCCATCCGGCGAGCCGTGGCGTCGGCTTGGACAACGTCCTCAATCGTCGTTGCCTTCCCACCATCATGGTGGTCCATGACTTCCTGAAGGACCCTGGCGATGGCGATCCAAGGGATCTTGCCCTCCAGAAACGCCGCCACGACCGCCTCATTAGCCCCGTTCAGCCAGGCCGGAGCGGTGCCACCGGTTCGACTGGCGGCATAGGCGAGGTCGAGGCAGGCAAAGCGCCCCCGATCGGGAGGCTCGAAGGTGAGTGATCCCATCATCGACCAATCGATGCGTCCAAAGGGACGGTCGAATCGCTCGGGATAGGCCAACGCATAGGCGACAGGCAGCCGCATGTCGGGCAGGGACAGCTGCGCCACGGTGGATCCGTCGGTGAACTCCACCATCGAGTGCACGATCGATTGGGGGTGAACCACAACTTCAATCCGATCCACCTCGATGTCGAACAACTCCTTGGCCTCAATGACCTCAAGACCTTTGTTCATCAGCGTTGAACTGTCGACGGTAATTTTCGGACCCATCTGCCAGGTCGGGTGGGCCAACGCATCATCGATAGTGACCGCGGCAAGGGCCTCGGAAGACACCGTTCGGAACGGGCCGCCGCTGGCCGTGAGCAACAACCGAGATACCTCGCGCATACCGAGGCCCGAACGTAAGCATTGATGCAGCGCCGAATGCTCGCTGTCGACCGGCACCATCTCCGCGCCCGGAGTGCCAAGCACCGAGCGCACCACCGGACCACCCGCGACCAGAGATTCCTTGTTGGCCAGCGCCAGCCGTCGACCGGCGCTCAGCGCGGCCATCGTCACCCCGAGGCCAGCAAATCCAACCACGGCGTTGAGCACGACATCACAGCGACGGGCGGCCTCAGCAAGCGCGTCGGCGCCCACCCACAGCTCGGTACCGCGTGGCATCCGGGCAGCCACGTTGGCCGCGGCGCGTTCATCGACGAGCACGGCGACCTCCGGCCGAAACTCCTCCGCCTGAGCAACCAAAGCGTCGCCCGAGGAATGGGCCCCAATACAGCGAACATCAAACCGACCGGGTGAAGCCCGAACGACGTCGAGCGCCTGCGTGCCGACCGAGCCGGTCGCACCGAGAACGGCAAGCGTCCTCACCGTGGCGCCACCGTTGGCGCGTTCACTGCGGGATCACATCGAGCAGCAACGCCAAGTAGTACGCCGCCGGCAGCACGAACAGCAACGAGTCGAACCGGTCGAGCACCCCGCCATGCCCGGGCAGAATCGTGCCCATGTCCTTGACGCCGAGGTCCCGTTTCAGCAGTGACTCGACGAGATCACCGAGCGGGGCCATGAAGCCGACGATCAGGCCCAACGCGAACGCCGGCCCGAAACCGTGCCAAGGATTGGACCCCAAGATTTGGTTGAACACCAGGGAGGTGACCACCGCTCCGATCACCCCGCCGATGAGCCCCTCCACGGTCTTGTTCGCGCTGACATGGGCCATGAGCGGGGTGCGCCCCGCGTTACGACCCACGGTGTAGGCGAACACGTCGTGCGCCACCACCGGCACAATCACCCCGAGCAGGACGCGCGGGGCATCAACGCCTGGAGCGCGCAAGATCAGCGCCGCAACGGACCCGAGGCCGCCGAGGTAGGCGGTACCCAACAACGTCACACCGAGGTCTGCAGTGACCTGTTCCTGATCGACGCCGAAGAGGAACCACAACAAGCCGGCGACGATCACCAACCCACCAACAATTGGATAGGCCGCATCGCCGCGCCAGTACACCGCGGCGGGCAGGCTAACGATCGCGGTGAGGCCCAAAAGTGTTGCCGGGCGATAGCCACCGCGACGTGTCGCGTCGAAAAATTCAACCGCACCGATGCCCAGCAACACGAGGACGAACACCATCGTCGCGCCCGGGCCCACCCGAAACAGCGCTATCGCCAGCGCCGCTAGGCCGATACCGAGGCCGATGGCGGCGGGGATGTTCCGGGCCCCATTCGCGCCCGGACCGGTGACCCGCGCGGCTCGGTCAGACTCGGGCACTGCGCCGTGTTCACCCGTCAAAGCCCCATCACGATCGACGCCACGGCGCCCGGCTCGGGGTCGGGACGGCCGCGCAACCGGCTCACTCTCATCGAGTTCGTCGAAGGCGAAGAACTCGTCCATCGCTGGCCGCTCCCGCTCGGCCAACGCCCCCAGTGGTTGATCATCTGCGAGGTCCGAAATCGCCGATCCATCCTCCTCGTCCCAACCGCTCGCGCCGTCGTCCCGCCACCGCGGTGCCGCCGCATAGGTCGACCACGATTCATCCTTACGACGGTCGTCGAGAAGGACCGGCGGCACCTGACCCGGAGGTGGCGCCGTCCAGTGTGGTAGCTCAAGTTCTCGGGCCTGCGCTGACAACGCGTCGGAATCGGGAACCGAGCCGAGCAACCCCGGACGAGACCCCAGGCCCGACTGGAGCCGACCGAGTTCCGTCACATCCTCGGGCGACGACAGCGCCGCGCCCACCTCCGCCGCTTCGGCGTCGCTCGGATGCGAGCCGAGCGCCCCTGACCAGTCATCGACCTCGGCCCCAGCGTCGGGGATTGAATCAAAGACTGGCCTCCGGACAGGCCGGACTATCCCTGCCGGGCCCTTGGACGCGCCAGAATCATCCTCGGGCAGTCCAACTAACGTGCCCGCTTCCTCCGCACCCACGATCCGAAACTGTTCGGATCGACTGGGTCCAGTAGCAGCCTTCGGTAGTTCAGAATCGTTGTTATCGCTCATGGGGACCCTCCTGTCGAGATCTACCCGACCGGGGATACGACCTACATTTCTGCAGGTCGGTTGTGGTACCGGACCGGCACCGGTGAACGGCATCCGACCGGTCTCGCTACGCTGCTCAGACCTCGAGCAATTCCTGTTCCTTCTCCACCAGCGCCTTGTCGATGCCCGCCTCGTTGGTTTGGGTCAGCCGGTCGAGGTCCTTCTCTGCCCGAGAGAGCGAGTCGGTCGAGATGGCGCCGGACTTCTCCAACATCTCAAGATCCTTGCGGCCCTTGTGCCGAATGCCGCGGATGGCAACCTTGCCGTCCTCGGCCATGCCCCGGACCCGCTTCACGAGTTCCTTGCGCCGTTCCTGGGTGAGGGGCGGAAAGTTCAGGCGAATGCTGTGCCCGTCATTTGATGGGTTCAGCCCCAGGTCGGAGTTCTGGATGGCCTTCTCGATCGCACCCATCGTGGCGCGGTCAAACGGCGTGATCAACAGTTGCCGCGCCTCGGGGACTTGGAACCCGGCAAGCTGTTGCAGAGGCATTTCTTGACCATAGGCCACGACCACGAGCTTCTCGACCAGTGCTGGCGCCGCTCGGCCGGTACGGATGGTGCCAAACTCAGCGCGGGAATGCACCACAGCTTTGCGCATTTTGTCCGCCGAGCTCTCGAGGATCTCGCCGGTTTCGTCCGTACTGGCCGTAGTCACCGAACCAGCGTACCGAGATCGGCCCCTCGGAGGACGGATTGCACGTTGCCTGGCTTCAGCAGATCGAACACCACAATTGGCAGTTCGTTGTCCATGCAGAAGGTGATAGCCGTCGAATCCATGATCTTCAGGCCTCGGCTGATCACCTCGGAATGGGTCACATTGTGCAAGAGCTGCGCGTCGGGGTTCGTACGCGGATCGTCGGTATAGACACCCTCGACACCGGAATGCGTCCCTTTCAACAGCACGTCCGCCTCGATTTCGACCGCCCGAAGCGCTGCCGCCGTGTCCGTGGTGAAGAACGGGTCTCCCAATCCCCCGGCAAAGATGACGATGCGGCCTTTCTCGAGATGCCGAATGGCGCGCCGACGGATGTACGGCTCCGCCACCTGCGCCATATGGATCGCTGATTGCACCCTCGTTGGTTGTCCGAGTTGCTCCAGGGTGTCCTGCAAGGCCAGCGCATTGATGACCGTTGCCAGCATTCCCATGTAGTCGGCCTGGGCCCGATCCATGCCGGCATGCACGCCGGTCCGGCCGCGCCAGATATTGCCCGCACCAACGACGATGGCAATGTCCGCCGCCGTCTCGGCCCTCGCGGCCACGATCTCGGACGCGACTTGGCGCACAACTTCGGCCGAGATCCCGAATCCATTCTCGTTGGCGAATGCTTCGCCGGAGACCTTCAGCAGGACTCGCCGCCACGTGCGGTGCTCCCCGGGGGGCACGGCGGCCTCGCTCACGAGCCGATGACAGCCATGGCGAAGCGACTGATTCGACCCGAGCCAATACGTTGGGCGACGGTCTCCTTATCGCCGTTGACGCCTTGCTCAAGCAGCACCTGCCCGGCCAGCCAGGCATTCACCCGGCCATCGACGATCTTCGGCCACGCCGCCTCCGGCTTGCCCTCGGCCTTGGTGATCTCAAGAAGGTTGTTCCGTTCCTTCTCAATCGCCTCGACGGGGACCTCGTCGCGGGTGAGGTACCGCGGCTTGGCGAACGCGCAATGAAGGGCCAGTTCGTGCAAGGTCTCCTGATCGACGCCAGAAGCTTCGATGATCACGCCGATCACGCCTCTGCCGTCCTGACGATGCAGATAGGTATCGATGATGCTGCCCTCGGACGCATCGACCCGAGCTACCTTGCCGAGTTCGATGTTCTCGCGCTTGGCAATCTTGAGGGTCTCGATGTCGGCCTGACCCTCCGCGATGGCGGCCTCGCCCTTCTCCAGCACGAGTTGCGCCAGCTTGCTGACCAACTCAACGAAATCGTCGGCCTTGGCCGAAAAGTCGGTCTCCGACTTCAGTTCGACCAATGCCGCCGCGGTCGCCGTGCTCGCCACAGCCACGGTGCCCTGGCTGTTTTCACGGTCGGACAGCTTGGCCACCTTGGCCAAGCCCTTCTCGCGCAGCCATTGGGCGGCGCGCTCCATGTCACCGTCGTTCGCTTCGAGAGCTCGCTTGGCGTCCATCATGCCCGCATCGGTGGCCTGGCGAAGCTTTTGGACGTCCTTAGCGGTGAAGTTGGACATGCGCGTTCCTCGTTCGAGATCGTGTCGGATGTGATGAAGCGCGGTAGCCCCCGCTACCGCGCCCGAAGGTCGTAGTCGGGACTCAGTCCTCGGTGGAGGGCATATCAGCCGAGACGGCCTGTTGGGCTGCGATGCGCGTTTCGCGTTCGGCGGCGGCGACAGAAGCCTGACGGCGGGCGTCAGCCTGCTCGGCAGAACGCGCCGCCTCCTCCTCAAAGCTCATGCGACGCGCGGCAGGGCCTGCACCGTTGCCCGTCTTGCGGGAGCGAATGAAATGGCCTTCTTCCACGGCGTCGGCAATGACACGACACATGAGGTTGCCGGCGCGAATGGCGTCGTCGTTGCCCGGGATCACGAATTGGATGATGTCGGGATCGCAGTTGGTGTCCACGACCGCGACGACGGGGATACCGAGTTTGTTGGCCTCGGTCACGCCGATGGCTTCCTTCTTGGTGTCGATGATGAACACCATGTCCGGCAACTTCTCCAAGTTGCGGATGCCGGAGAGGTTGCGCTCAAGCTTCTCAAGTTCACGCGAGATGAGCAGGGCTTCCTTCTTGTGCATCATCTCGAACTCACCGGAGTCCCGCATGCGCTGGTACTCCTTCATCTTGCCGACCCGCTTCAACATGGTCTGGTAGTTGGTGAGCATGCCGCCGAGCCAACGCTCATTGATATAAGGCATCCCGCACTTCTCGGCGTAGGAGCGCACCGGATCCTGGGCCTGCTTCTTGGTACCGATAAACAAGATCGTTCCGCCACCGGCGACGAGATCACGCACGGCGGTGTAGGCAACCTCGACCCGACTGAGCGTCTGCTCCAGGTCGATGATGTAAATGCCGTTGCGCTCGCCCCAGATGAACCGCTTCATCTTCGGATTCCAACGCCGAGTCTGGTGACCGAAATGGACCCCAGCGTCGAGCAACTGCTTCATCGTGACAACGGACATTGAAAAACTCCTTCGGTTGTGCTCAGCCGTCGCCGGCGCCCTCAGGCGACCGAAGTGGGCGACGACCGAAAATTGGTAGTGACGCAGGTCTCAGAACAAAACCCGTGAAAGTTTAGCGGACTGCTTGCACTGCGAGGGGTGCGGGCGTCAGATCGGGCAGATCAACGCGGGCGGACCGACGTGTGATCCGACCAGTCGGGGCCGCAACGCCGCGCCGAGATACGGTGCCGGGTCGAAGTAGACGCCGTTGCGCCGGAACCCCAACTGCAACCGGTTTGAGCTCGTCCCGAGCAGTTGGCCCGCCGAAACGGCCTCGCCGCGAGCGACACGGATGCTGTGAAGGTACGAGTATGAGGCCAGCACGCCGTCGCCATGCAACACGCTGATGGCAAGCTGACCGGCCACCGGCCCGGCAAAGAGCACCCGGCCCGATCCAACCGCTCGGACCCGCTCACCGCTCGCCGTCGCGTACTCCAGTCCCCTATTCCCCGGGCCGTAGGGCCCCAACGGCAGCGAAAAGCCAAGCGTCACCGGGGAACTCACCGGCGGTCGGTAGGACGCCCGGGGGCAGATGAGGGGGGCGACGGACAACACCGTCGCCAGCCAGGACGAACCCAACATTGCCAACAGGAACACCACTACTCCTTCGTGATCCGCACCCGAAGTGCCGACCTTGCACGAAGGGCCGTGGCCCCGATTGGGTCGAGCTTAGCGACCTGCGGCGCCGGACCGCGGCGGATAGGCCGGCTCGGTAGAGGCCCGCTGCAGAAAGATGCGGAGCTGCATGACGGCCTTGGTGTGGATCTGACACACCCGGCTCTCCGTTACCCCGATCACCTTGCCGATCTCGGCCAGGGTGAAGTGCTCGAAGTAGTACAGGACCAGAACGAGCTTCTCCCGTTCACCCATCCCGTTTATGGCCGAGGCGAGGAGTTGTTTCATCTCCTTGCTCTCGAAGAGGCTGACCGGGCCGTCGGATGAGTCGGCAATGGTGTCGATGAGCGCAACGGATTCGCTGCGGTCACCAGCACCACTCAACATCTCGTCGAGAGCAATGAGGCCCACCCCGGAGATTTGCGACAACATCGTCTGCAGCTGGGAGATCTCAATACCCAACTCTTCGGCCAACTCCGGCTCGGTAGGCGTCCGGCCGTTCTCGGTTTCGAGTTTGGTTATTGCCTTCTCGATCGAACGCGCCTTGGCTCGCACCGATCGCGGTACCCAGTCATAGCTGCGCAACTCGTCAAGGATGGCGCCCTTGATCCGCTGCATGGCGTAGGTCTCGAACTTGTTGCCCCGTTCAGGGTCGAACCGGTCGATGGCGTCGATCAAGCCGAAGATGCCGTAGCTCACCAGGTCGCCTTGTTCGACGTTCTGGGGCAGTCCGGCCGCGAGGCGGCTCGCCACGAACTTCACCAGCGGCGCGTAGTGCACGATCAGACGGTCTCGAGTTTCCTGGTCACGTGTCGCGGCGTACTGCCACCACAACCCGTCGACCCTGTCATCAAGCTCGAGCGCCACGTTCATTCCTCCGCCGATGAGGCTCGCCCGGCCGACCTCGCATTGCGATCACCGCATTGCTTCGGAGGCACCGCCATCAGTCGATGTCGTTTCAACCCAACCCTTACTCACCACAGGTTACTTACCGACCGCACAAAGTGGGCGAATACTTGGCTATAGGACCTTCTTAATCCCCACGTTGGGTGAGCCAGATGCCCGCCTGGGTGACCAAATTGAGACGCTGTAACTGATTGAGCACCGCACACACGGTGTCAAGGGACCACGCGGTTCGCAGCACCAGATCATCCAGCGTCGTGGGCTCCCAGCCCAGCGCATCGAGCAAGTTTCGCTCCTGTTCCGCCATGGGCCCCGCTCCGCTTCGAACTGCGTCACCGAGCGGTGCGGTGGGTGGCAGGGGCTGCGGTGTCGAGCCCGGCCGGCGGCTTCCGAGGGCCAACAGAACGTCCTCGATGCTTACGGCCACTCCCGCCCCCTCCGCGATGAGACGATGGGTGCCAACTGAAGCCGGCGAATACACCGATCCCGGAACCGCAAGTACGACGCGGTTACGCGCCGCGGCCTCCTCGGCCGTGGACAGCGACCCACCCCGCTCATGGGACTCAACCACCACGACCACGTCAGCCAGCGCGGCGATGATGCGGTTGCGGGCCGGAAAGCGCCACGGTTCGGGCCTGGTTCCCAACGGGGCTTCGCTCAGGATCAACCCGACATCGGCGACACGTCGCCACAAGGCGCGGCTCGATGCGGGATAGCACACATCGTGCCCGGTCCCCACCACCGCGACGGGTCCCGGCGTGCAGCCAGATCGCTCGAGCCCATCAAGGGCCCCCTGATGGGCCGCGGCGTCGATCCCCGCCGCCAATCCAGACACCACAACCACACCGGCAGAGGCCAGAGCGTCCCCCCAACTGCGGGCCAGTCTCAGCCCGTAAGCAGACGCCCGACGGGTTCCCACCAGGGCCACGGTCGGGTGACCGAGGAGACCGATATCGCCTTGGGCGAAGAGCAACTCGGGCGGCTCAAGGTCCCCGACGAGACGATCGGGATAGCCGTAGCCGCCCTTGGCCAGCACGACAACGCCGGCAGCACGATGCGCCTGCCACCTCGCCCTGGGATCGACCCCCGCCGCGGCAGCCTGCCATGCCGCGGCGAGCGCAACCGGATCGCCCCGTCGTCCCAACTGGCCGAACACCGCCTCAGAAACACCGGCGGCGACCTGCTGCCACGCCCGTTCGGCCGATCCGTGCCGGCTCAACAAGCGGCCGAGACGAGCGGGGCCCATCCCCGGCAGCGCCAATAAGGCCACGACATGGGCGGCGTGAACCTCCTCGCCCAACGGACCGGCTTCGACCTGCCCAACGGTCGGTCCGAGGCCGATTGCGCGTTGTGGCGATAGGCCATCGGCGGAAGAGCTCCAGCCGCTCATGGCTCGACCCCAAGGAGTGCCTCAGGCTCGGCACGCAGGTACATGGCAAGGCTTAGATGCTCGTCTCGCAACTCCGCTCCGGCATCACCGGCCAGGTCGGCGAGCGTTCGGGCCACGCGTCGCACTCGATCGACGCCGCGGGCCGTGAGGCGTTGCTGACGGAGGGCATCGGTGAGCAACGCCCGCCCAGATGACCCCAGCACGGCATGGCGCTCGAGGAGCGCTCCGGCTAGATCTCGATTCGCACCTACCCCCCGGTGACGCGCCAACTCGCGGGCCGCAGCGACGCGAGCAGCAACCACCTCCGAACTCTCCTCGGGTCCTCCGATAGTCAAGCGCTCAGGGTCTAGCCGCTGGACCCCAAGCCGCAGGTCGAACCGGTCCAGCAGCGGAGCCGAGAGTCGACGCCGATAGCGACGGCGGATTGCCACCGAACAGCGGCACGGCTGCGGTGTACCGGCATTGCCGCACGGGCAAGGATTGGAGGCCGCAACCAGGAGGAATCGAGCGGGAAAGGACACCGAACCGCTTGCCCGCGCCAACCTGATCCTGCCCTCCTCAAGGGGCTGGCGAAGCGCATCGAGAACCGCCGGGGTGAACTCGGCGAGTTCGTCCAGAAACAGCACCCCACCACTGGCCAAGCTGATCTCCCCCGGCCGAAGCCAAGATGAACCCCCACCGACGAGGGCCGCCATAGAGGCGCCGTGATGAGGAGCCCTAAACGGTGCCCACGAAATGAGTCCACCAATCGGAAGCCGCTCCCCCGCCGCGGAGTGGATCTTTGTCGTCTCCAGAGCCACCGACGGCTCGAGCAACGGGAGCAGCCCCACCAGCCGCTGAGCAAGCATGGTTTTTCCAGCTCCGGGAGGGCCGACCAGAAACAAGTGATGGCCACCGGCCGCGGCCACCTCGACGGCCCGGCGAGCCAAGGGCTGACCGCGCACGTCGGCGAGGTCACCCGACGATATCGGTGCCGCAGAGTCGGCCCGATCCAGCGGAGATGGACCGACAGCCCACGGCGCAGAACCTTCGAGCGCGGCGAGCACCCCGGCCAGCGTGGGCGCGGCTCGCACACAATGGCGGCCCACTATCGACGCCTCCGCTTGGCACCGTGGGGCCACGACCACGGTCCGTTCGGCCAACGCTTCGACCAGCGGCACGATACCGGCAACGGGCCGCACCGCTCCACCAAGACCGAGTTCGCCCAGGAAGGCCACATCCGCAACGCGCTGCGAATCGAGCAGCCCGCTTGCTACCAATACGCCGATGGCCATCGGCAGGTCCAGTCCAGACCCGGCCTTGGGCAACCCCGATGGAGCAAGGTTGACCGTGATGCGCTGCTGCGGCCAGCGCAAACCACTCGACAACACCGCGGCGCGCACCCGGTCACGGGCCTCACGGCAGGCGGCATCAGGCAAGCCCACCACGGTGAAGGCGGGCAACCCGCCCGCGACATGGACCTCAACGGTGACCGGAACACCGTCGACACCGCGAAGGACCGACGAGGAGATACTGGCCAGCATGGCTTCCCCAGGAATCGAGAGCGAGACCAAGGAGCCTCAAGGCTGCCAAGAGCGCCGATCGAAACCACTCGTCGTGGTGATGGGCTGTGCAGAACTTAGCAGGCAGTCACGCGCTGAGCGGATGGGAGCGACCCCACCCGTACCGAGGCCGTGAAACGGCCATACTGGTGGGGTGGGCTTCAACCCTCATCGCATCCATCGTCGGCGCCCCTCCGATTACGTTTTCGTGGTAGCGGCACTCGCAGCCGGGCTCCTGCTACTGAGTTGGGCGTTGGTGGGCTGACCCGATGAGCGAAGCGCTCCCCCATTGGCTCGATGACGTCGAGGTGAGATTCGTGCACCCCTACCAGGCGGTCAAGGCCTACCTGTGCCCACACTGCAACCGGAACATACCTTCTGGTACGGGTCACGTCGTCGTGGTGCCCCGCGAGGCCCCCGACCTTCGACGGCACTGGCACAAGGGGTGCTGGCAACTCACGGACCGACAGAAGTCGGCTCGATCACGCACGGCAGGCGGTTGACCATGGCCAAAGACCAAACACCCGGTGGTGCGTACTACTCGAGGATCGCGGCGTCCACGGCGGACGAATTGACCTTGAACGAACACCTTCTTGCCGCCACCAGGGTCGTCCTACCGTTCAACAACGCCCGCTACGACGAGAAACTCGTGGAGCGCAGCGGCGCAAAGGATCTTGCCCTGCTGCAACACCTCATCGCGTTGGTACGTCCGGCCCCCAAGCCGGTGGCCGGGTTCCCGCTGCATTGGGACATGGTCCTCGCCCTCACCCGGCAACGGATTTTGGTGTACAAACCCCGCCGCGGCAGCCCCCAACCGGCCGCTTTCCTGGGCTCGGTCTCGCTCAGCCACCTGACCGAGGTGAAGTTGGCCACCATTCCCGATCGGCGCGGCCGCACCCTGGCGCTCAAGATCAACATCGACCACGGTCCCCGCCTGATGCTTGATGTACTCGCCGGTTATCGATCTGATACCGAACACTTCGTCGAAACGGCACAGCCCCATCTCGGGGTTCCTCGCCTTCTCGGCTGAGCCACACCGCAACAACCCGCCGACAACAAAGCTCAGAAGGCCGCGAGGTAGACCTCGAGTCGACCACCGGTGACGGCAACAACGTCGAAGCGAACTTCGGGCGCGACCCAACCGCTGTCGTGCAGCCACTGTGCGGCCAGCCTCCGTAACCGTTGCTGTTTCGCTCGGGTGACGGCCTCGGCAGGATGGCCGTAAGCCAGCGACGAACGCGATTTCACTTCAACGAAAACAATGAGCGAACCGCGGCGAACGACAAGGTCCAACTCACCGAGCCGACAACGCCAATTACGGGCGAGCACGGTATACCCATCGCGCTCGTAGTGACGCACGGCCAGCGTTTCACCGACCGCGCCTAGGCGCTGACGTCCCGCACCCATCGAATCGACCCCCGCCAACGGTACGGCCTGCTGGCCGGAGCCAAGCAGTTCGAGAACGACGGGAGGTCGGCATCGTGCCGGCGACCTCAACCGGCTTGAGCGTGACGCGGGCAGCAAGGCCCGCCGCACTCAACGCTTTTCTTTGATCTTCGCAGCCTTGCCGATGCGATCGCGCAGGTAGTACAGCTTGGCCCGACGCACGTCACCCCGGGTGATCACCTCAAGTTTGCCCGTGATAGGCGAGTGCACCGGGAACGTGCGCTCGACTCCAACGCCGAAGCTGACCTTGCGGACGGTGAAGGTCTCCGCCACACCAGAGCCCTGACGGCGAATCACCACACCCTGGAACACCTGGAGACGCTCGCGGTTGCCTTCGACGACTCGCACGTGCACCTTGACGGTGTCACCGGTGGCGAAATCGGGAATGTCATCCCGCATCGTTGCCTTATCGACGACATCGGTAGGCTTCATTGCTGGAAACTCCTCGGGGGATCGCCATGTCGACCAGCGGATACCAGGCCACAGCGGACCCTTTACTCTAGGAGATCGAACAACCTTGGGCCAACCCCATTCTGTGGCGTCGACCCGAGCGTCAGGAATGGGCGGGTTCGCCGCCTGCGGCGGCGCCCATCGAAGCGGGCAGAACCAGACCGAACTCGGCCAGCAGGCGTTGCTCTTCTGGCCCCAGGCCACCACGGGCGTGCCACAGATCCGGCCGGTTCTGGGCCGTCCGCAGCAGGCTTTGTGCTCGACGCCAGCGCGCCACCCGACCGTGGTCGCCCGAGAGCAGCACCTCGGGAACAGCGAGGTCACGCAGCGTTGCCGGCCGGGTGTATTGGGGGTACTCCAACAATCCATCGCTGAAGGACTCGTCCTCGGCCGAGTTCGCGTTGCCCATCACCCCAGGGACCAATCGACCGACGGCCTCCATGATCACCATGGCTGCGACCTCTCCCCCGGCGAGCACGTAATCCCCTATGGACACCTCACCATCAATCAGGTTCGTATGCACTCGATGATCGATGCCCTCATAGCGGCCGCAGAGCAGCGAAAAGCCCCCCGTAGCCACCAACTCACGTGCCATCGCCTGATCGAAACGCCTACCGCCCGGTCCCAGGGCCAACAACGGGCGGGGCGGATCGACCGCCTCGACCGTGGCGAAGATCGGCTCTGCCATCAGCACCATGCCAGCCCCGCCCCCAAAGGGGGCGTCATCCACCGACCGGTGCGCATCGGTGGTCACTGATCGCAAATCGTGGACCCGTACCTCAACCAGCCCGTTGCGTCGGCCCTTACCCAGCAATCCAGCCGACGCGAAGGCCTCGACCATCTCCGGGAAGATGCTCAGCACGTCAATGCGCATGGTCCTAGGCCCGAATCAGTCGAACAGGCCGGCAGGGACATCGACGAATATTCGCCCGTCGTGCATGTCGGTTACAAAGTTCATCGGCACCAAGGACTGGTTCTCAAGCACCAAGAGGTCGGCCGCTGGATTGGCCTCAACGGCGGCCACCTTGCCGTGATCGGCACCGTGCTGGTCGATGACCCGACAACCGATGACTTGGTGGACGAAGAGTTCCTCACCCGACTCGACCGGATCGGCCAGCAACGCCACCCCGTGCAGCGCCTCCGCCGCCTCTCGGGTGGTGCAGCCCTCGAAGGTCACGAGAAAGCGATGCTGAAAGGGACGGCAGGTGGCGACCACAAGCAGCCCGCGCGTGGTGTCAAAGGATGAGCCGGCCACGAAGCGGTCCGGTTGATCGGTGATGGAATCAACCACCACCTCACCGCGCAGCCCGTGAGCACGCGAGATGCGACCGACCTCGAGTTTCACTCGACGAAGTCGACCTCGGCCTCGAAGCCGTCCTTGGCTGCGGCGGCACCCACCACGTTGCGCAGAGCCGCCGCGACCCGGCCACGTCGGCCGATCAAGCGACCGAAATCGTTGGGGGCGGCGAACACCGAGATGCGGACCTTGTGGTCGCGCACCACTGAAGCCTCCACCCGGACCGCGTCTGCATCCTCAACCACCGAGCGGGCCAGGAACTGCATCACCGCGACGGCAGTCGGAGCGAGGGCGACGTTGGCCGAGTCAACGGCGTCGTCGGTCACTTCGTTGCCCCAGGCTTGAACTCGTCCCAGGCGCCACTGATCTTCAGCAACTTGCCGACGGTCTCGGTGGGTTGGGCTCCGTTACGCAACCACCGCACCGCCTTCTCGTTGTCGATGCGGATTGCCGACGGCTCCTGGCGAGGGTCATAGCTCCCCACGATCTCGATAAACCGACCGTCACGAGGAGAACGGCCATCGGCCGCAACCACGCGATAGGTCGGCTGCTTCTTCTTGCCCATCCGCATCAGCCGAAGCTTGACAGCCATGTTGTCCTTCTCTCTCCTTCGCCCCGAGCAGAAGCTCTGAGCAAACCGTACCCGCAGCGCCAAGCACGGTGGCGGGTGTTGCCGAAACTGGCCCGGTGCCAGTCTCCGACGTCGTGTGCTGCTACCGGACCGCCGCTGAACCACTGGGCGAGCCGTGTTATCTGCCAGCGGCAATAGCGGATGAATCCCGCACCGCAGGACCGATGAGAATCGATGACCCCGGGAAGGGGACTGACCATCATCGACGTTAGCCCCTCACAAGTTCAAGCCAGGCAGTTTGAGCCCGCCCCCGGGGCGCTTGGCCATTTCTTTTTCGGCGAGCTCCTCGAGGTTGATTTTTGGCACCGCAACCACGCCCTTCGTCGTCACCCGACCACCGCCCCGAGACGTGCCTTTAGCCTTTTTCTGATCGTTCTTCCGATCCTTACGAGAGCCCTTGGTCCGCTTCGAACCGAACCCGCCGAAGCGCTTCATGAGGCGCTGCATTTCGTTGAACTGCGAGACCAGCCCCTGAACTTCTTGCGGGTTGGTGCCCGAACCCTTGGCGATACGACCCCGACGAGATGCGTCGATCATCGCCGGATCGGTCCGCTCCGCAGTGGTCATCGACCGGATGATGGCCTCGATTCGCGCCAGGTGACCGTCGTCGATCTGGGCGTCACGTACCTCTTTGGGCACACCCGGCATCATGCCCAAGATCCCCGAAAGTGGACCCATCTTCTTCAACTGCTGCATCTGCTGGAGGAAGTCCTCCAACGTGAAGCGGCCCTCGAGAAGCGCCTGCGCCGCGTCCTGCGCTTCGGACTGCTCGTAGACCTGCTCCGCCTTCTCGATCAGGGTGAGCACATCGCCCATACCCAAGATCCGGCCCGCGAGGCGGTCGGGATGGAAGAGATCGAAATCGGCGAGCTTCTCGCCAGTAGAGGCGAAGGCGATGGGCTTGCCGACCACTTCCTTCACCGACAGGGCGGCACCACCTCGAGCATCGCCGTCGAGCTTGGTCAACACGACGCCATCGAGGCTCAACGTGGCATGGAAGGCTTCGGCCACATTGACCGCATCCTGGCCGGTCATGGCATCTACGACGAGGAACGTGTAATGCGGTTGGCTGACCTCGGAGATCTGACCGACCTGCGCCATCAACTCCGCATCGATACCAAGACGACCCGCCGTGTCGATGATGACGACATCGCGCCCCAGGCGAAGGGCTTCGGCCACACATTGGCGTGCCACCTCGACGGGATCGCCGGTACCAGAGCGGATCACCTCGTCGGGGGCAGAGAAAACTGGTATGTCAATCTGACGAGCCAAGGTGCGCAGCTGCTCGACCGCGGCAGGCCGTTGGAGGTCGGCCGCGACCAGCAACGGATTACGACCCTGGCTCTTGAACCAACGCGCCAACTTGGCCGACGTGGTCGTCTTACCCGAACCCTGAAGGCCCGCCATCAACACCACAGTGGGCGGGCGCGACGCGAAGGTGATCCGCATCGTTTCGCCGCCCAGAGTGTTCACCAGTTCCTGGTGGACGGTCTTGATTACCTGTTGGGCGGGGTTCAATGCCCGTGAGAGTTCCTCGCCCACCAGCGCTTCGCGCACACGGTCCTGAAATGAGCGGACGACGCGAAGGTTGACGTCGGCCTCAAGCAGGGCAACGCGGATCTCTCGAAGGACCTCGTCGATGTCCCCTTCGGTAAGCCGTCCCCGATTGCGGAGACGACCGAAGATACCCTCAAACCGGTCTGATAGCGCTTCGAACATAGGCGGGTTGACAGCCTACTGCGCACCAAAGGTCCACACCGTCACCTGGCCCCATAACTGAGCGAGCTTTAATCGAAGAGGGCGTCGACGAACTCATCGGGATCGAAGCCGACGAGGTCATTGATGCCCTCCCCCAAACCGACAAGCTTGACCGGGATGCCGAGTCGGGCTTCGATCGCCAGCACGATGCCCCCCTTGGCGGAACCGTCGAGCTTGGTCAGCACCACGCCGGTGAGTTCGGTGGCCTCGGTGAACTGCTGGGCCTGGACCAGCCCGTTTTGTCCGGTCACGGCGTCGAGGACCAACAAGACCTCCGACAATCGACCCGGTTCTTTCGCCGCCACCCGGCGGACCTTGGCCAGTTCGTCCATCAGGTTGGATTTGGTGTGCAGGCGGCCCGCGGTGTCCGCCAATACCAGATCGATGCCGCGGGCCGCGGCACGCTGCACGCTGTCGAACACCACCGAGGACGGGTCGCCACCCTCGGCGCCGCGCACGAAATCGGTGCCCGCCCTCTCGGCCCAGGCCTGGAGTTGTTCGGCCGCGGCAGCGCGGAAGGTATCGCCCGCAGCCATCAGCACCGACCGACCCTGTTGGGCTTGGTGGAATCCGACCTTGCCTACGGTGGTCGTCTTGCCGACGCCGTTCACTCCGACGAACAGCCACACGTTCGGGGTGCCGGCCTCGAAGCATAACGAACGGTCCGCCCCCGCCAAGCGGGCCTTCAGCTCGTCCTTGAGTGCTTGGAGCAACGCTTCCGGCTCGGTGATGGCGGCCACTTTCGCCCTTTGGCGCAAGGTGTCAAGCAACTCCCTGGTGAGCTCGACCCCGACATCGGCCTTGATCAGCGCCTCCTCGAGTTCCTCCCAGGTCTGTCCGTCGATCGACGGCCGAACCAAAATCGCCCGGAAAGGGCCGGCGATAGCGGCGCGGGCCTTGGACAACCGATCACGGAAGCTCGGTGGAGGCGCTACGACCGGCTCGAAAGCCTCGACCGCGAATTCGACGCGGTCCGACGATTCGGGCCCCGCAGCCGATGGTGGGAACACTTCCGCCGGGGCTGAGGGCGAAAGCACGGACCCCGGCTGGGCCATTTGGGTGGCCGCTGTAATCGGGCGCTCGGGGCGTACTGGCCGTCGTGGTGCGGCCACGGCCAGCTTGCGGCGGTGCCGCACGACGACGGCCCCTGCAGCTACCAGACCGAGCACGAGCACGGCGAGTAGCGCGATCACAGCAAGTTGCATGAGGGCCAACCTACCGTTGCGGTACAGACGGCACCCATCAGCGGGTCGCGGCCTCGCCCACCACCACGGTCAGCTTTACGGTGGTTCCGTTTCGGGTCACTACCAGCTCCAGCTTGCCGCCGGGCTTGGTGGCCCGGATCACCGAAGCAAGCTGTTCGAAACTGCGCACGGGATTCGAATTGACCTGAGTCACCACGTCGCCGACCTGCAGTCCGCCATTCTGAGCCGGGCTACCAGCTTCGACCCTGACCACCATCGCACCGGTGGTGCCGAATGCCGGGTCCTCGCCACGCACCCCGAGGTAGCCGAGCTTGATTGGTTCACCCGCCACGAGTGACTGCGCAACGTCGTAGGCAAGATCGATCGGGACTGCAAAACCAACACCCGAGTTGTCGCCCGAATCGGTGCGGATCTGAGTGTTGATGCCGATCACCTTGCCGTGGCGGTTGACCAGCGGGCCACCGGAGTTGCCGGAGTTGATCGCCGCATCGGTCTGGATCATGTTCACCAGGTTGTTGTTCGGGCTTGGAACCGGCCGGTTGATGGCACTCACGATGCCCTGGGTCACCGTTTGGTCCAAGCCAAAGGGGCTACCGATGGCGATAGCGGTCGTGCCGACCTCGATCTTCTCACCGAGGGCCAGCGAAACGACCGGCATATCCTTGATGGGGGCAATCTTGACCACCGCGACGTCGTTGTTCATATCAATGCCCAGCACCGTGCCGGCCACCTTCATGCCGTCGGCGAGTTGCACGGCCACGTCCTTGTCGAACCCGGTTGAGAAATTGCCCCGGCCGTCCGAGGCGGCCACCACATGGGCCGCAGTGAGGATGTAGCCCTGTCCGTCGTAGATGAATCCCGTTCCGAGGCCAGTGGAGGTCTCGATTTGGACCACGGCGGGCGAAACCGCCCGGTTGACCGCCGCCGCGGGTTCGTTGGCCATCAACGTCGGGTCGAGCGTTGGCGCTTTGGTCACCGGCCCGTCCTGACCCGGCAACGAGGCAACGCCGTTGTTGGCCTTCGCGGCGCTCAGCGGCGCCGCTATGGTGCGCGAACTCGACCCCGAATCATCCTTCGAGGCGAATTGACTGCCAACTCCGTAGCCCGCGCCAGCGACCAACAACCCAGCGACCACCGAAGCGGAAACCAACATCACTCGACGGCGGGATCGTGCCGCCGAACGCGACGAACGGTCCCTAGTTGCGGGGTAGTTCGGCGGGGACAGCGGCGGGGACGGCGTCTGGAACGAACCCTGCACCGGGGGACCCACTGGTGGAGCAAAGCTCGGGCCGGCCGGCCACGGGGAGGGCCCAGCTTCCAACGGCGGCACTGGTACGCCATGGGCGAAGACCGAATCGGAACCGTCGCCGGCTGCGGGCGGGAAGTTTCCAGGATCTGAGGTCCATGGTGGCATGGGTACTCCGCTTCCTTGGTCGAGACCCAACAAGTCGGGTCGTGCTCGATAGTGAGGAACTTCTACGCCACCAACCCGAAAGTCGGCGTAAGGTGACTGGCGTGAGCAGCGTGAAAAAAGCCTGGGACCTGGTGGACGAAGCGAAGCTGGAGATCGACAATCTTTCCGCTGAGCAAGTGAAGGCAGAACTCGACGCGGGTACGGCCACCGTGGTCGATATTCGGGACTTCCGCGAGCTCTATCTAAAGGGCAAGGTACCGGGAGCCTTCCACTGCGACCGCGGCATGCTTGAATTCTGGATCGATCCTGCCAGCGAATATTACCGCGACGTCTTCAAGCCCGATCAGCGCTACATACTGTATTGCGCCGGCGGCGGTCGCTCGGCCCTATCGGCCAAGACCATGAAGGACATGGGCTACACGAATGTGGGTCACCTCGAATCTGGCTTCGGCGGCTGGGCCGCGGCGGGCCTGCCCATCGAGGAGCAGAAGACCGGCTCGAAGTGGGTGCTGCGCTCCGACGTATCTTGAGTCATCGGCCGCTCCACCCCAATGGTAGGAGCGACTCGCGTCGGGCGGATCAGACGCCGCGACCCATGGCGAAGAACTCGGCGTTAGGACGCATGCCAGTCAGGTTCGCCATGCGGTTGGAAAGGGCAAAAAAGGCGGCGATGGCACCAATATCCCAGATGTCCTCGTCGCTGAAGCCAAAGCCGTGCAGCGACGCGAAGTCGGTCTCGTCCACTTCGGCGGAACGCTCCGCGACCTTGACGGCGAAGGCCAGCATCGCTTGCTGTCGCGCCGTCAGATCGGACTTGCGATAGTTGATTGCCACCTGGTCGGCCAGCAGCGGGTTCTTCATCCGGATGCGGGCAATCGCCCCGTGAGCCACCACGCAGTACTGACAGCGGTTAGAGGCTGAAGTGGCGACCACGATCAGTTCACGCTCGCCCTTGGTCAGACCGCTCTCCTTGTCCATCAAGGTGTCGTGATAGGCCATGAACGCCCGGAACTCGTCGGGTCGGTGCGACAGCACCAGGAACACGTTGGGTACGAAGCCCGACTTGGCCGATACCGCCTCGATACGGGCTCGGATGTCCTCGGGCAGCTCGGCTAGCTCCGGCACGGGAAAACGGCTGATAGGCAGATCGTTACTCGGGTCGCTCACGGCCCTGACGTTACCCCGCAGTAGTCGCCGGACCCCCCGGCACCCCCTCGGCCACGGCAACTGCGCCACCGGGGTCGAGCGGCGGCGCCCACGACGCGTCGGCCCGCGCAGGCAGCCAGATGGAGAACGTCGAACCGGTGCCGACGGTGGAACTGAGCCCAACCGAGCCGCCGTGGCCCTTGGCGATCTGACGCACGATCGTCAATCCCAGCCCGGAATGACCCTCGGACCGGGCCAGGGCCGGATCACCGCGGTAGAAACGTTCGAACACCTTGGCCTGGTCCTCGGGCGCGATCCCCGGACCTTGGTCCTGCACGGCCATCCACACCCACGGACCCTGCCGCCCTGCGGCCACCTGGACCAGCGTCTGAGTCGGTGCCAGCCGAACGGCATTGGCCAACAGGTTCGCCAGCGCCCGTTTGAGCGCTACCGGATCACCGTGAACCAGAAGTTCGCCTGAGCTTTGCGCCGTCAGGTGAAGACCGCGCGCCGCGGCGGAGGCGGCGAACTCCTCGGCCGAATCGGCAACGATTGCCGCGATGTCCACCACCGTCTCGCGTTCCGCCGATGCCTCCCGTCGGGCGTACATCAACAGATCCTCGACCAGGACCGACATGCGGGCCGCCGCCCGATCGACCACACTCAGGGTGTCGCGAAGCTCCGCGGCAGGGGCCTCCGCGTCGGCCAATGCCACCTCGACGTTCGTACGAATGATCGCGATGGGGTTGCGCAGCTCGTGGGACGCCTCGTGGATGAAGCGTCGCTGGCTCTCGAAACCCTCGTCGATCCGGTCGAGCATCTCATCAAAGGTGTCGGCCATCGCTTTGAGCTCGTCGTCGGGTCCACCCAGCCGGATACGCCGGGACAGGTCGGTCGCCCCGATCTCCCGGGCGACGTTGGTAAGCCGGCCGACCGGCCGCAACACCTGACCCGAAAGCACCCAGCCGATGAGCATCGACAGTAGGAACAACCCACCGAGGCCGAGGTAGAAATAGCGGCGGAACCGTTCGAGCGCCCGCTGGTTGACCAGCCGCTCGAACAGCTTGACCTCACTCACCACCTCGACCTCTTGGACCGAACTGGTGCGCTCGCAGAGGAGCAGGCCGCGCAGCTGATAGCACTCCGGGTCACCCGGGACCGTCTGCAACTCCGTTTCCGTAACCGGTTGGTTGGCCAACGATTCCGACATCCCGACGTACACCACGGCGACCACGACTGCACCGAGCCCGAAGACCACTGCCGAATAGAGCAACGACAGGCGCACACGGACCGATGTCCACCCCAGCCAACGCGATCGTGGACCCGCCTTACGCGACGAACCGGAGCGGCTCGCCTCCACACCGACCACGGATCCGCCGGTCATGCCGGGGACGTTTCCACAACCAATCGATACCCGCTACCGATAAGGGTCTCGATCAACGCCACCTCGTCTTGGATGCTCACCTTGCGCCGCAGGGTGCCCACCGTGACCCGCACCGTGTTGGTGAACGGATCGGCGTTGGTATCCCAGACATGTTCCAGCAACCGCTCCTGGGACAGCACCTCGCCGGGGTAGGTCATGAAATAACGCAGCAGGGCAAACTCCTTGGCCGTCAACTCCAGGGTCCGGCCGTCTCGTCGGGCTTGGTGGCGAGCGGCATCGAGTTGCAGCGGTCCGACCCGCAACAGCGAGTTGGTCTGCGCCGTGTCGCGCCGCAACAGCATCCGGATGCGCGCTGAAAGTTCGGCAAAGGCGAACGGCTTCACCAAATAGTCGTCGGCACCCACATCGAGCCCTGCAACGCGGTCGTTGATTGAGTCTCGAGCGGTGAGCATGAGTACCCGGCATCGACCCTGGTCCATGGCTCGGATCTCACGGCACACGTCGAGGCCGTCCAAGCCCGCCATGGTCAGGTCGAGGCACACCAGGTCGTAATCCGTAATGGCCACGGCGTCGAGGGCATCCTGACCTGAGGCGGCGATATCCACCGCGTAGCCCTCGCGACGTAACCCCTTGGCCACCGCCTGAGCCAGATCGTCTTCGTCATCGACAACCAGCAGTCGCATCTCGCTACCTGGATTCCCTTTCCGTGAGCGGTCCCACACCTAACGGGCCGGTCCCCGACAACGGCCCTAACGTAGAGGTCATAGTCGGTGGCGAACCGTAGCGTGATGACCTTGTTGCCAACGTGGCCCCCGACGAGCAAAGTCGATCCTTTACCTCTGCCTTCGCCGTGCAGTGATTGGGTACCGAAGTACCACTCGACATTGCTAGGACCGCCGGGGACCGTGCCCGACCGCACACTCACCCGCTCTACCAGGGGCCTACCGAAAAAGGACACGACGTTGAACGTCCCTTTCTCCACCACCACCGAATCGGCCATGACCCCCGAGGCCAAGCAACTCGAGACCGCCCTGTTTGAAATGAAACGGGTGATCGTCGGCCAGGAACGAGCGCTCGAAAGACTCTTCGTGTGTCTGCTCGCCCAAGGCCACTGCCTCCTCGAAGGCGTACCCGGTTTAGCCAAGACCTTGGCCATGGAGACGCTCGCAACGGTGTCGGGCGGATCGTTCACCCGCATACAGTTCACCCCCGACCTCATGCCCGCCGACATCGTCGGCACCCGAATCTACCGGACCCAGACCGAAAAGTTTGACGTAGAGCTCGGACCGATCTTCGCCAACTTCGTGCTCGCCGACGAGGTGAACCGAGCCCCGGCCAAGGTGCAATCGGCCTTGCTGGAGGTGATGGCCGAATACCAGGTATCCATCGGCGGTCGCACCTTCGAGGTACCCCGGCCCTTCCTGGTGTTGGCGACGCAGAACCCGGTGGAACACGAGGGCGTCTACCCCCTCCCCGAAGCACAGCGTGACCGTTTCCTCATGAAGGTCACCGTCGGGTACCCCACTCCGGCGGAAGAAGTCGAGATCGTCAACCGGATGGGCGTACACCCACCGGTGCCACGCCAAGTCCTCGATCCAGACGCCGTCAGGACCTTGCAGGAGGCGGCCAAGAACGTGTACGTGGACCGCGGGGTGGTCGACTACGCCGTCAACCTGGTGCTCGCCACCCGATCTCCGCAACAGTACGGCCTGGGCGAACTCAGCGAACTCATCGAGTACGGGGCGAGCCCCCGTGCCAGCCTCGGACTGGTAGCTGCTGCTCGCGGTCTGGCCTTGATGCGAGGACGGCGTTATAGCCTGCCCCAAGACGTGTTCGACGTGGCGCCTGAGATCCTGCGTCACCGGCTGGTACTGAGCTACGAGGCACTCGCCCAGGGCCTGCACGTCGACCAGATCACGGCGCGCATCCTCTCCACGATTCCCGCACCACGCGTGGCACCGAGTCAGGACCCCTACCAGGCAACCAGCTTTGCTCCGACCGCGCAGAGGTTGTGGCCGCCGACCGAGGACCCCTACCGGGCGCAGACCCCTCGCATCACCCCCGAACCCACTCCAACGGTCGGTGCCGAACAGTATGCGCCCCCGGTTCGCACGGTCCTTCCGCCCCCACCTCCTGCCCCAATCGGGTTTTCCGAGTCGCCGGAGACCGGCGCCACACCGACAGATCAAGCGGCCAGCGGATCATGAGCCGCACCGGCCGCTCCGCTTCACGAGTGGATCCCTACGGCCTGGCCTTCGGCCAGGCTGGCCCGGCCGAGGTCCTACGGCGACTCGATCTGCTGGTGAACCGTCGCCTCGACGGAGTCCTCCAGGGCGACTACCGAGGCCTAGTACCAGGTCACGGCACGGAGCCCGGAGAGACCCGCCGCTACCAGCCCGGTGACGATGTCCGCCGCATCGACTGGAACGTGACGGCCCGCAGCCTCGATGCCCACGTCCGCGAGACCATCGCGGACCGAGAACTCGAGACGTGGGTGCTGCTCGACCAGTCCCCCAGTCTCGACTTCGGTACGGCCCTCTACCTGAAGCGGGAACTGGCCCTGATCGCTTTGGCCGGCGTGGGCTTTCTCACCGCTCGAGCCGGGAACCGGATCGGCGCGGTGTTGGCCGGTGGCTCGGACCGGCCCGAGGTGCTTCCCGCCCGAAGGGGCCGCAGCCACCTGCTCACCATGTTGCACCGGGCGGCGACCACCCCAACTCCTGCCGCTTCCGCTTCTGCCTCCGCGCCAGGCGCTTCGGTGGGTCGTACCGAACTCGGAGCAGCCATCGAACGTTTGAGCGCCCTGCATCGCCGTCGCGGTCTGGCCGTGGTCATCTCCGACTTCCTCGCCGCGGACGACTGGTCCCGCCCAATGACCCGACTCGCTGCCCGCCACGAGACCTTGGCCATCGAGGTCATCGACCCCCGCGAGCTCGAGTTGCCCGCGGTTGGCGTTCTCACCCTCGTAGATCCTGAAACCGGGCGGCGCCGTGAGGTCCAAACCTCCTCGGCGAAGCTCCGGGCCCGTTATGCCGAGGCGGCCACGGCCCAGCGGGCCACCATCGCCTCCCACCTTCGCGCCAGTGGAGCCGACCACCTGGTTCTTCGCACCGACCGCGACTGGCTGAAGGACCTGATCCGATTCATCGCCCTGCGCCGTGAACGTGCCGCGCACATTTCCCGGAGCAAGCCATGATCCTGATCGCCCCCCATTGGCTGCTGCTACTGGCCGCGGTGGCCGCCCTCACGGTGTTCTATCTCCTCGCTCAAAGGCGGCGCACTGCCTACGCCGTGCGCTTCACCAACCTCGAGCTGCTCGACACGATCGCCCCCCACCGTCCAGGCTGGCGACGCCATGGCCCCGCGGCCGCGCTGCTGTTGGCATTGGGTAGCCTGGTTATCGCCCTGGCCCGACCGGCGACGATCCAAAACGTCCCCCGGGAACGGGCCACGATCATCGTTGCCATCGACACGTCGCTGTCGATGATGGCGGAGGATGTGGCACCCAATCGGTTCGACGCCGCCAAAGAGGCGGCAGCATCCTTCGTGGAGCTCCTACCGGACAAGATCAACGTCGGTCTCGTCTCGTTCAACCGCATCGCCAGCGTTGTGGTGTCACCCACCGAGGACCACGACGCGGTCAAGTTGGCCATCCAAGGGTTACACCTCGACCAGGGCACGGCCATCGGTGAAGCCATATTCGCCTCCATACAGGCCATCGACAGCGTCGCCGCAGGCGACGGCGCTGAGCCAACGCCGGCCCGGGTCATCCTGATGTCCGACGGCGAGACCACCGCCGGCCGGCCCGATTCGGTCGCAGCCACCGTGGCATTCGAGCGTGACATTGCGGTCTCGACCATTGCCTTTGGTACCGCCACCGGCACCATTGTGGTGCCGGGCCAGGACCGTCGGGTCAGCGTGCCGGTCAATGAAGATGCCCTCCGGGAGATCGCCGAGAGGACCAACGGTACGTTCTTCACCGCGGCCACAGCCGAGCAGCTCAAGAAAGTCTATGCCGATATCGGGTCCTCAATCGGTTACGAAGAAGCCGAGCGGGAAATCGGCGCCTGGTTCGTGGCCGGGGCAATAGGGGCACTGTTCGTGGCCGCGACCCTCTCGCTGCTTTGGTTCAGCCGCCTGCCCTGAACCCAAGCGCGGCGATGCGTGTCGGACCGTCACTCGTGGCCCTCAGCGCCTCGACGTCGCTCAGCTCACCGATCGCAGACGCTCGCTGACCACTTTCGAACTCTCACCCGGCTTCATCGACACGCCGTACAGGCAATCGGCGATTTCCATGGTGCGTTTTTGGTGGCTGACCACCAGCAGTTGGGCCTCTTGGCGGAACTCGTCGAGCAGGCCGAGGAACCGTCGGAGGTTGACGTCATCGAGGGCCGCCTCGACCTCGTCCATCACGTAGAACGGGGAGGGCCGACTGCGGAAAATGGCGAAGAGCAGCCCGAGGGCGGTGAGCGAGCGCTCGCCACCGGACAGCAAGGACAACTTGCGCACATTCTTGCCCGAAGGCTTGGCCTCGACCTCGATTCCGGTATTGAGCAAATCGTCGGGGGTCGTCAACCGCAGCGCGCCGGTACCGCCGGGGAACAGCACCGCGAACAGCCGCTCGAAATGGGCGGAGACATCAGCGAAAGCCGCGAAGAAGGTAGTACTGATCTCCTCGTCGATCGCCCTGATGACCTTCTGCAACTCCCGGGCGGTCGCTTTGACGTCGGCGACCTGGTCCTCGATATGGGCGTTGCGTTCCTCGAGCGCGCGGTGTTCCTCAACCGCGAGCGGGTTGATTGGCCCCAGTGACGCGACCTCCCGCTCCAGATCAGTGACCCGAGCCGCGGCGCTCACTCCCTCCGGCAACGGCGGACAGCTCAGAGCGTCAAGCGGAGCGGCCGGCAAAGGTAGTTCTCGGGCGATGCGCTCGAGCAGGGATTCGAGCCGAACGCTGACCTCAGCCTGTTCCAACTCGGCCCGGCTCGCAAGCTCACGTTGGCCGTCCATCGCGCCGTGCAGCGCAGCGCGGTCGCGGCGCTTGGCGTCAAGTTGTCCGCCGACCTCGCGTGCCGCTTCGGCGAGGCGTCGACGTTCGGCGTGCAACAACTCCGCACCCACCGAAAGGCGCCCCGCCCACGCCTCGACGATAACCGCGAACCGCTCCAACACGATGAGGCGCTGCTCGGCTCGTTCCCGCTCTTGTGCGGCGTCCTGGCGGGAAACACGGGTGAGTTCCAAGCGGCGCAACAGGTCGAGGCGACGCTCGCTTAGACCCTGCATCTGCTGGGACACCTGGGCCACCGCCACCTCAAGGTCCATGCGCGCCCGACCGGCCTCCAACCGGCGACGGTCGAGATCGGCCTGGGCGGCCGCCCGCGCCGACGCCCGCGCCGCTTCGTCACTTTCGGCCGCGTCGAGGCTGGCCGTCAGCTCCTCAAGTTCGCCCAGGCGCAGCCGATCCCGCTGATTGCGTTCGTCGATTGCGCTCAGCTGGCCCGACACCGTGCTCAGGTCGCGTTGCACATCGGCCACTGCGACTTCGGCCCGTTGTAGGGCCACGGCCGCCGCTCGACGCCGGGCCGCATGTTCATCCGACGCTCTCACCGCCTGCTCATGGACTGATCGCGACTCCTTGGCTTGGCTCCGCGCCGTTTCCATGGCCTGTCGAGCCGGATCCACCGCGAGCGAGGCAGACTCCGCCTGGATCCGGGCTTCTTCGAGCATGGCGCCGGTGACCCCGGTACTGGAGCTGCCGACTCGCCACCCTTGCGGACCGAACCGGTCACCCTGATCGGTGACCACGACGACCTGCGGGTGACGCTCGGCGACATTCAACGCCGCCGTCCACTCTCCACCGACGCGGACTGCGTCGGCGAGCAGGGTGTCGAGCAACGCGTCGACCTCGGGCCGCCGGGCACGAACATGGGGACGGATCGGCTCGCCCACCGCGCTCCAGGCCGCGGCCACCGCGGCCGTGGACTGGCCGCTTCCATGGCCGGCGGCAAGCACCGCTCCGCCCTGTGACGACGCGGACAGCAAACCCAACGCCACTCGGGCCACGTCAGCATCGTGTACCACGACCGCGGTTAGGGCTTCGCCCGCCGCGGCCTCGAATGCGCCTTCCCAGCCAACGTCGATGTCGATGGCGTCAAGCAAGGTGCCCAAGACTCCATCGAGCTGGCTAAGCCGAGCGGCACCGGCTCGGGCACGCGCCGCTTCAAGCGCGGTCGCCAACACCTCGACCCGGGCCTGAGTCCCACGCCAGCTGGCCTGGGCCTCTCGCAGGTTCTCTTCGGCATGGGTCAGCTCATCCTCGGTGAGCTGCCGCGACACCTTGGCGCGTTCGACCGTGCGCCCCAGTTCGTCCTCGATGGTGTCCGCATCGGCCTCGCTACCGTCGTGATGGGCGCGTTCGGTCTCGGCCTCGACCAAGCGGGACGCGAGGGCCCGTTCCCGGTCACGAAGCCGCCCCACTTCCCCGCCGGATCGGTCCAGACCCGAGCGCAGCGCCGACAACTCCCGCCGTACCTCGGCCGCTCGGGCCAGGACAGGATCGACGCCGCCGCCGGAAGGCGCGAGCAGTGCCTCGCGTTCGGACAGCACCCTGGCCTCGATCTCGACGGCCTCCACCCGCAACGGCTCAAGACCCTTGAAACGGGTCGTGGCGTCCTCGGATGCCTCGGCGACGACCTCGAGTTCATCGCCAAGTGCCCCGACCGGATCGTCGTCGATACGTAGCGAAGCCAGCCGATGAGCGCTGCGGCGACGCTCAGCGAGCACCGCATCAAGGCCGCGCGCCCGTTCCCGGGCGGTGTCGAAACGGGCCAGTAGATCGGTGACCTCCCCGGTGCCGTGACGGTGAAGCTCGGCCTCGGTGAAAACAATCTCGGCATCCAGCCGGGCCAGCCGGCTCGACAGGGAACCGGCGAGTTCGGTGGCCTGCGCCCGACGGCTCGTGACCGCCTCGAGGCGGACGCGTAGGGCCTGCAGTTCCTGCCCCGCCAGAAAGGAACGCAATGCCGCGAGTTCAGCCGCCAGTGCGCCGTGACGCTGCGCCGCTTCGGCCTGCCGCTCCAGCGGGCGAAGCTGGCGGCGCAGCTCGCGTTGGAGGTCGTTCACCCGGGCCAGATCACCCTCAGCACCGGCCAAGCGGCGCTCGGCCCGTTCTTTGCGCCGGCGGTACTTCAAGATGCCAGCGGCTTCCTCGATGATTGAACGGCGCTCTTCGGGCCGGGCATTGAGAATGGCGTCGATCTGGCCCTGTGACACGATCACGTGCTGGTTGCGTCCGACCCCGGCATCGGAGAGCAGATCCTGGATGTCCAGCAAACGGCAGGACACCCCGTTGATGGCGTAATCGCTGTCACCGCTGCGGAACAGCGTGCGGGTGATGGTGACCTCGGTGAAATCGACCGGCAACAGGCCGGCCGAATTGTCGATGGTGAGCGACACCTCGGCCCGTCCCAGGGCCGCCCGCCGGGTGGTGCCAGCGAAGATCACGTCGTCCATCTTCTGGGAGCGGACCGACGTCGGTGCCTGGGCGCCAAGAACCCAGGCGATGGCGTCGACCACATTCGACTTGCCCGACCCATTCGGTCCGACAACGACGGTGATACCTGGCTCCAGTTCCAGCAATGCCTTGTCGGCGAAGGACTTGAAGCCGCGGATTTGTAGAGACTTCAGGAACATGGTCGGTCTCGACGCTCCCAGAACCGACGGCACGCCACGGTGGCGACCCGGTACGACACCCACTTGGCCAACGCAGAACCTAGTCGCTCACCCCTACCGGGGCCTTCCATCAACGACGGACCGCGGCGGCGTTGGTGCCAGTGGCCCAGCCCGGGCATGCTGGGTGGCGATGACTTCGACCCCCGCCGCAATGCCGAAGCAGCCAACCCCTTTGGACCGGGCCTTCCTCACCAATATCGAGGACATCACCGAACTGATCCTGGTGCGCCACGGTCAGCAGGTCTGGCCTGATCCGACCACCTCGACGGTGTCGGAGTGGGTAGACCCGCCGTTGTCCGAAATTGGTCGACGCCAAGCGGCGGCAGTTGGGCTCGCCCTTGCCTCGCGTCGCATCGATGCGGTGTACAGCTCGAGGCTGGTCCGGGCCCATGACACCGGGCTGGCCATCGCCAGCCATCATGGACTTGAGGTGCAAGTCGTCGACGACCTCCGCGAGATTGAGATGTTCCGCGACCTTCCTCAGGATGCGCACCCGACGGAGGTTCTCGACGAGCTGGTTCTCCGCGGCGCCCGAGAACGCTTCGTGCGCCACCGGAGCTGGGACGTGTATCCCGGCAGCGAACGCAACGACGAGTTTCGTCACCGCGTGGTCAACATCATCGAAGGCATTGTGACTGGGCACCCGGCAAGAACCATTGTGGTGGCCTGCCACGGAGGTGTCATCAATGCCTACCTCGGCGAAATTCTCGGGTTGTCCACCGCCATGTTCTTCCGCCCTGCGCACGCCTCCACCCACCGGGTGCGAGCCCTCGGCGATGTTCGCTCCGTGCAGTCGATCAACGAGGTCCATCACCTCGTCATGGACAGCGACCCGCTCGAGAGCTACTGACCCCGACGCGGCGCGTCCCACGATGGTCAGACCTGGCAGTCGGCACACCTGAACGTGGGCTTGCCCTCGAACTTCTCCACCCCGACGGTGCCACGACAACGACGACAGGGCAGGCCATCCCGCCCCCAGACCTCAAGGCTGTCCTGATAGCCGCCCGCCTTGCCGCCAAGATCGGTGAACCCGTTCGCCGACGTCGTTGTCCCACCAGCTTTGAGCGCATCGTGCAAGACCTCGGCGACGGCGCGGTACAGCCGACGCAGTTCTTGGGATCCGAGCTTGTCCGCCCGCCGGTCCGGGCGCAGCCCGGCCTGCCACAAGATCTCATCGGCATACAGTGCGCCGATGCTCTCGACCATTGATGGGGAGGTCAACAGCGATCGCAACGGGCCACCGTTGCCCACGAAGGCGCGGGCGAACACCACCCAGGACACCGCCTGTTCAGCCAGATCGATTGCACCCGTAGGGGGCCATTTGGCGTCGAGTTCCGCCACGGTGAGCAGGTCAAGCTTGGGGTCGCCGATTCCAGCGAGAACCCGTAGCGGACCACCCTGGGTGAAGGTGAACTCCATCGCGGTGGGCTCATCGCCCTTGGCCCGGCGCAGCGCGATGCCGCGCGAGACATCGAGCAACAACCGGTTGCCGTTGTCGAGATTCCAGACCAAGTTCCCGCGTCGGCGTTTGATGGCACTGACCTTGGCCCCGTCGACCTGATCAAGGTCCGCGGCGGAGATGCCCGCGGCCAGACGGTCCTCCAGCACGGTGATTGCCTTGAGCTTGCGGCCGCCAACCTCGCGTTCGGTCTCACGGCGCAAGGTCTCGATCTCAGGTAGTTCGAGCATCGACGTCCGTTCTCTCTCCGCGATCGCGGACAAGCCGCGCCCAGGCATCCCCGGCGGCGGCCTGCTGCGCTTGTTTCTTCGATTTACCGGTTCCGGTACCCATGGGCTCCTCGCCAACGAGGACGTTGGCCACGAAGTCCTTGTCGTGGTCCGGACCATCCTCGGTCATCTCATAGCGCAACGAATGGCCCGAGCTTCGGGCCACAAGTTCCTGCAACCGAGTTTTGTGGTCGAGAACCGCGCCGCCCTCGGCGGCTCGCACGACACGGTCCTGTACCAGGTTCAGCACCACCGATCGGGCTGCTTCCCAGCCCGCGTCAACGTACACCGCGCCGATCACCGCCTCGACCGCGTCGGCCACGATCGATGCCTTCGAGCGTCCTCCGGTGCTCTGCTCACCTCGGCCGAGCAGGAGGTAGGCACCGAGTCCCAACTCGGTGGCCACCACCGCAAGGCTGGCGGAGCTGACGACCGACGCACGGATCTTGGCCAGAGCGCCCTCGGGAAGGTCGGGGTAGCGATGGTAGGCAAAATCGGTAACCGCGAGGCCGAGCACCGAATCGCCCAGAAACTCCAGCCGTTCGTTGGATGGCCCGCCGTGCTCCCCGCACCAGGAACGATGGCGGAAGGCCTGCTCGAGGATCGACAGATCACCGAAGCGATGACCGAGACTTTCGCTGAACGCCTCGAGGTCCGTCGAAGCGACCGCGCACTCAGCCGATGCGTCCGACAACGTAGTCGACGGCATCGCGCACGGTCTTAAGGTCCTCGAGGTCGTCGTCTTCAATGCGGAACCCGACGGTACGCTCCGACAGTTCCTCTTCGATGGCCTCGACGAGTTCGATCAACGCCAACGAATCGGCATCGAGGTCGTCACGGAAGGAAGCGCCCTCCTCGATGACGTCAGGTTGAATCTCCAAGATGTCAGCCAGGCGTTCACGAACGATGGCGAGCACTTCCGCCCGTGACACGGGTCCTTGCGTCAAATGGGTCTCAGCAGGCATACACAGCTCCCTTTCTCGTCCGTTCGGCTGACACCGAATCCATGGCCATGCCAGCCAAGCGGAACGGCGCTGCTCGAATGCAGTCGGCTGATACTAATCGTCATTGTCCTGCTCCCCGTGGCCACCCGCGGCGATCGACGCCATGGAGCTCAGCGCACCGACCGCGTCGGCGAGCACCATTTCCTGCGCCAAGGTGACGGCATTGGCCAGGGCCTGCGCCGAGGACGAACCATGGCTGATGATGCACACACCACGCACACCGAGCAACATGCCGCCACCGGCGTTCTCGGGGTCAAGCTCGGCATGAAGGCGGCGGGCGGCAGCGAGGACAAGTTCGTCCCCGTCGGCGAGCAGCTCCATGGTCTTCACCATCCCGATGAGCGCACCCTCGAGCGACTTCAGGGCGATGTTGCCGGTGAATCCGTCGGCCACCGCCACGTCGACCTCGGTGGACATCAGATCGCGACCCTCGACATTGCCGATGAAACGAGCCTGAGGTGCCTCCAACCAGCGCCCCTCAGCGGCCATGAGCCGCTGCGTCTCTTTGACCAGTTGGTTGCCTTTCGCCGACTCCTCGCCGATGGAGAGCAGGCCAATTCGAGGCCTGACGGTGCCGAACCGCAACCGCGAGTACACCGCTCCCATCTGGCCGAACTGGACGAGCCAATCGGGCTGACAATCGGCATTGGCCCCAGCATCGAGCAAAATTGTTGGCACGCCACCCGGGGTGGCGATCGGAATGGCAATCGCCGGTCGCGATATGCCCCGGATCCGACCCATGCGGAGCAAGGCCGCGGCCATCGCTGCTCCGGTGTTGCCGGCACTGACCATGGCCGAGGCGCGGCCATCGCGCACCGCTTCGGCACAACGGACCAAGGATGAATCCTTGAGCCGGCGGACCGACGAACTGGGGTCGGCGTCCATGGCTATGACCTCGTTGGCCACCACCACCGGTACCTCGCCCGTGTCACCAAGTTCGTCCTGCCGACCCACGAGGACCACCGGGACACCAGCCGCGAACGCCAGTCGTGCACCGGCGACGATCTCCCCCGGCGCGTGGTCACCGCCCATGGCGTCGATGACGATGGGGAGGTGCCCAGCATGAAGCGACCGTTCAGTCAGTGCTGGACTGAGCCCGGCATAGGTCTCGGCGGCGTCGGTACTCACCGGAACAGGCCGTGGCGGAAGCGGGGATCGGCGTTCAGCTGATTTCGATGGCCTGGCGGCCGGCGTACCAACCGCAGGCTCGGCACACGACGTGAGGCGTTTTGGCCGATCCGCATCGCGGGCACACACTCCGAGCGGGCAGACCAAGCTTCCACGCCGCGGCGCGACGGCTTCGGGTCCTCGCCTTGGAGGTTTTTCTCTTTGGGACGGGCATGACGTCGATCCTCGTACGCGGTCAGCGGGCCCAGTTGAGTGGGCGCGAGCGATACACCATAGCCGGAGTGACACCTCCGAGGCGACCTTGGTCGGTCAACGATCGAGATTCAGTTGGTCCAACGCAGCCCAACGCGGGTCCCGAGGTGACTCGGAGGCCACCGGAGCCGGAGCCGGCGCCGTGACGGCGGGCCCCATACCGGCCACGGGGCCCTCAGCCGCCGCGGTGGTCTGGGTAGGAAACAGCTCCGGCGCGGGTCCGGGACATTCGGCGCGGCACAACGGCGCCAGCGGCAGCGAGAGCAGTACGGCGTCACGCACCAACGGCACCAGGTCGAGGTGTTCAGACACCAACGGGTACGTCTCGCCTTCGGTCGGGCGCAGCTCGAAGACCTCCCGAATGGCGACCACCAGCGACTGCGGAAAGGGCTCAAGACAGCGCCGACACGAACACGTCGCGACGGTTTGCAGCGTTCCGGTGAGGACGACTGATGTGCCGGTGGCCTCGGCCACGAGTTCGATCTCGATCGGGGTGTCCGCCTCCACCGCCGCCTCACCCACGCGGAGCTCATCAAGTTGTGCCGTCCGTCGCAGTGGGTGCGGCACTCCTACCCGCCGCAGCGCCGCGGCGACGCTGATGAGCATGGACTCTCGCTGCCCAGTCACGATGATGGCTCCGTGGGTTCTCGGCGTGGGGCGGCTGGCTCGTGCGCGCCCGGCGCGACGGTCAGGTCTGGTCTTGGTCGAAGAAGCCAGCTGGCTCCTCCGCCATGGCGGCCGCGCGTCGATCCTCGCCGTCATCAGCGAGGGGACCAATCGATCGACTGGAACTGAGCTGCAGCTTCTCACGGCCTTGGGCCACGAGCTTCATGGTCCGCTCCAGCACGATCTCGAAGCTGCCCAGCTTCTTATCGCAGTAGTCCTCACATTCGAGCCGCATGCGCCGGGCATCGCCCTCCGCGGCGTCGATAACGGACCGCGCCCTGGACTCAGCCGCCCGTACGACCTCGGTTCGTTGCACCATCTGCTCGGCTCTGGCTCTGGCCCGAGAGACGAGTTCTTCGCCGTCGGCACGAGCCTTGGCCAGAAACTCGGTCCGTTCCTTCAGCAACCATCGCGATTCGCGCAGCTCATCAGGGAAATGGTTCAGCGCCTGGTCGACAAGGGCGACCAGCTCGTCGCGGTTGATCATCGCCGAGGTGGACAAGGGGACCGGTCGGGCCGACTCGATCAGGTCTCGAACCCGATGGAGCAACTTCTCGGTCTCTGTTTGGGGTGGCTCGCCCAAATCAGCGAGGGAGTCCTCGTCGCGGTAGCGCTCGAAGTCGTTATCGGTCACGTCGATCCACGTCCACGTTCAGCCGGCGCCCCGAATGCCTTTGCCAGGGCCTGGGCCACCGGTAGCGGCACCATCGAATCAACACTACCCCCCAAACGGGCGATCTCGCGGATGAGGCTCGAGGCCAGATGACCATGCTCGGGAGCCGTCGGCACGAACAGCGTGGGGATGTTGCCCATCGCCTGGTTCATGTGGGCCATTTGGACCTCGGACTCGAAGTCCAACAACCCGCGCAGCCCCTTCACAATGGCGTCCGCCCCTACCGCCGTCGCCAAGTCCACCACCAACCCCGAGCCGATGACGGTCTCGACGTTGGCCAGATGCGCCACCGACTGCTCGATCAGCTCACGACGTTGCTCCAGGCTGAAGGGATCAGGGGCCTTGTTCGGATTTCCCACTGCAGCAACCAACACGCGGTCAAAGGTGGCAGCCACGATCTCGATGATGCGGACATGGCCGTGATGGATGGGGTTGAAACTGCCCGGGACCAAAGCGGTCGCCACGGTGCTCACTCCTGTTCGGCGGACATGGTCACGGCAGGACTTCCCCGCCGCGCCAGGAGCACCACCGTAGACCCGTACTGCTTGGCCCGAACGAGTTCCCATCCCGGCGGCAGCGCGAACTCGCGGTCGCTCTCCACCACCACCCATGTCGCCGCCAACCCCACAAGAAGGTCGTGCCACTCATCGAAGCGGTAGGGCGGGTCGCAAAAGGCCACGTCGAAGAGCACAGCCTCGTCTGGCCACGGAAGGGTCGCGTCGCCGCCACGCACCACGGCACGATCGCTGAAGCCGGTCGCTCGCAGGTTCTCGACAATCACCTGACGCGCCACAGCATCGTGATCGACGAACACCACCTCGGCGGCGCCGCGCGACAGCGCCTCGACACCGAGCGCGCCAGAGCCTGCGAAGAGGTCGAGAACTCGCATCCCGTGCAGGTCAAGGTGACTGCCCAGCATGTTGAAGATCGCCTCTCGAACGCGGTCCGAGGTCGGCCGGGTGGCCGACCCCTTCGGTGCCCGTAACGGTCGGCCGCGGGCCTCGCCGGCAATGACACGCATGAGCGTCAACGGTAGTGGCCCCTTCGGCGCACCCGTACCGCGGTGGCGGTAACGTCGCTACGTGGCCATCCCGAACGTCATCACCTGTATCGACTGCGGTGGACCGTGCACGTTGTTGTCCTTGGAACCGGAATCGGGGTGGCACGTTGGCGACAACATCGTCTATCGCTGCCGCGACTGCCGCGACCGCTGGGACCTCGAGGTCCACGAAGACGACCTGAGCTGAGCGCGCCCGTCAGCTCTTGAACAGGAACTCGGTGTCCGCCTCGCCGAGCACGGTCCGAACCTCGTCCTCGAGCAGCGGGTGCTCCCCCAGGCTGCCGCGTTCATCGACCAACTCGAAAGCCACCTGACGGGCGACGCCGACCAATTCACGGTCTCGACGCAGGGACGCCAGCTTGAGGTCGTTGCGACCTTTCTGGCGTTCGCCCATCAGCGTCCCCTCACCGCGCAGGTCGAGGTCGACCTCCGCGAGCTCGAAGCCGTCAGTAGTGCGTACCAACGCCGACAACCGTTCGGCGGACACCGCCTGTGCTGCCTCGGGGTCGTTGAGATGCGCCACCAGGAAACACGTGCTGTGGTAACGGCCTCGCCCCACCCGCCCCCGCAACTGGTGCAACTGGGCGATACCGAAGCGATCGGCATCGAGGATCACCATCACGCTGGCGTTGGGGACATCCACACCGACCTCAATGACCGTGGTGGCAACCAAAACGTCGAGCCTGCCGCGGCGAAACGCCTCCATCACGGCGTCCTTTTCGCTCGAGCCGAGTCGGCCATGCAACAGCCCAAGACGCAAACCGGCCAACTCGTGCACGCCGAGACGGGCGAAGGTGGCCTCCGCCGAGGAGACCTCGAGCTTGTCGCTGTCTTCGACCAACGGTGTCACCACGTAGGCCTGGCGCCCTTCCGCCACCTCATGGCGCACCGTCGCCCAGGCGACGGACTCCTCGAGGTGATCGCGCGCCCAGATCGTCTCGATCGGCGTGCGGCCGGGCGGCAACTCATCGAGGACGGACACATCGAGATCGCCGTAGACCGTCATGGCCGCGGTACGCGGAATCGGGGTGGCGGTCATGACCAGCACATCGGCAATCATGCCGTCGTGGTTCTTATCGCGCAGAGCGGCCCGCTGTTCCACGCCGAATCGGTGCTGTTCGTCGATGACGACCGCACCCAACCGGGCGAAGGTCACCCCTTCCTGAATCAACGCGTGCGTCCCGACCAGCAAATCGACCCCGCCCGCAGCCAGCGCGGCCAGGATTCGCCGCCGATCCGCGACGCCGGTGCGGTGGGTCAGCAACTCCACCCGGACCGGCCGTTCAGTGAGCAACGAGGCTGGATCTGGCACGCTGAGCCCGGCCACGAGCGCCCGCACCCCCGAGCCGTGTTGGTCGGCCAGCACCTCGGTGGGCGCCATCAGCGCGCCCTGGTTGCCACCTTGCACCGCCATGAGCAAGGTGGCCACGGCAACCAAGGTCTTGCCCGAGCCAACGTCTCCCTGCAGCAGACGGTGCATCGGCAGCGGTCGAGCCAAGTCGACGGCAATCTCCTCGATGACGCGCTGCTGGGCCCCGGTCAAGGTGAAGGGCAGGGTGGCCCAAAAGCGCTCCAGCAGCGTACCGTCGACCTCGTGGACGATGCCTTGCGCGGCATGTTCGATTTGGCGCTTGCGTTGCACCAGGGCCAGCTGTACCCGGAGCAACTCGTCGAAGGCCAGCCGCCGACGGGCCTGAGCCATCACCGCCAGCGACGGCGGGGCGTGGATGGTGCGCAGCGCTTCGCCCCGACCAACTAACTCCAGTCGTTGGCGGATGGCAACCGGCAACGGGTCGGCGAAGCCTCGGCGAGCGTCGACCCGCCGAAGGGCCTCATCTATCAGATCGCCGATCTCCCAGGTCGACATGCCCGCCTTGTCCGATTGCGGATAGATAGGCACGATTCGGCCCGTGCGGTCACCGATCAGGTCGACCACCGGCGAGGTCATCTGGCGGGCCCCACGGAACAGCTCCAGCTTGCCGTACACCACAACCAGTGAGCCCGGGGTGAGTTGCCGCTCGCGCCACGCCTGGCCAAAGAAACTGACCCCCAAGGAGTTGCCCTGACCATCGACGCAGCGAACCGTGGTCATGGCCTGGCCGCGTTTGGTGCGGCGGGTGGTGGCCTGCTCGACCCGCACGACAACGGTTGCCTGCTCCCCCGGTTGCAACTCCGAAACGAGCGCCTCGCGGGTGCGGTCCACGTAGCGACGCGGGTAATGGGTAATCAGATCGAGCACCGACTCAATGCCGAGTTGCGCCAGCGCATCAGCCTTCTTCGGACCTACGCCGCGCAACACGCTGGCGGGCATTGAGGCGAAGTCGCGAAGCGTAAGCGGCGCGCTATCCCCGCCCGCGGTGTCGCGCTCCGGGCTCATCGCGACGCAGATTAGCGGGCAATGCCGGGCGGGCGGGTAGCGTTGGGGCTGTGCAAGGGGTGATCAAGTCCTACGACCCGGGAACGAAGACCGGCAGCCTGCTGCGCGATACCGACCTCGCAGAGATCGAGCTCGGCGTCGACGCACTCGTCGGCTCTATTCTGCGGATGGTGCGCCAGGGCCAACGCGTCGTATTCGACCTCGACGAAAGCGGCCGCGCCGTGCGGCTCCGCCTCGGTTCGGAGATCGACATGCAGACGCCCGGTCCAGTGGAGCGGATGTCGGGCTGAGATTTCTCCGACACGGGAGAATCGGCCCTTTGACGGAGCACCGCCTCGATGTAATGGTTCGATTCAGCCACAGAAGCGGCTCGGAATCGTCCACCTGCCATCTCAGATGCCGATGCTAGATTGCCTCAATATCTACGGAGTCGAACCCCGGCACCGTAGGGAGGAACACAGCTCGCTCGTGGGCTGCTGCACCTGGGAACAAGTCACGACAACGACGTCGGAAGAGGGGTAATGCCGCCCACCAAAAACACCAAACTCATCGAGTGGGTCAACCACTGGACAGAGATTCTGCAGCCCTGTGCAGTCGAGTGGTGCGACGGATCGGACGAGGAGTACGAGCGCCTGGCCCAATTGCTCGTTGATGGCGGAACCTTCGAACGGCTGTCGGAAGATCTTCGCCCGAACAGCTATCTCGCCCTGTCCGACCCAAGTGACGTGGCTCGGGTTGAAGACCGGACCTTCATCTGCTCTGAGCGCGAGATCGACGCCGGGCCGACCAACAACTGGCGCGAACCGGCCGAGATGCGGGCCGAGATGATCCGCCTGTTCACTGGCTCGATGAAGGGTCGCACCCTGTATGTGATCCCCTTCTCCATGGGGCCGCTCGGGTCGCCGATTGCCCACATCGGCGTTCAACTTTCCGACTCCGCCTATGTGGTGGTCAACATGCGGATCATGACCCGCATGGGTCAGGCCACCCTCGACGTGCTGGGCGAGCAGGGCGAGTTCGTACCGTGCGTCCATTCCGTCGGCATGCCCTTGGCCGCGGGCCAGGCCGACGTCGCGTGGCCTTGCGACGCCGAATCCAAGTACATCACCCACTTCCCCCAGACCCGCGAAATCTGGAGCTACGGGTCGGGGTACGGCGGTAACGCCCTGCTCGGCAAGAAATGCTTTGCCCTGCGTATCGCCTCCACGATGGCACGCGAGGACGGGTGGCTGGCCGAGCACATGTTGATCCTCGGCGTCACCCCACCGAACGGTGAGAAGCGCTATGTCGCGGCCGCGTTCCCTTCGGCCTGCGGCAAGACCAACATGGCGATGATGATCCCCACCCTTGCGGGTTGGAAGGTCGAGACCATCGGCGATGACATCGCCTGGATGAAGTTCGGCCCCGATGGTCGCTTGTACGCCATCAACCCTGAAGCGGGGTTCTTCGGGGTGGCACCGGGCACCTCGATGGAAACCAACCCCAATGCGATGACCGCAGTCGCCAGGAACACCATCTTCACCAACGTTGCTCGTACCGACAACGGTGACATCTGGTGGGAAGGCATTGGCAGCCCACCGCCTGGACATCTGCAGGACTGGCGAGGTCAGGACTGGTCCCCCTCCTCGGACGTATCGGCCGCGCATCCCAACGCCCGCTTCACCGCACCTGCGGCTCAGAACCCCTCGTGCGCACCCGAATGGGCGGATCCCGCAGGCGTGCCGATCTCGGCCATCCTCTTCGGTGGCCGCCGAGCGAGCAACGTGCCGCTGGTAACGGAGGCCCGAGACTGGCAACACGGCGTGTTTCTCGGTTCGATCATGTCCTCGGAAAAAACTGCAGCGGCGGCGGGCAAGGTGGGCGAGGTTCGCTTCGATCCCTTCGCCATGCTGCCGTTCTGTGGCTACAACATGGGCGACTACTTCGAGCACTGGCTGAGCTTGGGCGCGGGCGCCGATCAGGCCAAGCTGCCCCGCCTCTACTGGGTGAACTGGTTCCGTAAAGATTCCAACGGTCAGTTCATGTGGCCTGGTTACGGCGACAACGGCCGGGTGCTCAAGTGGATCCTCGGACGGCTCGATGGCACCGCGGAAGCGGCCGAGACGGCAATCGGCAACGTCCCCACGCCCGACGCCATCGATGTGAGCGGACTCAACCTGACCACCGCCACCATGACCGCGCTCACCACCGTGGACAACGACGCCTGGCGCGAGGAGTTGCCGCTCTACGAGCAGCACTACGACTTCATCGGGTCTCGCTTGCCGGAGTCTTTGCGGGAGGAACTCCGCCAACTCGAAAAGCGGCTCGCGGGCTGAGCCCAGCCGAGAACAATTTCGATCAACGCCGCAGACTCACGGGGTGAGGAACATGGCTCGGATGGCGAGGCCCATCAGAAAGAGCCCCCCGAAGCCGTAGAGCAAGTAGCGGTAGGTGGCCAGTGGCGTCCGATAGGCGTACAAGATGGCCACCGTCATCAACGCCACGAACCCGTAGACAACGTGCATCGATCCCACCTGGGCCCCCTGCGCCCCAACCATCGTGGCGCCGAGCGTGACCTGCACGGAGATGGCCAACTCGACCACGGTCACCGACCACCACAGGGCTCGCACGCGCAGCGATTGCACCCAGTGGGCGGCCAACGCCCACACGCCGGCCACGCCGTTGCCGATCACGACGACCCAGGCCCACACCGCGTGCACGTAGAGGAGCGTCACCGTCCACCGATGGTAGCGGCGATGGTCCCCCCGCCAGGACGCCACGCCGAGCGTCCAAGGCTGCCATGATCCAACCATGGCTTCGAATCGTTCCATCGTCGCCTTGTTCGATCTCGACGGCACCCTCATACGCGTGGGTGACCCGGTGCACCACGCCGCCTTCGAGCACGCCACCAAGGTGGTGTTCGGGGCCGAGATCGACATCGCCAGCCTCGAACTCGCCGGGGCGGTGGACCGGCGTCTCTACGACCAGGTAACGGCCCGGCTCGGCACCGACCCAACCGAGGCCGAGTCGCGCTTCACCGAGTGGTCCAGTGTCCTCGGTCGCTATTACCACCGACGAGTGGACCCGCATGACCGTGCCGACTGGGTCCTTCCCGGTGCGCCGGAACTGCTCAAGAAACTCCAGGCCGCGGGCATTGCGCTGGCGATCGCGACCGGCTCGATTCGCTCGGTAGCCGAGTTGAAGTTGCTCGGCGCGGGGCTGAGCGACTATTTCCCCGCCGGCGCGTTCGGCGACGAAGCGTCAGACCGGCCGGCGTTGGTGAAACAGGCCCTGGCCAGCGCCTCGGAACGCTACGGCCGCCGGTTCCTAGCGGCTGACTCCGTCGTGATCGGCGACACCCCGGCGGACATCAGTGCGGCCCGCCAGAGCGGAACCCGGGTGGTGGCCGTCGCGACCGGTCGCTTTGGAATCGACGAACTCGAATGGCACGGACCCGATGCCACCTTTGGTGATCTCACCGACGTCGACGCGGTCATGCAGGCCATTCGCGGCTCGGCCGCCCAGCCGAGCCGAGCATCGAGGCCGTGATCGGCGCGGCGCCGCGCTTCAGCCGACCGATTCCAGCAACGACACGATGTCCGCCTCACCAACGGGGCGGGGATTGGAACGAAATGACGGATGTTGTTGCACCATGCGGGCCACCGCGGCGAGGTCTTCGGGCTGAACGCCGAGTCCGGTGAGGCTGTTGGGCAACTCACAGCGTTGGCGAAGCTCGTCAAGGGCCTCGGCCAGATCGGACCGGCCGAGCAAGGACGCGGCTTGTTCACCGCGTTCGCCCAGCACATCCTGATTGAAGCGCAACACCGGGCCCCGCACCAACGCCTCAGCCACGCCGTGCTCGATACCACAGCGACCGCCGAGCAACAGCGCGAGCGCCGAGGCGAGGTCGGACCGGCTGTTGGCCGCCCCACGAGCCGCCAGAACCGCCGCCTCTACTGCGGCCGGCAAGGCGCTGGGGTCCTGCACGAGGTTGCTCAAGGCTGCATAGAGGCGGCCCAACGCCGACAGACCCAAGGCTGCCGCCTCAGGTCCGCCAGGAGACAGCACGGCGGACAGCGCATGACCTAGGGCCGTCATCCCCGAGGCCATAAGGGCCGCGGTCGGGGTGAGCGAGACAAGGTTCAGGTCGTATACCACCCACCGTGGCACCAGCGTCGGGCTGAGGGCCTCTTGCTTGTGTCGGGAGGCAGGATCGGTCATGGCGAACACCGGGCTCGCCTCTGCTCCGGCCAGCGTGGTGGGTACCACGATGTGAGTCAGCAACGGCCGGTCAGCGAAGGTCATGCCCGGTGTACCCGCTTCCTGTTCGAGAAAGAACAGCACGGCCTTGCCGAGGTCAATCACCGAACCCCCGCCAACAGACACCACGGTATCGACGTTCTCGGCGCGCGCCAGTTGCACCGCCGCACGCACTGTCGGCACCGGCACGTGGGGCCGGGCATCGCGAAACACCGCCACCACAGAACGGCCCAGACCACCGATGATGCGGTCGACAGGCACAGACGGCGAGCTCAGCACCAAGGTGCGGCGGCTGCCGACATCTTTGAGCATCGGGCGAAGACGATCCGACGTTCCTTCGCCGAAACTCACCTGCTGGGGATAGGCGGTGTGGGTCCAGCTCACGCCTTGACGCTCATTTCACTGCTCCCGACGCCCGGTAAGCCACGACCTCGCTCGCACTGAATCCGAACGACGCGAGCACCTCGTCAGTGTGCTGACCAGGCCAAGCCGGTGGGCCCTGAACCGCAGGCGCGGTGCGAGAGAACCGCGGAGCGGGGGCGGGCTGGGTGACACCGGCCACCTCGATGTAGGTCTCGCGGTGCACGTTGTGGGGGTGCGACGCGGCTTCGCGCATCGTCAGCACGGGGGCGAAACACACGTCGGAGCCTTCCATGATCTCGCACCACTCGGCCCTGGTCTTGGACTTGATGAGGCTGGCCACTCGGTCCTTCATCGCCGGCCATTGCCCCTGATCCAACTGGGCGGGCAGGTCCGGCTGTTCACCGAGCCCCGACAGTCGCAGCAGTTCGGCGTAGAACTGTGGCTCGATGGACCCGAGGCTGACGTACTCACCCTCGGCGGTCTCGTACACGTCATAAAAATGCGACCCCGTGTCGAGCAGATTCTCGCCGCGACGCTCCGTGCTGGCGCCTGAACTGAACATCCCCGCGAACATGGTCATGAGAATGGCGGACCCATCGACCATGGCGGCATCCACCACCTGGCCGATCCCGGACAGCTTGGCTTCCACCAGACCGCAGGCGATACCAAAGGCCAGCAACATGCCACCGCCGCCGAAGTCGCCCACGAGGTTCAACGGGGGCACGGGGGCCTCACCGGCACGGCCGATGTGCGCCAACGCTCCGGCCAGCGCGATGTAGTTGATGTCGTGACCGGCCATCTGGGCGTAGGGACCCTCCTGACCCCAGCCGGTCATCCGGCCATAGACCAGCCGCGGGTTGCGAGCCAGGCACACCTCGGGACCAAGCCCCAGACGTTCCATCACACCGGGCCGGAACCCCTCGATGAGGGCATCCGCGCCCTGAACGAGCCGGAGCACGGTCTCCACCCCGTCGCGATGTTTCAGGTCCACTGCGATCGACTGACGGCCGCGCGCCAAGATGTCCAACGACGGCGCGTTCGGGGCGACATCGGGCACATTGGCCGCTCGATCAACCCGGATAACGGTCGCGCCCATATCCGCCAGCATCATCCCGCAGAACGGTCCCGGGCCGATTCCCTGCAACTCCACGACCTTGATGCCGCTCAATGGACCCATAGTAGAAACCTCTCCCAACACGATTCAGTTCCGCCGCGAACGCTAGCCCGCACGGCTACGGCGTCCCCCTTCATCGACGAGGGTCTCAGCTCCGCGCCGCGAGCGCCGTGACGTGTTCGATAATGGGCGCCCAAAAGAACCGGGGCAGATCGTGGCCCATCCCTTCGAGTTCCAACAGCTGAGCACCGGGCACCAATTCGGCCGTGCGTCGACCACCGACGGGACGGATCAACCGGTCGGCGGTGCCGTGAATGACCAGGGTCGGCACGTCGAGCCCGGCCAGCGCCAGCTCACGACTTGGTGAGGCCACCAACGCCGCCAATTGACGCAAGGTCCCGTCGCGTCGAGGCGAGCGCTCATAGGCCCGGCGCGCCGTGGCGACCACAAGTTCGTCGTCGACATGATCGGGGCTGCCGACCTCAGCCGCCCAGCGGCGGGCGGAAGCAATGGCGTCATCGAGGGAATCCCCGACGGACTCCAGCAACAACGACAAAACGTCGTCCTCGGGTAGCAGATAGTCGCGCTCCCCGGTGGTGGACATCAGCGAGGTCAGCGACTGGACCCGATCAGGGTGCTCAATGGCGATGGTCTGAGCGATCATCCCGCCCAGCGACGAGCCCAGCACATGGACCCGATGCACCTTGAGAGCGTCGAGCAAACCAACCGCATCCGCGGCGAGATCGGTGAGGAGATACGGAGCATCGACCGGCTGGCCAGCGAGGAACGCGCCTGCCGCCGCCGCAAGATCGACCTGCTCGTGCAGAAACTGCGACAAGCCAGCGTCTCGATTGTCGAATCGGATGACGAAGAATCCCCGGTCAGCCAGACCCCAGCAGAACTCGTCCGGCCAGCTGATGGCCTGTGCCCCCAGGCCTGCCACCAGAAGCATTGGCGCACCGTCGGCTTCGCCCAAGGTGTCGAAATACAGCTCCACACCGTTCGCCACGACCGTCCCCGAAGCCACGAGCGGTCAGGCTAGCCGCCCACTGCGGACGCCCTCGCTCCGCACGTCGGCCGCGCCGATGAAGCTCAGGCCAAAGCGTTGGCCAGGCGGACCAGGGCCTGCGGCGTGCGAGTCCCCCACCAGAACAGGTCCTGACCGTCCACCAGCATCGATGGTGCAATCGCGGCGAATTCGCCACCATGGCGGGCCTTGAACGGATAGGGCTCCGAAGGAAGCAACACCAAGTCCGGTCGAGCTGCGGCTACCTCGGCCAGGCTCACCTCGGGATAGCGAACGCTGCGGTCCGCAAAGAGCGGATCGAACCCGAGATGGCGCAAAACCGATGCCGCGTAGGTACCGCCCGACACGGTCATCCACGGGCGACGCCAGATCGGCACGAAGACCCGACGCCGCACCGGCGGGTGTAACGCCGCCGGCAACGGGGCAAGTTCGGTGGCCGCGCCGTCGAGGCCGAGTTCGGCGGCGACGCCCTCGAGGGCGGGGGCCACCTCATCCACGGCGTCGATGCGGACACTGTGGCAACGCAATCCTCGCGCCACCAGGGCCTCGTAGTCCTCGAGACGGTTCTCCTCCTCGCACCACAACACCAAGTCCGGTGCCAATTGCACAATGGCATCGAGATCGGGATCTTTGGTTCCACCTACCTGGCGTAGCAACGGCTGCTCGCAGAAGCGGGTGCACGCCACCGGGGTCACGCCCCAGCTGAGCACCGACTCGGTAAGGGACGGCACGAGGGACACCACGCGTACGGCACGGGCCAGACCGGGCTCGCTCACATCCGTCCGAGAAGTTCGTTTTTCTTGGTCTCGAACTCGGCGTCTGAGATCAGGCTGCGGTGGCGGAGATCGGCTAGCTGCGCAATCTGCTCGGGCGCCGTCGCCCGATAGCCACCGCCATGGGCCATCTTTTCGTGTCGGTCCATCTGTTCTTGGATGGCGTGCTGGACCTGCATCGGACGACGAATTTCGTTGAAGGTGGTGACCCCTTGTTCGGCACCGGACTCAACCACGAGATCGCCGGCCCCGATGAGCCGCTCGAAGATGGACTGCTGAAAGTCCACCGCATTGATCTTTTCGACCGGTATCTGCGTGCCGCGGCGCGCCACTATCCCCTGTTGGAAGATGACCCGCTCGCTGGTGACGACGAAAATGGTCCGCTGCCAGCGCAGGTAGCGATGCGCAAACAACACGAGGGCCACAACCAGCGCCCCCAGCGCGACCCAGCGAAACACCTCGATACCCGCCACCAGGGCGGCGACCCCCAATGCCACCGCCACGGCCAGCGCAGCGACCGCATCGATGAGGGCCCACCAATGCGGATGCAGTTCGACGATGACCTCTTCGCCGGGCTGCAACATCTTCTCGGAGAAGGCCACCCGGCAAGCGTAGGCGAATCAAGCCCATGCCGACGCCACCCAACCCTTGACGGCGATGGCGATCAGGCCCAGCCGAGTTCCTCGAGACGATCGTCCTCGATGCCGAAATGATGGGCGATCTCGTGGACCACGGTGACCGCCACCTCCCAGACCAACTCGTCTTCGTCGGCGCATATATCGCAGCAGGCCAGACGGTAGATGGTGATGCGGTCGGGCAGCATCAACGCGCCGTAATCGTGGCGGTCGGTCAGCGGGATCCCCTCGTAGAGACCCAACAGCTCTGGTTCCTCATGGTGGCGGTCCGCCACGGTAATGACGACATTGTCGATGAGTTCCACCAGCTCCTCGGCCAACAGGTCCAGCGCGTCGACCACGAGCGCTTCGAAGCGGGCCCGGGGCAGCGGCTGCACCGCTTCACCCTAACGCCGGGTGGGTGGGGCGCGTCCTCTGTGCCGCCAGCGCGGCTGGTGGCGCGTCCGTAGACTCCAACCCGTGGTTGCCCCCTCGCTGCTCGCCGGTCTCGACCCGCAGCAACGCCACGCAGTCACCACCGCCTCTCAACCCCTGGTGATCAAGGCTGGCGCTGGGTCGGGCAAGACCCGTGTGCTCACCCGACGGGTCGCCTACCGCGCCGCCATGGGCGATCTCGATCCGCGGCGAGCACTCTGTGTGACCTTCACCCGCGAGGCTGCCGCGGAGCTACGGGGCCGGCTTAGTCAGCTCGGCTTGCGCGACCTGCCCGCAGCCGGCACGTTCCATGCCATCGCCCTGGGTCAGCTGCGAACCCGGTGGCACGATCTACGTCAACCCGAGCCCACCTTGCTCACGGACCGGATGGGCCTGCTGCGACGCATCGCTGGACCGCGCCTCGATCTGGCCACACTCACCAGGGTGGCGGCGGAGATCGATTGGGCCCGCTCCCGTTCGATCCGACCAGACCGCTACGCCGACGCCCGCCAGCGCCGACGTCAACTCGGCGTTGACCCCGAACTCGTCGGGTCGCTCTACGCCGAGCTCGAAGCGGCCAAACACAAGGCCAAACTGATCGACTTCGATGATCTGCTCGAACGATGCACCGAGGCATTCCGCACCGATCAGTCCTTTGCCGATGCCCAGCGGTGGCGTTTCCGTCATCTTTTCGTCGACGAGTTTCAGGACCTGAACCCATTGCAATTTCGCCTCTTGCAGGCTTGGCTCGGTACCGGACGAGATCTGTGTGCCGTCGGTGATGTGAACCAGGCCATCTACGGGTGGAACGGCGCTGACCCCACCTTGTTCGGCCGGCTCACCGATCTGCTCGATGGCGGTGAAGTGGTGGAGTTGACCACCAACCACCGCTCGAGCCCCGCCGTCGTCGCCGTTGCCAGCGCCGCACTTGGCGGCCACCAAGCCCCTCAACCCTCATTGGCACGCCCGGAAGCCCCCGCGCCACGGGTCATTGGCTGCCGTGACGAGGACGATGAGTTGGCCACCATCGCCGATCAACTGCGGCGCTGGGCCAACCACGGGATTCGCTGGCGGGACCAGGCTGTGCTGGTACGAACAAATGCCCAAGTGCGGGCCCTCGTCGAAGGGCTCGGACGGCGGGCCATCCCCGCGGCGCGCGCCGGTGGCACTGATCTGGCGGCGCGACGCGCCCTGGCCCAGCTTGCCCAGGGCATCACCTTTGGCCAACTCCTCCAGGAACTCGACGATCCGGCCCTGATCGTGCTGGCCGAGGAGTACGCGGCACTCGATCTTCATCCCACCCCCGCCGGGTTCATCAGTTGGGCGGCAACGGCAACAGCCGATGAGGCCATCTCGGCCGATGCCGTACGGGTCGGTACGTTTCACCGGGCCAAAGGCCGGGAGTGGCGGGCGGTCATCGTGGCGGGGGTGGAGGACGGCTTTGTCCCCGCATCCACCGTTCGGGCGGAAGAGGAGCGCCGCCTGTTCTATGTGGCGTTGAGCCGGGCGAGTGAATTGCTGGTCTGCACCTGGGCCGCGACGCGCGTACTACGCGGTGTGGCCAACCAACGCCGCCCGTCGCCGTACCTCGAAGCGGTGACCCTGGCCTGCGCGCAGGCGCAGGCGGCAGACCAACCACAGCCGATGCCGAAGAATTTCGCTAAGGCCAACGGGCTGTTCGGACCGGACGAGACCCACGACTTGTCATCC
>CAMDQT010000020.1 GCA_945906305.1 Ferrithrix thermotolerans DSM 19514 | reverse complement strand
CCGACAGCGTCACATCATTCCGGGCATACCACCCATACCGCCCATACCGCCACCAGGCGGCATGGCCCCAGCGGGCTCCGGCTTGTCGGCGATGAGCGCCTCGGTAGTCAACAGCAGTGCGGCGATCGAGCACGCATTTTGCAATGCCGCTCGGGTCACCTTGGCCGGGTCGATGACACCAGCCTTGGCGAGGTCTTCGAACTCGCCCGTGGCGGCGTTGAAGCCGATCGAGCCTTCCGAAGCCGCAACCTGCGCCACGATGACCGCACCCTCATAACCGGCATTGGCGGCAATAAGCCGCGCCGGGGCATCCAGCGAACGCGACACGATGGTTGCGCCCACCTTCTCATCGCCTTCGAGGGTGGCCACGACCGCATCAACCGCAGTACGAGCCCGCAACAGGGCCGTACCGCCGCCGGCGACCACACCTTCTTCAATGGCGGCCCGAGTTGCGGACAGCGCATCTTCGATACGGTGCTTCTTCTCCTTCAGCTCCACCTCAGTGGCGGCGCCGACCTTGATCACCGCAACGCCTCCAGCCAGCTTGGCCAGACGTTCCTGCAGCTTCTCGCGGTCCCAGTCGGAGTCGGTGTCTTCGATCTCGCGGCGGATCTGGGCGACCCGACCCGCAACGTCGTCACTGCTGCCGGCACCATCGATCACCGTGGTGTTGTCCTTGGTGATGACAACCTTGCGGGCCCGGCCGAGCAGGTCGAGCGTGACGTTGTCGAGCTTGAGCCCAACTTCCTCGGCGATGACCGTTGCGCCAGTGAGCACGGCCATGTCCTGCAACATCGCCTTACGGCGGTCACCGAAACCTGGGGCCTTCACGGCCACCGAGTTGAACGTGCCACGGATCTTGTTGACCACCAGGGTGGCCAGAGCCTCTCCGTCGACATCCTCGCTGATGATCAGCAACGACTTGCCGGATTGCACAACGCGCTCCAGGGTGGGCAGCAGGTCCTTGATCGAGCTGATCTTGGACTGGTGCAGGAGAATGTATGGATCCTCCAGCACGGCTTCCTGCCGCTCAGGATCAGTCATGAAGTACGGGGACAGGTAGCCCTTGTCGAACTGCATGCCCTCGGTGAACTCAAGTTCGGTGCCGAACGTGTTCGACTCCTCGACGGTGACCACACCGTCCTTGCCAACCTTGTCGATGGCCTCAGCAATGACCTCGCCAATGGATGGGTCGGCAGCGGAAATGGCTGCGACCTGGGCGATCTCTTGCTTGCCACCGATCTCGGTGGATTGCGCCTTGATGGACTCGACCGCCGCCGCAACGGCAGCCTCGATGCCCTTCTTCAATCCCATCGGGTTGGAGCCCGCCGCCACGTTGCGCAGACCTTCACGCACCAGCGCCTGCGCCAGCACGGTTGCCGTGGTGGTGCCGTCGCCAGCTACGTCGTTGGTCTTGGTAGCGACTTCTTTGACCAGCTGGGCGCCCATGTTCTCATAGGGGTCCTCCAGCTCGATCTCCCGAGCGATGGACACACCGTCGTTGGTGATGGTGGGTGCACCGAACTTCTTGTCCAGCACGACATTGCGGCCGCGTGGCCCGAGGGTCACCTTAACCGCATCGGCCAACTTGTTGACGCCAGCCTCAAGGGCGCGGCGTGCCTGTTCATCGAATGCAATCAGTTTGCTCATTGGGTTCCTACGATCAGCCGACGATGGCCAAGACGTCGCGGCTGGTGAGGATAAGTAGATCCTCACCACCCACAGCGATCTCAGTGCCGCCGTACTTGGAGTAGACGACCCGGTCGCCGACCTTGACGTCGCTGGGAATCAGCGCGCCGGTCTGCTCGGAGCGCTTACCAGGACCGACAGCAAGGACTTCACCCTGCTGTGGCTTCTCCTTGGCGGTGTCGGGGATCACGAGGCCGCTGGCCGTGCGCTCCTCGGCTTCGGACGGACGAACAACAATACGGTCCTCGAGGGGACGAAGGTTCATGGATCGAGCCTCCAAATTGAATGGCGGTGCTCGTTAGCACTCGCGGGTGGCGAGTGCTAACGATAGGCGTGCGCCCGGTGCCTCGGCAAACCGTGACCCACAAAAACGCGAGCGCTCACCTCACAGCAGCGCGGCGAGGGACAGATTTGGATCGACACCGCAGTCCAGCGGCGTGGGACCAAGCTCGGCCAGACGCCACAGCCCAGCGGCGGCCACCATCGCCGCGTTGTCGGTGCAATAGGCCAGCGACGGTAGATGCGCACGACGGCCATCGGCCTTGGCGGCGGCGGCCCAGCGGGCCCGAAGGCGGGTATTGGCCGCCACCCCACCAGCCAGGCTCATCCCAACTGCGCCGATCTGCGACGCGGCCAGACGGGCCTTGTGCACCAACACGTCCACCGCCGCTTCCTGAAAGGACGCCGCCACATCGGTGGCGGCCACCTCTGGATGGCGACGGACGTAGTTGACGACAGACGTTTTCAACCCGGAGAAGGAGAAGTCGAGGCCGTCGTGCAACATCGAGCGGGGGAAGGCAATAGCGCTGAGGTCCCCCTCGGTAGCCAACCGGTCGATTACCGGGCCACCGGGGTAGCCCAAGCCCAGGTAACGCGCCACCTTGTCGAACGCCTCGCCAGCGGCGTCGTCCAAGGTTCGGCCCATCAAGCGATAGTCGCCGGGCCCGAACATACCCAGAAGCATTGTGTGACCGCCCGACACCAACAGCACCAGCAACGGAAACGCCACATCCTGTTCCTCCAGCAACGGTGCGAACAGATGTCCTTCGAGGTGGTTCACCCCGACGAAGGGAACTCCCCACACCAACGACAGTGCCTTCGCCGCGCTGACCCCCACCAACAACGAACCGACCAAGCCCGGGCCGATCGTGGCCGCGATGGCATCGAGGTCGCCGCGCTGCACGTGGGCCTCGCGCATCGCCTCGGCCAGGACAGGGATAATTCGGTCGATATGGGCCCGCGAGGCAACCTCGGGCACAACTCCGCCATAACGGGCGTGAAGATCGATCTGGCTCGACACGACCGACGACAACACCTCGAGGGTGCCGTCGGCACGGCGCGCCAGAACCGAAGCCGCCGTGTCATCACAGGATGTCTCGATACCGAGCACTACCACGGACGATCTGCTCACGACGTTCAAAGCCCCTCGCTGATGGTCGGGTCGGGCAGGCCGGACTCGATCTCGGCGAGGCGTTGCCCGTACCCGGCCGTGTCGACGTCATGGGCCCACATGATCAACGCATCCTCATTGACCTCGGCGTAATACCCCTTGCGAACCCCGGCCGGAACGAACCCGAACGTGCGATACAACGCCTGCGCCGCCGTATTGCTCTCACGGACCTCGAGGGTGAGGCTGGTCGCTCCACGCGCCACCGCTCGACGGGCAAGCTCGAGCACCAACCGGGTCCCGATGCGGTTTCCTTGGCGATCCGGATCGACCGCCACCGTGGTGATGTGGCACTCATCGAGGGTCAACATGAACCCGGCGTAACCGACTAGGCGATGGTCCTGTCTAGCCACCAGATAGCACCGCGAGGTCGGCAGGGTCAGCTCGCCCAGGTACAGGCTCATCGTCCACGGCCTTGGATACACCTGCTTCTCGATACGCAACACCGAGGGCAGGTGCCGACGGCGCATGGGTGCCACCAGCACCGGCGGCGGCACGACGCCATTTGGTCCGACCTTGCTCATGACCGCGGCGCTTCGCTAGTTGGCCGCTGCACCCAGTTGGCCTCGGCGTCGGGCTGACGCAGGTACACCGGGTGCACGTCTTGCGGTGGGACCGTCGACGAAACCGATGCCCGTGACCTCGCCACCTGCACCAGCGCCCAGGCCGAGGGATGGGCCAGGGCCGAGTTAGCAAACTCCACGCCGTCAGCGGCGAGAACCTCCCGGTAGCGCAGCGCGCCATCACCCACCAGAAGATGACCTGCGCCTGCGCCATCAGCATCGAGTTCAGCATCGAGTTCAGCGCGAAGTTCGGCCGGCGACCCGACCTGAGACGGCCCGAAGGCCTCGACCCCGTCCATGCCGCCACTGAAGCGAGCCCAGAAAACTTCGCTCCGGCGAGCATCGGTGACCGCAACGATCCGACACGGAGCGAAACGGACAGGGAAGGCCACCAACTCAAGCGAACCCACCCCGATGACGGGAACCCCCAGACCAAATGCCATGGCCTTTGCCGTGGCCAAGCCGACTCGCAGGCCAGTGAACAGCCCCGGCCCCACCCCAACGGCCACTGCGTTCACCGAGTCCAAGGACACGCCGGCCGCCGCGCATAGCTGGCCGATCATGGGGCTGAGCAACTCCGCGTGGCGCTGACCGCGGTTCACCTGGGAGGCCGCCAGCACGCCGTCCGGGCCGCCGAGGGCGCAGCTCACCTGGGTGGAAGAGGTCTCGATCCCCACGATCAGCACGACGTCACTCCCCGCAGCGCCAGGCTCTCGGTGAACGCGGCCATACGGTCCTGCCAACCGTCGCCCACGCAAGTGACCCGAATACGGCGGTCGTCATCACGCTCCCCCAATTCCATCGAGAGCTCGAGATACCGCGCCGGCAAAGCCAATCGAATTTTGTCGCCCCACTCGATCAGGGTGACACCGCCGGACTCGAGCAGCTCGGACAGCCCCAGCTCGATGGTCTCGTCAAGTTGCTCGATTCGGTACACGTCGAGATGGTGCATCACTAAGCGGCCCTCATGGCGCTGATGCAAGGTGAACGTCGGGCTGGTGATCGGGCCAGGAACCCCCAACGCGGCCCCGAACCCTTGACAGAACGCCGTCTTCCCGGCCCCCAGATCGCCGGTCAGTATCACCAGATCGCCCGCTCGACACTGCTCGGCGAGCGCGGCCGCACACGCCCTGGTTTGTTCGGCTGAGTTACTGACGACAAGCAGTTCCGGCGGCATCGGCTGACGCGACGTTACCCCGCCCTTGGGAACGGCCAGTACCGCGCATTGGGGATCGGGAGCCTCAACGCGACGAGCTCGCTCAAGGACCGCGGTCCTATTGCCGTTGGGTTACCCACCCATTACCCAACGGACCTGCGTCACGGACTCGACGCGCCGGTCTCGAACTATCTCGACCAGCCGGATCAAGCGGCCACGGAGGGCCGACGTCATGGCACACGACCCGCAATTTGGCCACCCTTCTCGAGTCGATGGCGCCCAGGTGGCCTCACAACTCAGGCCGAGGCGCACCCTGAGAAGCTCGTTCACCACGCCCACCGCCGCGGCCGTGGCCGGGGACGCGCTGCGCATGATTCGCTACCCGTGGCAGCGTCTGCTGCCCGAATGGTCGATGCGATTCCTGGCCCAACAACCGGGGTATCTCGGACGCACGATCTGGCCCGACCGCATCATCGAGATCTACGTACGGCCCGGCCAGCACGTCCGCCATGTCGCCTTCGCCGTGGCCCACGAGTTGGGCCATGCCATCGACCTCGAACACCTCGACCCCGCCTCTCGGGCCCAGTGGCGCCTCGAACGGCAGCTCCACAACCGGCTCGACTGGTTCGGGGCCTCCGATGCGGACGATTTTGCCACCCCGGCCGGAGACTGGGCGGAATGTTTCGCCGCATGGCAGCTCGGATCGACCGAATTCAAGTCTTTACTGGGCGATGCGCCCACCGCCGAGCACTGCGCGCTGCTGGCACGGCTTTGTGAGACGAACCTCATTCCCAGCATTGAAGAGTCGGCGGAGAAGGGACAATTTACCCATTTCATGCCTGAAGCCGATGTGCTTGCCGCCCGATTGATCAGGAAACGCTGACACGGAAGTTCGCGTCGCTTAGGGAATGGTTCTTCAGGGAGGAAGTGCAATGGGATTGCGAATCAACCAAAACACGATGGCGGTTACCGCTCACCGGAACCTGACCATCAGTGACGGAATGCTGAACAAGTCGATGGAACGGCTCTCCAGCGGTTTCCGGATCAACCGGGCGTCAGACGACGCGGCCGGCCTGGCCAAGAGCGAGCGACTTCGCGCCGACATCCGCGGCCTGAATCAGGCCGTGCGCAACGCCCAGGATGGGGTCAGCTTCGTGCAGACCGCCGAAGGTGCGCTCGATGAGGTCACCAGCATCTTGCAACGGATCAACGAACTGGCGGTATCGGCCGCCAACACCGCCACCGGCGACGGCGAGGCCGAGCAGGCCGAGGTTCTCGAACTGCTCGCTCAGATCGACACCATCGGCAGCGCCACCAAGTTCGCGGGCAGTGACGTCTTCGGCGTCGCCGGTGTGACCTTCCAAATCGGTGCGAATAGCACCGACGTGATCGCCATCTCGACCCAGGTGCTGTCCTCGGCTTCGCTCAGCGACGGTGCCGGCAGCGCAGTCGACCTCAGCACCATCGACCTGGCGAACGCCGCGTCGGTCGCCATCGACAGCGTCCGCGAAGCTATCGACGAGATCAACTCGTTCCGGGCCGCCCTCGGCGCGACCCAGAATCGCCTCGAGCACACCATCACCAACCTGCAGGTCACCACCGAGAACCTGCAGTCCTCGGAGTCGCGAATCCGCGACCTCGACATTGCGGCCGAGATGGTGCAGTTCACCCGGCACCAGATCTTGATGCAGGCGGGGACCGCCATGCTGGCCCAGGCCAACCTGGTTCCCCAGACGGTCCTGCAACTCCTTCGGGCCTGATCGATGCCGACTCTTACCGGGCAATACCGGTAGGAGCGGACCGCGGGCTGAGGCCGACCGGTCAGCCGGTCGGCCTTTGCGCGTCTGCCTGTACCTATCCGACCACTGACCATTCGGGGCCAAAGGGCAGCCACCGCCGCATCGATCGATGATCGGCCAGCCACAAGAAAAAACAACTTCTTCCTCAAGGAAGGGGACTTGTTGTGTCGATCTCTAGGGAGATGTTGCCGGTCACTGGAGCACGCTGTACCCGTCGCCTCCTAGGCGGCGCACCCGAGGGCCACGCCGGGGCCCCACGGCGAGCGCGTCGCGGCTCACCAGCGGCTCGGCGGCTTGACCCGGAACGGATTTGGCCAAGATGTCCGGCGTAGAGCTGTTCGACTTCCACGAGCTGTCGGAGTTGTCCCATGACGCCAAAGCGAGAGCCATAGAAGCCCTGCAGCTCGGTGTGACGCGCGTGGCACTCGTGCTTTCGGCGATCACCCGTCGCAATGTCCAAGGCAACCTGGTGCGCTTCGATGTGGTGGACCCACGGGAGGTGGCCACCAACGGATGCGATCTGTACGACATCACGGTGGCGGTCCCGGTATCGACCGGCACCGCCGTCACCCGTCAGCCCCTCGGCGTGGCGGTCATCCCCCGCCAGGTCGTCACCGGAATGGCCGAATTGTTGATGGGCGGGCCCGGTGAAGGTGAACAACGCACCCCGAACCGATTCGAACGATCGCTACTGGCCCGACGGCTCACCGAGGCACTCGGCCCGATGTGGGAAGCCCTCGGCCTCGAGACGATCGAACCGCCGGGACTGACCTACGTGGGGTCGCCCCTGGCCCAGATCCCGCTGTCCACCATTGCCATCGGTTGCAGCTTCGCCACCGCCAGCCAGGGCTGGGAATTCACCCTCGCCCTCTCATCGACGGTCGTAGATGCAGGCCTCGCCCTGGAACCCAAAACCAGTGGGGTAACCATGTCAGTCGCCGTCAAGGATGTACCCGTCGAGCTGACCGTATCGTTCAGCCCAATCAAGGTGAACGCCGTCGACATCGTGCGGCTGGCGGTGGGCGATGTCATTCGACTCGAGCATCCCCAAGCCGTTCCGCTGGTGGTACAGGCCCAAGGTCGGCCCCTACTTCTGGTGCGCCACGGCACAACGGGCCGCCGCGTCGCCATCGAGGTCCTCGACGTGCTCGACGTAGCCGAACTGGCCGAAATCGCCGCAGCAGAAACACCGCTGCCCGCACTGAACCGACGCTCAGCCAGAACCATCGACGAGCAGATTTGAGTGAGTCGTGAACCGCACGGTCACCACCCACGAGGAGGAGACGTCCACAATGGACAACACACTGCAAGCCGGTGAGTCGAGCGCTCGGCGCGACGACAGCGCCAGCGGCGAGGAGGAGGGCGCGCTCTCCATCGACCCGGCGACCTACCCCGATCTGAGCCATTCCACGCCCCAAGCCGGCGAGCCACGCGACCTACGCCTGCTGGCGGACATCGAACTCGAGCTGTGCGTCGAGATCGGCCGGGCGCGGCTTCCATTGCGGCAACTGCTTGCGCTGACCCCCGGATCCGTCGTCGAACTCGACCGGGCGCTAGGGGAACCAGTCGATGTCCTGGTCAACGGCAAGCTGGTGGCGCGCGGCCAAATCGTCACCATTGCCGAGGAATTCGGCGTGCGCATTTCCGAGATCGTCGACTCCGCCATCGAACCACCGCCGTCAAAACGGCGAGGGTGACGTAGAGCAGAACCGAGCATGACCATGGTGGGCTTCCTGGTAACGCTAATGAAAGCAGGGATGGTTTTCGCCCTGCTCGCTCTGACCGTCAAGATGCTGCGGCGCTACGACCGCCGGCGCTTCGGGACCACGTCGCGGAAACAAATGGGGACAAGGCCTCGCACCACAACGGCAAGCAGCTCGCGTAGCTCGCGGAGCCCTTTGGGGCTCTTCGGCAGTAGCCGCTGGTCACGGACACCGCGAGCCGAACCGGTCCTCAACGTGGTGGAACGCGCCCCGCTGGGTCGCAACTCCTCGGTCATCTTGGTCCGCGTGCAGGACCAGCACTTCCTCTTCGGGGTCACCGACTCGCAGATCTCGATGCTGCTCGAGGTGGACGTTGCGAACCGTGCAGAGTCCGACGAGTCCGTCGACCTACCTCCCGGTACGCCTGCGGACCAGCAAGCTGCCCGCGACATCGTCGGACAACCGGTGTCCTTCGGCGCCGAGCTGCTGCGCCAGGTTCGTCAGTATCTGCCTGGCACACCCACTGTCGAGAACATCGACACCACCGATCTGCTCGGGGAAGTGAACCCATGACGGGACTGCACCATCCCTTCCGACGGATGTTGGCGGCGACGGCGGTCATGCTGACCATTCTGAGCGCCGCGGTCCTCCTCGATGCCGCGCCGGCGAGCGCACAGCAGATCCCCACGCCAAGCACAGTCGCCGCGCTGGACCCCACGCCTTCGGCGGGCGCCACGCCAGGATCGGCGGTCACGGGCGTCCCTGCCCCAGCGGCGCCCACGCCGCCAAATTCCCCCACCGGTGCAGGCACGACCCCCGGCCCCGCATCGCTCACCCTGCAGTTGCCGACAGAGACCGGCGGTGTCACCAGCCAGCCGCTCACCATCGTCCTGCTGCTCACGTTGATCGCGCTGGCGCCCTCGATGCTGTTGCTGATGACCTCGTTCACCCGCATCGCCATCGTGCTGACCCTGACGCGTAACGCCCTTAGCCTCCCTTCGACCCCGCCCAATGCCGTACTGGTCGGTCTGTCGCTGTTCCTAACCCTCTTCATCATGGGCCCAGTGCTCAGCCAGGCCAACGAGGAAGCCCTCCAGCCCTACCTGAAGGGTGAGATCACCCAGGAACAGGCATTCCAAGAGGGCATCGAACCGTTCCGCGACTTCATGCTGTCCCAAGTGCGTGAGAGCGACCTCGAGCTGTTCATGTCCTTGTCGAGCGACGAACGGCCGGCCAACGCGTCCGAAGTCCCTACCACCGTGTTGGTGCCTGCGTATGTCATCAGCGAGCTGAGGGCTGCATTCCTGCTCGGCTTCGTGATCTTCATCCCCTTCTTGGTGATCGACATCGTGGTGTCCTCGACGCTGATGTCCATGGGCATGGTGATGTTGCCTCCGGTGGCCATCTCCCTGCCGTTCAAATTGCTGCTGTTCGTCGTCGTTGACGGTTGGCAGCTCACCGTCGGCACCCTCGTTGCCTCGTTCCGAACGTAGCGGCGCCGACACCGGCGCCCCTCCTGCACGAACCGCCCCCCACCCACTACTGGAGCAGTGATGACCGATACCGCTGTGCTCGACCTAGGCCGCCAGGCCCTCATCATCTCCGCCAAGCTGGCGCTGCCCATTCTCGCGGTGGCGCTGGTGGTCGGGACGGTCATCTCACTGCTACAAGCCGTGACGCAGGTGCAAGAAATGACGCTCACCTTCGTTCCCAAAGTGGTGGCAATCGCCATGGTGCTGATGTTGAGCGGAGGATGGATGCTCAACCAGCTCGTCGAGTTCACCCGCCGGCTCTACGAAGCCGCTCCGGGTTTGTTGCGCTGAGAATGGCCCTCTCCCTGGCTGTCATGGCCAACTTCGTGCTGATCATGGCGCGGACCATGGCATGGTTGTACGCCGCCCCGGTGTTTTCCGACCGCGGCTTCTCGACCTTCGCCCGTACGACCACGGCCCTGGGCCTGTCGCTGTTCCTCACCTCGTTGATCTCGCCCGCCTCGCTGACCAGCCCGACCTCCGCGGCCAGCACCGCCACGCTGGGCGGCTTCGCCCTGCTCGCGGCGGGGCAGATCGCCGCCGGGCTTGTCATGGGGTGGGTCGCCAGTACCCTGCTCGCGGCGTTCGAGGCGGCCGGTAGCATCATCGACCTGAATTCCGGCTTCGCCCTTTCGGCGTTGTTCGACCCCCAGTCGGGCAACCAGGTCGCGGTGTTCTCTCGTTTCACCCGGTTGTTGTTCGTGACCCTGTTGTTCGCAACCGGAGCCTTCCGGCAGCTGATCTCGGGATTCATCTTGAGCTTCGACGTGGTCCCGCTGGACAAGATGCCCCAATTCTCCTTCGACATCTCTCTCGTCGTGGACCTGCTGAGCACCATGCTCCTGGCCAGCCTGCAAATTGCCGCCCCAGTCCTCGGTGCGTTGTTCCTCACCGAGGTGACGTTGGCCATCGCCCAGCGTTTCGCACCCACCACCAACGTCTTCATCGTGGGCTTACCAGCCAAAACGCTGATCACCTTGTTGGTACTTGGCAGCAGTCTGATGTTCTATCCGCTCTTTCTCAACCGGCTGGTCAGCCTCTCGCTGCAAGCGAGCAATTCCCTGCTTGGCGGCTGACGCTCGCTACAGGACGAACCTGTGTCTCGGCCGCCGCCCGGGCCCCCGAGGATCCTGCGGAATCGAGGATGGGACAGGCACGCGTCCTTGAGCCCGAGAAGGGCATCGTCCGCGGCCGGCTTCACCCGGGAGCCGGGAATCTGTGACCACGGCAGTGCCATACTTATCAGTATGCGGCGCGCTCGGGCGGGCACGATCTCACGGACAATCGTGAAAGGCCGAGCCGAATCGGGCGGTAGCGGAACCGGGGTCGGGCAAAGCTACGAGCGCGGGCGGCGAGCTCCGACGTGCGGTGGCGGCAAGGCGGCTGAAACCGCGACCTCACCGGGGCGGCGCGGCGCCTAGCGTCAACCCGCCAGGCGGTCGCCGAGGCGAATGTGCAACGGCCGATGATGACCGTCATCGAGCAGCTCGAGTTCGGCCCGAAACGCCGCCATCGAGGAAGTCCGCCGTGCTGGCTCACGGGCCGTCGCCCAGTCCAAAAGCGCGATCAGGGTCGGCGGCGGCTCGCTACGACGACGGCTCGAATGTCCACGGCCGCCAAGCAACAGGCGCATCGTGGCAGCCAGCGCATAGACGTCGGACTCCGGTGCCAAGCTCATCGTGCGGGCCGCTTCAGGGGCGGCCACCGCCAGGCTGTCGGCCGCAGCAGGCGTGCCCAGGCTGAAGCTGCACCCCAACGTGCCCAAGCCGAGGTCGGTCAGCAACGGGCGGCCCTGAGCATCGAGCAGAATGTTGGCCGGTTTGATGTCGCGGTGGATCACCCCGAGATCATGCGCAAGTTCGAGAACCCGACCGAGCCGAACGCCGAGCCGAACGACGCGACGCCAATCTAGCGACCCGCCCGCGTCCACCAACTGGGCCAGCGACCCACCAACCGCCTCTTCGAAGGCCACATACCAACGGCCATGGCGCGTTCCCCAGGCAGCGATAGTGACCATGTCCTCGTGATGGGACAACGCCGTGATAGCCCCGATTTGCTGTTCGAGCCGAGCCGACAGCCGGGCCCGAATGTCGTGTTCTGGCATCAGCTTGAGCACCACGGGCTGGTTGCCCCGACGGCCCGACAACCGGTAGGTCGTGCCGAAGCCGCCCTCTCCGAGCCGAACGACGCCAGCCTGACTGGCATGACGAGATTGGAGGCGCGCCATCAGTTGACGCGCCCCTCATTCTCGCCGAGGTCTCCGTTGATCGAGCTGTGCTCCAGCGGTTGCGCCGCTACCCGACCCGTGGCCAGCATGGCCCGACCCAAAGGCATCGCAACCCGATCAACCACCGCCAGGACCAATACGGTGAGCAACGCCCGCTGTGCGGCGACCTCGAGGGTCACTGCGCCTCGCAGCAGCAGCACACACAACAGCCCGATCACGCCCAGCCCGATGAGAGCCAGGCCCCGATGCCTCACCGGGGAAGGCACGTGCGGATCGCAAGCATGAGCTCGATTGAAGTGGCAAGACGGAACTGGCCGTCCACAAAGATGTACCCGGGCACGAAACCCAACAGACCGGCGCGGATTATCGCCGGGGCCGAATTGGCGTCGGAGCCGGAAAGGAACACCCCAGAACTGTCAATGGCCCGGCTCACTGGTGCCGGAACGTGCTCCCGGATGAACAGCTCGACCGCGGACATCCAGTCGGCGTCGGCTCGCAAGTCGAGCCGGCCAAGTGCCTCGAGGGCGACCGGAGGAAAGGCCATCGCCGCGAGGTTCTCCAGGGACCAACCCGGCTCGCCACCGAGAGCGAGCTCGGTGGAGCCAGGTTCGTCCAGTCCAAAGGACAGCACACCGCTCGTGAGTTCGACACGACCCACGGGCTGATCTACAACCCCGCGGGCGGAGCCGAGGGAGGACATCAACCCTGCGCTGCGCTTGGTCGAACTTGACCCAGAGTTGGGCGTATCCCGCCCGATTGCGATGTCGGCCGGGACCGGTTGGTTGTGGTCCTGGACACCAAACGCAGGCTCACGGTGGGACAGACCTCGCAGCCGCCGACGGGTGGGCCGGGATCGGGCGCTTTTGGTCGGTCCTTCAGCGACCAGCGGGGGGCGTTTCGGCTCCAGTTCGAGTTCGATGACGAGCCCGGCCTCACCCTTGAGCACGATCTCTGCCGCATCGTCGACCGCCAAGTCGACAATGGCCGGCGTTTGGTCGATGTCGTGGTGGGAACTGACCCATTCCGCCTCGACCGTGCCCTCGTCAATCGTTGGCCGCGCCCGGCGGGACCAGCCCGACATCGGCGAGCGGGGCGGCACGGGTTGAGAGGACCGTGAGGCCAGCTCAGTCTCGCGGGCGACGAGCCACGCCTCAGCAACCTCGCGCTCCGCGTCGAGCCGACGGCGGATCTCCGTGGCCTCGGCCTCGGCCTCCTCAACGCGCCCTCGTTCAATTTGAGCCTCTTCGGCCGCCTCACGCGCTTCGGCCAACACCCGCTCCGCCTTAAGGCGTTCGACCTCAAGATGCTCCGCCAGCAGCCGCTCGGCCACCGGTTGGACCCCAGCAGTGCTGGCATCACCCCGCCAATCACGTTCGTCCCCCGCGGCGAGCAGCCCACCGACCCGGCCGGACGCAGCACGCTCCGCGGCCTTGCGGGCGGCACGGGCGAGGGCATCGGCGCTCGCTCCCGCCATCGGGATAGTCGCTGCCGCCATCCTCGCAGGACGAACCGCACGAACGTCGCCTCTGGTGGTAGCGCCTCCTGGCGCCCCTTGATCCGCAACGCCCGCAGGCGCAATGGCCGCCCGGGCCAACCGGGCCGACACCGGGGTGAGGTCATCGGCTGCGGATCGGCGAGGCGGCCGACCCGCCAGCGAGGCCAGAACCTCGTCATCCACCTCAGACCGCGGCGAACGGAGATCAATTCGTGACTGACCGGCCGTCGACGCCGCACGGTCAGCCGGCCGGGTAGGACTCGCGGTGTTGGTCCGGTACTGGCCAGCACCCGAGGCGAGGTCGGCGTCGCCGAATGCCGACCGAGCGGGCGGGCCGATTTCGGACCGGCCAGGGTGCTCGCGCTCCTCGGCGGGCCACGAAGGGCCCCGATGTTGGTCGGCTTCAAGCCGCTCGATGTTGTCGATCAGGCCGGCGAGGACGCCACCGAACTCACCGTCGGAGCTGTTCGACGCCACCATTGGTGCCTCGTTGCCGGCCAGGACATCAACTTCGAAACGGACCTTCGAGCCGAAACCCAGGGTCCGCTTGGAGGAAACTCGCCGGGCTCGAACCACCGTGAGATCACGCCCCAGTTCGGCCGTGGCCAACTGGAGCGCTTCCTCAATGGTCGACCCGCTGTACTGGTGCATCTTGTCGTTCAAGGTCAATCACTCCCACGGGTTCGATGTGCAGGGACTTCGCCAGTTCGGGGTACGCAAGTACCGGAAGCTGAGGGCGAGAGGGAGCCAGCATCTTGCGCACCACGGGGCGCAGTTGCTGGCTTACGATCACGGTCGGGCTGATGCCGAGATTTTCGACATCGACGATCATTCGATCGAAGGCGAGGAGGAGGTCTTCGAGCCGCTCGGGTGGAACCGAGAGGAACGACCCAGATGGGCCGGTCTGCACCGCCTCGAGCAGATGACGTTCGAGCATGGGCTCAAGCGTGATGACGTGCAGTATGCCGTTCTCGTCGGCCACCTGGGCCGAAATGGCACTGGCGAGCGCAACACGGGCGGCGGACACCAACTCTTCAACCACCCGAGTCTCGCGCGCCTTGGACGTGATGGTCTCAAGGATCGTGACGAGGTCTCGCACCGGGACCTGTTCGCGCAGCAAACCTCGTAGTACGGCTTGAACCTCAGCCAAGCTGAGGCTGTCGGACAACCCAATATCGCCCACGACGGAGGGGGCGTGTTCCTTGACCGTGTCGAGCAGCTGCTGGGTGGCCTGACGGGTGAGGAGCTCAGGAGCGTTGCGTCGCACCAGCTCCGCCAGATGGGTCACGATGACGGTGCCGCGATCGATCACGGTGGCACCCTGCGCCTCGAGGTGGCCGGCCAAATCGGCGGTCACCCAGTACGCAGGCAGCCCATAGACCGGCTCGCTCGTCGGCGTTCCGGCAATAGGCACCGTGGCGCCATCGGCCAGCACCAGGACCTGTCCCGGAGGCGCCGTTCCCCGACCGGCCTCGACGCCATAGACCCGAATGACGTAGGTGCTCGCCGGCAAGGAGATGTCATCGCGGGTCCGCACCAGCGGAACCACCAGGCCCAGTTCCCGGGCGATCTGGCGCCGTAGCGACTTGACCCGGTCGAGCAGCCCGCCACCGGCGCCCTCCACGAGATCGTAGAGGTCCGATGCAATCTCAAGCTCGAGTGGCTCGACCAGCAGTTGGGCCGCGAGGCCGTCAGGGTCCTCGGCCGTCGTGACTTCACGTTCGGACCCAGCCAGCTCCGACGGAGAGGCAAACGCCCTGCCCGCCCTATCACCTTCGCTGCGTCGGCTGGCCGCCACACCGAGGGCGAAGGCAATCGCCAGGAACGGGATCTTGGGCAAGCCGGGCAACAGCGCCATAGCCCCCATGACCGCGGCGGCGATACCCAGCACTCGCCGACTCTGCAACAACTGGCGGAAAAGGTCGCCACCGAGGCCGTCGTTGTTGTCCGAGCTGGCCCTGGTGACGATGATGCCCGACGCCACCGAGATCAACAGCGCGGGGATCTGCGAGACGAGACCATCGCCCACCGCGAGCAACGAGAACCGCTGCACTGACTCGCTCACCCCGAGGCCCTGCTGCATCACCCCGACGGCAATACCGCCGAGCAGGTTGATGCCGACAATGATGAGGCCTGCTACCGCATCGCCCTTGACGAACTTCGAAGCTCCGTCCATGGCCCCGTAGAAGTCGGCCTCCCGGCCAACCTCGGCCCGGCGGAACTTCGCCTCCGCCTCGGTGATGAGCCCGGCATTGAGATCGGCGTCGATGGCCATCTGCTTGCCGGGCATGGCGTCCAAAGTGAACCGGGCGCCGACCTCGGCCACACGTCCCGCACCAGCGGTGATCACCGAGAACTGGATGACCACCAGGATGAGGAAAATCACCAAACCGATGACAATGTTGCCCCCGACCACGAAACCACCGAAGGCCTCGACCACCTCACCGCCGAAACCCTTGCTGAGGATGGAGCGGGTGGTCGACACGTTCAGGGCCAGTCGGACCAGCGTCGTAACCAGCAACAAGGCCGGAAAGACCGAGAATTGCAGCGCATCGCGAATCACCATCGCGGTCACGATGATCAACACCGAAATGGCCAGGTTGGCCGACAGCAGCAGGTCGATCAATGCAGGCGGTAAGGGCACGACCATTACCAGGACGATGGCCACGATCATGAACGGGATGCCGATAACGGCGAAACGTCCCCGCATCTCCGACACCGGCGAAGGAGCCATGCTCATGGCGCACCTGCCCCGCTCGTCAGACGGCTCGCCGTGCGGTAGACGACGGCGAGTACCTCAGCCACGGCCTGGTAGAGCTGCACCGGGATCACTTCTCCGATCTCCACGTTGTGGAAGAGCGCTCGGGCGAGGGGCTTGTTCTCCTGCACGGGGACGCCTGCCTCCGCGGCAACCTCGCGGATCCGGGCGGCGATGTGTCCGGCCCCTTTCGCCACCACCTTCGGCGCCACCGAGTCGGCCTCATAGCGCAAGGCCACCGCGAGATGGGTCGGGTTGGTGAGCACGACGTCGGCGCGGGCCACCTCAGCCATCATGCGCATCCGCGACATCTTGCGCTGGCGAGCCCGCAGCTCGCTCTTGACCATGGGATTCGCCTCGGACTGACGGGCATCGTCTTTGACTTCCTGTTTGGTCATGCGCAGGTCCTTGCGATAGCGGCGCAGCGCCAGTGAGCCATCGACACCACCGGTTATTACCGACACGCCGATCACGGCGATCAGCAACGCCCAAATTGCGTTGCCCACGCTGCTGACGAAGGCCTCAAGGCTGGATGGGCCTTGGAACACCACGGCCACGAACCGGTCCCACATGGCGAAGGACACCACAGCGAGCGCGCCAAGCTTGAGAACCAGTCGGAGGAGCTGGCCAGCCTGACGCGGCGAGAACAGCCGTTTGATTCCCGGGAAGGGATTGAGGCCCTTGAATTTCGGCTTCAACTGGTGGCTGTTGAACTGGACGCCGCCGAGAATCGCCCGGGCGGCAATGGCGGCGGCGACCACCGCGCCGACCAACGGGACGAGCAGCAGCACACTGTGCAATGCCATACTCCGCAGGCTGTTCAGGGCTGCACTGGGATCGACGGGGTCGGCCGTCACCATCGTCTGCTGCCAGCCGTTGACCAGGGTCGAGCCCATCCTGCCCATGAGCGCGGGCAATACCAGCACCGCGGCAATCAGGGTGAGGGCCTGGGGCACCTCGGTCGAATTGGGTAGGCGGCCTTCCCGGCGGGCCTCGCGGAGGCGCCTGCCAGTGGGCTGCTCTGTTTTCTCGTCGCCTCTCGCCACCGGAAGGATCCTGCGTCATCTCCGGGACCGTTGAGGGTCCGCGGCTTGCTCGCTCGTCCTTAAGAGTGAACGAGCCAATCCATCGGCTCAGTCCTAGTTATCGGCACATCGGTCATGGCAACTGAAGCGCAGAACCAGACATGTTCTCGTTGGGTTCCGCGAGGCGGGCCCGGGGGCAACGCCGTTCAGCCCGTGAGGAACTCGCGGAACAACACCCCGATGATGTGCGGTTCGCCGGCCTTGCCGTCCCTCACCTCGGCCGGATAGGCCTGGCGCAATTTGCAGGTGAGCTCCACCTTGGCGGCCTCGCGCTTATCGACGGACAGCTGAGCCAACGTCTTGGCGCTGAAGAACTTCAGCGCTACATCGGCCGCCTTGGCCTGCTTGGCCTTGAAGTCGGCGGTCACCACCTCGTCACCCAACTCCAGCGAGATCCCGACCTTGAGGAAGCGTCCGTCGGCGAGGTTGATCGTCATCGACGGGAGGTCTGATGTACCACCCGTGGCAGCGGATCCCTCAGCCCGACGGGCATGTGGCGCCGCCTTTTCAGTCTCTGGTTCGGTACTGGAGCAGTCGATCTTGGGAACATCGGTGGGACTGGAACCATCGGCCTGTACCGGCGGAGCGATGATCACCTCGGCTGGAGATCCCGCCAGCACGAAGCGTTGTCCGGCCGCACCGAGCAGCACCAGGCCCGCGCCGAGCAGCATGGCCTTTGCCATACCGCCTTTCGCTTTGACTGGCGCCGCGTCCTTAGCGTCCTCCGCCATCTCGACGCCGGCGCCCTTCTTCTTCTTCAAGGCCATCGTGGTGCTCCTGGCTCAGCGTGTTGTGTCGTCGGGTCATTGCAGTCGGACGGACGCCTGCGCGGCCTCCTCCAGAATGCGGTTCTTGATTTGTTGGGCATCAGATTCCACGATCACCTCGACGCGACGGTTCCGTGCCCGACCGGAGGCGGCGTCGTTGGTGTCGATCGGACGCGTATCGGCGAAACCTGCAGCCTGCATCCGGCCGGTCGGCAACGATGCGAAGTTCTCGAAGAACCGCAAAACCGCGCCCGCGCGGGCGGTGGACAGCTCCCAGTTGGAGGGATACATCACCGTCCCGATCGGCACGTTGTCGGTGTGGCCTTCGACCAGCACCCGGTTTTCGATCGTGGCGAGCGCGTGCCCGACCACCTCGAGGAGGGTCATGCCGCCATGGCCGAGAGCGGCCGAACCCGACGTGAACACCACCTCGTCCGTGATGAGGGTGATCACGAGTCCCCGGGCGTCGATGGTGGTGTGCAGCGATGCTGCGAACCCGCTGAGAGCAGCTTCGGCGTTGATGTAATCCTCAAGCACTTTCAGCTCATTGGTGGCTTGGTTCTCGGCATCGCGCACCGCTTGGGACAGTGTCTGGATGGTCAACACGGCCGCGTCCTTGCCCTCGGGATGGTCAAGTGCTGCCGCGGCCCTGGCCGCGGCATCGACCGCTGCTCGGAGCATCTCGCTGAGCGGCTGGGCGAAGATCTCGCCCGAACCACCGAGATCGATGACCGTCGCGCTGCTGCCGCTACCGAAGCGCAGCGCTCGATTGAAGCTATCGGCCATCTGCCGAAACTTCTCGGCATCGACGTTGGAGATCGCGAACAGCGCGATGAACATCGCCATGAGCAAGGTCAACAAGTCAGCGTAGGGGATGACCCAAGCCTCGTGGTTGACGTGTTCCTCATGTTCCTCATGAGGCTCGTCATGATCGCCGCCGTCGCTGCTCGAGCTCATGACGTCCCTTATGCAGCTTTCTCGGCGTCGATCTTGATGTAGGACTGCAACATGCCTTCCATCACCCGAGGCGAGGTGCCCGCCTGGAGTTCGAGCACGCCGGCAACGATCATCTCCATGAAGGCCACCTCATCGGCAGTCATCCGCTTGAGCTTGTTGGAGGCCGGCAGGTAGACCGCGTTGGCGAGAAACACGCCCCAGAACGTGGCAACGAAGGCACCAGCGATGCCGTGACCGATCTTGGAAGGATCGTCGAGGTGGCTCATCGTGGCCATGAGGCCGAACACCGCGCCGAGGATGCCAAAGGTCGGCGCGTACACACCAAGGTTGGTCCAGAACGCTTGGGGCCCCTTATGCCGTTCCTTCTTGGCGTTGATCTCCGTTCGCAGTACCTTCCGGAGGATTGCTGGATCGGTACCGTCCACAGCAAGCTGCACCGCCTTGCGAAAGAAAGGGTCGGCGATGGTCTTGGCTTCGCTTTCCAGCGACAACAAGCCACCGGTACGGGCGGTGTTGGTCATCGACACCATTTGGCCGATGGTCGCTTCGGTAGGGAACTCCGCACCCTTCATGACCTTGCTGAAGGTGCCGAACTTCGCTTCTTTGATGGGTGAGGACAGCAGTGCTGCCCCCAGGCTCCCGACGACCACGATCAGCAACGCCGGAACGTTCGTGAACAGCATCACCGGGTTCGCGCCCTTCAACGCGGCACCGACGAACACCCCGACGATCGCAACCGGTAGCCCGATGATCGAGCCTTTTTCCACAATCTCTTCTTTCGTCCACGACCGCGCCGTTGCCGAGCGGTTGATGCCGTGCAAGGCCATATCGACCTAAGGGCCGATTGGCTTGTGGGATTTCGCCAAATTGAGTCGGTCGGGAGCTGCGGCCAAGCCGCTCGCTCCGACCCGGTTGATTAGTCCGTCACCCCGCCCCGACGCATCGACGCCATCGGAATCACCTTGGCAGGCTCAGGCGCCGAGACCGAACGCGGTGCCGCGGCGTAGTCGACCACTGCGGGCATCGACAGCGCGTCCGCAGCAGCAAGCACGCTGGCCCGAAATTGCAGCACGGCGTCGGTGAGTTCCGTCACGTCCTCGCGCACCACGAAGCGATTGCCGGACACCAGGGTCAGGACCGTGTCGCCGTGGTGTTCGATGGTCTCAATGAGATCGGCGTTGACCACAAGGGTGGAACCGTCGAGTCGGGTTATGGCGATCATTGTTCACCTACCGTTTCTGCTGGGATCAGCGCTTGAGGTTGACGAGTTCCTGGATCATCTCGTCCGAGGTCGTGATCACCCGGGAGCTGGCTTGAAACCCTCGCTGGGCGAGGATGAGGTCGGTGAACTCGCGAGCGAGGTCGACATTGGACATTTCGAGTACGCCGGACTTGATCGAGCCGGCATCGTTCTCGCCGGCAATCCCCCGGATCGGTTCACCCGATACCTGCGAGTTGCGGTAATGGGTCTCGCCGACCTTCTCCAGGCCCTCGTTGTTCCCGAAGGTCGCGACCGAGATTTGGGCGATGTTCTTGATGACTCCGTTGGAGAAACGCGCCGAGATCTGGCCGTTCTCGGCAATGCCGAAGTCCTTGAGCGCTCCCGGGCCTTGGCCGTCCTGGGTGATGGTCACCACCGTGTTGGCCCCGTACTGATGCAGACCGCTGCTTTGCGGCGTGAGGTCGATGGAGAAGGTGAATGGATCCGCGCCTGAGGTCGGCGAGGTGAACGTCGCCGTCGGTGGCGTGGTCGGCAGAATGATGTCGCCACTCGCCGGGTCGAACTCGAGGGCCACGGTGGAACCTACGGCGTTGTCTTCGGCGTCATAAAGGTTCATATCCCAGGTGTTGGCCCCGGTCTTGGTGAACTGCACATTGATCTGATTTTCGGCGCCGAGGCCATCGATCACCTTCGCCAGGCTCTGCACCGTGGTACCAATCTCCGTGGTGGGCGAGAGCTGGCCAACGATTCCAAGGCTCTGGGTCGCCTGCGCCGGAATCGTCTGGTAGCGGTTGAAATTGACGGTCTGAAGCGCACCGACGGGCACCAGTTCCCCGTCGTCGGCGGCTAACCAGCCCTGCACCAGACCACCCGAACCGTCCACAAGGTTGTCGAAAGCGTCGATGGAGAAGCTGCCCGAACGGGTATACAACTCCTCGCCACCCACATTCACCACGAAAAATCCGTCACCCGCGATGGCGGTATCGAAGGGACGGTCGGTGAGCTGAAAGGAACCGGTGCTGAACTGCGCTGACGTCGACCGCACGGTCACGCCCAAGCCCACCTGGATCGGGTTGACCGAGGCGTCGCTGCGGGCCACGCCGGCGGCATTACGCAGGGTTTGGCTGAAGGTGTCGGCGAAGAGCACCCGGTTGGCCTTGAACCCGTTGGAGTTGACATTGGCGATGTTGTTGCTGACCACATCGAGCATGAGCTGATGGGCTCGCAACCCCGACACCCCACTGAACATTGATCGCATCATGGTTGATAATCCTCTCTAGGCGTTCTGGGTCGTAGACGTTGAGGGCAGTTCCGCGGCCGCCGCCGCGGAACTGCTAACGGCAGCCGGGGTGGCCGCCGCGTTCATTGGGAGGCGGGCCTCGTCGACTCGGTCGACGGGGAGGTCCCCGCCCGTGGTGACTAGGACGGGCTTGCCGCTCGCAAAGTTCACGGAGGTGACTAGTCCGGTGACCGCGACGCCGAAGTCGTTGGTACCGGACACCTGCTTGCCGATCATCGAGCCGGCCATCATGGCTCGCTGGTAGGTCGAGACCTCCTGCTGACCCTGGTTCACCTTCTGCAACTGCTCGACCATGGCGTACTGGCTGATCTGCGCCAGATACTCGGTACCGTTGCTCGGCGCCATCGGGTTCTGGTATTTCATCTGGGCCACTAGCAACTTCATGAATGCGTCGCTACCCAACCCCTGTAGGGCGGATGAGCCGCCGGAACTCGCCGCGGGAGCGACCGAGCCGGCCGGGCTCGTGGGGGTCTTGGTGGTCGGAACGATGAGAGGCATAGGGCGCTCCGGGGATCACAGCCGCAGTTCACGGTCGACCGTGAACGCGACTTCGGTGAGGTCAAGGTTGGGGGCAATGAAGTTGCGGCTGCCGGACTGATTCTGGGTCGCACCGCCCTGGCTCTGGTTGCTGGTGCCAACATCGAAGCTGGACAGTTGCAGGCCTTCCCGGGCGAACAGCTCGGCGATGCGCTCTCGCTGTTGGAGCATCAGAGCAGCTCCCTCGGTCTTCTCGGGACGCACCACGACATAGACCTGTTCGCCCCGCAGCTCGAAGCTGACATCGAGTCGGCCGAGCTCGGGCGGGTCGAGCCGAACAGTCAACCGGTGGCCGCTGGCGCCATTGGCCTTGGTCCGTTGGATTTGTGCGAGTAGCTGCTCGCCCAGCGCCGCTGGCGTGCTCAGCAGCGTCGGTGCCGCGGCATCGACACGGCGACCAGCTCCAGCATTGACCGCGCCGATCTCCGACGAGTTCGCCCCGTGACGGGCTTGCTGGCTCAGGTCCCCGACCCCGGAATCGCCCGGATCGCTGCGAGTCCCGACGTTGAGGTCGACGACCATGTCGGCCATCGGGGCTCGCTGTGTGCTCAAGGTCTGGACCACGCTCGGTATTGGCGTCGTCATCTCGTCCAGGAACTCATTGATCGCGTCGAGGTAGTTCTGAGTCTCGCGGTACGGCGGGATTCCCGCGTACCGCTCGACGGCACCAGGGCCAGCGTTGTAGGCGGCGAAGGCGAGCTCCCAGGAGCCAAAGCTCTCGAATTGAGCCGCGAGGTAACGTGCCCCGCCCAGGATGTTCTGGGTCGGATCCGTTGGATCGACTCCGAGACCCGATGCAGTACCCGGCATCAGCTGCATGATGCCAACGGCCCCGGCCGCAGACTCGGCGTCGGTATTGAAGCCCGACTCGGCCCTCGCCACCGCCAACAACACTTGCAACGGAACGCCGGTTGCTTCCGCCGCGGCGATGAAGTCGTCCGCATACTGGTCGGCCTCGGACGGTACGCCATCGGGCCAATGGGGAGAACGTTCGCTTGGCCGGCTGGTGGCGCGCGTACCCTTTGGAATGGCGACGCGCTCCAGCGGATCAGACGCGGAGAACTTGCGGATGTTGCTCGGGGTGTAAGCCTTCTTGGACCGCGTCGAGCTGGCGGTGCGCAGCATCTGCTCGAAACCGTCAGGGCCACCGATCGACACCCCGAGCGGGCCGCCGCCAGCACCAAAGACTGACCTGATCTGCCTAATGCGGCCCATGACTCCACTGAGTCCTTCGTTCATCCCTGTTGCCCTCCTGTCAACCTCTCGGCGCGACGCGCACGTAGCGCGTCGTCAACCGCTCGTTCGGCAACCCGGGTGGCGCGGATGGCCAGTACCGCCTTTTCTCGGCGCTCAAGTTCTTCCATGACCTTCTCGTCGCGAGCCGCCGCCTGCCAGCGCAGACGGGCGGTCGCGACTTCCTCGGCACTTGCGGCCACCACCTGTGTGGCGCTGAGCACCGCGTCGATGCGCAAATCGGTACTCTGGCGCCGCGCATCGAGCGAGGAGACCGTCCCCGCGGGCAGCGTCGCCGTCTCACGGAGCCGCTGTTCCGTGTGCGCCTGTCGGGCGAGCGCGGCGCGGCGTTCGAGCTCTGCCTTGGCGAGGGAGGCCTCGGACTGCTTGCGGCGGATGTTGGTCACCCGGAGCAGCGTCTTGACCCGCTTGGCCCGTTCGTTCATCGAAGGACCTCCTCGAGCCGCCGCCAGGCTTCCTCAACCGGGCATACCTCATGGCGTGGCTGCTGCAGGAAGCCCAGCAACTTGTCCTGGCGCGACAGTGCCTCGTCGGTCAGTGCGTTCGTGCCGGGCACGTAGGCGCCGATCTCGATGAGATCGCGGCTTTCCTCCAGCGCGGCGAGCAACCGGCGCAATTTCGTGGCGCTGGCGAGCTGATCGGGCGTGCACACCTTGGCGGTCAGACGGCTTACGCTCTGCAAGGCGTCGATGGTGGGGTAGTGCCCGGCGGTGGCCATGCGTCGACTGAGCACAATGTGACCGTCGAGGATCGCCCGGGCATGGTCGGTGATGGGCTCATTGAGATCGTCGCCCTCCACCAGCACGGTGTACAGAGCGGTGATGGTGCCCCGTGGTTGGGGACCGGCGCGTTCGAGCAACTTGGGCAACGCGTTGAAAACCGACGGGGTGTAGCCCCGGACCGTGGGCGGTTCGCCGGCGGCGAGGCCGACTTCGCGCTGGGCCATGGCGAATCGGCTGAGACTGTCCATCAGCAACAGCACATGGAGACCTTGATCCGCGTACCACTCGGCGATCCGGGTCGCGGTCATCGCAGCCCGCAGACGCAACAGAGCAGGCTCGTCGGAAGTCGCCACCACGACGGTGGCTCTGGCGGCACCTTCAGGCCCGAGATCGTCTTCGAGGAACTCACGGACCTCACGGCCGCGTTCCCCAACCAGCCCGACGACCACCGCGTCGGCCTCCGCGCCGCGGGCAATCATTCCCAGCAGGGTGGACTTGCCGACGCCGGAACCGGCGAAAATGCCCATACGTTGACCCCGGCCACACGACAGCAGCGTGTCAATGGCCCGAACGCCCAGCGAAAGCGGTTCGGTGATGCGCTGGCGATGCAGGGGATTGGGCACGGCTCGGTCGATATCGATTCGGCGGCGCGGCCCACCGAGGGCGCCTTTGCCGTCTATCGGACGACCGAGGGCATCGAGTACCCGACCAGCGAGCTGCGGGGTCACCTCGAGCTTGAGTCGTGTGCCCGCCGGTTCGACCCAGTCTCCGACGGAAAGGCCATCGAGCCCACCGAGGGGCAGCAACCGCACCTCGCCCTCATGCACGGCGATCACCTCGGCCGGCAATGGGTCCGAACCCTCAAGGCGTCGCCGGTGGACCCAGAACAGATCACCGATCGCCCCTTGGACCCCCCGGGCGCAGACCTCAAGACCGGACATGCGGGTCAACTGGCCCGCAGAACGGTACGGAACCGCTCGTCCTAGCCGCTGGGCGAGGTCGGCCTGATCCCATGACAGAACACCGGCCGCGCTCACCAGGAACCATCCTTGGTGGCGTCGTAGAGCACCTCGACGACTTCGGACTCTTCAACGTCGTGCTCCGCACCATCGGCGCCACCCTCGCCGAGATGTTGCTCGGCGGTGAGGGTATCGACCAGGGAACGGGCCCGTTCGAAAGCATCGGCGAAGGTGGCGAACACGGTGGTATCACCGAGACTCACGCGGGCTTCACCATCGTCGAGGTCATCGGCTCCGACGACCCTGATCTCGTCGTCAGCTAGCCATTCACGAGTGCGACCGACCATTGCCGGTGAGGTCGTGATCTGCACCCTGACATGACGGTCACGATCGGCCATCACCTCGTTGAGTCGAGCGAAGAAGGCGGCGGGCACCGTGCTCAGCTCCCGGCGGGCCGCCCACTCTGCGACGCTGAGCGCGAGTTGCACGATTTGGTCGGCATCGGCGGCGCGGTGTTGCTCTGCCCGTGTGCGGTGGGCGGCGACGGCGGCAAGTACCTCACGGCGTAACCGCTCGCCGGCGATAGCCAGGTTGGAACCGGCCTCCAGTCCCCCTGCGGCATAACCCTGCTCGAATCCGGCCCGGAAAGCCTCGTCCTCGGCCTCGGCGATGCGTTGCGAGACCGGAATGGCGTGGGGATCGACGCGCCGCAATTGGACCGTGGCGGCCTTGATGATCGGCCCCCGATCGTAGGCGTCACCCATCGACGTCGTCGCCTGCTGCTCGCTCGATCTGGATCGTCCCCTCGGACTCGAGGTGGCGGATCACCTCGACGATCTTCTTCTGCGCTTGCACGCTGTCCTTCTTGCGGACGTTGCGCATGAACTCGATCTCCTCCTGGAGGTTCTCCCGGGCCCGTTCGGACAAATTGCGGAACACGGCCTGGGCGACCTCGTCGTCGGCCTCTTTGAGCGCCAACACGAGATCGCGGGTGTCCACGACCTTGAGCACTTCCTGGACCGCTCGGTTGTCGAGCCGGGTGAGATCGTTAAAGGTGAACAACGCGTCACGAACCCTGTCCGCGAGCGCCTGGTCCCGTTCGCTGATGCGATCGAGGACGAGTTTCTCGGTGGCTTGGCTGGAGGAGTGCAGCACCTCGACGAGCAGTTCCATGCCCTCGAAAGCCGAGATCGGCTGGTTGAGCAGCGGCACGAGCCGGGTACGGAATTCCGCATCGAGTTCGTCGACCACATCGGCGTGAACATGTTCGAGGCCGGCCAGACGCACGGCGACATCGGCCTGCTTGTCCGGCGGAAAGGATTTGAGGATCTTGGCCGCCTGGACCGGTTCGAGGTGAGCCAGCGCCAAGGCCACCAACGAAGACGGCTCAGCGGTCAGAACCATGGCTGCCACTTCGGCGGTGGCCTCAGCGAGGTATCGAAAGTGGCGCTTGCGACCGGGGTCGAGGCGATCGGCGAGTTCTGCGGCACGTTCGGGACCAAGGGTACGGGTGAGCAGGTCCATGGCGTAGGGCAACCCGCCCTCGGCCATGAGCCGTCGAGCTACCAATTCCTGGGCGAACTCGGTGAGGACCGCCTGCTTCTCGTCGTGGGAGAGCGTTGCGATAGTCGCCGTCTCCCGCGCCAGGTTTTCCACCAGCTCCGGCGGGAGGTTACGCAACAGTTTGGCCGCCCGCTCGGGGCCGAGAGCCACCAGTACTGCGGCCACCTTGCGACGCTGCTCGGCGAGGTCTTCGCGACTGGTCTTGTTCAGCGTGCTGCTCATGGGACTCACGACCGCCGATCCGCAACCCAGCTACGGAGCAGAGCAGCGACGTCTTCCGGTTCTCGGTCGATGAGGTCCAGTACCTCCGTCGCCGGGTCCAAGGCCCGACGGGAGGCCAGACGGGCGTCCTCGCCCGCGGCCGCGGCTGGTCGAATCGCCCCCGCCGGCGACGGGCTGCGGAGCTCCCCGGAACGAAGCGCCCCGAAGGATTCGGCGCTACGAGCCAGGGCCGCACCGTCGATTTCCTCGACCTCATCTCCCCGGGACCGCAACCCCTTGCGGAGGAACAAGGCCACCAGTACGAGTACCAACAGCGCAGCGCCGGTCTTGGCATAGCGGATCATGGCGTCTTTGGACTCGGCCGACTCGGCTGCCTCGAGGGCCTCATTGACGGCCTTGGTATCCTCAGTGTCGAACATCTGGGCCCGCACCGCGACGACGTCACGTGACTGATCGGGACTGGCGTCGTTGACCTGCGCCCCGGTGGCAGCGATCACCAGCTGGCGGATGTTGGTGAGGCCCTGTTCATCAATGCCCAGCTTGTCGAGCGTGGCCTGATCGAGGGCTACGGCCACCGACAGCTTCTGCAACCGGCCTGGACCAATCCGAGTCAGCGTCTCGGTGGAACCAACGGCAACCGAGTTGGCATCGTCGGATTTCTCGTACTTCTGGTCCGCCCCGGTGGTGGGGGCCAGCGTCGTGCCAGTAACCCCGGCAATGCCCATAGGTATGGTGGCACTGGCGCCCTGGAAGGTCTCACTGGCCCGCTGGGAAGCTACGACCACGGCGTTTTCCTTGTCGTACGCGGTCTGCTTCGACTCGGTCTCGTTGAAATCCATGTCTGCATTGACCCGCACGACCGAATGGCCCGCACCGAGCATCGCGTCGAGCATCGTCTGCGCCTGGGCGCCGGTGGCGGCCTCGAACTTGTGCGCCATCTGCATCGGATCAGCGCCGGCGCCCATCCCCGCGACCGAGAGGATCTGGCCGGTGGTGTCCGTCACCGTCACATTGTCTGTGGTCAAGCCCGGCACCGCCGATGCCACTGTCTGCATGATCGCCCGCACGGCGGTGGAATCGAGGGCCGCATTGGCGCCGATGAGTACCGACGCACGAGGGTCGGACTGATCATCCTTGAACAGCGCCTTCTCGGGCAGCGAAAGGTTGATTCGAGCGGTGTCTACACCGTCCATCTGTGTGAGGGTGTTGGCCAGTTCCCCCTCGATGGCCCGCTTGTAGTCCACCTGCTGCTTGAAGTCGGAGACCGTCAAGCCCTGCCCGTCGAGCACGTCGTAGCCCGGCCGACTTCCGTCGGTCGTCACCCCGGCCGTGTTGAGGGCCATGTTCGCCTTAGCGAGATCGGCCTGGGCCACACTCACCCCGCTGCCGGTCGATGACAGCTTGTAGCTGATCCCCGATCCGTCCAGGGCGGCGGTGACCTTGGCCGTCTCGCTCATCGATGCCCCGGAGACCAACACGCTGTACGTCGGCTGGGAAACCCAGCGAACGAGTGAAATCAGCCCCAGCACACTGACAATGGAGAGGCCGGCGAGGATGAACAATTGCTGCGGGCTGAAGCTCTTGGCGGCCCGAGTCATGCGGACCCGTGTCCTATCGATGTCGAATGCCATGGGAGATCGCTTACCACCTGGATGCAGGAACGGAATCAGGGCCGGGAATCAAGAAAAATGGAAGGGACCGAGGTCCCCGCCGTCAGAGCTGCGTACGCATTACTTCCTGGAAAGCGCTGAGGAGCTGATTACGCATGGCAACCGTGAGCTGAACGCCGAGCTGCGCCTTGGACGAGGCAACGGTGAATTCGTGGATGTCGGCCAGTTCGCCCGTCGCGAGCTGCTGGCTCAGCTGGGAGGCGCTGTCGATGGAGTCCTGCACACCGCGCAGGGCGTTGGCAAAGCTGCTCGGCAGCACCGAGTTGACCGGCGATGCCTTGGCCGACGGGCTTAACGGGCCGATCGAGCTGATCGGGCTGAGCGCACCGAGCGAGCTGACACCGGATAGGGGGGCAATAGCAGAGAGGGCCATCTCACTTCACTCCGATGCTGAGCGCCGCCTTGTAGGCATCGCGCATGCGGTCCATCACCGAAAGGTTCGCCTGGTAGCTGCGTTGGGCGATCAGCAGGTTGGTCATCTCGACCGAAAGGTCCACCACCGGCCGTTTGATGTGGCCCGGGTTCGTGCTGTTGGCGTCGCCGGCGAGCGGGTTGTCCGGCTCGAATACCAGTTCGTAGGGCGTGTCCTCGGCGACGATGCCTGCCACCGCCGCCCCTCTACTGTCGCCGTTGTTGTAGGACTGGGCCACCACGAGACGGGAACGGAACGGTTCCTCGTCGAAGGGACGAACGGTGTTGACATTGGCCACGTTGTCGGAGATGGCATCGAGCCAGATGCGGCTGACCTTGGTGCCGCTCGCACTGGTGTCCAGGGCAGAGAACATGCCCATGATCAGTGTCCAATCGCCGTGCTGAGCAAACCCAGCCGAGCGTTCATGGCGCCGACGATGGCCTCATAGTGCAGGCCGGACTTGACCAACGTCGTGGTCTCCTCCTCAAGGGAGACCTGATTGCCGTTGAGGCTCTCCCACGGCGTTCCCGGCACCTGGCCGATGGAAACCTTGGCGTTGCCCTTGCCGTTGAGTGCCTTCGCCAAGGACCCCTCGAACCCGACGCGTGTGGCCGCGAATCCAGGGGTGTTGACGTTGGCGATGTTGTTGGATGTGGCCCGCTGTCGCTGAGCCTCGCCAGCCAGGCCAATCTCTAGAGCGGCCAGGGTGCGATCGGTAAAGATCTGCATGGTCTAGTCATCGACTAGGACCATCGACCTACTTGAATGAAACTCCCAACCTGGTGGATAGGTCGGGGAGCGCCGCGGTTGCTTTTTCACGCCCTAGCGGTCTCAACCACGGTTCAGCTGTAAGGAGACACGCGAGTCGGCGCCGGACGGCGATCTCGCTCATCGCGTTGTACCCGCATGTGGGCCTCGAGCCGTTGGATGCGCTGCAGCGCCACCTGGGCCCGTACCCGTTGGGGCTCGTTCATCGTCACCGTTGGCAGCGCGAGTGCCTGGAAGGTGCCTTCCATTGTTCGACTCGCCAGCGCCGCTTCTTGGCGGGCGAGCCGCGCCTCCAACGCATCGAGCGCGGCGTCCCATCCGTCGCGTGCGGTCTGCATCAGCCGGTCAGGCGGTCGCCGGGAACCGGTGGCTGGCCCAAGCAGGCCGTGGCCCACGCGTTGCGCAGCGGCACCAAGAGCTCCACGCATCGCATGGCCAGCAACGAGTCGCGTCCCAGGTTGGCGTTAACGAGTTGCTGGCACACGAACTCGTAGATCCGATCGAGCTCCTGGGCCACGCGACCGCCCGCCTCGAAGTTCAACGAGCACCGAAGCTCGGTCACGATCCGCTGGGCCTTGACGAGCTGTTCGGATGCCTCCGCTCGCCGCCCGTCCGCCTCGGCATCTGCGGCTCGGCGCATCGCGGCAACCGCCCCGTCGAACAGCATGGCGACCAGCTGTGCGGGGGTGGCCGTCGCCATGCGGTTTTTGACGTACTGGTTAATTGCAGCTTGCGACATGAGGCTTCTTTTTTTGGGGGCGGGCGAGGGTGGCTAGCGGTCAGTAGTCGAAGCGGGTGGGATCAGCCCAGCGATCGGGTAAGCCCGTTGGCCTGACTCGACAACTGAGCCATCGTGGTTTCCAGCGTCGTGTACTGCCGTCGGATACGTGCCTCGACCAGGCTGAGGCGGGCATCTTCGACCAGCAACCGCGCCTTGAGACTGTTCATCGAGGACTGCGCTGCGCCCACCGCGCTGCTGACCAACCCGTTGGCGTCAACCATCTCCTTGACGGTGTCGTACAGGGTGCCGAATACCCCCTTCACGGTGATCCCGTCGCCGGAAAGCAGGCGGACCGTCCCGGAATAGTCATCGGAGATGGCGTCACGAAACTTGGACTCGTCAAGGCTGTAGCGGCCGTCACGACCCATGGAGATACCGATCTCGCTCAGTACCTGCAACTGCTGAGTCGTGTCGCTGTAGCTCATGGCCGCGATCAACGTCGAGGACAACCGACGCAGTCTCGAATCACCGCCGAGGGTGCCGACGGTCTTGTTTTCGGCGTTGACGGTGCTGGCCGACTTGGCCGCGGCGAGCACGCTGTTGAGTCCGTCCACCACCGAACTCGCGGCATCGACCAGCGTCTGCTCGTTACGACGGACCGTGACCGTGACATCGGTGGCACCATCTGCGGCGAGCAGGTCGAGCGTGACCCCGGGAATCACGTCGGTGAGATGATTACTTGATCGTGTGATGGTGGTAAGGCCGTCAGCGAGCGTGAGCTGTGCATCGGCCGCGGCTCGCAGCGTGGCGAACGTCTTGGCCGCAAGTCCCGAGAGGTTCGAGAAATCCGCCGTGACGGCATGGTCGATACCCGCCTCTTGCGCCGAGAGCACGAACTTGGTCGGGGTGCCCGTGCCGTCGTTGGTGTTGACCGCCGCGGCCGAGACCCCTGCATTGAGGCTGTTGATAGCTGTCGCGAACTGGCTGAGGGTGGTCGCCCCGCTGGTGTCGACCACGCCGATCTTGGCGCTACCGACCTCGAGGGTGCCGATCGAAAACGTTGCGCTGTTGCCCTCGTTGTCGGTGAGGGTGATGGTGCCGGTGTTGGACACCGTTTGCTCATAGCCACCGAAGCTCACTGTGGCGGTGCTGACACCGATCTCGGTGACGGCGACCTCGTACTTGCCGGCATCTAGGCCGCTGGCATCGATCACGGCCAGTCCGAGTGCGGCAAGACCCGAGGCGACCTGCGCCTTGCCCTCTCCCACCACGTCGGTGACGTCGGTGAATCCGGCAGCCATCTTCTGCTGGGCCGCGGCGAGCTGGCTGACCCGGAAGGTAAAGGTGCTGGGCGAGGCATTCGAGGTGGCCGTCGCAGCCACGAGGGTTTCGTCATCGGAACTCGCGGTGGCGCTGGCCACCTTGTTGGGAGTGGACACGGCGTACACGGCCGACCTGAGCGCCCCAAGCTTGCTGTTGAGATCTTGCCAGGTCGAAAGCTGCTTGCTGTAGGTGTTCTGTTTGTTGACCAGACGGTTCTTGGTCGTCCGCTCGGCCGCGAGCATGGCGTTGATGAGGTCGCTGGTATTCAGACCTGACGCCAGGCCCCCAATGCTGCTCGCCATCTCACCCTCCTCCTGAACCGTGCACTGCGCTGACGACGATCTTTCGGCCGTTTCAACGACAGTCTCCATCCCCCACAGGGGGGTGAAGCGGTTCAGGGTCCGCCCCACCCCCGAAGGGGAGGTTCTCTCAGCTCAGCACGTCGAGCATCGACGGGCCCGTTATCGCAGAAGCTGGAGAACCGACTGAGGGACCATGTTGGCCTGCGCCAACATGGCGGTACCGGCCTGCATCATGATCTGGTGGCGGGTGAACTGCACCATTTCGGCGGCGATGTCGAGGTCGCGGATGCGGGATTCCGACGCCAGCAAGTTCTCCGAGGTGACGCTCAGGTTGGTGATGGTGTGCTCCAGGCGGTTCTGTTGGGCACCGAACTGGGATCGCAACTTGTTGATCTCGTCCATAGCGTCACGGATGTCCCCAATGGCGGCAGACGCACCCGTGGTGAGGTCGACACCACTCAGATCGACCGCCGAGCCGTCGCCATCGGTCAACGAGGCCGAAGACAGGGTCTGGGTGGTCACCCCAATCGTGTCGGCGCTGGTCGTGCCGACCTGGAAGGTGACCGACCCTGACGAGAAGACGGCAACGCCGGCGAACTTGGTCGCCGTGCCGATGCTGTCGAGCTGGGCGAGCAATTCGCTCAGTTCGGCCTGCTCTTCCTCGCCGTCGCTGGTGGCGGTGTTCGCCGCCGAAACGGCGAGCTCGTTCATACGTTGCAGGATGGCATGCACCTCGTCGAGGGAGCCTTCTGCGGTCTGCACGAAGCTGATGCCGTCCTGGGCGTTGCGCATCGCGGTGTTGATGCCTCGGATGTCGGCCCGCAACCGTTCGCTCTTGGCTAGGCCGGCAGCGTCATCGGATGCCCGGTTGATACGAAAGCCGCTGGAGAGACGCTCCATCGACTTGTTGAGCTGATTGTCGCTGATGGTCAAGTTCCGGTGGGCGGTAAAGGCCATCGTGTTCTGGTTGATACGCAGGCTCATGCTGGTCTTCCTTGAGTTCGGATGTTCCAAGCCCGACATCCGTGTCGGTCTCAAGGGCTGTCTACGGCGGCGCGCTCACACCGCTTGAGATCACCGAACTGCTTTCCCACCAGCAAGGGAGGACCATCGTCCTCTTGTCGACCTCAGTCAATCTGACCGGGCTTTTCAACGCACCGAGCCAGGAGGTGATCGTCGCTTTCCCAGTCGTCAGCACCTGGTCGGTGGCGAAATCGTTTGACCACCGATGGCCGCACGCCAGCGCCGGGGAGCGGCACTTCATCCGGTTCTGGGCCGTGCCGATACAACTAGGGTGCGAAACCGCCGTGCACCCCTTCACGTCGTCATCGATGCCAGCCGCAACCCTGCGAACCTGACGGCATTGGTGGAGAACATTCGATCAGCCATGCAGCACGACGATCACCTGGTCGTGGTGAGCCAACCAGGGGTGAACGCACTGCTGATTGGCACTCGGCGCGGCATCGAGTTGGTCGCCGCCAGCGAAGGCCTCGTGGCTGGACTCGTCGGCTCCGACGCTCGAGTGGTGGTCCTGATCGACGGCAGTGCAATCGTTACCAGCCGTACCTGGCTCGATGATCTCGCCGCCGCAGTTTCCGCCCCGTCGACATCTGTGCTGGCGGCAGCACCTCGCAGCAATGGCGCCGCGTGGCCTCAGTGCCCCCCTGGCGTCATGCCCACCGATGCCAAGCGAGAAGCGATACGAGCCATGACCCAGCACTGCGCTCGTGACAGGGCCGAGTGGTTCAGTGTCGAGCGCCTCTCCGGGCCCTGCGTCGCGCTTCGGCCCGAAGTCGCGGCGCAGGTTGGCCGGGGTGAACCGACGATCGCGGCCATCTCAGACGCCCTGAGCGGTCTAGGCACAGGAGTGACGGTGCTGCCCGAACTCTACGTGCACGCCACCGAGGCCATCCCACAGATCTCCGTTGCCATGATCATGAAGAACGAGGCGGCTGAACTCGCTGACTGTCTGGCGTCGGTGCGTTCGTTGGCCGATGAGATCGTCATCTACGACACGGGCTCCACCGACGGTTCGGTTGAACTCGCCCGCTCTCTCGGCGCGGTGGTGATCGAGGGCGAATGGCGAAACGACTTTGCCTGGGCGCGCAATCAGGCGTTGCAGGCAGCTCGCGGCACCTGGATCCTGAGCATCGATGCCGATGAACGACTCGAGATCGATCACGCCGTGGTGCCTGAGATCCGCGGCCTGTTGAGCGACAACCCGCCGGTCGATCGGTTCATCATCGAGCTGTTCGATCTGCAAGGTTCGGTCCACGCGCCCGTGCGCTCGAACAGTGGCGTCCCCATGGCCCGTCTGTTCCGTCGAGTTTCCTGCCGCTGGGTGGGCGCACTGCACGAACAGCCCGACATCGCACCAGGAGGCCCGCCAGTTCGCAGCGTGAGCCTGCCCGGGATCCGGTACCTGCATCGCGGCTACCTCGACGAGTACGTCAAGGGCCGCAACAAATGGGTGCGCAATCTCGAGGTGGCAGTGGCCTCCCTTGACGTACGGTCCGATTCGGACAAGGAGTGCTTCGACCTCGGTCGCTCGCTTCGCTCGGTGGGGGAACATGCACGCGCCTTCACCATGTTCGAACGCGCCGCTCAGCTAGCGCAGAACGCCACCATCACCCGTGGCGCGTTGGAATTCGCCGTGCTCGTGTTATGCGAGACCGGCCAAGCCGCCGCGACGGCCCCGTACTTGGAACGCTTGGAGGCCTTGGTCGGCGGCGAAGGCCCGGCCCGCTACCTGCGGGGTTGGACCCACATCCACCTCAGCGAGTGGGAGGACGCCGTGCGCTGTTTCGAGGGGGTCGCTGATTACCACGACAACTTCACCGGCTTCCGGGCGGAAAGCGTGCCCTTGGCGTTGTCACTGGCCTACCGAGGTTTGGGTCGCCCAGAGGAGGCCAGCATCGCGGCGCAACAGGCTTTGAACTGCAACGACCAGGCGATGGAAGCGTGGGCCGTGCTCTTCGATTGCGCCGCGGACGATGCGGACGCCATGCGCACGGTGGCAAGCTCGCTTGACCTTGACCGGCTGGTGCCGGTGTTCGCCAAGCTCCAGCGCTACCCCGTTGGTGCTCGCGACCGGCTCGCCAACGCTATTTGGGAAACCCATCCCGGCAACCTTGTGGTCCTCGCGGTTGGTTCGCAGCTCGCCGGCGCCCTGGCGCTGGACCGACGCCTCGTGTGGTCGGAACGGCTGCGCCGCAACGGCCTGGGCCAATTGTGCCCATTACGTACGGTGGCTGACGACGGTTCACACACCGTCGCAGAACGGGCTGCGGTGCTCGTTCGGGCGGTGCACGAACTCGATGCCATCGACCTCACCCCGGCGCTGGAGGAACTAGTAGGCCTGCTCCACGATCACGAGCTGGCCTCTCTGCTTACCGATACCATGCAGCGCTTTCCCGCCGCTGCCGGTTCAGTCGTCGTGGCCGGAGCAACCTCCGCCACCCGCTGCCACGCCATCGTCACCTGCCTGGCCGCGCACGGCTGTCTCGAGGAAGCCATGGCGGTTCTCGACCACGGCGCCAGCCTCGACGGTGACGTCATTTGTCACTTACTTGGCGCGAACCCGGCCCTGGTCCGCACCCTGCTCGAGGCGGCGCAAGCGGCCGGGCGCAGCGACCTCGTTGAGATCTTGCCCAACGCCGCCTGACCCCGCACCTTCCATGAACGTGCAACGGGGACAGCGGCGCGAGGCCGCGGCCTGAGGCGCGGACCAGCGCCCGGCTCGCCGAAATCGGCTCGGCAGCCGGCGCAACCTCCTGCCCTGGCCCGGACGGATCGACGCGACGTCCTGCTCAGCGCAAAAAGTCGAGCAGCGAGGTGCTGTGCAGACGGGCTACCACGGCGAGCGTGGCCTGGTACGCCGCTTCGGCGTCTCTGAGGTTGACCACGGCCTCACCCATGTCCACATCTTCGAGCAAGCTGCGCGACGTGCGCATCGCGACGATGGAGTCCTCGGCTTGGCTCTGAACCATTTCGATCTGGTTGACGCGTCCGCCGACGGAGGCGAGCGCACTGGATACCGACATCATCCGGTCCTCGATCTTGTCGAGTTCGACGCGGGCGTCTTCGGGGGTGGCCGAGCGGATTGCCGCCGCCGCCCGGTTGATCACGGTGAACACGTTGTCGCTGCCCGCGGGTGATCCGGCGTCGAAGCCGAACACCTGCTCACCGTTGCTGCTGACCGAGACAATCAGCTCGGGGCTGACCCGACGGTCCACGGTGTTGCTGTCACCCACCCAGCTCACCGACCCGCCGGTGTTCTGCACTGCAGTGGCCGAAAACCCGCCGAACACCGAGCGACCGGCGTATTGGGTGTTGGCGACGGCCACCATCTGGTCCCGCAAGCTCTCCAACTCGGTGGCGATGGCCGCTCGGACTTGGGGGTTCTGCAGTCTCGACGTGCCCGACACCACCAACTCCCGAACCCGGTTCAGGATCGACGATGCGTCCTGCAATGAGCTGTCCTGGGCGCTGAGCATCGACAAGCCGTCGTCGGCAGCTGAGATGAAGGCACCCGCCATGGACTCCTTGGCCCGCAACCGATTGACGGCGATGGCGGCGCCGGGAGCGTCGGACACCTTGGTCAGACGCTTACCGGAAGACAACTGTCGCTGGGCATCGGCGAGCTTGGCGAAGTTGGTCTCCATCGCATGTTGCATGACCTTGTGGGCCGTCTGGGTGGGTATGCGGGTCATGGGAACGCACCTCGTGATGCAATCAGGGACGTCGGGCAGGGTCGACGGGCCCATGCGGGCCCGTCAGGGCAAGAAACGGAGAGGTCAGGCGCCGGTGCCATTGATGAGCTTGTCGAGCATCTCGTCCGCGATCTGCATGACGCGAGCCGAGGCTTCATAGGCCCGCTGATAACGGATCAGATCGGCGAACTCTTCGTCGAGGTTGACGCCCATTTGGCTCTGGCGCTGGTCATCGACACTGGACAGGCTGGAGCTGAACACCCGGGCCATCTGCTCGGTAGCCGCCGCGCTCTCACCGAGCTGGCCGGCGAGGTTGACCATGAGATCGTCGACTGCACCGACACCGGGCACCGGGTAGGCCCCCAACTGGGCCATGGCCAACGAGTTGCGGTTGTCCGCCGGTGCGCTGGTGGTCCCCGCCGCAACAGCTCTTGGTGTCAACGCGGTCGAAACCCGCAGGTCGGCGGCGGTGGTCCCCGTGAAGAAGGCTGTACCGGGCGAACCATCGAGGGTCGCACCGGCCTGGTGCTGGTCATTGACCACGGTGGCCAGGACACTGGCGATCTCATCGAGGGAGGATTCGATCCCCGGAAGCGTGAGGTTCATCGCCTCGCGCAGTGCTGCGAGCTCCCCGCCGAGATCGACGGGCGTGCCCGTTGCTGCCCACAGAGGCGCACCTCCCGGACCCTCCTCGATCTTGTTCGCCGACATGGCGGTCACCAGCGGGAAGGAGCCGACGTACACGCTGCTCATGCCGTTTTCGACGCTGAGGGACACGGTGACCAATCTGGACAGCTTGTCGAGCAACACGTCGCGCCGATCAAGCAGGTCGCTGGCGGTGGTGCCACGGAAGGTCGCGTCACCGATCTGGCTGTTCAGCTGGGCGATCTGGGCGGCGTAGGTGTTGATCTGATGCACCACGTCGGTGCTGCGATCTTTGACCAACTTCTCCATCGAGCCGAGCTGATGGGCCGCGCTGCGCAGCGAGGTAGCCACTCGCTCACCGGCCGAAATGACCCCGGCCCGAGATGCGAGATCGGAAGGATTGGACGACAGCTGCTCCCAGGCGGTCCAAAACTCGCCCAGGGCCACCACCGTGCCCCCGTCAAACGGGCCCAGGATCTCCTCCGACCGAGCGGCGAGTTCTGCCCGCATCTCGGCGCTGCCAGCCGCGGCCGCTTGGGCCCGATAGGCATCGTCAAGTATGGCGTCACGCATACGGGTCACGCCTTGCACGGTGACCCCGGAGGGTGTCAGCGGGCCCCTCAACTGGCCGTTTATCGACCCAGTCGACGCCGCCGCCGCAAGATCGATCCGACGACGGGTGTAGCCCTCGGTGTTGACGTTGGCGACGTTCTCCGACACCAACTCCATGGCTCGACGTGCCGCATTGGTACCCGTGAGCCCGATTTGCAGAGATATCCAACTCATGATCGGTTACCTCCTCGGTAGGGGTTGAGGGCCGCAGATCCGGTGCGGCTTTCTACCGTCCGGCGACGGACGTTGGGGCCGTATGTCAGTGGTCGATCAGGGCTCGGAGACGAGCCGAGCGCGGTGAGCATCCGGCTGAGCTCTGCGGCACCCTTTGCTGCAAGGGACCTGTTGGTGGCGATGGCCCGCTCGATTTCGTCCGCGAGACGAAGGAACTCGCCGTGCAGGTGTTCGAGCACGCTGTGGTACGGCTCGGGGGCTGCTTGGGCCAAGGAGCGCAGGGTGATCTGTTTCGGCGCGATCCCGAGATGCACCGCGATCTGGGCGATGGCGTCAGAACGACGGCTCTCCGCCCCGTAGATCTCGTTTATCACCGTCTCGATCTCAGCCGAAGCTCGGCCCACGAATCGGATCTCGCCCGCTGCAAGTACGCCTCGAGCGGCGACCAGCCGGTACAGCAGGTCGTCCAACAGCTGACGCTGATCGTTCAGCAGAGCGATGAACTCGTCCATGGTCGTACAACTCCTCGGACCTCGGTAAATGGTCCCATGAGTATTTCGACCTACGCGACGGGCGGGCTGAAACCGCCAACGTGGGGAAATCGAACTATTAAGCTCCTCGCTTCATTGCCCGCCCGGGCCAAAAAGCAGGAACTCAGCGCCCGCCGTTGCGAGCGTTGTCCGCAGAGCGCCGAGGCAGCAGGTCGGTATCGGAACCGATTACTTCCGCCGCCTGACGGTTCTGATCACGGATTTGGTCTAGGACCTCTTCGCGGTGGACCGAAACATGCTTCGGTGCAGTAATGCCGATTCGCACTTGTTCGCCGCGGATTTCAACCACCGTGATGGTTACGTCGGTTCCGATGACAATGGACTGGTTCGTACGTCGTGTGAGTACCAGCATCGCTAGGGACCATACTCTAAGTCAGCCTCCGATTACTCACCGCGAGGTAAATCCAGTTACCCGGGTTGGGGATAGCTCTTTAGGACCATCGTCCTAGCGCCGATTCCAAACCTGTGACGTTTCTTGCCCTGGGCAACGCCAACGCGTCGATGGCCGACTTCGCCAACGTACGCACCAGGATCACGGAGATCCAACGCATGCTTGGGATGCAGGCCGCGCTCTCGGCGTCAACGAGCTCGCCGACCCTGGGGTTGAGCCGCGACCAGTCATCCTTCCAACAAGCGCTCCAAACAGCGGCCAACGCGGCCAGCGGGGCCAGCGGGGCCAAATCCACCCCAAACGCCATGCTCATGAGCGCGCTCGGAACCACCCCTGTTTACGCCTCCAAACCGGCAACCATGCCACCGGTCACTACGTCGGTAGCCATGCGTACCGCGGGCAACGGTCGTCTACCCGACTCGATGCTGTACTCGATCGGCCAGGGCAACCATCGCCTGGCCAGACCCGCCGCGGACGCCTACATCCGTCTGGCGAACGCCGCCCGCCGCGACAGTGTCAGCCTCGGGGTGACCGACAGCTACCGAGATTACGCTGGTCAGGTAGGCGTCGCGGACAAGGTCGGACTGTACAACCAGGGTGGCCTAGGGGCCGTGCCCGGTACCAGCAACCATGGCTGGGGTCTGGCCGTCGATCTCGATCTCGACGTCAAGGCTCAAAGCTGGATGCGCAACAACGCGTGGCGCTACGGCTTCTTCGAGGATGTCGCCGGCGAACCCTGGCACTGGACCTATCGTTCAGCCAGCTAGCCCCACCACTGTGCCGTGCGGTCGATGACCGCAGACCCTGGCCAGCAATGTCCAGCAAAGAGAAAGATCACCGTCTTATGGAAGTGCAGACCACCCGTTTCGGAGCGCTCGAGCTTGACGAGCACCGAGTTGTCGGCTTTGCAGACGGCATCCCTGGGTTCCCACACTTCACGCGGGCTCTACTCATCGAAGTCGAGAACAACCCCGATTATTACTGGCTGCAATCCATCGACGAAGGCGACCTAGCGTTTCTGACCGTGGTGCCGTGGTCGTTCTTTGCCGACTATGAACTCGTGCTCCACGACGATGACCAAGCGGCAATCGCCCTCGACGACGCCGGCGACGCGTTCATCTGTTGCCTGGTCAGCGTGGACCGCGACAAGCAATTGTTCACTGCCAACCTGCGCGCCCCCATCGTGGTGAACGTGGCGGTCAACCGGGCGCGCCAGATCATCCTCCCCGACGAGGCATTGTCGGTGCAGGCGCACCTGGCCTGATCGCCGGTCCGCGACCCAGCCCTTGTGGTCCCCTACCGATTGACGTGCCGGCGGAGCACCCGAGGGCCGATGCGGGTGAGAATCTCGTAGGCGGTGGTGTCGGTGCCGGTCGCCACTTCGGTCGCGGTGATCTCGGCCTGGCCTTGACGGCCGATCAGCACCACCTGATCGCCTCTGAGGACCTCGGCATCGGGGCCACAGTCGATCATCACTTGGTCCATGGTCACCACCCCGAGTATCGGGCAGCGACGACCCCCCACGAGCACGACGCCACCGTTCAACCCCCACGATCTGGGCAGGCCGTCGGCGTAACCGACGGGCACGGTTGCTACGACGGTGTCGCGTTCGGTACGGCGATGGTGTCCGTAGGAGACACCCTCCCCGGCCGGCACCCGTTTCACCATGCTCAGCTGTGAATACCAGCTCAGCACCGGGACTAGGTCCGCCACCTCGGCTCGGCAAGCCAGCGCCGGGGCGGGAGCCACCCCGTAGATGGCGATACCCGGTCGCACCAGTTCGAAATGGCTCCCAGGGTGAGCGAAGAGTGCGGCGGAGTTGCGGACGTGGCGGACCGGTACCACGAACCCCGCCGCCTCGAGGCGATTCACCACTTCGGCAAAGCGGGCGAACTGCAAGGCGGTGAAGTCGTTTTCGGGCTCGTCGGCCACCGCGCAGTGGGTCCATAAACCCTGTAGACGCAGGTGCTGTGCCGCTCTGATCCGCTCGGCCAGAACGAGGACATCAGATGCTTCGGCTCCGACCCGGCGCATCCCGGTATCCACCTTCAGGTGCACATCGAGTTTCGCACCAGTTGCCGCCAGGGCATCAATCCCAGCCTCGGTGTACACCGCCGACTGCAGCCCGTGAGCCACCACCGCCCGAACCTCATCGGCGTCGACCGGCTCGGACAGCAGCAAGATCACCGCCTCCACCCCGCCAACCCTGAGCGCGGCTCCTTCGTGGGCGTGGGCCACCGCAAGCGAACTCGCTCCAGCGGCGAGGGCGGTCTGGGCAACCTCGAGGGCGCCATGGCCATACCCGTCCGCCTTGACCACAGCGCACAGTTGGGGACCCGGCCCGACGGCGCGCCGTATCACCGCCAGATTGTGACGAATGGCGGCGTGGTCAATGTCCACCCAGGAACGAGTCACGGGCCAACCAGCGTTCGGGCGTCCGTGGGCCCACAAGGCTGCGCAATGTCGTCCCAGACCTGGGGCAGCAGGTCGACCAAGTCGCCCGCCACCAGGCCGCGCACCGGACCCCGGCGAGCGGCCCGGCCATGAAGTTCGGCCCCAGCCAAGGCCGCTCGCCATGGGTCGAGCCCCTGGGCGAGCAGCGCGCCGATGATGCCCGCCAGCACGTCACCGCTGCCAGCAGTGGCCAAGCGGTCATCGCCGGACACCGACACGCCGACCCGTCCTTGCGGATCAGCCACCACCGTGGTCGGACCCTTCAGAAGCACAACCGAGCGGCATGCTGCTGCCAGGTCCCTCACTGCAGCGAATCGATCCAATCCGGCCCGATGGCCCGTCAGACGTTCGAACTCGCCATCGTGAGGGGTCAGCACCGTGCCCGCAGAGCGGTGCTGCAGCACGACTGGGGCCTGCTCCCCCAACGCCGACAGCCCGTCACCATCAAGCACCAGCGGAAGTGGCGAGGCGGCCACCGCCCGCCGGATCTCGGCGTCACCGTCCTCCGACCGTCCCAGCCCGGGGCCGATCACCATCGACGCGAACCGTGTCACATCTGCGCTGAGCCCATCGGCCCAAGCCGCGCCGGGCAAGGGGTGGTACACCGACTCAGTGGGCGCGCCAATCGATCGCTCCACGCCTGGTGAGCTGAGCCGGACGTAACCACAACCAGCGCGCATAGCCGCCTTCACGCACAGATACGACGCCCCCGGCATGGTCGGAGACCCCGCCACCACCCAACAGGCGTGACGCCACTTGTGGCTGTCCACCGGTCGAGGAGGGACCCAGGATGCGACGTCGGGCCCTTCGACCTGCCACGCACGCGCCGAGCTGCAGTCCAGGCCGATCTGGGCGATGGTCACCCTGCCACACAAGGTGCGACCGGGCAGCAGGACCAGCCCCGGTTTGAGCGCGGCGAAGGTCACGGTGGCCATGGCCTCAAGCGCCCCTGCCGGTTCGGCATTTCCGGTGAGGCCGTCGACGCCACTCGGGATGTCCACGGCCAGGACCGGCACCGCTCCTACCCGAGGCGGCGACCACGTGCCCCGAAAGCCGGTCCCGAATGCCGAGTCGATCACGAGATCGGGCACCGGGCCCGACGGGAGGCTGTCCCCCGGAGCGATCATCGCCACCCGAACTCCACGCGCCGCCAACCTTCGGGCGGCCGAACGGCCATCGTTTCCGTTGTTGCCCTTGCCCGCTAGCACCACGACGCGTTTGCCGTAGCCCGATCCCAGCACGCGCAGGGCGGCAAACGCAGTGGCGGCGCCGGCCCGTTCAATCAGCACCTCGACCGGGTACGGTGCGGCGGAGTCGATAGCCCTCATTTCGGCCGGGGTGACGATGGGGATCATTCCGCCGCCGCCACCGCCGTTGCGACCAACTGGGTGTGGGTGAGCGACAACCACCACTGCTTGACCCCGCGATGAGCAGCGAGGTCGGCCGCCGTCCCATGCAAGCGCAGCCCTGGTGCTCCGCAGGCGGTATGGATCACCTCTATGTCGTTCAGACGTATGGCACCGATACCCACGCCGAGAACTTTCATCACCGCTTCCTTCGCCGCGAAGCGCACGGCCAAGCGCTCGGTCGGGTCCTGCTGCTGGGCGGCATAGCGACGCTCGTCCTCGGTGAACACCCGGGCCACCAACCCCGGCGTTCGCGCCAGCACGCGGCGGAAGCGATCAACCTCAACCGTGTCCACCCCAAGCCCGATCACCCTCGCGAGGCTACGCCACCGAGGACCGGCGGCGGATCTCACACCCGCCAGCGGTCCGCCAGCGTGCTGATCGGCTCGGTGAGAAGTTCCGAAACCGCCATCGACTCCAGAAGGTCCTCCCGAAAGGTGGGCTCGGTCTCCGTGACCGCATCTTCGAGTACCCGGTAGCGATTTCGATAGCCGATCAGCGCACTGCGCAGGGTGGCCATCGGCAACAGCTCATGAAACCGGACGTGGAGCAAGGTGATTCCGGTGGTCTCCCCACCCTTGGTTTCGGGCACGATGATGATGAGCCGCCCGTCAGACCGACCCCTGGCCACGAGAACCAATTGTTCCGAGGCCACGAGGTGTTTGGTGCCCCGCAAGCGGGGATTGCGTTCAGTCCGCAGGGGAAGGTCACGGGCGATACCGCCACGGTCGGTCACCACGATGTTGCACGAGTCGCTATCGGCAGAGCCCTCGAGCCGGTACCGGGTGTAACCGATGACCTCCTGCACGGTCGGGGTGAGCGCAGCAAGAGCCCGAAGGGTGTCGTAATTGAGCTGATCCCGGGCGGCACCGGCATCAATGACGGCCCTCACCAACGCCGTCTCCAACAGAGACTCGTCGGAGCGCGAGATGCCCACGGTGACCGTCTTCGCCTGATGCTTGATGGCGTCGACCGGCCGGGTGAGTTCGTCCACGGCAGCGGTGAGGGCCCTGGTCAGCTCATCGAGGACCACGGTGGGGGTTCCGACCTTGCCCCACTCGGTCTGGAAGATGCCCAGCGGCACGACACCGGTGGCATAGCGAAAGAGCGAACCGAGATGAGAGGCGGTCGAGGCCTCAAGATGCCCGTCATAGCTTCCGGAGCGCAGCTCGTCGAAGAACCGGGTGGCGAACGGCTCGAACTCACGGGCCAGGCTGTGTAGTTCATCGTTGGATGCTCGGCGGGCGACAGCACGCTCGATGACCGCACGAGCCTCGCGCAACGGCACGGCCAGCGCGTCGATGGCCAGCGCGGCTTCGTAGCCGAAGAGGTGCCCGACCATGGCGGAGAGGACGAAAGCCAGCATGGGATGCGTCGCAGGGACCTGGATGAAAGCCAACGCCGCCGGATAACGCTCCGGTCCTTCCGATGCCACCACGATGGGCGCGGCTCGGTGGGCTCGGTAGATCCCGACTTCTTTCGCGACGTCGAGGGCCGTGGAACCAGCGAGGCCGGCTGCGCACACCAAGATCAGCGGCTCCGAAGATAGATCTATGTGCTTCTTGTCTTCAGTGACATCACAGGCGATGGACTTGTAACACAGCTCGGACAGTTTGATCCGCACCTCACGCGCCGCGATCAGGTTCGGACCGTTGCCCACAATCGCCCAATAACGCCGCTGAGGCGCAAACCGACGGGCGGCATCGGCTATCTGAGGGCGTAGGTCGAGCGTCGCCAGCATCTGAGTGGGCAGGTCGGCCAACGCCGCGAGCACGTCCTGACGAAAGGACCGCGTTCGGTCGTCATTGGGTCCACCCACCACGTCCGCAATGGCTGCCGCAAGTAACACACCGGCGGCGATCTGGGAGTAGAAGGCCTTGGTCGAAGCCACCGACATCTCCACGTCGCGGCCATCAGAGGTGTACAAAACGCCATCGGCCTTGTCGGTGAGGTCGGACTGGCGTCGGTTCACGATACCGACCACGGCGCCACCCCGCGACCGGATGAGATCAACGGTGCGGTTGGTGTCCGTGGTGGTGCCGGACTGGCTGATGGCCACGGTGAGGGTGTCGGAGAGGTCTGCACGGAGGCCGAATCCGGACACTTCCGTGGCGGGCAGAGCCGATACCTCCAACGACGCAGCGGGTAGGAAATGCTCGAGTGCCAGCGCCAGGGCCTGACCGGCAATGGCCGCCGTGCCCTGCCCAATGACCAGGACTCGACGGATGCGGCCGTCAGCCAACGCTCGACGAATACGCAGAGGAAGGGTCTCCTCCCCTAGTTCGACTTCCAAGGTGCCGTTGCGGTCGATCAGCTTGCCCCGCAGTGTCTTGCGGAAAGAGGCCGGCGATTCGGAGATCTCCTTCAGCAGGAAGTGGGGGTAGTCGCCCCGGTCGATGTCCCGCGTCGTGATCTGTGCGATAACCATCTCGGCGGAGGCCACCGGGAGTTCGGTGCCGTCATAGGAAATGCGGGCAATGCCCATGACCTCGCCTGCATCACGGGTGCGCAGCGCAACGATCTGGCCTCGGCTGCCAACAGGGTTGGCTGGATCGGACGGGGTTTCTCCGTCAAGACGCAGATAGCTGTCCGCCACTTCCACCAAGCCGTATGGCTCGCTCGCCACCAGGTACGCATCCTCGGTCACCCCCACGTACAGGGCCTGGCCTGATCCACGAATGGCCAACAGCAACTGGTCGGGCTCGGCCGCCGTGTGCGCGGCGATGGCCACTGACCCTTCCATCTGGGCCACCGACCGGCGGAAAGCCTCCAGCGCCCCCAGCCCACCCTCCATGGCCCTGCTGAGCAGGGTAGGAATGACCTTGGCATCGGTGGTGATCTCGCCGCGGATCGCCAGCCCGTAGGCGGCCTTGAGATCGGCGAAATTGTCGACATCACCGTTGAGCGCGGCGGCCGAGTACGGGCCCGGGACACGGCCGACCTCTTCGGAGTTGAGCGGGTGTGCGTTGGGTCCAGAGATGATCCCCACCGACGCCCAGCGGGTATGACCCAGCACGTTCACCTCTGCATCGGGTGCTGACACCACGCGCCGTAGCAGAGCATCGGCCTCAATCGCGGCCCGAATGGTCCTCACGTTGTCGCCCAACTCGCCGATCTCCGCCGCCGCCTTGTAGACGAATGACCACACCGCGCCCTCGCCAACGCGGACGGAACCGGAACCGAACAGCGGGTCGGCCAACCGTTCCCGGAGCAAGACCGCGAGCTGCTCGTCCTCAGCGTCGAGGCCGTGGCCTCGCACCAACACGTTCAGCCCAGCAGAGTCACGCCCGCGCACCTCGAGCCGGTCGATGGCTGACAACGCCTCCTGAATCGACAGGAAGGCCCCCACCCCCGACATGGTGGGGTTGGCCCCTACCAGAGCGGCCACGGCCGCAACGGTGCGCTGACGGTCAACGATGAGTCCCCACAGGACGTCCTTCAGCGCGATCAACGACGCCGAACGCGCTTCGATCTCGCGCGGAGCAACCTTTCCCGCCGCTCCATCGCGATCGATACGGGCCTCAATCAGTCTTTCCAACTCCCCGAGGCCACGAAACTGGCTGGCGAGCTGCGCCGCCAACGCCCGATCAGCAACCAGGGCGTAGACCCCGCCGATGCCACGCAGTTTGCGGTCGAGCGCCCGGAGTTGCGCGCAGGCCGCGTCCACGGCCACGGTCAACTCCTCGGCATGCTCAACCGCATGGAGGGCGAACTCGGCCGACGCGACGGCCTCCAGGAGGGCGGCAGAGCTGAGTATCGGTCTCGTGATCCGACGCCGCAGGACGGCGATGATTCCGCACATGACTGCGCTCCCCTCTGAACTCGGCACCCTCGGCGCAGCGGCTGTCCCGAGGAAGGCTAACCGCCCCCCGGGAGTGGGCCGAAGCCCCGACGCGTCCTCGGACCGCTAGGTCACACTCCGGTGGCCGCTGCCCGCGCTGCTGCCGCGGACTGCGCTGCCGCCACGAGCTGCGCCACCGCGGACTCCGCCACCGTCAGGTCGGCGGCCTCCACCATGATCCTCACCAGTGGTTCCGTACCTGACGGACGAACCAATACCCGCCCTGTCTCACCCAGACTGGCCGCAACAGCATCGATATGAAACGCCATGTCCTGCACCACATCGAATGCTGGACCGCTCACCCTGACATTGCGCAACACCTGTGGCAGCCGGCTCATGGCCTCCTCGACCAACGCAGCCAAGGACCGGCCACTGCGATGCACGGCGTCAAGTACCTGTACGGCGCTGAGAAGGCCGTCACCAGTGGTAGCCAGATCTCGGAAAATGATGTGGCCGGACTGTTCCCCCCCGAGGACGAACCCGCCTGCTTCGAGCGCTTCGAGCACGTAGCGGTCGCCAACTGCGGTCTCACGGACTTCAATGCCATGGCGGCGCATCCCGATCCGGAAACCGAGGTTCGTCATCACGGTGACGACCACGGTGTTGGCCGCGAGGAGGCCGCGCCGACGACGGTCCACCGCGCTGATGGCGATTAACTGATCGCCGTCAATGACGCGTCCGCGGTGATCCACCGCCAACACCCGATCGGCATCACCATCGAAGGCCAGGCCCAGCGCCGCGCCCTCCCCGACCACCCGCGCTTGCAGCCCCTCCAGATGGGTCGACCCGCACCCCTCATTGATGTTCCGGCCGTTCGGTTGGTCCGCCAACACCGTCACGGTGGCGCCCAGCCGACGCAGTACCTGCGGTGCCACCTGCGATGCCGCACCGTTGGCGCAATCGACTACGAGGTGCAGGCCTTGCAGGTCACGCCCTTGGACAGAGGCCAACACGGCGTCGGCATAAGGACCAAGCGCATTGGGCACGGCCACGATGGAGCCAACCCGACGGGGCACGGACCCCGGGCCCGATTCCAACAGCAGCCGGAGGACCGGGTCGAACCCAGCCTCCTGCTGATCGGACAACTTCAGCCCACCGGGAGCGAACACCTTGAGACCGTTATCGCCGAAGGGATTATGCGACGCCGAGATCATCAGCCCTGCGGTGCGAGCACTGTCGCAGCCCCGGGCGACCACCGGCGTCGGGCAGACGCCGAGCAGTCGAACGTCGACGCCCTCCGCACTCAGCCCCGCCGCGACGGCACCCTCGAACATCGGGCCCGACTCTCGAGTGTCGCGACCGATCACCACCTCGTCGGGGTCGAGCACACGCGCCAACGCCCGGCCAAAGGCCAGGGCGTATTCGGCGGTCAACTCTGAATTGGCAGCACCGCGAACTCCATCGGTGCCGAAACTGAGCGTCATAGGGCCAGCGTAGGCGCCGAACCGATCAGCGCTTGGAGTACTGCGGAGCCTTGCGGGCCTTCTTCAGGCCGTACTTCTTGGACTCCTTCTTGCGGTCGTCACGCGTCAGCATGCCGGCCTTCTTCAGCGCCGGACGCAACTCGGGGTCGAGTTCGACCAGGCCTCGGGCGATTCCGAGGCGCAGCGCTCCGGCCTGACCGCTGATTCCGCCACCATCGATGGCGCAGTCGACGTCGTAGACCTCGTTGGTGCTGGTAAGACGAAGCGGCTCACTGAGGATCATGCGGTGGGTCTCGCTCGGGAAATAATTCTCGACCGGGCGGCCATTCACCGTGATAGCGCCGCTGCCGGTACGCAAGCGGACACGCGCTACGGCCTCCTTGCGACGACCGGTCGACTGGACGAGGGGTTTCGACATAGCGGGGTTCTTTCGTCGTTTCGAGCGGGCGGCTAGCGGGCGCGAGCGTGGGAGAATTCGAGCGGCTGGGGATTTTGCGCCGCGTGGGGGTGTTCGGGTCCGGCGTAGACCTTCAACTTCCCGCCCATGGCCCGACCGAGCCGGTTCTTGGGAAGCATGCCCTTGATGGTACGGCGGACCGCCTCTTCGGGCTTGGACTGCAGATCGAGGCTGTAGGTGCTGTGCTTGATGCCACCGGGATAACCCGAGTGGTGCCACACGTCCTTACGGCTGGCCTTATTGGCGGTCAGCACGACCTTCTCGGCATTTATCACGATGACGTGGTCACCGGTGTCGAGGTGCGGCGCAAAGGTCGGCTTGTGCTTTCCGCGCAGCAACCGGGCGACCTCGGTCGACATCCGACCGAGCACGAGGCCCTCGGCATCGATCACGTACCAGCTGTGGTTGATCTCGCTGGCTTTGGGGCTATAGGTGGGCACGAAAAAGTTCCTTCCTGGCGTGGGCGCGCAACGCCCCACAAGGCGGCTGCTGAGCATACGGTGCACCAGCGACTATGGCAAACCGAATCGACATAACCGGGAGCAGCCTGAGGCTGGCATCAATACTGCACCTTCCACAGACACAATCCGTGGGGAGGGGCAATCTGTGCCGCGGCGGAGCGGTCGCGGGAGTGCAGAATCGAAAGCATATCGCCTGGCCGACGATCCCCCGCACCCATGGCCACCAACGTGCCCACGATTGAACGGACCATTTGATGGCAAAACGACGATGCCTCGATCTCGTACAGGAGCAGTCCGTCCTCGGGCTGTGACCAGCCGGTGTCCAGTACCCGGCGGACGAGTGACACCTCGGCTCTGAGGGGACCACGGGGCCGTCGACAGAACGAGCTGAAGTCGTGTTCACCGATCAATGCATCGCCCGCGGCCTGCATCGAGCGCGTCGACAAGGGCCCGGGGATCCACCAGGCATACCGACGAAGAAACGGATCCGCGACCGGCCGGTTGATGATCGTGTAGCGATAACGGCGAGATCGTGCGGAGAACCGGGCGCTGAACTCGCCTGGTACTTCGTCAACCTCACGCACCACGATGTCGGGGCCACACAATTGGTTGAGTCCACGACCCAAGGCAACGAGGCCCACGCGTGTCAGCGCGGCCCGAGAGGCATCGAAGCTGACCACCTGACCCCAGGCGTGCACACCACGATCAGTCCGCCCGGCCCCGACGATCTCGACCGAGTGTCCGAGCACCCGCTCAAGGCCAGCCGTCAACTGGCCCGCGATGGTCGGTACCGCCGGCTGTGCCGCGAAACCGTGGAAATCAGTCCCGTCGTAGGCAACGACCAGACGGACGCGAACGAGCGGCCCGTCAGGAGCCGCTCGTTCGGTATCGGCGTAATCGAAGAGGCTCACATCATGGTCTGGGCCGCGAGCGACTCAGACCAACTCGATACGAGCCATCGGAGCGTTGTCGCCCGGACGTGGACCAAGCTTCAGGATCCTGGTATAGCCACCGGGCCTATCCGCATAGCGCGGCCCGATTTCCGAGAACAGCTTGGATGCCATGTCCTTGTCGCGGATGAACGACACAACCAGGCGTTGGTTGTGTACGCCACCCTTACGGGCTTTGGTGATGACCTTCTCAGCCACCGGTCTAAGGGCCTTGGCCCGCGCCTCGGTGGTGACGATGGCCTCAGCGGCGATCAGCGAAGCAACCATGTTGCCAAGCATCGCCTTCTGGTGGGAAGCACTACCGCCGAAGCGACGTGCCTTGCGGGGGGTTCCACGCATGGTCGTTGTTTCCTTGCCGTCAGTCTTTGATGCGAAGCGTGAGGCCTCGCTCGTCCAGCTTGGCAACCACCTCATCGAGGGACTTCTGGCCGAAGTTCGTGATGGCCAGCAGTTCGTCCTCGGTCTTCTCGATGAGTTCGCCGATGGTGTTGATCTGTGCCCGCTTGAGGCAGTTTCGAGGCCGCTCCGAGAGATCGATCTCCTCGATCGGAACGTCGAGATCCTCACGAGGACCCACTTCGGGGTCCTCGGTGAGGCCCAGTCCGCTCACGCTGTCACTCAATTCCGCGACGAGTTGCACCAACGAGCTCAGCGTCGATCCGGCCGATGCCAGGGCATCGCGCGGGCTGATCGAGCCATCGGTTTCCACATCGAGGATGAGGCGGTCATATTCGGTGGACTGCTCCACCCGAGTTGGCTCGACCTCGACTGCAACCCGGCGAACCGGACTGAAGATCGCATCGACTGGGATTACACCAATGGTCGAGGACGTATTCGTGCGGTCGGCCGACAGGTAGCCGCGGCCGCGCTCGATGGTCATCTCGAAGGCAAGCCGACCCTTCGCCGACAGCGAGGCGAGGCGCAATTCTCGGTTGAGGATGACGATGTCGGAGGGCAACGCTACGTCACCAGCGGTGATCTCGCCGGGTCCGCGCACGTCGACCCGAACCGTTACCGGATCGTTGGTCTCAGAGATGATCACCAAGTCCTTGAGATTCAGGATGAGATCAGTGACGTCCTCCGCTACACCACCGATGGTGTCGAATTCGTGGAGGGCATCGTCGAATCGGACTTGGGTCACGGCAGAACCAGGGATTGACGACAACAACGTACGCCGCAATGCAGCGCCGAGGGTATAGCCGAATCCGGGTTCGAGAGGCCCGATGCCGAACTTCTGGCGGTTGAATTCTTCCTCGCCGAGAGGTTCGACCGTGGGCCGCTGGATGACAAGCATGCAGACCTTCTTGGTTTGGGCGGTTACTTGCTGTAGAGCTCAACGATGAGCTGTTCACGAACGGGCACATCGATCTGCTCCCGAAGGGGCAGTTCGCGCACGGTGATCTTCATGCCCCCGTCCGCGGACTCCAACCAGGCTGGCGCGTGACGGTCAAGCACATCAATGTTGTGCCGAACGACGATGAAGTCTTGGGTCTTGGTCCGCAACTCGATGACGTCGCCCTTGCGAACCCGGTAGCTGGGGATGGTCACCCGTCGGCCATTGACGTTCAGGTGGCCATGAGACACGAATTGGCGCGCCTGGGGCCGGGTGGCGGCCCAACCGGACCGATAGACGACGTTGTCGAGGCGAAGCTCGAGATAGCGCAACATGATCTCACCGGTGACACCGCTCTTGCGGGACGCTTCCTCGTACAGGTTGCGGAACTGCCGCTCGGTCAGACCGTAGCTAAAGCGGGCCTTCTGCTTCTCCTGCAACTGCAGGAGGTACTCGGAGGCATTTCCGCGGCGGCGGGTACGACCATGTTCACCCGGCGGGTACGGACGCCGATCAAGGGCGATGGTCTCGCCCCGTGTGCCCCAAATATTCGTGCCGAGACGACGCGAGACCCGCGCCTTAGGACCGATGTAACGAGACATGACGGATCACACCCTCCGGCGCTTGGGTGGGCGGCAACCGTTGTGCGGCACCGGGGTCACATCCTTGATGCCGGTCACCTCGATGCCAGCGTTCTGGATGGATCGAATGGCCGTCTCGCGTCCGGAGCCGGGCCCTTTGACGAGCACGTCGACTCGTCGGACACCGTGCTCCATGGCACGACGAGCAGCCTGTTCAGCGGCCATCTGGGCCGCGAAAGGCGTGGATTTACGCGAGCCCTTGAACCCGACATTGCCCGCTGATGCCCACGACAGCACATTGCCGTCCTGGTCAGTGATGGACACGATCGTGTTGTTAAAGCTCGACTTGATGTGGGCCACGCCATAATTGACGTTTTTACGTTCCCTTTTACGGGGACGGCGGCCGCCTGGCTTCGGCTTCGCCATGGCTGGGGTGTTCTCCTAGCTCTGATCGGACGCCGCGGTTAGCGGCGTACCTTCTTCTTGCCGGCAACAGTCTTCTTCGGTCCCTTGCGGGTCCGGGCATTGGTGTGGGTTCGCTGACCACGCACCGGTAGGCCACGCCTATGGCGGAGACCCTGATAACAACCGATCTCCATCTTTCGCTTGATGTCCTGCGCCACTTCGCGGCGCAAGTCACCTTCGACCTTGAGGTTCTGCTCGATATAGGCGCGAATCCGGTTGACCTCTTCGTCGGTCAGATTGCGCACTCGGGTGTCGGGATCGACGCTTGACGCCTCACACACGCTGCGTGCGATGGTCGGGCCAATGCCATAGATGTAGCGGAGAGAAATCTCGATTCGCTTTTCGCGGGGAATGTCAACGCCGGCGATACGTGCCACGGAACTTCAGGCCTTTCCTGCTAGCCCTGGCGCTGCTTGTGACGGGGGTTCAGGCAAATCACACGCACCACACCATGGCGGCGAATCACCTTGCACTTCTCACACATGGCACTGACGCTGGGACGGACTTTCATGAGCAAACTCTCGATCGATTTGGGGCGGTGGGTCACTTGTAGCGGTAGGTGATCCGACCGCGCTGGAGGTCATAAGGCGTCAGCTCAACTTGGACGCGGTCACCTGGAAGGATACGGATGTAGTGCATGCGCATCTTTCCGGAGATGTGAGCGAGAACTTTGTGGCCGTTCTCGAGTTCTACCCGGAACATTGCATTCGGGAGAGGTTCGACGACCTTCCCTTCCAGGACGATTGCATCTTCCTTGGGCTTCGGCAGGGTGACTCCTCCTTGGTGGCGACTTGGCTCCTACGGCCCCAGCGTCTTGAAGCACCAGATGACCGGCTGAAAGCCAGCGACGCACCTTAGTCGCTCCACACGACCAAACCAACTCTGTTTGACGAACCGGGCCCTCAGAGGTGCGAGTCCACGACGTTGGACAGTCGTGTAAACACCTCATCCTCGGCGCCGACCCCATCAATTTCAACCAGCTTGCCGATTGATCCGAACCACCGAACGGCAGGCATGGTCTTGTCTTCGTAGTCCTGCAGTCGGCGATCGACCGCCTCGGAATTGTCATCGGCACGGTTCCGACCTGCGATTCGCTCCCGCACGGTAGCCAACGGCACCTCGATGTTGACGGCAAGATCGAAACCGGCTGCACCCAGCGTCTCGATGAGAGCCCGAGCCTGGGCTTCGGTGCGCGGAAAGCCGTCGAGAAGAAAACCGTGGGTCTCCACGTCATCCTGGAGCAGACGGTCCTTAACCAAGCCAATCATCACCTCGTCGGGAACAAGGTTCCCGGCAGACATGAATGCGTCGGCCTGGCGCCCTAACTCGGTCCCCTCGGCCACGGCGGCACGCAAGATGTCGCCCGTGGAGATGTGGACCGCACCATAGCGCTCGATGAGCAGGGCGCACTGAGTGCCCTTGCCCGCGCCCTGACGGCCGAAGATTATGAGGCGAGGACACTTGGTCATCGTGCATGTGCTCCGATCGGACGTGCCAGAAGTTCGGGAAACCTAGCGAGGGCCGGACGCGTAGAGCGAATCCCGCCAAGCCTGGGTCCCCTACTTCAGAAAACCTTCGTAATTACGCATCATCAACTGGCTGTCGATTTGTTTCATCGTTTCGAGGGCGACGCCTACGGCAATGAGAATCGAGGTCCCTCCGAACGCCAACTGCTGGCCGTTGAGATCCACTCGAAGGACGAAGGTGATGAACAGCGGCGGGAGTAAGGCAATGCTGGCGATGAACAGCGCTCCTGGCAAGGTGATTCGCGACACGATCTTCTGCAGATGACGTTCGGTCTGAGGACCCGGCCGGATCCCTGGAATGAACCCCCCCTGCTTACGCAGGTCGTCCGCTCGTTGCACAGGGTCGAAGCTGATTGCGGTGTAGAAGTAGGCGAAGCCCACGATCAGCAGCCCGTAGAACACCAGGTAGATCACACTGGTGTGAGTCACGAGGTTGTCCTGGACAAAGCGCCTCACCGTGTCGCCCCAGCCCGTCGCCGGGACCAAGTTCGTCATGAGGACGGGCAGATACAACACCGAGCTGGCAAAGATCACGGGGATGACGCCCGACTGATTCACCTTGAGTGGGATGTAGGTCGATTGTCCGCCGTACATTCTTCGGCCCACCACCCGCTTGGCGAACTGAACGGGAATCCGCCGCTGGCCCTGTTCGATGAAGATGATCGCCACGAGCAGCGCCACAAACATCAGCAACACGATCGTCAACGCAACGGTTCCACCGGCAGCTTGAATCAGTGCGCCCTGGCTAGGGAGCCCCGATACAACCGAGGTGAACACGATGATCGACATCCCGTTGCCAATGCCCTTCTGGGTCACCAGCTCGCCCATCCACATGATCAATGCCGTCCCCGCGGTCACCGTGAGCACAATCAGCATGACCCGCCAGGGAGTAAAGATCGGCACGAGGTCGAGGCTGTTGCCCGAATCTCCGACGAGGGACCCACCACCGTTGTGAAAGAGGAACACCAGGCCGGTCGATTGCAACACCGCTATCGCCACGGTCAGGTAACGGGTGTACTGGTTTATCTTCCGTTGCCCCACAGCTCCTTGTTTTTGGAGCTGTTCGAGCTTCGGAATGACGACGGCGAGGATCTGCAACATGATCGACGACGTGATGTACGGCATGATGCCGAGCGCAAAGATTGCGAACCTCGTCAGGGCCCCGCCGGAGAACAGTTGGAGAAGGGACAGAATGCTCCCACCCTCCTCGGCGCTGTTCTTCAACTGCTCGACCGCGTTGAGATCGATTCCAGGGGCCGGCACAAAGGACCCGAATCGGTACAGCAGGACTATGGCCAGAGTGAACAGCAGCTTGGTGCGCATCTCCGGCACACGGAACATGTTGGCCATCGACGCGAGCCGGTGGAGGTTGGAAGGGGATGAGCTTGCGCCTGTCGCCACCGGTAATCGGCTCCTTCAAAAACGCGTTGACGTGAGAGTCTAGGCGGCACCCACCGCGCCCCGATAGAAAGCTCCCGCGGTCCACGAGAAACGGCCTGAACGCAAAATCAGGAGCCCCATGGGGCCCCTGATTCCGACAGGACTAGCGATTCGTGTGCTGGTTGCCTCGGGCCGGCGGTCGACCATTGCCGAATGGCGGGGGAAGCACTTCAAGCGTGCCCCCAGCCGAGGTAATCGCGGCTTGCGCGGCACCCGAGAACGCATGGGCCGAAACACGCACGCTTCGGGTCAGTTCCCCCCGTCCGAGAACTTTGACCAGTGCACCCTTGTGCACGAGGCCAATTTCCCGCAGCGACTCCGGGGTTACTTCGGTGAGGCCTGACTCCTCGATCACGTCGAGGTTGATGCCTTGGTATTCCACCCGAAAGGGGTTGTTGAAGCCCCGTAGCTTCGGTACCCGGCGCTGCAAGGGCATCTGACCGCCCTCGAAACCGGCCCGAATCTGGCCGCGGGCCTTCTGGCCTTTGGTTCCTCGACCTGCGGTCTTGCCACCCTTACCGCCGATGCCACGACCCACACGCTTCCGCCGCCGGTTTGAACCCTCCGGGGGCCTGAGCTCATGCAGTTTCATCGTTGGACACCTCCTCCACGTTGATCAGATGGGGAACACGGGCGATCATGCCGCGAATTTCCGGGCGGTCCGGGAGAGTATTGGACATCCCGATCCGACGCAGACCCAGCGCACGCAAGGTGCCACGCTGTTTCGGCTTACAGCCGATGGCGGATCGGACCTGAGTTACACGTAGCTCTGTCATCAGCCTTCGTCACTTCCGACTGAGGCCCGCGCTCTGCGGGTTTCGTTGTACGCCCGGAGGAGACCGGCCGGGACAAATTCCTCCGGATGCAGGCCACGAAGGCGAGCCACCTCATCGGGACGCTTCAATTGCTGCAGCGCGGCGATGGTCGCACGGGCCACATTGATGTGATTGGAGGAACCAAGGGACTTGCACAGCACGTCGTGGATTCCCGCCTCCTCCAGAATCGCCCGTGCGGCCCCACCGGCGATCACGCCGGTACCCGGCGAGGCCGGCTTCAGCAGCACCCGACCGGCACCGGTCTCACCGATGATCGGGTGGGTAATGGTCGAACCAGCCAGCGGCACCTCGAAAAGATTCTTTCGGGCTTCCTCAGTGCCCTTCTGAATAGCGAGGGGCACCTCCTTGGCCTTGCCATAACCCAAACCCACACGACCGGCACCGTCGCCGACCACGACCAGCGCGGTGAAGCTGAACCGGCGGCCGCCTTTGACCACCTTGGCCACTCGATTGATATTGATAACCCTGCTGTCACGCAGCTGCGCGTCAGTGCTCGCCATGGTGTTCAGAACTCCAGTCCGCCCTCACGGGCGGCGTCGGCGAGGGCGGCAACCCGCCCGTGATAGAGGAAACCGCCGCGGTCGAATACGACCTCGGTCACGCCTGCAGCCTTTGCTCGCTCGGCGATGGCCTTACCCACGCGTGCCGCGGCTTCGGCATTGCCGTTGGTCACGCCACGCAGGTCCGGCTCGACGGTGGATGCGGACGCCAGCGTGGCCCCCGCGACATCGTCGATGATCTGGGCGTGAATGTGCTTGTTCGATCGATAAACGGCCAATCGGGGACGGCTTGCTGACCCGATAACCCGCTTCCGAATACGCCGGTGTCGGCGAACCCGTCCTTGACGCTTCGACTTTGCTGCGTCGCTCATAGTTGATACTTCCCGACGCTCGTCACTTACCGGTCTTGCCGGCTTTACGGATCACGTGCTCACCGGCGTACCGGATGCCTTTGCCCTTGTAGGGCTCCGGCTTGCGGATCGAACGGATATTTGCCGCGACCTGGCCAACCTGCTGCTTATCAATACCCACCACGCTCAAGCGCGTTGCGGCGGGCACTTCGAATGTGATGCCATCGGGCGCTTCGATCCGCACTGGGTGGCTAAAGCCGAGGGCTAACTCGAGCTTGCTGTCACCTTGGGCGGTAGCCCGGTAGCCAACACCGATGATCTCGAGATCCTTGCGGAAACCCTCCGAAACACCTAACACCATGTTGTTCACCAGCGTCCGGGTCAACCCGTGCAGCGAACGTGATCGCCGTTCATCATTGGGACGCTCGACGTGAAGCGAGGTTCCGTCTTGTCGAACCACAATGGGCTCAGGAACTTCGTGAGTTAAGGCGCCCTTCGGCCCCGACACACGAATCTCCTGGCCGTCGATAGACACCTCAACCCCGTTTGGCACGGTGATCGGTGCCTTTCCAATTCTGGACACTGTCGCCTCCTACCAGACGTAACAGAGCACTTCGCCGCCCAGTCGGCGCTTCCGCGCCTCGCGGTCGGTCATGAGCCCTTGGTTGGTGGATAGAACGGCAACACCAAGGCCGCCGAGCACACGGGGCATCTCCTCGGCCTTGCGGTAGACCCGGAGACCCGGCTTGGAGATCCGGCGCAAACCCGAGATCGTCCGTAGCCGTTCCGGCGAGTATTTCAGGTGAATCGTCAAGCATTCACCTGGACCTGTCTTGGAAGGCTGCAGGTTGTGGCCCACGATGTAGCCCTCGCGTTCCAGCACCTTGGCCAGCGCGATCTTGAGCTTCGAGGCAGGCATGGGAACCTCGTCATGCATCGCCACATTGGCGTTGCGGATACGAGTCAGCATGTCAGCAAGCGGATCAGTCATTGTCACGGTCGTGCCATCCCCTTACCAACTGGCCTTAGTCACACCGGGAATCTCGCCGGCGTGAGCGAGGTCACGTAGGCAGATCCGGCAGAGCAGGAAGCGGCGAAACACGGCTCGAGGCCGACCACAACGCTTGCATCGCGTATAGGCCCGCACCTTGAACTTCGGCTTGCGCTGCTGCTTTTGAATCAGCGCTGTCTTGGCCACCTCAGTCCCTCCTGAAGGGGAAGTTGAACGCATCCAGAAGGGCTTTGCCCTCGGCATTGGTTCGGGCGCTGGTGACGATGGTGATGTCCATACCCCTCGTCGTGTCGACCCTGTCGTAATTGATCTCGGGAAAAATCAGCTGTTCGGTCACACCGAACGTGTAGTTCCCCCGCCCATCGAACGAACGAGGGTTGAGCCCCCGGAAGTCCCGGATCCGAGGAATCGAGAGGCTGATCAAGCGGTCGAAGAACTCCCACATCCGATCGCCGCGTAGCGTCACACGCACGCCGATGGCATTGCCCTGACGAAGCTTGAATCCGGCAATGGATTTCTTCGCCCGGGTAACCACGGGCTTCTGGCCAGTGATGGTGCTCAAGTCCGTGACAGCGCCCTCGATCAGCTTCGCCTGCTGGAGTGCCGCCCCGACGCCCATGTTGACCACGATCTTTTCGATTCGTGGGACCATCATCACGTTGGGCAGCCCAAGATCGTTCTGCAGCTTGGCGCGTAACTCCGACTTGAAGGTGACCTTCAAACGTGGCGCTTGGATCAACGTGTCTGATGTCGCCATCACAACTCGTCCCCGCTGCGCTTGCAAACCCGCACCTTTTCGCCGTCCGCGGAAACCCGGAAGCCAACTCGCGTCGGCTTGCCATCTTTCGGACTGAGCAACGCAACATTCGATGCGTCAATGGGCATGTCCACGTCGATGATTCCCCCTGGCGTGTTGGCCTGGGGATTCGCACGCACGTGCTTACGGGCCACGTTCACACCAGTGACCAAGACCTTGCCCCGAGACGGCAGCACTTTGGAAACCGTCCCTTCCTTGCCACGGTCTTTGCCGGTGAGCACTCGGACATGGTCGCCCTTGCGAATTTTGCTCGCCATCACAACACCTCCGGAGCAAGGGACACGATGCGCATGAACTTCTTGTCCCGCAGCTCCCGACCCACCGGGCCGAAGATTCGCGTGCCTCGAGGCTGCATGGCATCGTTGATCAGCACGGCGGCGTTCTCGTCGAAACGGATATAGCTACCGTCGGGACGGCGCCGCTCCTTCTTCGTTCGGACGACGACGCACTTGACCACATCGCCCTTCTTCACCGTGGCACCGGGGATCGCGTCCTTCACCGCACCGACAAAAATGTCGCCGATGCCGGCATATCGACGTCGAGTACCACCTAGCACTCGGATGCAGAGAACTTCCCGAGCACCGCTGTTGTCGGCTACCCGAAGACGGGATTCTTGTTGAATCATCAGCGCGCCCTTTCCAGTACTTGGAGTATCCGCCAGCGCTTGAGCTTGGACAGTGGCCGGGTCTCCTGGACCCGAACCCGGTCGCCGATGTTCAAGTCGTTGGCCGGATCATCGACATACAGGCGAGACGCTCGCTGCACGGTCTTGTCGTAACGGGGGTGGCGCACACGGCTCACCACCGCAACGACAGCGGTGCGCTCCATTTTGTTGGAGATAACCACACCGTCACGAATCTTGCGGTTATTAGGCCTAACGGTCTCGGCCGCGGTTTCTGCAGCCATCACTTGCCTCCAAGAGCGAGGGCCTCAGCGGCCTTGATCTCCACATCACGCAGGGCGCCGTTGTGGCGTGCGACCTCGCGGCGCAACTGGCCGATGCGCTTGTAGTTGGTTAATTGCCCAGTGGCGAGTTGGAACCGCAAGTTGAACAGCTCCTCCTTGGCAGCAGCGAGATGCGCTAGCAACTCATCTGCACTGAGGTCTCCGACAGTTGAGCGAGCCATCAGAACGCCTCCTCCCGAATAACAAAGCGGGCCTTGATAGGAAGTTTCTGGATGGCCCGTTCCATGGCCTCACGGGCGATTTTCGCATCGCCATAGCGCAGTTCGAAGAGAACTCGACCAGGCTTCACGACCGCCACCCACTTTTCGGGGTTGCCCTTACCAGAGCCCATCCGAGTCTCGGCGGGCTTCGCGGTGATGGGCTTGTCCGGGAACACGTTGATCCACACCTTGCCACCACGTCGGATGTGACGGGTCATGGCAATACGGGCTGCTTCGATCTGGCGGGCCGTAAGCCAGCCGGGCTCGAGTGCCTGGATCCCGTAATCACCAAAGGTGACCTCAGATCCACCCTTGGTCTGACCGGTCAACCGCCCGCGGTGGTGTTTGCGATGCTTGACCTTCTTCGGCATCAACATCGTCAGTCATCTCCCATTCGGAAATGCGGCGTCTCGTGAGAGGCGCGAGTGGAGCGCTCAATCTCCTCTTCCTCGGCCAGGAGGCGTTCGAACTCGGGATCCGCCTCCTTGATCAGAGGAGCAGCGTCGATGACCTCTTCGTCAGCAGACGCATCAGCTGCGGTGGCCGCGGCGGGGGTAAGTACGGGACGCCGAGAAGCAGCCGAGGAGGACACCACCCGACGGGGACGCTCCGCCGTGCCGGCCGGCTCACCTACCGCGAGAGCGGCATCTTTGGCGGCACGGTCACTGAGGGCTGCCTTGTAGGGGACGATGTCGCCCTTGTACAGCCACACCTTCACGCCGATACGGCCGTAGGTGGTTTTCGCCTCGCGTAGGCCGTAGTCGATATCGGCCCGAAGCGTGTGCAACGGCACTCGGCCTTCGCGGTACCACTCGGTCCTTGCCATCTCGGAACCACCGAGACGACCCGAACACTGGACCCGAATACCGAGGGCGCCAGCCTTCTGCGCATTTTGGACCGCACGCTTCATCGCCCGGCGGAACGCAACGCGGCCGGCCAGCTGGTCAGCCACACCTTGCGCGATAAGCGCGGCGTCCAATTCCGGCTGCTTGATTTCTTGGATGTTCAGCTGAACCTTGGCATTTCCGGTGATCTTGGTGAGCCCGGCACGGAGACGGTCTGCCTCCGCACCTCGACGACCAATCACGATGCCGGGCCGAGCGGTGTGCACATCGACCCGCAGACGGTCACGTGTCCGCTCCACTTCCACCCGGGAAATCGCGGCGTGGGGCATCTGCGTCATCAGGAAATTACGAATTCGCCAGTCTTCGATCAGGTAGTCGCTGTACTGCTTGCGGACAGCGAACCAACGCGACTTCCAGTCGGTAGTAATGCCGAGACGGAACCCATAGGGATTGACCTTCTGGCCCATTACTCGGCCCCCTCCTCGGAGTCGCCACTCTCATTCGATGTGTCGCCGGGGGCAGCGGACCCAGCCGATTCCTGCGTCGTTTCGGGAGCGGGAGCGAGAGTCTCCGCAGCCGCGGAAGGGCGACTTCCGGCAACTCGGCGACGACGGGCTTCTGCCGCGTCCCGCGGCGTGCGCGCTCGACCACCGCGGCTTATCGCCCTGGCGGCCTCCGCCGCTTCCAATACGTCCAACCGCTCCTGCGGGAGACGACTCACAATCAGCGTGACATGGCAGGTCCGCTTGCGAATTCGCGTCGCCCGTCCACGCGCTCGGGGGCGCCAACGCTTCAGCGTCGGACCCTCATCAGCGAAGCAACTCGAAACATACAACTCGTCCGCAGAAAGCCCGTCGTTATGGATGGCATTGGAGACGGCCGAGTTCAAGGCCTTCGCCACCACTTCGGCCGCGGCCCGCTCGGTGAAAGCCAGCACTTCTGCCGCTTCCCGCACGGATTTGCCTCGAACATTGTCCAGCACGACACGGGCCTTCGACGCTGACATGCGCACGTAGCGCACTTCGCAGCGGGTCCCTGGGCGCTCGTTGGTCTTCACGCCGAAAGCCATCAGCGACGACCCCTTGCGCTCTTCTCCTGGCCGGCGTGGTACCGGAAGGTACGCGTCGGGGCGAATTCACCCAGTTTGTGTCCGACCATGGATTCAGTGATGTAAACGGGTACGTGTTTACGGCCGTCGTGGACCGCCAACGTATGTCCGATCATCTCCGGAATGATGGTCGAGCGTCGAGACCAGGTCTTGATGACCTTCTTCTCATTGGCTGCGTTCAGGGTGTCCACCTTTTTGAGCAGGTGGTCATCGACGAACGGACCCTTCTTCAAGCTCCTCGGCATGGTTCCTACCTCCGCCCGCCGCGGCCGCGACGGCGCCGGATGATCAGCTTCTGACTGGATTTGTTGGTATCTCGAGTACGAGATTCGGGCTTGCCCCAAGGCGAGACAGGGTGGCGTCCACCCGAAGTCTTTCCTTCGCCACCACCGAGGGGGTGGTCGACGGGGTTCATCGCAACACCACGTGTTTGGGGACGGACACCCTTCCAACGATTTCGGCCCGCCTTCCCAATCTTGATGAGGTCAGCCTCGGCATTACCGACCTGGCCCACCGTGGCCCTGCATTCGATAGACACTCGTCGCATTTCCGAACTCGGAAGGCGAAGTGCGGCGTAGTCGCCCTCCTTGGCCACGAGCTGGACACTCGAACCGGCGCTTCGTGCCAGCTTGCCGCCAGCACCCGGTCGGAACTCAACGTTGTGAATCGTGGTACCCACCGGAATGTTCCGCAGTGGGAGGCAATTGCCGGCTCGCACTTCAGCCTGCGGACCCGACGCCAGAAGATCTCCAACGTGCACGTTGGTCGGCGCCAAGATGTAGCGCTTCTCCCCATCTAGGTAATGAAGCAGGGCGATGCGGCAGTTTCGATTCGGGTCGTATTCGATGGCCGCCACCTTGGCCGGCACGCCGTCCTTGGTTCGACGGAAATCGACGATCCGGTAGCGGCGCTTGTGACCGCCACCACGGTGGCGGGCGGTCTTGCGGCCGTAGTTGTTTCGACCCCCAGAACCAGACTGCTTGGTGAGCAGGCTCTTTTCCGGGGTGTCCTTCGTGATCTCGCTGAAGTCCGACACCGTCTGGAAACGACGTCCCGGACTAGTCGGCTTACGCTTACGAATTCCCATTAGGTCGCTTCCTAGCCCTGGAAGAGGTCGATCGAATGGCCATCGGCCAAGCTGACAATGGCGCGCTTCTGATCGGAACGTTGTCCCATCGTGCCCGATTTCCGGTTGCGCTTACGCTTACCGGAGCGATTGAGCGTGTTCACCTTTCGCACCTTCACATCGAAGATGGCCTGAATCGCATCGCGGATTTCCGGCTTGGATGCATCCGGCCGCACGACAAACGTGTACACGTTGTTGTCATAGAGGCCGTAGCTCTTCTCGCTGACAACGGGCCGCAGAATGATGTCGCGGGGATCCTTCACTGCTGGCCTCCAGAGCCGGGAAGCGTCGCGGTGGTGAATACCACCCAATCGTTGGCCAATACGTCGTAGGTGTTCAGCTCGCCAATGTCGAGCACGTGCACGTTGACGAGGTTACGGAAGCTCTTCCAGACGGCCTCGTCGTCACGGTTCAGCACCACGAGAACTTTGCGGTCGACACCGAGGTCGGCAAGTGCGGCCTGGGCCGCCTTGGTCGAAGGGGAATCCCAGCCCCAAGATTCCACGACCAGAACACGTTGTTCCGCGTGACGGTCCGACAACGCTGAACGGAGCGCCAATCGCACCATCTTCTTGGGGGTGTTCTGGGCATAGGAACGTGGTTTGGGCCCCAGCGCAACGCCACCACCGCGCCAGTGGGGTGCCCGAATCGAACCCTGCCGAGCACGACCAGTTCCCTTTTGCTTCCAAGGCTTCGCTCCGCCGCCGGCGACTTCAGCGCGGGTCTTGGTCGACTGGGTACCGGCCCGGCGGTTCGCCAGCTGCGCGGTGACCACCTGGTGCATCACTGCCACATTGGGCTCGATCCCAAAAACGAACGGGTCGAGATCGCTGCTGACAGTTGTGGGTGCCATCAGTCCGCCTTCACTGCGTTGCGGATGAGCACCAAGCCGCCGTTGGGACCAGGCACGGAGCCCTTGACCAACAGCAGGTTGTTTTCCGTGTCAGCCCGAACCACCTGGAGGTTCAAGGTCGTCACCTTGACCGAGCCGCTATGACCGGCCATCCGTGTGCCCTTGAACACCCGGGAGGGTGTCGCACATGCCCCGATGGAGCCGGGCGCACGGTGGTGGCCGTGGTTGCCGTGGGCGGCACCTTGGCCCTTGAAGTTGTGGCGCTTCATGGCGCCGGTGAAGCCCTTGCCCTTAGACACCGCCGTCACGTCGACGCTGGCGACCTCGAGGAACGTGTCCACCGAGAGTTCTTGTCCTACCTCGTAACCGTCCACGCCTTCGAGACGGAGCTCGACGAGTCGAACCCCGGGCTCCACGGCCGCTTTCTCGAAGTGGCCCGCCTCCCCCTTGGTCAGCTTGCGAGCTGCCTTGACCCCGAAGGTGACTTGCAGGGCGGCATAGCCGTCCGACTCGGGGGTCTTCACTTGGACGATCCGGCAGGGGTCGACCTTGACCACGGTGACGGGAACAACGCGGTTGTGTTCGTCCCATACCTGTGTCATGCCGACCTTCCGGCCGACGATTGCCTTGGATGCCATGGCGGTTGAGTCCATCTCTGCCTGCACCGGACCGAAGCAATTCGGGACGGTTTGCGGCTTTCGGTTGACGCGAACGCTCCGCACGAGCAGACTCGGCGGAGCGTGTTCAGATTGTGCCTCGTGGTTCCGGAGGGGCCTGCGAGGACGTCGGATTTACTCGACGTTGCATCGGTACGAAGGGTGCCGATGCGGCTTGGGGAGTATAACGACCAAGGTGGCGCAAGGCGAATCCGGTTGGATTCCCCCGAACCGCAGGGGCGTATTGCCCCCCTTGGTCGATTACTGGATCTTGATCTCGATGTCCACACCAGCCGGCAACTCGAGCCGCTGGAGAGCGTCCACGGTCTTCGCTGACGGATCGATAATGTCGAGCAAGCGCTTGTGAATGCGCATCTCGAAGTGCTCGCGGGAGTCCTTGTACTTGTGCGGCGAGCGAATGACCGTGAAGCGATGCTTCTCGGTGGGCAAGGGAACCGGCCCCCTCACGGTGGCCTGAGTACGAATTACCGTCTCCACAATCTTCTTCGTTGATTGGTCGATGACCTCGTGGTCATACGCCTTCAAGCGGATTCGTATTTTCTGTCCGTCAGCCATGGTGGGCGACGCTCCCTTGTCAAAGAACCGGCTTGAAATATAGCCCGGCAACCGGGCATAACAGAAACGGGCCCGGTTTTGGACCGGGCCCGTTCCCCACCAAGTAGTCGCCCCCGCAGGGGCGACCACTCACTTGATGATCTTGATCACACGCCCCGCGCCGACCGTTCGGCCACCCTCGCGGATGGCAAACCGCAAGCCCTCGTCCATGGCAATGGGCTGGATGAGGGTCACCTTGATCTCGGTGTTGTCACCGGGCATACACATCTCGGTGCCCTCAGGCAGTTCGATGTTGCCGGTCACGTCGGTGGTCCGGAAGTAGAACTGCGGACGATAGTTGGAGAAGAAGGGCTTGTGCCGTCCGCCTTCACCCGTCGTAAGCACATAGACCTGAGCGTCGAATTCGGTGTGAGGGGTGATGGAACCGGGCTTGGCCAGTACCTGACCGCGTTCCACGTCTTCCTTCTTGGTGCCCCGCAACAGCGCGCCGATGTTGTCGCCGGCCTGGCCCT
>CAMDQT010000019.1 GCA_945906305.1 Ferrithrix thermotolerans DSM 19514 | reverse complement strand
GATCTCGTCGCCGGCGCGATGGCGTTCCCACTCGCTGGCGCCAGCGTAATGAGCGATGAAGATGGCGCCATCGCGGTAGGGGGCCAGGGTCGTGAAGTAGTCATCGCGTTCGGTGCGCGGGGTCCGGTCGGCGAGGAACGCGAGTCCTTCGAAGGCTCCATCGATGCGCACCGGCTGCCCGATCGACTGCTTCGAGTTCTCACGCATGGCCATGGGCACCTCCAGGCGATGACGACGACAGCGGTCCCACTGTACCTGCCTAAGGAGGCTGAGACAGGTACAATTCGACATTGATGCGGCGAATCGTCGACGGTCCACCTATCGGGTTCGTGATCGACGTGGTCAACGGCTGGGCCAGCGCCGTCCGCCACGACGCTCCCGGCCCCGACGGTCCGGCTTACCCAGATCGCTCCAACCTCGGCGAACGCTGGGGCGTGACCGTTCCCACGCTCGACGACCTCACCATCACCGACTGGGCCAACCTGGCCTACGACGTCTTCGCCGCGACCGCCGAGGGCCGCCTCGCCGCGGCCAATCGCATCTTGACCTCGCTGGACTTGCGGCCTGTCTTGGCCAGCCACGGCCTGCGCTGGCGCTGCTCCGACGACCAACTCATGGGTGCATTGCTCGGCGCAAGCCTCGTCCGCTACAGCAGCGAAAGGGACCCCGGCCTCGCCCACCTCGGAACCTGCGTTGGCGTTCGCTGCTGCGACGCCTACGTCGACCAGTCCCAAGGCAGCACCCGCCGCTACTGCAGCACGCGCTGCCAGAACCGGACCAAGACCTACCGGCGGCGGGGGCACACCTGACATGCCGGGCCGCCAGGTCGGCTTCGCGTGAGATGACTGAACTGTTCCGATGCGCGTCGCGTACAACAGCTCTGCGGCTTCGGTTGTGCTCGACGACAACGCCTCTCATGGAGGGGTAGCGAGTACCGTTTCAGGCGAATGGACCCCTCGGAGCACGCCGCGGCGCGTGCTCGTGGCCGGGCATCACGATGGCTTGGCCCCAGTAACCGTTTCCTGCCAGTCGGCCTCAATGCGCCATCACAACCCACGAGACGGGACGGGCCGTGGGCTCCGACTACAGCATCGAGCTCGTTCGGCGCTGTCATCCGCCGTGGCATCAGGGGCTGCGTATGTCCCCGTCCCCACCGCTGCTCGGCGAAAGCCACAGCCTGTGCCGGCCGTCGGCCACGCAGCGTGATGCTCGTCGGGTTCTGCGTTAGAGATCCCAGAACGGGAAACAGCGACTTCGTTAGAGAAAATGTTAGAGATCGGCCAAGCGAAGGCCAGGAACAACGAAGGCCCAGGTCTGTGACCTGGGCCTTCCTGAGTGGCGGGGGCAGGATTTGAACCTGCGACCTTCGGGTTATGAGCCCGACGAGCTACCATGCTGCTCCACCCCGCGTTGGGTGAAGACACTGTAGCGCGCCGGGCGAGTCCAGCGGACAGAAATCCCCACTGCGGCGCGACCCAACGCGGCGGGTCAGATCAGGCCTGGCCTTGCCTGGTCGTTGGTACGGCATTGCGGGACACCTGCTCGGCCAGGATGCGTTTGGCCTCGTTGACCTTGGCTTGGTAAGTCGCCAGGTCGCCCCGTCGCAATGCCGCCTCGGCCTCGCCGAGGAGTTGATCGGCAAGTTGCAGAGCCGTCTCGTTGGTCAACGGCGTGTTCGGTGGCGGCGCTTTGAGGGTTGTGGTCGGCGACAGCGTGGACGTCGCAGTGACGGTGGTCGGCGTGGAAGCAGGCGCCGTCGTCGACCCGCCGGCACCACTGCTGTCTGCTGCCGTGGAGGTACTTCGACTGCCCTGAGAGTTCAACGTGTCGAACTTCACCGCCTCATGGCCGAACATCTTGGTGAGAGCGTCAGTCAGGGTCGGCTCGCTGACAATCTTCTGCCCGTAGGCGACGATCACCGAATTGAGCTCCGGCATCCGCGACGAACCGCCCGACGCCGCGGTCACGTACATCGGCGTCACCCACACCATGGACTGGCGGATGGGCAGCATCACCCTGGCCCCAAGTTGCACATCGGAGCCGGTGTTGGGGTTGGCCAAAAGCGAGATCTGCTTGGAGATCACGTCGTCGGCGAGGATCCTCGAGGTGAGCAACGTCGGGCTTAGCACCTCGTCGGAGGTCACCCGGTACACCTTCAACGTCCCGTCGGGCTTCGCCGCCATGAACGCGGTCATCGTCTCGCGCCGTTGTCGATCACGCTCGGAGATAGGCACGAACGGCCGGGTCAACACGAAGGACAACCCGTCCTCATCGGGCAATTGCAACATCTGGTACTGCGGGCTCACTGGGTGGCTGGAGGACAAGCCCGAAACGGTGATTCCGTTGGGCGTGATCATGGTGGTGCTCGGTGTCGCGGTACCGAGTTTGACCTCGGTGTCGGGCTGGTCGGCCACTGCCCAGCGGCCCACCAGGTTGTAGAAGCGGGTCGGGTCTTGTACGTGGTACAGCCCGTACATGGTGCTCTGAACCCGGAACAGATCGGCGGGGTGACGCAAGTGCGCCACCACCGACGCCGGCATGGCCGACATCGGTCGGAACAGTTTGGGGAACGCCAACTGGTACGCCCGGGCGATGGGGTCCACCACACCGCCGCGTTCCACGAGATACAGCATCACCGTGCCGTCGTAGGCGTCCACAGTGGCCTTCACCGAGTTGCGCACGTAGTTGAATGAACGCCGCAACCCGCTGTCCGCGGGCAGGTCCTCACCGCCAAAGGACTGGCTGTAAGGGTAGGAGTCGCTGGTGGTGTACCCGTCAAGCACGTAGATCACCCGGCCCTCGGCGAGCACCGGGTACGGATCGCTGTCGAAGGCCAGGAACGGTGCCACCGCCTCGACCCGGTTGCGCACGTCGCGTTCGTGGATGAGCCGAGAGTTGGGGGTGAGGAACTCCGACACCAAAGGGTTGAGGTCTCCGAAACGCAGGGCAAATGCGGCGCGGCGCACCACCGAGTCCAAGGCCACGCCGCCGGTGCCCTCGTAGGTGTAGTCGTCGCCGTCATAGGCGATCTCGGCCCGGTCGTTGTTGACGATGGCGTAGCCGCCCATCGCCTCGGACACGTACAGGCGAGGCTGGTCGAGGGTGGCGTCGAGAGTTTCGGACACGTTGAGGGCGTCACCCACCCCGCCCACGAGGTAGTCGGGACGGCCGTTGGTGACCTGCCCGGCCGCGGCCAGCACCGCCCCATACCCCTGGGTATAGATGAGGCGCAGACCCTCCCAACTCTTCTGCGGCACGCCGTTGGCATTGAGCTCCCGCGCTCCAATCACGGTCAGGGTCTCTTGATCCTGCACCCGGTAGCGATCCACATCGAGGGTGTCCTGGAAAGACAACCAGCCGTTCTGTGCCTGTTCCCGGCTGAGGACATCGCTGATGATGGCCGGGTCGAGCAGGCCCACGTTGCGGAACACACCCAGTTTCGACGCCGCGGCAAGCTCGTCCGCGCTGAGCGTCGCCCCGGCGGCATAGTCGGTCTCCTCGACATCAGCCATGTCGTAGGCGGCCCTCGTGGCTTCGATGTTGCGGGCGATGTAGGGCTGTTCCTTGGCCGACTCGCCGCGCGCCTCGACGGTGAACTTCTGCACGAACCACGGGTAGGACGTTCCCACCACCACGGCGGCGAACGCCCAAAGACCGACCGCGACCACCGGCAAGGTCCAGCCGCGACGCTTGATGTTGACCAGGAACAGCAGCACCGAAAGCAGCGAGATGGCGATGAGCAGGCTCAGGGCCGGCAGGCGGGCGTTGACCTCGGTGTAAGAGGCCCCGCCCACGAACCCGCGCGTCGAGGTGGTCAGGCCATAGCGCTGCAACCAATAGTCCACGGCCTCGACCATGGCCAGCATTGCCAACAGCACCGACAGATGCCCCTTGACCGCAGGGGTGACCCGCCGGCCCAGCGTCTGCACCCGGATTCCACCGTTGAGATAGTGGGCCACGATCGTGACGATCAAGATGATGACGAACGCCGCGAATAACCAGCTGACCAAGAAACGCAGGAACGGCAGTTCGAATACGTAGAAGCCGATGTCGGTGCCATGCAACGGGTCTTTCACGCCGAAGTCAACCCGGTGGGTGAACAGCAACCACGAACGCCACTCCCCCGACACGCCGACACCGGCGATGAGGGCGAACACCGCCGCGGTGACCAGGCGCACCACGCCGCCCCGGCGGCCAATGAAGGCGTAGTACCGCTCGAGCAACTCCTTTTCGGGGCCGCTGGGGCGAAAGCGCGGCGCGATGCGATCGGCGAGGAGCAGGTTGAGCCACAACAACGCGAAGAACACGCCGCTGAAGATCACCCCGAGGGCGATCTTGGCCCCCAACACACCGGTCCACACCGAGGACAGTCCCAGCGAGTCGAACCACAAGAAGTCGGTGTAGACCCGGGCGATACCGCGCAAGGAGACGAACAACATCCCGAACCCGACGGCGATGACACCCAAAAGGATGCGGCTACGTTGAGAAAGGCGGCGCGGCGAACCAACATCGTTGGGGGTGGGCATGGCCAGATGCTAGCGGTGGGGGCCGGTGACGGGGAGACGGGCCCCACGCACGGCCGCCGGGCCGGGCCGACCGCCGCGTTGGATCAGGAGCCCTCGACCAGAGCCAGGGTGCAGCGGCAACCAGAGAAGGCCGGCGGCGCGGCATGACCGGTGGGATAGATGATGCCGAACGGTTGTGGACCGGCCAGCGCGTTGTCCAAGCAATCAGGACCACAGCCATCGCACACCCAACGGGCGAGGGCGCCTTTGGGGGCCGCGGCGAGCTGTCCCGCGGCATAGGCGCTGAACACCTCGAAGTCGATGAGTTCGCCCAGCCGTCGGCTGCGCACCTCGCGATACACCGAGCGCACCCGGTCGGTGGACCACAGTTCCTCATCGCCGTCGCCGTCCTCATTGCCGGCAGACAAACGCAGGCGTAACGCCGTCACCACCGCCTCGGCCAGCTCAACAGTCTGGGCATCGACGTTGACGGAGCCGGGGGTTGTCTTGTCCCCGGGTCGCACAGACCGGCGGCCGACCAGAAACGCCGCCGCCAGATCATCACGCCCCGCCGCCACGTACAGCGCAGCCATCTCCTGCGCCGAGGGAGCCCGAGCGGGGTCTTTGCCCTCGGCATTACGACTCGCCTCGAGTAGTTGATTCTGCTGGTCGGAGAAGGCCAGCTTCAGCTGGCGGTTCAGGTCACGCACGGTGGGTGCGAGCAGCGCATCGCGCAGCTGCAGCGTCACCCGGTTGGGATTGGCCGCCTCGGCGGGATCGGCGGGAACTGGCTCTTCGGACAGCACCCCCACCTCGGGCAGCGGCGCTGTTGGCTCGCCCGCAACGTCACCCGCCGACGCGGGGGCCGCCGCACCAACAACCACCGCGGCACCGCTGAGCACCGTTCCCGCTTCCAGCGCGGAACCAGTGCCATCGGTGGCGCGCAGCCGGGCGAAGAGTTGCTCAGTCTTTTGTGGCCCGCGGGCCTTGCGGGTGTTGGGAGCCTTGGCGGCCTTGGGGGCCTTGGCCGCCCCCGCGGCAGGCTTCGCCTGCACCTCCACATCGGCCGCGCCGGGCCCGCTGGGGACTTCATCGGCGCCGGGCTCGCTCGGCGAGGCGTCCAACTCGCCCTCCCCGTCGATGTCCGCCACCACAGGCACAACCGGGCCCACGACTTCGGGCTCGATCACCGTCACGGCAGCAAACTCGCCGGTATCGAGAGCAGATAAGTCCTCGTCGCGGGCCAGCAGCGCGTTGACGTCAACCAGCCCAGCGTCTTTGGCCATCTCGACCTCGGCGTCGAGGTCCACCATGGTCGGAATAGTGTCGACATCCACGCTACGAGCCGCCCGCTCCGCGGCCAGCTTGGCCTCCACCAGGGAGCCAGCGAGGTCCGCCTGCACCTCCGCGACGCTTTGACGCACCCCGTCTATGCCTTCAAGCAGGCGCTCACGCGCGGCGCGCACCCGTTCGAGCTGCTGACGGGCCACATTGCGACGCCGAGCCATGTCGGTGAGGATCCGTTCGCGCACCGCCCGGGCCTCGGCCACCATGCGGCGGCCTTCGTCGCGCGCCGCCTCCCTGGCGGCCAGCGCGTCGGCCGCGGCGCGGGCCTTGAGCTCGTCGGCCTCCGCCGCGAGCACCGCGGCCGCGGCGGCGGCGTTTCTCTCGATCAGCTCCGCGGCCTGCTCCGCCGCGGCGATGCCGGCCCGGGCGTTCGCTTCAGCCTGATCCCGAATGGCCGTCGCCGCCGTCTCCGCGGCCGCGGTTCGCTCCGTCAAGACCGCCTCCGCCAGGCCCCGCAACTGCGCCGCCTCGGCGACGGACGCCTCGGACACCGCGGCGGCGTCGGCCTTGGCTCGTGCCGTGATGGCAACGGCCTGCTCGTGGGCGGTGGTCAGCACGAGCGCCACCTCGGGGCCCAGCAACTCACTGACTTGGTGGACATCGAGCGGGCCCGAAGCAAGCACCGTTTTGCGTTCCTCCGCGACGCGTAACCGCTCGAGGAGTTCGGCCTCGCGTTGAAGCAACGAGCGCAGCTCGCCCGCGGTGCGGGCCAGGAAGGCCCGCACTTCGGTCGAGTCGAGCCCTCGAAAGGCACTGCGGAACTCCGCATGGGCCACCCGCTCAGGGGTCAACCAACCACCATCGGGCGTTGTACGCACCGCGGGGACCAAAGCGGAGGGGAGGCTGGAGCCACTCTGGGCGTGGGTGTCGGCCATAGGTGAATGCTAGGACTTCCACCCCAACGTATTGAGTCATCCCTCCCCCGGCGTGCCTTCAGCCGCCGGGCACCGTCAGCACCATTCCCGCCCCACCCCTCGCCGCTAGCACGGCTAGGGCATCGCCGATCGAACCAACCGGCACCAGCTCGACATCGCCGGCGAGACGGCGCGCTTCGCGCAACTCAGCCTCGGTCTGCGACGCCGGAACGAGAAACAGTTTGGCCCCCGAACGGCGAACCGCCACCGCCTTCTGCTCAATTCCTCCGACCGGTCCGATGGTGCCGTCGAGATCCACGCTGCCCGTTGCCACCACCTTCTGGCCCCCGGTGAGATCACCGGCGCTCAACAGATCGATCACCGTCAGGGCGTACGCCAGTCCGGCCGAGGGACCACCCACCGCCCCACTGTCGATGCTGACCACACTGGGATAGGACACGTCGTAGGCGTTACGAGCGTTCACCCCCAACCGGGCCCGGGCGGGGTCCGCCCCGTCTGCGGCGAGCACGACGGACACCTCGACCGCTTGGCCAACCAACGCCCCGAGCCGCGTTCGGGGGGTGCTCGATGCCGCCGTGGCCAGCATCGCGGCGGGCAAGACCCGCAGCACGATCACGTCACCGGGAGCGGCGCGGCCGATGATGTCGACCAGGCCTGCGCCGTTGGTCACGCCAACCCCACCCACCGCAAGCACGACATCGCCCACCCCGAGCACGCCCGCCGCGGCCGAAGCTGGCTCTACCGCCGCCACCAACGCGCCGCCAGAATGGGCGAGGTTGAGATACGTCAGCGCAAGGTGGACCGCGAGCTGTTTGGAATCGGCCATCAACACCTCGTTGTGCTGCACGTTCTGCTGCGGAGACTGGCCGCGCAGCACCCAGCCCTCGGGCACGATGGCGACCGTCGCATCGAGCCACCCGGCGAGGGCCTGCAACACGCTCAGCGGGCCGTCCACCACCACGGTGGCGAAGGCGAGCTCTCCGACCTCAGGGTCACGAACACCCCCACCGAGATCGACCATCGGCTCGGTGGGCCGAACGAGGCCGGGTTGCAGCGCGTAATAGGGCAGCCGGATGAGCGACACCCCGGCCAAGCCGACGGCGGAAAAGACGCACAACGCCAGGGTCAGCTTCGGGCGCCAACGGCGACGACGCGCCACTACGATCGATGGCGATGGCGAAGGGCCCCGCAGACCGCAGCGCGCCTCATCGGCTGGTGTCATCGTCGGAGTCCTCCTCGGCTACACCATCCCAAGACCACCACGGCAGCGTCGCGCACCCCGAACCTGGCGGCGCAACCGCGGCCCGTCAAACACGGCGCCAGGCCTATTTCGACCGCGCGTTCCCGCCCGCCTGGCGGCGGTTGCTCTCCGCTACCGAACTCGTCGTGCTCATCGTGGTGCTCGGGATGGCCACGGCCCTCATCGTCGGCGCATCCGCCGTTGCGATGCTGCTCCTGGCTTCGCACATGGTCACGACGTGAGCACAACCAACACCGTCACGACGTGAGCACAGATCAGCGACCGAACAGCCCGCGGCGGATCCCCGTGCCGTCAGCCTGGTCCTCGGTCGTCGTGAAGCCGAGCGCCGGACCCGACGAGTCGGAGACGTCGATGGTCGGCCCGTTGTAGTTCTCCGCTGCGGCGGCGGCTATCGCGGCGCTGAGCAAGCGGGGTGGAACCGGAGCCGGCTCGGTCATGGTGGACGGGACCGGTCGAGGCGCCGTTTCGGACAACGACGTTGGGATCTCGGCCGCGTCGCCGGTATCGAGCTGAACCTGGAAGTACGGTTGGAAACGGAAGTTCACTTGCTCAAGCCGGTAGATCCGAGCGCTCTCCACACCCTCGAGGTTGCGCAGGCGCTCCACGAACTCCACCGCACTGGCCAGATCATCGGTCTGCTGAAAGCCTGGCTTCCCGTCCACACTTCGGTAGATGACCATATGGGACACGGCTGGTCCTCCTTCTTCGACATCTGACTCATCGGCGCACTACGTCGAAAACTGAAACCTGAAGCAGGACAATTGTCCTACTCACAATCGATGAGGACGGTTCACCAACTTGTGACTGACCGACCTGAAGCCCTACGACGCCAAACGGCAGCACTCGCCGGACACCTCGGGGACACCGACACCCTACGCGACCTACTCAAAGATCCACACCCGAGCGTTCGCGCCACCGTGTTGACCGCGCTGAGGCGCTGCGACGCCCTGCACGATGACGTCCTGCGAGCTGCGCTCGCCGATCCCGATCCACTGGTGCGCCGACGAGCGGCGGAACTCGCGGCTCACCATGATGGCGTCTCGTTGACGACAATCCTGCGCGATCGCGATCCGCTGGTGATCGAGGCCGGAGCCTGGGCCGCGGGTGAACGGCCCCACGATCGCGAGCTCACCGAGGTGCTGGCCCGCCTCGTTGAACTCGCCACCGAGCACCGTGACCCGCTGGTGCGCGAAGCCGCAGTGGCCGCCATCGGTTCACTGGCCGCCGAAAGCCCCGCGGAGCACGAACTCGGCCACGCGGACCCCATGGCCGGGGGGCGAGCGGCGGTGCTCGCAGCCATGAACGACAAGGCGAACATCCGTCGTCGCGCCGTGCTGGCCCTCGTCGCCTTCGACGGGGTCGACATCGACGCCGCGCTACGCGCCGCCACCGAAGATCGCGACTGGCAGGTGCGAGACGCCGCCGAGGAACTGTTACGCATCGGCGAGGCGGACGACCCCGAAACGCCAGACACGTCCGCGACCGGCCCTTCCTAACCAGCGCCGCGACCGGCCCTAAAGGCCTGTCACCGCGGGCTGGCTCAAGCCGAGGGCCGGTTGGTGGCGAACACGCCCTTGAGTACGCCGAGGGACTCGATGCAATGTCCGGCGCCGAGCACGACGCTCTCAAGCGGGGCATCCACGTGGTGCACCGGCACCAGGGTGGCCTCCGCGAGGCGCACATCGAGCCCACGCAGCAGGCTGCCCCCGCCGACGAGGTAGATACCCCGGCCGATCAGATCTCGGGCCAGCTCCGGAGGGGCCGCCCCCAGACAACGCAGCACCGAGTCCACAATGGTGTTCACCGGCTCGCGGATCCAGTCGCGTACTTCCTCCGCGGCGAGCACCACGGTGCGCGGCAACCCGCTGGTCAGCTCCCGGCCACGCACTTCGGCCGCTTTTTCGTTGGCCATCGGATAGGCGGATCCCACCGCAATCTTGATGGCCTCCGCCGTCCGTTCGCCGATGGCGATGCCGTAGGCACGCCGGATGTGGCCCGCAATGGCCGAATCGAGGTCGAAACTTCCCACCCGCACCGCTTCGAGGGCCACTTTGCCGCCGAGGGAGATCAACGCCGTTTCCGAGGTGCCACCGCCGATGTCCACCACCATGTTGGCAATCGGTTCGTTGATGGGCAGCCCGGCGCCTATCGCCGCCGCCATCGGCTGGTCGAGGAGTTGGGCCTCGGCCGCGCCAGCGCGGCGGGCGGCCTCGATGACGGCCCGACGCTCCACCGGCGTGATGGCCGAGGGGACGCAGATCACCACTCGAGGGCGGTTGAAGCGGTTGACCCCGGCCCGCTGCAGCACCAAACGGATCATGCGTTGGGTGATGTCGAAGTCGGTGATCGCACCCTTACGCAGCGGACGAACCGCCACGATGTTCGACGGGGTCCGCCCGATCATGCGCCAGGCTTCCTGGCCCATCGCCAGCACGTCACCGGTCTGCGTGTTGAGCGCGATGACCGAAGGCTCGTTCAGCACGATGCCTTCTCCCCGTGCGTACACCAAGGTGTTGGCGGTGCCGAGGTCAATAGCGAGGTCGCGAGCCAGGACCTAAGACTCCGTGGCGGACCGTCGCCGGTCTTGGGGCGGTTCGGGCGTTCGTGCTGCGGGCGGAGGCGGGTCTGGCACGTTCGGACGGATCGGCATCGGCTCAACGCGGTCGAGATGCGCTTCGTGCCGTCGGGCCGGAACGTCGCTGGATCGCAGGGCGCGCAGTTCCCGGGAGAAATCGTCGATCTGGTGTTGCATCGAGCGCGGGCGATGGCGAACAACCCACAGCGTCACCACGCCAAGGGTCGACAGCCCGATAGCGATGGCCAGATACACCAAGTTGCCCATCGATCAGCCTTTCCCCTCGATTTCGGCCAGGTGCTGTGCCTCGAGGCCCCAGCTCTCGCCCCCGGCCCACGTCTCACGTTTCCAGATGGGCACCGTCGATTTGAGGGTGTCGATCCCGAATGCGGCGGCTGCAAAGGCGGTGCCCCGGTGGGGCGAGGAAACAGCCACCACAACCGCAGACTCCCCGATCTGCAGCGGGCCCACCCGGTGGATCATGGCGACGCGGCCGATATCGGGCCAACGCCGACGCATTTCGGCCGCCAAGGCCGCCAACCTCGGCTCCACCTGCTCCTCGTAGGCCTCATACTCGAGCCGCGCCACATTCGGCCGACCAGCGGCATGGTCCCTCGCCGTGCCCGAGAACAGCACCATCGCGCCGCAATCAGGCCGAACTGCCCAGTCGCTGACCGCGTTGACCGGAAGCGGTTGATCGGTCAGCCCCACCCAGGTTTCGCCATGCTCGGGACACTTCACCTTCCCACGATAGATCGCCGGGACGATATAGAACCGTGACGGCCACCCGATGACCGCGCTACCGAATCGCTCGATAGTCTGCCGCAGTGACCGAGGACGGCTCCGACGACAGCGAAATAGGCTTCGGCCGTCCGCTGCCCCCCGAGGACCGCATCTGGCGTCACCCCAGCGAGGTGGGAGGCATCGTGCACGCCGCACGACGCCGCCGTGAGGTCTCCAACGGCAAGCTGATCGGTTTCGCCGTGGCCACCAGCCTGCTCGGTTCCATCCTCACCGTAGGGGCGCTAACCGCAGGCGGGGCCTTCAACCGCAACGCGGTCGGGCAGGCGCCGGTGGCGGTGACAAGCCCGCCGGCAACGTTCGCTGCCAGCACCGAACCGGCGAGTTGGCCCGAGATCGTGCGCCATCTCGAACCCTCCCTCACCCGGGTCGAGACCACGGGGGGCGCCCAGACCCGTACCGGCACGGCTATTGCCTTCAGCAGCACCTCGGACGGCACCTACCTCGTCACCAGCCGAGACCTCGTGCTCGACGCGGAGCGCATCACCTTGGTCCTCAACGGCGAGCGTCGCAAGCGGGCCGAACTCGTCGGTAGCGATCAGTACACGAACCTCGCCGTACTGCATCTGACGGGCGAGCACCTCGATCCGGCGCCGTTCACCCCGGCCCGGATCGAAGCGGGTTCCGATGCCATCGTGGTCGGCGCCGCCACCTCGGCCTCGCGGTCCGCAACGGTGGCCAAGGCCCTCATCGGTTCGGTCGACAACATCGTGCGCACCCGCGGTGGCGTCGAGGTCCAGAACCTGCTTCGCACCGACGCCAACATCACCCCCGAGGCCAAGGGGGGTGCCCTCGTCGACGCCACCGGGTCGCTCATCGGCGTCATGGTGGTGATGGCTACCGACGAGACCGGGGTTGAACGATTCGGGTTCGCCTTGCCGACCCGCGAGCTGACATCCACCGCCGACAGCTTGATCCGAACCGGCTTCCCGACGCGGGTCTGGTTGGGCATCTCCGGCAGCGACCTGCCCGCTGCCGATGCCTTGGAGCTGGCCATTGCCGGCGGAGCGGTCCTCAACAATGTGGCGGTGGACAGCCCTGCCGCCCGGTGCGGGCTGCGCTCGGGCGACGTGGTGACCAAACTCAACATCACGACCGTGCAGTCCATGACCAATCTGGTCATGGCCCTGCGCGAGTTGCGACCGACGGACACCGTCGCCATCGAATACCTGCGCGCCGGTGCCGTACAACGCTGTTTCACCGTGCTGGCCCAACCACCCGAAGCGTCCTCGACGCTCGGAGGGACGGCGACCACCTCGACGTCGACCACCGCGATGCCTCCGGCCAGTACATCCCTGCCGGGCACGACGAAGCCCACGAGCGGCCCCGCGGCGCAGGGTACGACCACCGCCTCGACCACCACCGCGGTGCAGTCCTTCTAGGCGCCGTGCTGATTCAGCCCGCCTCAAGGGGCGTCGCCGTTCTACCATCAAAGCCGTGAGCACCCCCGACCGACCGGCCGGCGACGACAACCCCTTCGCCGGCCTTCCTTTTCTCGGCGACCTCATGGCGATGTTGGGTTCTCAGGGCGGATCGCCGTGGGACGCAGCCACCCAGATGGCGGTCTCCATCGCCACCGGAGGGTCCTCCGAATCCAATGTCGACCCTGCGGCCCGTATCGAACTAGAGCAGTTCGCCCGGATCGCCGCGATGCACGTGGAGGAGGTCACCGGCCTGCCGCTACGCGGTGCGGGGGGCGATCTCGCGGTTCTGCCCGTGACCCGTAGCCAGTGGGCCCACCAAACGGTGCGTGACTACCGGCCGCTGTTCGAGAAGCTGTCCGCGGCGCTGAACCGTCCGCCGAACGCCGCTCAGGATGACGGGGCCAAGGATCCGATGGCGGCCATGTTCAGCGGCATCATGTCGATGATGGCCCCGCTCATGTTGGGAATGACCACCGGTTCGATGGTGGGCCATCTGGCCGAAAAAGCCCTAGGCACCTACCACCTGCCCTTGGCCCGGCCGACCTGCGCCGTGGTGCAACTCGTCGCCCCCAACATCGACGCGTTCGCCGAGCAATGGTCGATCGAACCGCGGGACCTGCGGATGTGGGTGTGCCTGTCGGAGTTGACCCACCACGCCGTGCTGTCGCTACCCCACGTCGAAGCCAAACTGAGCGAATTGCTGGAACGCTACGTCTCGGCGTTCCGGGCCGACCCAGCCGCTTTGGAGCAAGCGCTGGGAGGACTCGACGTGTCCTCGATGAGCGACCTGGACGGCCTACGGTCACTCTTCAACGACCCCACCGTCCTGCTCGGGGTTATCCGTTCCCCAGAGCAACAGGCCATGCTCCCGTCGCTCGAGGCCCTCATCGCGGTCGTCCTCGGCTACGTCGACCACGTCATCGATCAGCTGGCCCACCGGCTGCTGGGCTCGGCCGGGCGGCTCACCGAGGCGTTACGGCGACGCCGGGTCGAGGCCGGTGACGCCGACCAATTCGTGGCTCGCATGCTCGGCCTCGAACTCACCCAGGCCTCCTATGACCGGGGCGCGTCCTTCGTGGCCGGTGTGCTCGAACGGGCCGGGGTGAACGGCCTGGCACGGTTGTGGGAACAAACCGAAACCCTGCCCACCCCGGCGGAGATCACCGCCCCAGGCCTGTGGCTGGCACGGGTGGAGTTCATCAGTCGCTGATCGGCCGCGGCGTGGTGGGCGCGCCGAGCCGACCCTCAACTCTCGACGTGCACCACGGTGGCGCACAACTGCCTGCCGTCGCCAGCCTCCACCCAGGCAAAGGTGTGGGTCGGAGCGCGTCGACGTTGGGTTGGCGAACCGGGGTTCAACAGCCACTGGCCGTTCACGCCCGGGCTGCTCCATGGCTGGTGGGAATGGCCGAACACCACAAGCTCGGCGGTGGGGAACATCCGCGCCAGCCGATTCGAGCGCCCGGCGGTCGGACCGCTGTCGTGCACCACGGCGAAGGACACCCCGCCGAGATCGAACTCGGTCGTGGCGGGAAGCCGGCCGACCAATCCGTGGTCGTTGTTACCGAGTACCGCATGCACCGGGGCAAGCGCCGACAGCGCCTCAAGCACCTCGGGTCCAACGAAATCGCCGGCATGCACGATGACATCGGCCGTGGCGGCGGCTTCGAGAACGGCGCGGGGAAGGACCCGGCTCGTCGAACTCGACACGTGGGTGTCGGAGAGCACCAGCGCCCGGACCCTCACCGCGGGTCGCCATCATGATCGGACCTGGGCCGCGCTTCACGGGCCAAGGTTCGGTCCGATCCGTCGCCTGGCACCGGTTCGGACATCGCCCGGATCACCGCCGAGCTCAACGTGGGCGGCGCGCTGCCGGTGGCGATGGCTCGTCGACCCAACACAAACAGGATGCTCGCCGCCAACGCCGCCAGGGCGACCAAGATGAAGCCCAACCGTAACGGGAACGGCAAGAGGGCCCCGGCCAGCGCGCCCACCACCCAGAGCGACTGGAAACGGGCTTCGTAGGTGGCAAAGGCGCGACCCTGGTCGGCGTGGGGGGTGTCGCGTTGTACCAGCGCATCGAACCCAAGTCGGGCCGAGGCGGACACCATGGCCACCGCAGCCCCAATCAACCCCGCCCCGACCAGACCGCCGAGCAGGGCGCCGAGCAGCGCCGCTCCCGCCGTGACCAGCAACGCTCCCCCGAGCATCCGCGATTCGCTCAGCTTGGCCCGCACTTGCGGCGCAACTGCAGCCCCTGCGATCGCTCCAACTCCGATCGGACCGAGGACCAGGGCAAACTCGAATGGCGCGGCGCGGCGAGCACGAAGCTCGAAGGCGACCAACAGGGTCAAGAACCCAATTGCGACCCGCAGCAGTCCCATCGCCGACGCCGCCACTCGCAACCCGGCACCGGAGAGCGCGCCCTTCTCGAGTTCGGTCGGCGGGCCCAACACGCGAGCCGACGAGGGCGGAACGGACACTGCGAGCACGCTTGCCGCCGCTAGCCACAACGCCGCCACGCCGACCGCCCACGCCGCGCCACCTAGCTTCATCGCCACGAGGGCGCTGAACCCACCCGCTGCCGCCGCCACGGGTGCCAACACCGCCAGCTTGGAGTTAGCGGCCACCAGCGTTTCATCGGCCGGCACGACCGTCGGGAGGTAGGCACTTCTGGCCACGGTGTAACCCTTGGCCATGACCAGCATCACAAAGGCCTCAGGAAACAACAACAGGGTGTCGATGTGGCCCACCATCAGCAGCGCGATCACGGCACGGGTGAGGCAACTACCCACCATGATCCAGCGGGCACCGCCGCGGAGGCGATCGATGGCCGGGCCGATGAGCGGTGCCACCACGGCGAAAGGGGCCAAGGTGAGCACCAGATACAGCACCACCCGCCACCGTGCGGCCTGATAATCCAACGAAAAGAACAGCGAACCGGCCAGAGCGATGGCCACCGCGCCGCCACCGGCGGCGGCGGCCCCGTGACTGCGGGCAAGACGAACGAGGGGACTAACGACGGGCCCATGCCGCCGCCGATGCAGCTGGGCCGGACCCCGGCGCACCTTGTTCGCCACCGCGGACATGCTAGGCCCCAGGGTCAGCCATGAACTTGTACCCGAGACCTCGAACCGTGACGATGCGGGTGGGAACGGTCGGATCGGGCTCGACCTTGGTCCGTAAGCGCTTGATGTGCACGTCGAGGGTCTTGGTGTCACCGACGTAGTCCATGCCCCACACCCGATCGATGAGGATCTCTCGGGTGAGCACGCGACCGACGTTGCCGGCGAGCAGGCTGAGCAATTCGAATTCCTTCAGCGGCAGGTGCAACGAGCGGCCTTCGATCGTCGCCTCGTGGCGTTCGGGGTCGATCACCACCGCACCGGCCTCGATGCGGCCCGAGGCCGAAGCGGTTTCGCCGGCGAGGTCATAGCCGGCGTTCACTCCACTCGCAGGCAGACGTCGCATGACCGCACGCATCCGGGCGACCAGCTCTCGCAAGCGGTAGGGCTTGGTGACGTAGTCGTCGGCACCGACCTCAAGCCCAACCACGGTGTCGATCTCGGAGCCTTTCGCCGTCACCATGATAATCGGCACCGCAGATCGACGACGCAGCTCCCGACACACGTCCACCCCCGATAGGCGCGGCAGCATGATGTCGAGCAGCACGACGTCCGGGCGCACGTCAGCGAACCGATCGAGCGCTTCTTGACCGTCACGAGCGACCACGACCCGGAAACCCTCGCGGCCGAGACCGATCTCGAGCGCCTCGACGAAGGATTCCTCGTCCTCCACCACGAACACGACGGGGCGGCTCACGGAGCCTCCGACGCGGCCGAAGCGGGCAGACGCAACGAGAACGTCGAGCCCACCCCCTCGCGGGAAATCGCCACGACCGTGCCGCCGTGGTTGTGTGCCACGTGGCGAACGATGGCCAAGCCGAGGCCGGTACCGCCGGTCACCCGACTACGGGCTCGATCGACACGATAGAACCGTTCGAAGACCCGTTCGAGATCCCGGGCCGGTATGCCGATACCGGTGTCGGCCACCTCGATCACCAACGCATCGACAGCCATTACCGCACGCACCGTCACCTTGGCCCCGTCATCGGAGTACTTCACAGCGTTGTCCACCAGGTTGTAGATCGCCGAGACAAGCTGGCCGCGATCGCCGGGCACGGTCAAGGATTGCTCCGCCTGTTCGACCCCGAAACTGACCCGGCGAGCGTCAGCAGCAGTTTGGACCCGGGCAATGGCCTCCTCGATCACCGATGCCACCAGAATCTGCTGCGGCGCCGCGGGCGGCGCGAACTCCAGTCGGGACAGCAGCAACAGACCATCGATGGTGGAGCCCACCCGCAGCGCTTCGCGGTGTACCCGTCCGGCGAGCCGACTCAGCACCTCCGGATCGTGCTCATCGCTCAGTGTCTCCGCCAACAGCGCAATCGCCCCGATCGGCGTCTTCAACTCGTGGCTGATGTTGGCCACGAAGTCGCGACGGACCTCCTCCAACCGGCGACGCTCGGTGATGTCCTCGACGAGGACCACCCAGTCGGGTCCGGTGACTCGCCGCACGTCGATGCTCAAGTTCCGTCGCGGGGGCCCGGCCAAGTCCACGGGCGCGCTGGCATGACCGTCAACGGCGTCACCCACCATGGCGAGCAACGAGCGCACGGCGTCCATCACCAACACGTCACCGTGACGACCCGACAACAGGCTGTCTCCCTCATCGTTGGCTACTCGCACATTGCCGCCATGGTCCAGCACCAGCACCGCGGAGGGTATCGCTCCGAGCACGCAGCGCAGCCGTTCCTCCCCAGCGCGCACCGCGGCCCTGTCGCCCTCGGCTTCCGCCGCCATGCGGCCGATCAAGAGAACCTGATCCTCGAGCAGGGCAGGGACCCTCACCCCGCGAGGGCCGAACACCTCGGTCAGTTGCGCCACGCTACGCCGCCGATAACGGGTTGCGCCGATCATCACCCCGACCGTCACGGCCAAGGCCGCGACCACCCCCACCAGAACAAGCCAACCGAGGGCCGCGCCCATCACGTTGCCGGCGATCTCAGCTGGCGGGGGTCGGCTGGACCTCGCCCCGGCGAGCCCGCAGACGGGCCGCGCCCGGATGTTCGGGCTGATCCCCCGAGGCCATGAACGACACCCGTTCACCGATGTTGACCGCATGGTCCCCAATACGCTCGAAGTATCGAGCGATCAACGCCAGTTGAATTGCCGGTTGTAGCGGCAGCGCCTGGGCCCCGTGGGCTTCGAACATCGCCTCCACGAACTGCACCTGCAACTGGTCGAGCCGGTCGTCGATGTCGTGCAGGGCCGCGCCGAGCGCACCGTTGACCTCGATATAGGCCTCCATCGCTAGGCGGATCATGCGAACGGCTTCGTCGCTCATCAAACTGATGACACCGCGCACCCGGGGCGGGATTTCCTGGCCGTAGATCCGGCGGGCGCCCTTGACGATGTTGACCGCAAGGTCCGCGGATCGTTCGAGGTCGCTATTGACCCGCATGCTCGCGGCCAAGATGCGCAGATCGGCCGCCATGGGGCTCTGCAAAGCCAGCAACCTGAAACAGCGCTCGTCGATTGAGGAGCACAACACGTCGACTTCGTCGTCGTCGTCGATGATCGCCTGGCACAGCGCGAGGTCGCCACCGAGGAGCGCCTCGGCGGCAAGGGTCATCATCTCGGTGGCCATGACCGACATTCGCACCAGGTCACGGCGAACATCATCGAGGTCCTTGTGGAAGGTCTTACGCATCTCATCAGGCATGATCGCCTCCTCCGTCGGCTCGGCCACATTGGGCGCGAGTGATGTTGCTCCTCTCCAGCGTAGAGCGACACCACCCCAACCGCGGGGTCAAGCCGGCGGCGGCCGTCACCGACTCGAGAAGCGAGCAGCGAGAATACGCGAGCCCAGGGTCAAGGCCAGCACGAGCACGATCAAGGTGAACGCGGCCCCCCAGGCCCGATCGACCGCGGCGGGAAAAGGTTGACCGGCGTTGCCGAAGATGAACTGCGCCAGGGTGGTGTTCGGCCCCGAGAAGGGGTTCCAGTTCGCCTTGGTGGCGTAGCCGATGGTGAAAAGCACCGGAGCCGTCTCCCCCGCCGCACGGGCGACGGCAATCATCGCGCCCGAGGTGATCCCGGGCAACGCCGCGGGTAGGACCACCGTCAGGATGGTTCGTGACTGGCTTGCACCGAGGGCCATAGATGCCTCGCGCAGGTTGTTGGGAACCAAACGGAGCATCTCCTCACCGGAGCGGATGATGATCGGAAGCATCAAACATGCCAGGGCCAATGCGCCGGCGAACGCGATGCGTCCCTGCCCATCGAAGCGCAGCACGAACGCGGCGTACACGAACAAACCCATCACGATCGACGGGACACCGGCCAACACATTGGCCAGAAACCGCAGCACCGAAGCGGTACGGGACGTCTTGCCGTACTCGTTGAGGTAGATCGCCCCGAGCACACCAAGCGGTATGGCCATCGCCGCCGCCAGTGCCGTGCACAACAACGTGCCGATGATCGCCGGGCCGATGCCACCCGATTTGCGTCGCGCCGAAAGCGGTAGCGAATCGGTGAGGAACTCGACGCTGATCATGCGGACGCCCTTGGCCGTCACGTAGTACACCAGCAACAGCAGCGGGATCGCGGCCACAAGCACGGCCGCATGAACAGCCAAGGTGACCAGCCGATCAACGCCATGCCGACGGGCGACATTGGCCGATGAGGAGCGAGATGTCGTCATCGAGCGGCTCCATGAGCATGTTGGGTCGAGCGGGTGATGACGGCACGCGCCCCGAGGTTGACCAAAATGGTGAAGGCGAACAACGTCACGCCGAGCGCGATGAGCGCCGAGCGGAACAGCCCCTCAGACTCGTTGAACTGGTTCGCGATCTGCGACGGCAGCGCGTCACCGGCGGCAAACAATCGAGCCGTAACCTGACCGCTCGACCCGATCACCAAGGCCACCGCGATGGTCTCGCCCATGGCCCGGCCCAGGCCCAACACCACCGCTCCGATGATCCCACCTTTGCTGTACGGCCATATCGCCCCTCGAATCATCTCCCAACGGGTGCAACCCAAGGCCCAGGCCGCTTCCTTCTGGGCTACGGGAACGGTGTCCATCACCTCACGAGATAGCGACGTGATGATGGGAGTGATCATCAGCGCCAAGATCGTGCCTGCCGTGGCGAAACTCAGCCCGCTCACCGGACCTTCGAAAAGGCGGCCGACCAGCGGCACGGGCGACAAGACGTCGGACACCTTCTGGTAGAAGTCCTGCATCGGGGCCCGCAAGACGAGAAACCCCCAGAGGCCCCACACCACCGACGGCACCGCCGCCAGCAGGTCAATAGTGTAGATCGCCGCGGCGCGAGCTTTGGGAGGGGCAAACACGGACTGGTGCACCGCCAAGCCCAAGCTCACCGGGACCGCCAGCACCAATGCCAGCACCGACACCACGGCGGTGCCGTAGATGAAGCTGAGGGCGCCGAACTCGTTGTCGGGGGGAGCCCAACGCGAGGAGGTGAAGAAACGAAGGCCCATATGCCGAAAGGCGGGCCAAGCCTGGTTGGTGGTGGATAACACGATCAGGGCCAGGATCACCAGCACAACGCCACCGGCCAACACCGCGACCAACCGGAAGGACCGGTCCCCGGCACCGGCCCGCACACGCACCCGACCTGCCTGCCCCGACCTCGACGAAACCCTCGTCATCACGCCACCTCAGCGGGAAGAACGATCTCGTCGAGTTGGGCCAGGGCCATGGCCACTAATTCCTCGTTCAAGGGGGCGTAGTCCACATCGGTCGCGAGGTGCTGGCCGGAGGTCAAGATGTATTGCAGGAAGGCCTTGATCGTCTCGCCCTTCAGGCGGTCGGATTGGTTCTTGTACACCAGGATCCACGTCGGGGCAGCGATCGGATAGGAATGGGCACCAGGTGCGTTGATGGGGTTGTAGGTCAGATCGTCGTTCACCATCACCCCGGACAGTGCCGCCGACACCGATTCCAGGCTCGGCTGCACATAGTTCCCGGCCGCGTTTCCAATCGCGGCGAAGGTGAGGCCGGCCGCTTTGGCGTCGGAGTAGTCCACGTAACCAATGGTTCCCTTCGAGCCAGTGATCAGGCTCGCCACCCCGGCATTGCCCTGCGCTCCTAGCACCCCAGCGGGCCACTGCACCGTTGAGCCGGATTGGAGGGTCCACACCCCCAGCGCCGCGGCGACCAGGAACTTCGTGAAGTTCTCCGTCGTTCCCGAGCCGTCGGCACGCCGGGCGACAGAGATGGGCAACTTCGGCATGACCACGCCCGGGTTTTCCGCCACCAACCGCGGGTCATTCCATACGGTGATCTCACGTTGGAAGATCCTGGCGATGGTCTCCGCCGACAGCCGCAGATCCTTCACCTTGTCAAGGTTGTAGGCCACCGCTATTGGCGCAGAAATAGTGGGAAAGTAGAGAATCTCGCCCCCGCGGTACTTCGCCACGTCCTCCTGTTTGACCACACCGTCGGACCCGGCGAAGTCGACCTGCCTCTCCTGCAGGTCGGTCCGGCCCTTGCCGGAGCCACCACCCGCGTAGTTGATGGTGACATTCGGGTGCAGCAGCGTGAAATCGAGGATGGCCTCCTCGTAGAAGGCCTGGGGAAAGGTTGCTCCGGAGGCGTTGAGCGTGACCGCGGGACCAGCCGAATCGGCCGAATTGGGGCCAGCACACGCCGACACGCCTGCCGTCAGCACGCTGAGGGCCAAGACGCCGACGAAGTTGCGCATCAATGATCGAAACATGGGGGGTCCTCGTCGAGCGCTCGGGCGCACCCCACGCGGCGACGTGTCCGAGGCAACACCCCTAGAGATGTACTTCAGGTAAACAAGAGGTGAACACGTCACCGATCAGCCAGAGATCCTCACCGTGGTCTTGCCCCGCCGTGCCTCGCGCCCCATGATCATCAGGTGTCCGATACCTCTGCGACGGCCGAACCGCGAGCCACCCCGGCGAGAACCACCGAAGCGCCGGTCTTCGAACTGTCCGACGTCGATTTCTATTACGGGTCCTTCCGGGCAGTACGCGTCGACAATCTGGTCATCTACCGCAACCAGATCACGGCGTTCATCGGCCCTTCGGGCTGTGGCAAATCGACCGTGCTGCGTTGCCTCAACCGCATGAATGATCTGGTGCCAGAAGCCCGCACCGTCGGCCGGGTGCTCTTTGACGACGAGGACCTCTTCGCCCCCGACCTCGACCCCATCGAGATTCGCCGCCGTGTCGGCATGGTCTTCCAGAAGCCGAATCCGTTCCCGAAATCCATCTACGACAACGTGGCGTTCGGACCGAAGGTCAACGGCAGACGCAAGGGTCTCGACGATGTGGTGGAACAAGCGCTGCGCAAAGCGGCGCTGTGGGATGAGGTCAAGGACAAGCTGAAGCAGTCTGGCCTGTCGCTCTCCGGCGGTCAGCAGCAGCGCTTGTGCATTGCCCGGGCCATCGCCGTGCAGCCCGAGGTGATCCTCATGGACGAGCCCTGCTCGGCGCTCGACCCGATCTCCACGATGCGCATCGAGGAGTTGATGGCCGAACTGAAGAACGACTTCACCGTCGTCATCGTCACCCACAACATGCAGCAGGCGGCGCGGACCTCGGATCGGACCGCCTTCTTCACCGCCGAGATCGACGAGGTCAGCGGCCAGCGTACGGGACGGCTGGTGGAGGTCGGACCCACCTCGGACCTTTTCACCAAGCCGCACGACCCCCGGACTGAGGCGTACATCACCGGCCGTTTCGGCTGATCGCTTCCGGCGTTAGCGCGCCGCGTCGACCGCCTCCACAAAGCGGGCGATGACCACCTCGTCTGCGGGGTAACTGACCATGATCGCCGCCTCAGTCGGCGTCAACCAGCGCATCTCGTCTACCTCGTCGTTGAGCGTCTCGACACCGGCTTGGACTCGTGCCTCCCAGTACCAGACCGTTTTCGACCGCTGCTTGTGATCGTGGTAGCTCACCGTGCCGAGCGGCTCGCCCAAGGTGCAGATCAGGCCGGTCTCCTCCGCGATCTCTCGAAGCGCCGTTACCGGCAACGACTCGCCGGGATCGGCCTTACCTTTGGGCAAAGACCAGTCGAGCCGGTGGGGACGGTGCACCACGAGCACTTCAAGCTCGCCGTCAGCGCGTCGACGCCACACCACCCCACCCGCGGCTCGAACTTCGGGCTGGTCAAACCCGGCCGGGGTCAGCTCCGTCATTGGACGGGTTGGGCGCGAGCGGCCCAGAACTCGTGCAGGCGCAGATGCGTGTCGGCTTGGTGCATGCCGGCGGCATCCACCAGCGGCCACCAGTCGCCCTGGTCGTCGAGGCGCCAAGCCAACGTGTCATCGGCGAGGCTGATCGTGAGCAACTCCATCACGACAGCTCGGAGATTTGGCTCCGAGATTGGCACCAACGCCTCGATGCGACGGTCGAGGTTGCGCGGCATCAGGTCGGCGGAACCGATGTAGCACTGCGGCTTTCCCTCCGCCTCACCGTTGGCGAAGTAGTACACCCGGGAATGTTCGAGGTACCGGCCGATGAGTGAACGGACCCGGATGTTCTCCGACATCGCCGCCACCCCCGGCCGCAGACAGCAGATTCCCCGCACGATCAGATCGATCTGCACCCCGTCCTTGGACGCGGCGTAGAGCTCGTCAATCAGATCGGGGTCTACCAGGCTGTTCATCTTCATGATGATCCGACCGCTCGATCCCTGCTCCCGCTCGGCCCGAATGAGCGCGCTGATAGCGGGGCGAATGCCGAGCGGGGCAACCAAAAGACGGCTGTAGGCCGGTTCGGACCCGAAGCCCGTCAGGTAGTTGAACAGCCCGATCAGATCGTTCCCTACCTCTTCGTCGGCGGTGAACAGGCCGAGGTCCTCGTAGACCTTTGCCGTACGGGAGTTGTAGTTGCCCGTCCCGATATGGCTGTAGCGACGCAGGACGCCCGCTTCCTCGCGAATCACCAAGGTCGTCTTGGTGTGGGTCTTCAGTCCGACGAGGCCATACACGACGTGTACCCCGGCCTTTTCCAGCCGCCGGGCCCATTCGATGTTGGCCTCCTCGTCGAATCGAGCCTTGAGCTCGACGAGGGCCACCACCTGCTTACCGAGCTCCGCGGCGCGGATGAGAGCGTTGACGATCGGCGTGTCACCGGAAGTTCGGTACAGGGTGATCTTGATCGCTAGTACCGCCGGATCGACCGCCGCCCGGTTGAGGAAGGTCTCCACCGAGGAGCGGAACGAGATGTAGGGGTGATGGACCAGCACGTCACCACGACGCAGGGCGCCGAAAAGATCGACGCCTCTGGCATCGGCGGCGGTGAGATTCGGCTCCGGGATCGGGGTGAACGGCGCATGGCACAACTCGGGCCGATCGAGGTTGGCCAACTCCATCAGCCCGGCGAGCGCCAGTGGGGCCCGACAAACGTAGACATCTTCCGGGCTGAGCGCGAGTTCGTCGCGCAACAGGCTTACTACTTCTGCTCCCGTCCCTGGCCCTACCTCGAGACGGACAGATTGGTTGAAGCGCCGACGACGAAGCTCGAGTTCGACGGCGGTCAGCAGATCCTCCGCCTCCTCCTCGTCGAGGTCGAGGTCAGCGTTTCGAATCACCCGGAAGGCGTCGGTGCTGATGATCTCCATGCCGGGGAAAAGCAGCTCGGCATGGGCGGCGATCACCTGCTCGGCGGGAACATACACCCCACCACCGGGCAGACCGAGGAAGCGGGGCAAGGAACTCGGCACCTTGATCCGGGCGAAGCGGCGCGCCCCGGTAACGGGATGACGGGCCGTGACCGCCAAGTTCAACGACAGGTTCGAGATGTAGGGAAAAGGGTGACTGGGATCCACCGCCAAGGGCGTGAGGATGGGGAAGATCCGCTGGTGGAACTCTTTCGAGAACGCCTTACGGGTGTGCTCGTCGAGGCGGTCCCAGTCCGTGAGGTGGATACCAGCTCCCTCGAGCGCAGGCGTCAAATCCTCCTGGAAACACTCCTCCAGGATTGCTGACAGCTCCTCGACCCTGGACCGGATCTCGGCGAGCTGCTGCCGCGGCGTACGCCCATCAGGCGTCCGCGTCGCCACCCCGGCGGCCACTTGGTCTTTGAGACCAGCCACACGAACCTGGAAGAACTCGTCGAAATTGTTGGCAAAAATCGCCAGAAACCGCACCCGTTCCAACAGCGGCTGGTTCAGGTCAACCGCGAGGTTGAGCACCCGTCGGTTGAACTCAAGCCACGACAGCTCACGGTTGAGAAAGCGACTGGTGGGCGACCGTCGGCTGGAAGGCGGCACCCAGCCATAGTACCGACCTCCCCGACGCGAACCTCGCACCGCCGGGTCATTACCCGACGGTTGGCTAGTCGATCAGCCTTCGTCCTCGTCGTAGCCGAGATCCCACCGCAGGGCGATGGCTTCGCGCTCGGCGTCTCGCACGACTCGCTCGCGGTTTCGCCGGAACTGTGGGTCGTGTGGCGGCAACAGGACGAGCCGGGCCATGACCCGCGAGCGGAAGTCATCAATCAGCTTCCGGTCACCGGACTGCCCCCTGACCTCCCAGTGAGGTGCGACCGGGCCGAGATAAACCACGGTCACGTGGGCGACAGGTGCTTCCATCGACGCGGTGTCGGTCATTGTCTTCTCCCGAGCCCAAGGCTCACGGTGGCGGGCGGGGTGCTTCGCCGATCAGGCCGCAACAGCGTACCCGAACGGTCACCCCGTTCGGCCTGACGGGCAGGTTAGAATGAGTTCCACGTTGTTTCCCGAACCGCGACGCGTTCCCCGATGCCGCTAGCCGACCCGGGGCCGCCAGCAAGTTCTCGACGTCTTTGAGGGAATCGGAGGTCGCGGTGGACAACGAATGGATGGCAGACGGCAACTGCGCCACACAACCGCCCGGCAGGTTTTTCCCGAGCGACGGTTCAGGGGTCGAGATCGCCAAGCGGATCTGCGCCACGTGCGAAGTCAAGGTCATCTGCCTTGAGTACGCTCTGCACCACCGCATTGACCACGGCGTGTGGGGCGGCACGTCCGAGCGGGAGCGGCGCCGCATCTTGCGACGTCGTCGCACCGACCGCGTCGACGTCGGTTAATCGGCCTTTAGCCAAACAACTTCGGCTGAGCTGCGAGAGCTTCGGCCCTACTTCTTCGCCGTGGTCTCGTCCCCGTCGGCGTCGCCTTCGTTCAGGCCTTTCTTGAACTCTTTCTGAGCTTGGCCGACTGAACGCGCCAACTTCGGCAACTGTGATCCACCGAAGAGCAGCAACCCCACGACGGCGATGATTATCCATTCCTGGCCCTGAAGAAATCCCAACATGGGTCCATGCTACCGGCTAACGGCGGCACCAACCCACGCCGACCAGGACAAGTTCCAGGTGGCGACTAGGCCGTGGCGATCGTGCGGATGGTCACCACGTTGGCGTTGGCCATGGCACGAGCACGTCGGATCCGTCGCCGTTCACGTTCGGACAGGCCACCCCAAATCCCGAACTTCTCCCCATTCGTGATGGCGTACTCGAGGCAGTCGACGCGCACCACACAGGCGCGGCAGACTTCCTTCGCCTCGCGCGTCGATGCGCCTCGCTCGGGAAAGAACAGGTCGGGGTCCACCCCGAGACAGTTGGCAAACCGCTGCCAGGTCAGCTCGTCGGATTCCGATTCGGTTTCGACCTCAGATATCGGGCTTCGCATGTGATCCTCCCGTCGTTCGGGTTTTCGGGCCAACCCCCTGCCGTCAATCCCCATGCATCCATGCGAGGGGATCCACCTGTTCGCACGACGCTGTAATTACAGTGATGTGATCTTCCCTCACCGGAGCTGTGAAGATCAAGCGCGACCAGCAAATGGGCACACATGAGGCTCTTCTCCTGGTTGGGAGACATCACGCAGCTCGAGGTCGACGCCATCGTCAACGCCGCGAACCCGACGTTGCTGGGCGGCGGCGGAGTCGACGGTGCCATCCACCGGGCCGCGGGACCCGAACTGGTGCAGGCATGTCGGACCCTCGGTGGATGCAACACCGGCGACGTCAAAGTCACCGATGGCTTCCGCCTCCCCGCCCGCTGGGTACTGCATACCGTAGGCCCGATTTGGCATGGAGGGGAACGCGGCGAGCCAAATCTCTTGCGCACCTGTTACCAGAGGTGTTTGGCCCTCGCCGATAAACTCGGAGCTCGCAGTGTGGCGTTCCCGGCCATTTCCACCGGCGTGTACGGCTATCCCCGTCGATCAGCGGCAGAGCTAGCGATCGACACCCTGCGCAACACGCCCACGCAGGTCGAGGTGGCAACGCTGGTTGCCTTCGACGAGGAAACGCTCACGCTCTACCAGGAGCTGCTCGAGTCGACCCGGCCGTGGCCGCTCTAACCCCAGATCAGCCGGTGGGGGAAATCGGTGGCGACGGGGCAGGCGGGATGGCATCGAGTCGGGGCCGCACGGAGGTGAAATAGATGATCGACGCCACCAAACCGAGCGGTTGACACAGCATCAAGCCCACCGATGCCAACACGATCCACAACGTCCGATCGACCCCGGCCGACGCGAACTGATGATCGGGCCGCCTTGAGGCATCGACCACCATCCACACCGACAGGCCTACCGCAGCCACCGCAACCAGGGAAAACGCCACGAGGCAGGCGATCCAGATCAGGAATATCCCCACCCCAAGCGCGGAGCCGGTGTCAGCGCCGAATAGGGGCAAAGCGGTCACCTCACGCGCTGCGCTGGCTGCGACCGCCGAGCAACTTCTTCTTCTGCTCCAAGAAGTCGACCAGCACGTAATCGCCGAGGGTCTCCGGTGTGGTGAAGAACGCCCGGCCCCGGTTCATCTCCGCCACCTTCTCGATAAACGCCTTGAGATAGCTGGTCGCATCGAGCATGAACGTGTTGATGACGATGCCTTCCTTGGTGCAGCGACCAACCTCCCGCAGGGTGCGTTGGATGGTCTCCGGCTCGGGCGGATAGGCGAAGTAGGGCGTGCCGTCATCCTCGGTGTGAGCGGTCGGCTCGCCGTCGGTGATCATGATTATCTGCTTGGTGCCGGTTTGGCGGGAGAGCATCTGCCGGGAAATCGCCAGACCGTGCTGCATGTTCGTGCCGTACACGTAGTCCCAGCTGACCTCGGGAAGCTCGTGGGCTTTGAACTCTCGGGCCACGGAAGAAAAGCCGACGAGACCCATGTAGTCCCGTGGATACTGCGAGGAAATAAGGCTGTGCAGCGCCATCGCAACCTTCTTGGCGGGCAGGAAGTTGTCGCGCATGGGCATAGACAACGACAGGTCGAGCATCAGCACGGTGGACTGGCGGACCATCGTCTCGGTTCGCTCGACCTCGAAATCGTCCGGCGTGAGATGCACCGGTGAGCCCACACCCTGACGTCGGACGGCATTTCGCATCGTCTGCTGAATATCAAGGTTGAACGGGTCACCGAACTCGTAGGGCTTGGTCGAGTACTCCCGCTCGTGACCGAACCCGGACTTGGCGATGGCGTGGCGACCGATCTGGTCCATGCGGAGCTTCTGAAACAGATCGCTCAGCGCGTTCTGACCGATCCGACGAATGCCACGCGGGGTGAGTTCAAGCTTCCCCTCGCGGTTCTCGATCAGGCCGGCGTCCTCAAGCATCTTGGCAATGCGGGCCATGTTCTGAAGGCTCTGAGCGGCCTCGTCACCGAGCAACTCACGGGCCCGTTCGATGTCGACCTCGGCCAACGCCCCTGGGTTGGAAGCTCCCCGCAACAGGTTCTCGAGCTGGTCGAGGTCACCGAGTTGCTCCATGAGTTCGGTGGCCTGGCCGAAGTTGAGAGGGTCCTGGCCGGAAAAGTTGTAGCTCCTCTCCCAGCCGGCGTCGGGGAATGCCTGCTGCAGATTCTGCGCCAGTTGGTCCATCTGCCAGCGCAGATCCATATCTTCGAGCAGCTGCTGAGACAGGCCCTGCAACTGGGCTCGCTGCTCGGGGGTCATCGAGTTCATCATCGCCTGCATGGCCGCCATGCGTTCGGCCATCGTCTCGAGCAGCTCGTCGAGGTTCTGCGGGTTTTCAGGGAAAAAGTCCCCGAAACGCTGCATGAAATTTTCGAAATCCTGCTGGGTATCCTCGCCCTGATTGCGCTTGTCGAGCAGGTTGTTCAGTTCCGACAGCATGTCCTTCGTGCGGGCGAGGTCCTCCGGAGTGATGTTCTCCATCGCCCCCGCCATCTGGTTCACCTGGCTCTGCATGATCTGCTTACGCAACTGGTCGATGAGCTCTTCGAAGCGCTGCTGGGCGGCCTTGGAGACGAAGTCGTACTGCTGCAACTCCTTGACCTGACCGGCAAGATCGGGCGGCAGCATGTCGAGTTGGAAGTTTCGATCGGCCATGGACTGCTCGGTGAGGTCCTGCTCGCGCCGGTCAGCCGATTTCGCCGCTTCGTCGAGCCGGTCGTCGATGGCCTCGCGTTCCATCTCCACAACCTCGCGCAGGTCCTGGGCGATGTCGTCGTAAACCCCACCGAGGTCGTAGCGCTCGAGCTCGTTCTTGCGTCGCCGACGCAAATTCTCGAGCATTTCGCGAATGCCCTGCATGCGCTCACCATCGGGGGTGCGGAACCCCTGGTGCATCATCTTGCGCAGCGCCGCGTTGAGATCACCGTGGTAGAGCAGGTCATCGGTGAGCTCGGCCAGGATTTCCTCCGCCCCAAGCTCGAACCCGACCTGTGAGCCGTCCCAACGGGAGTAGCGATAGCGAGAACCCGACATAGGAGAAGGCTAATCCCCAGGGCCGCGTCATGTCGGACGCGTGGAGCTGTCCTCGCAACTGGGCCATCGCTCATCTGTAGCGTAGGTGGCCGATGACCGGGTTTCGGAGCGCCGTGGAACGTGTCGGCGAGGACCAACAGCGACGGGGCCAGCTCCGTCGGATGAAGGCGGGGGCCAGCGGCTTGCTGCTGCTCGCAGCCATGCTCTTCGTCGCCGCCAGCCTGGCCTTGGAACACCACGATGGCTGGGGGTACGTTCGCGCCGCGGCCGAGGGTGCCCTGGTCGGCGGACTGGCCGACTGGTTCGCGGTCACGGCGCTGTTTCGTCGGCCGCTCGGGTTGCCCATTCCGCACACCGCGTTGATCCCAACGCGCAAAGATGCGCTCGGGCGTTCGCTGGGCGCGTTCGTCGAAGACAACTTTCTCGCCGGTGACGCGGTAATCGAACGGCTGCGCGCCATGCAGCCAAGTCGCCGCGCCGCCGCTTGGATGGTGGCTCCCGGCAACGCCGCGGTGATCAGCCGGCATGCCGCGGCCGCGCTGGCCGGTGCCACCGACGTGCTGCGCGACGATGAAGTGTCCAGCGCAGTTGAGCAGGCCATCTTGGATCGGGTCCGACGCATCGGCCTTGCTCCCCTCGCCGGACGGACCCTGGCGCTGGCCACCGCAGAGCAACGACATCGTGCGCTGGTCGATGCCGCCCTCGACGGTGCGATTCGGTTCCTCGACGAGCAGAGGCCCCACCTACGCGATCGTTTTGGGCGCGAGTCACCGTGGTGGGTGCCTGAGCCACTCGACGAGCGCATCTTTACCAAGCTCTTCACCGGTCTACGAGGCTTTCTGGTGGAAGTGGCGCGAAGCGATGACCATGCGCTGAGAACACACCTCGATGAACGACTCGCCGATTTCATCAACCGTCTGCAGACCGATCCAGCGCTGGCCGAACAGGCGGACCGCTGGCGCGAGGAGTTCCTGGATCACCCCGCCGTGCGAGCGTGGATCGCCTCGTTGTGGGGTGAGCTCAAATCAGCCCTCGTGACCCAGAGCGCCGACGCCTCCTCGGAGTTGAGACGACGTCTCGAACGGGTCGCGGCCCAGGCCGGCCACAAGCTGGTCACCGATCTGGCGCTGCAGCACAAGATCGACCGCTGGTTGGACGGCGTCGTGCGCTACGTGATCGACAACGAAGGACACCAGGTTGGTGAACTCATCGCCACGACGGTGCAACGTTGGGACCCCGACGAGGCGGCCGAGCGCATCGAGATGTCCGTCGGTCGTGACCTACAGTTCATCCGGATCAACGGCACCGTGGTGGGCGGCTTGACCGCGATGGTGATCCACGCGGTCGGTCAACTCCTCTGATCGGGGTCGGACAACGGGCGCCGGACCACTACGGTCCCCAGGGTGACCCAGCCCGAATCCTTGACCTGGGGGGCCTCCTTCGGGGCCCTGCAATCTGAAGGCGCAGCCCTCACGTCGGACTGGTTCGACTGGGAGCGACGCGGAGAGGTCCCCCCTAGCTTCGACGGGAACGGGTTCGCGGTCGACTATGCCGACGACTTCAGGCTGCTACGCGAGCTCGGTGCCGACGGCGTGCGACTGACGCTGGACTGGTCGCGACTCGAGCCCGCGGCTGGCCAACCCGATCGAGCCGTCTTCGATCGCTACCGCGAAGTGCTCAGTGCCGCCGCCGCCGCCGGCTTGCAGCGTTGGGTGGTCCTGGCCGAAGGTCCGCTGCCGGGCTGGTTCTCCATCGACGAGGGAGGGTGGCGGCAACGCTCCGCCCGTTCCTACCTATGGCCCCGCCACGTGGAACGAGTGGCGGACACCTTGGGTGACCTCGTCGACGCCTGGATCCCCATTCTGCGACCGGTTTCCTTCGCCCGGGGAGCGTTCATCACCGCAGCCGCCCCCCCAGGCACCCGCAACATCGGGAAATTCGTAGAGACCGTGGAAGGTGCCTACCTGGCGTCCTTCGACGCCTGGCGCGTTCTGCGCGGCGATCGGCCCGTGGCCCTGGGCGTGGAGGCCGCCATGGCGCGGGTCGGCGAGTATGGCGCGGAGACCCCGGCGCGCCTCTACGACAGCGTGCAATGGGCCTGGGTCGAAGCCATTCGCGACGGCGTGTTGCAACTACCACGGATGACCCAGCACCGGGTCGACGAGATGCGTGACGGCTTCGATGCCATCGCGGTCTCCTTCGAAGGCACCTACGTCGTGGGCGCCGACGGTCGCGTCGCTCGGGACCGCCAGTACGAAGAACTCCAAGCGTTACTGCATCGGCTGGCCGAGAAGTGCCCCGATAGGCCGTTGTGGGTCGCCGGCCACAGTGTCTCGACCGGAGATCCCAAGGCCGACGCCGAAGCAGCCGAACAGGCCTGCAGCGACGTCGATGCGGTGCGTCGGGACGGCATCGCACTTGATCGTTGGATCTGGGAACCGGCTGTGGACGGCTACGAGGGGGCCACTGGCTTCGCGGTTCCCCTCGGGCTGTTCGATCGCGACCGCCACCGCAAAGCGGCAGCCGACGTGCTGCAGCGCTGGAGCGACAAGCGACAGCGCCTAGACGGCTAAAGAAGCGCCGGTCGACCCCGGGGCTGGTTCAATCAGCTACGAGCCCGGTAGGAGGCCCGACGGCCGACGGCGTCCTTGTTCAACCGCTTGGACAGGTGCAAGCCCTCCAGGAGGAACTCCACCGCGGAAGCAACCATCGCCGGGGACTCGCTGCCGTCGGTGAGAGCAAGCACCGGCTCGCGCAGGGACGGCTGGTCGCTCAGCAACTGAACGTAGTCCTCGCAGGACACGTCCTCTCCGGTGTTGGCCACGAACCCTCCTTCGAAGGCATCGAGCACGGTGCGGAAAGACTCGGGTCCGACCCGATTCTTGAAGACCGTCAGCCCGGCCGACTTCACCAAGGCATCCACGATCTGGCCCTCACGGCCATCCTCCAGGGTTTCGATCTCGACCTTGCCCATCGTCGACGCGGTGAGGGCATCGAGGTCCGACACTCTGGGCACAATCTCGTGCTCTCCGTGCAGAATCGCCCGGCGGGCGGCGTTGGCGACCATCGTCTCCTGGTTGGACACCGTGAGCCGCACCGACACGCCCGAGCGCTGGTTGATATTGCCGCTGGCGCGGGCCAGGTGGGAGAGGGTCGCCACGATCTCGCTCATGAACCTCGGCACCCGTACCGTCGCTCCCTCCTCGGCAAAGACCGTCGCTTCTTGATCGACGATGTCCATCTCGATCTCGATCGTCGGGGGGTAATGGGTGCGCACCTGGGACCCGAACCGATCCTTGAGCGGCGTGATAATCCGACCACGGTTGGTGTAATCCTCGGGGTTGGCCGAAGCCACCAGGAGAATGTCCAGAGGCAGGCGGATCTTGTACCCGCGCACCTGGACATCGCGTTCCTCGAGCACGTTCAGCAGACCGACCTGGATGCGTTCGGCGAGGTCGGGAAGCTCGTTGATGGCAAAGATGCCCCGATTGGTGCGAGGCACCAGACCGTAGTGAATGGTGAGTTCGTCCGAGAGATACCGGCCCTCAGCCACCTTGATGGGATCGACCTCACCGATGAGGTCAGCCACCGACGTGTCCGGCGTGGCCAGCTTCTCACCGAATCGGCTATCACGGTGCACCCAATCCACCCGGGTGTCCTCGCCGTGCTCGGTGAGCAGATCTCGGGCATAGCGAGAAACCGGGTTGTACGGATCGTCGTTGATCTCCGACCCGGACACAATCGGCATCCACTCATCGAGAAGATTCACCATCGAGCGAATGAGCCTGGTCTTGGCCTGGCCGCGCTCACCGAGGAAAACCATGTCGTGGCCCGCCAGGATGGCGTTCTCCAGCTTGGGCAGCACCGTCTCCTCAAAGCCCAAGATGCGAGGAAAGAGCGGCTCACCTGCCCGCAACTTGGCAATCGCGTTGCGACGGATCTCCTCCTTGACCGACCGGGATATCCATCCGGAGGCCCGGAGTTGACCGAGGGTTGCGGGCTGGGGGTGCACGGGGCTCGCCATCGGGCCAAGCTAACCGAGCACGCCGGTCAATGACACACGTCTTGGTCCCAGCTCAGCTCTGGCTGCGCGCCCGCAATCGGCGCATGCCGTTGATCCAGCGGTCGACATCGGTGGCCTTGCGCCGCACATAGTCACCGACCTCGGGGTGGGGCAGGACGAAGAAGCGCTCCGACTCGATCGCGGACAGGACCGCATCGGCGACCTCCTCGGGCTCGCGGATGCCGTCGGTACCCCCATCGCCGAGCTGCCTAGGGGCCATGGCGGTGTTCACCCCCTGCGGGCACAGCACCGACACCCGAATCCCGTCATCGCCGTGGGTGATGGCCTCGTACTCCGCCAACTTGATGCACGCCGCCTTCGTGACGCTGTAGGGCGCCGAGCCCACCGCCAGCAACAACCCCGCCGCGGAAGCGGTATGCATCAAGTACCCCTCGCCGCGAGCGATCATCGAGGGCAACACGGCGCGACCGGCGTAGACATGGGACATCACGTGCAGCTCCCATTGAGCCTGCCACGCCTCGTTCGATGCATCGAGGCCGCCTTCTGCGCCGGCGCCCGCATTCGAGCAGAACAGGTCGACCGGACCGAACCGGCGCATCGTGTCCTCGACGAGGGCCACAACCGCAGATTCGTCGGTCACGTCGAGGGCCACGCCCACACCAGATTCGCCGATGCCAAGGCCAGCGGCGGCTACAGCCGCCGCTTCGGCATTGCGATCCGCGAGCACCACGGCTCGGGCCCCGGCCCGAGCGAAGCGGCGGCCCATGGCAGCACCGATGCCTCCGCCCCCGCCGGTGATGATGACAACACGATCAGTCAACTCCATCGGAGCAACCTAGAACCCCGACTGGGCTGGCCCCCATCGGAACGAGCCCAAACCACTTCTGGCTCCGGTTCTGGCACGGGTTCGTCACGTCCGTGGCGTAGGAAGTACGGTCACACGTACAACAACCCGCCTTTGGCCGATTTCCCCAGGAGGATTCGGGTGGCTACGACGACACCGGCACGAGGCTCGCAATCGAGCGCTCGTGGACTGGTCCGTCCGACCTTTTCGCAGCCCCGTAGACGGCTGCCCTACCCCTTTGGTCTCTACCAGACCGCGGTGGGAAAGAAATGGGTCATGGGCGTGACCGGCATCATGATGATGGGCTTCGTGCTCGTGCACATGATCGGCAACCTGCACATGTACGAGGGGCCGGCGAAGTACAACGAGTACGCCGAAGCCCTCCGAACCGTCGGTGGGGCACTCATGCCACGGGAAGGGGTCCTGTGGGCGCTGCGCCTCGGCCTGCTCGGCGCGGCCGCGCTGCACATCCACTCTGCGGCGACACTGACGATCATCAACCGCCGGTCCCGCCCGCTGGCCTACCAGTCGCCGCGGGACTACTCGGCGGCGAACTTCGCCTCGCGCACCATGAGAGCGACCGGCATCATCGTGCTGCTGTTCGTCATATTCCACCTCCTCGACCTGACATGGGGGGTGTTCCTCGGCGAGGACTACATAACAGGTGACGTGTACAACAACGTGACCCGAAGCCTCTCCAGCCTGCCCATAGCGCTTCTCTACCTGCTGGCGAACATCGCGCTGGCGGTGCACCTTTTCCATGGTGCCTGGAGCATGTTCCAAAGCCTGGGCTGGAACAGCCCGCAGTTCAACCAGGCCCGCCGGGTGTTCGCGGCGGCGTTCGCCGGCCTCATCCTGGTGGGCAACCTCAGCTTCCCGATCCTGAACCTGACCGGCGTCGTAAGCCAGGACAGCCGGACCACTCCCTGCGTCGCCGAAGGTGGCGAGGAAACACGTATCTGCCTGGGGGTCAACGAATGAGCGAGACCGGCTTCCTCGACGGCAAGGTCCCGACCGGACCGATCCACGAGCGGTGGACCAGCCACAAGTTCAACATGAAGCTGGTCAACCCGGCGAACAAGCGCCGCTACGAGATCATCGTGGTCGGCACCGGCTTGGCCGGGGCGGCCGCGGCTGCCTCGCTGGGCGAACTCGGTTACAACGTGAAGGTCTTCACCTTTCACGACTCCCCGCGGCGAGCCCACTCCATCGCCGCCCAGGGAGGCATCAACGCCGCCAAGAACTACAAGAACGACGGCGATTCGGTCTACCGACTGTTCTACGACACCGTGAAGGGCGGCGACTTCCGGGCCCGTGAGGGCAACGTGCACCGCCTCGCCGAGGTGTCCGTGGACATCATCGACCAATGCGCGGGCCAGGGTGTGCCCTTCGCCCGTGAGTACTCGGGTCTGCTCGACAACCGCTCCTTCGGCGGAGCGCAGGTCTCCCGTACCTTCTACGCCCGGGGCCAAACCGGCCAACAGCTGTTGTTGGGGGCCTACCAGGCGCTGGCCCGCCAGATCCGCGCTGGGTCCTGCACCTTGTACAACCGCACCGAGATGCTCGACCTCGTCGTCAAGGACGGCGCGGCCCGCGGCATCGTCGTGCGCGATCTCCTCACTGGTGAGGTCAGCTCACACTCCGCCCACGCCGTGGTCGTGGCCAGCGGCGGCTACAGCAACGTGTTCTACCTCTCGACCAACGCCCTGGGATCGAATACCACGGCCACCTGGCGAGCCCACAAACGCGGTGCGCTGTTTGCCAACCCGTGCTACACGCAGATCCATCCGACCTGCATTCCGGCCAGCGATGACTTCCAGTCGAAGCTGACCCTGATGTCGGAGTCCCTGCGCAATGACGGTCGAATCTGGGTGCCCAAAAAACCCGACGACACCCGCTCCCCCGATCAGATCCCCGAAGCCGACCGCGACTACTACTTGGAGCGGCGATACCCGGCGTTTGGAAACTTGGTGCCCCGCGACGTTGCCTCCCGCAACGCCAAGACCCAAGTCGACGAAGGCCGCGGCGTCGGCCCGATCAAGAACGGCGTCTACCTCGACTTCAGCGATGCCATCAACCGCGTCGGACCGAAGGTCATCAAGGAACGCTACGACAACCTCTTCGAGATGTACGAGCGCATCACCGATGAGGACCCGTACAAGGTCCCGATGCGCATCTATCCCGCCGTGCACTACACGATGGGCGGGTTGTGGGTGGACTACAACCTCATGTCGAACATTCCTGGCCTGTACGTAATCGGGGAGGCCAACTTCTCCGACCACGGCGCGAACCGGCTCGGGGCTTCCGCCCTCATGCAGGGCCTCGCCGACGGCTACTTCGTGTTGCCCTACACGATCGGCGACTACCTCGCGGGCATGTTGGGTGAGAAGCCGCTCGACCCGGCTGACCCGGCCTTCAAGCAGTCCGAGGCTGAGATTGCCGACCAGGTCAATCGCCTGCTGGCCATGCGCGGCAAGCACACCGTGGACCAGCTTTACCGGAAGATGGGCGTCGATGTGATGTGGACGAAGTGCGGTATGGGCCGCAACGCCACGGGCCTGACGGAGGCCATCTCCGACATCCGGGCCATCCGGGAGGAGTTCTGGTCCGACCTCAACATCGCCGATCAGTCTCAGACGATGAACCAGTCGCTGGAAAAGGCCATGCGGGTGGCCGACTTCATGGACCTCGCCGAGCTCATGTGCACCGATGCTCTGCACCGCGAGGAGTCCTGCGGGGGTCACTTCCGCGAGGAGTACCAGACCCCCGACGGCGAAGCCCTTCGCAATGACGACCAGTTCGCCTACGTTGGCGCCTGGGAATGGACCGGAGAAAGTGGCCAGCAGAAGCTCCACAAGGAGGAGCTGGCCTTCGAGAACGTCAAGCTGGCACAACGGAGTTACAAGTGAGCGGCTCAGGACACGGCGCAACCATGCGTATCACCCTCAAGGTCTGGCGCCAGGACGGCCCGACCGCCCCAGGGTCCTTCGAGACCTACGATGTGCCGGGCGTGTCGCCCGACATGTCCTTTCTCGAAATGCTCGACGTGGTCAACGACCGGCTTACCCTCGATGGCAAGCGGCCAATCGTGTTCGAACACGATTGCCGCGAGGGCATCTGTGGTAGCTGCGGCATGATGATCAACGGCGTTCCCCACGGCCCCGAAAGGGGCACCGCCACCTGCCAGTTGCACATGCGCAAGTTTCACGACGGCGACCAGATTGTGGTTGAACCGTGGCGGTCGGCAGCGTTCCCGGTCATCCGTGACGTGGCCGTTGACCGCTCGGCATTCGACCGGATCATCGAGGCCGGCGGCTACATCTCCACGCCAACGGGCGCGGCGCCCGATGCCAACCTGACCCTCATTCCCAAGCCTGTAGCGGACGCCGCCATGGATGCCGCGGCGTGTATCGGCTGCGGGGCCTGCGTGGCTGCGTGTCCGAACTCCGCCGCACAGCTGTTCACCTCGGCCAAGCTCGCCCACCTCAACCTGCTGCCCCAGGGCCAGGCCGAGCGCTGGGCCCGCACCGAGGCCATGGTGGAGACCATGGAGGAGTTCTTCGGTTCCTGCACCAACCACGGGGAGTGCCGGGAGGCGTGCCCCAAGGAGATCTCCCTGGACTTCATCGCCATGATGAACCGCGACTACGTCAAGTCCAAGCGCAAGAACCGTAAGCTGCTCTCCCAGATCCGCTGAGGTAAGCAGCGAACGGTCAGTTCAAACTGGTCGCGGAACGAGGCGGCTCAAGCCGGTAGCGTGCACGGGTGGCTCCTTCGGCCCGGCGTACCTCTCGAACGACCACTGGGGTCCGGGCCTCACCTCGGGCCGCGGTCAGGTCGCGCCACGATCGCGACTGGTGGCGGTTACGCCGCGGTGCGCGGCGGGGCTTCGATGCGATCCTACCCAGCGGCGATCTTCGCCAGAGCCTGGTCGCGCTGCTGCTGAACTCCACCACCAGTTTCGTGGCGGGTGCCACCCTGGCCTCTATCACCGGCACCCTTCGCGCCCTGCCTGGCCTTCTGGTCCTTGCTCCCGCGGCCATCGGTCTACGGGGCAACGTCTTTTCCGCTCTCGGCAACCGACTGTCCACCGCAGTACACCTCGGGACCCATTCCTTCTCCCTGCGGCGCGACAGCGTGTTCGGTCAAAATGTGGCCGCCTCAATGGCGCTCACCTTGCAGTTGTCGTTGTTGATGTCCATCGGCGCCGGTGCCCTGGTCTTGGGCCTCGACATCTCCGATTCGCCCGCGGTTATCTGGAAACTGGCGCTGGTATCCATCCTGGGCGGGGCACTGGCATCACTGGTGGTGCTCGGTGCCACCGTCGGCTTGACCTTGATGGCGGTCCGTTTCGGCTGGGACCTCGACAACCTTGTCGCCCCCACCGTGTCCACTCTGGGCGACGTGCTCACCATCCCCGCGCTCTGGCTCGCCGCCCAACTGGTGGACATCCCTGTTGTCAGTCCCACCCTCTCGGCTCTGCTGGTCATCGGCACCGTCGTGGTCGGGGTCCTGGTCTGGCGCACCCGACTCGAGGCCTTGCGCCGCATCACCCGGGAGTCAGCACCGGTGCTGTTGTTGGCCGCGGGCCTGTCCAGCCTGGCTGGTGTCGTGCTCGAAAAGCGCCTGGAACTCTTCCACGAGAACGAAGCGCTGTTCATCCTTCTGCCCGCCTTCGTGAGCTCGGCGGGAGCGTTAGGCGGCATCATGGCCGCCCGACTGGCAACCGCCTTCCAGGTGGGTACCCTCGATCCCGACCCGGTGCCGGGTCGCGGGTCCCGCCAGCTTGGTCTGCTGGTGGTGGTCCTCGCCCTGCCAGTTGCGCTGTACAACGCGGTAGGTAGTGAGCTGACCGCCCTCCTCATCGGGCGCAGCGGACCGGGGTTGCTCCCCTTGATTGCGGTGTGCCTGGTTGCTGGCGCGTTCGTGACCCTGTTCGTGGTGGCGGTCGCGTACTACTCAACGGTGGTGGCCACCCGCGTCGGACTTGACCCCGACACCTACGGCCCGCCCGTAGTCACCTCGTCGGTGGACTTCGTCGGGGCGATGACCTTGATCATCGTGGTGCTCCTCCTCGGCATCGCCTGAACGGCTGGGACGGGGCCGGACGGCCTCGTCAGCGAAGGGGCAGAACCGCACCGAACCAGGTCTCAGTGAAACCGACACAGCCGTCGGGTCGAACGAACATGGCCTTGTCCAGCCAGCCGGCCGGGGTCACCGAACGCGACCACCCCAGCGCATCGTCGCCGGGCTGACGCGTCGCGTCGGCCACACTCCAAAGCAAAGTTCCCGCTCCCATCCCATGGCGACGACGCGTCGTCGACGGCACCGCGTTGAGACCCACATGGCTTCGCCAGCCAAATCCGTCGAGTTCGTAGGCATTCATACCGAGCAGTACCTCACCGCGCACCGTGGCCGGCTGCTCATACCCGTCATCGAGCAACGAACACTGCGACGGCTCGCATTCCCAGTCCAGGTCATAGCCCAAGGCGATCCGCTCCCCCCGATCTTCGGCCGGATCGTCGAGCGCGAGCGCGAAGGCTTCAAGCCCCACCGACCAATGGGCGAAGGGCTGCTCCAGGTTGTGTTCGGCCCACAAACCCTGGCCCCGCAACTCCAACGTTGCCTTGAGCGGGAATTCGTCGTAGAGCGCGACCACCGGCTCCCCCGCTCGGAAGAACGCAGTGGCGTAACACCCGACGCCTGCCGCCGGCCAACGCCACAGGGCCAGGTGTCCGCCGATGGTGCCCTCTGGTGCCCAAAACTCGAAGGTGTAGAGGTCGGCAGACCCCCGGGGACGTTCATCGGCCGCGTCGAACACCTCGCTAGCGTGTCGGGTCATGGTCGCTTTCGCCAGTTCGGAATGGATCGCCGAGTTCAACACGGTCCTCAGCGTCCTCGACGTACACGGCCCTGGCCTACGAGTCCGCTATCGGTTCCCAGCCGAGGATGGCTCCACTACTGAGCGTGGCTACGACCTGGTCTTCGGACACGGTGTGATGGCGGAATTACCCCCGCGCCAGGCCGATTCTGACCCCATGGACACCCCGGTGGTCACCATCGTGCAGCCCACCCCGGTGGCCCAGGATGTAGCGGCCGGACGGCTGGCAGCACAACAAGCCCTGCTCGACGGAAGGGTCGAGGTGTCCGGGCCGGTCACCGAGCTACTGGCCTGGGGCGACACGCTCTCGCGCATCGACGCCCTAACCGGCGGCCTGCGGGCCCGCACCAACTGGTCCTAGCCACCCGCGGTCGGGGCGCGGCAGTGACGACGGCGGCTGGCCCTTACCGCCATCACTGCACCATCGGGCTCAGATCAGTCCGAGTTCCTTGACCGCATCGCGTTCCTCGATGAGCTCACCCACCGAAGCGTCGATTCTCGCCCGGGAGAACTCGTTGATGTCCAGACCCTGGACCACCGAGTACTGACCATCGGTACAGGTGCACGGGAAAGACGAGATCAATCCTTCGGCCACCCCGTAGGAGCCGTCGGACCGAATGGCCATCGACACCCAGTCGCCCGCCGCGGTCCCCGTAACCCAGGTACGCATATGGTCAATGGCCGCGTTCGCGGCCGAAGCCGCCGATGACAGGCCACGGGCGTCGATGATGGCCGCCCCACGCTTGGCCACCGTCGGGATGAACTCGTTCTCCAGCCAGCTCTGGTCGTTGACCAGTGTGGCGGCATTGTGGCCATCGACTTCGGCGTGGAACAGGTCGGGGTACTGGCTTGCCGAGTGATTGCCCCAAATGGTCATCCTGGTGACCGCACGTACCGAGCGACCGGTCTTGGCGGCCACCTGGGCGATGGCCCGATTGTGGTCCAAGCGAGTCATGGCGGTGAACTGACCGGGGTCGAGGCCCGGCGCATTGTTCATCGCGATCAAAGCATTGGTATTGGCCGGGTTGCCGACCACCAACACCCGCACCGAACGCGACGCCGAGTCGGACAGCGCTTTGCCCTGAACGGTGAAGATGGCACCGTTGGCCGAGAGCAGATCAGCGCGTTCCATACCGGCCTTGCGGGGCATGGCACCGACAAGCAGGGCGAAATCGGCATCTCCGAACGCCACGTTGGCGTCATCGGTGGGGACCATGGCCGACAAGAGCGGGAACGCGCAGTCCTCAAGCTCCATGCACACGCCCTGCAGCGCCCCAAGGGCGGGGGTGATCTCCAACATTTGCAGGATCACCGGCTGATCAGGGCCCAACATCTGGCCACTGGCGATTCGGAACAAAAGGCTGTAGCCGATCTGGCCAGCAGCCCCGGTGACGGCAACGCGCACGGGTGACTTCATGGGCCGCAAGCTAGCGGTTTCCGGCCTACTGACACACCTTCGCCGGAGAAAGTGCTCCCCGATCAGGCTGCGGTTCTGTCCGGCGCGACGTGCCAGACTGCCTGACCGTGACCGATACCGTTTCGCTCCCCACCGGATTCAGCGCGCACGTTGCCAATATCGGCATCAAGGACACGTCCACCGACTTTCTGGTGGTCGCTTCCGAGGTGACCGCCACTGCCGCGGCCGTGTTCACCCGCTCCCGTTTCGCGGGACCGTCGGTGTTGTTGTCCCGCCGCCACATCGACGACGGTCGGCTGCGCGCCGCCCTGGTGGTCTCCAAGAACGCCAACGTGGCAACGGGGCCCCAAGGTGCCGCCAATGCAGCCGAGCTGGCGCTTGGTGTTGGCCAGGCGCTGGGTTGCGACCCAAGCGAGGTGCTCGTCACCTCCACCGGGGTAATCGGACGCCAGTACCCAATGGAGCTGATCCGAGCCCATCTGAGCACCCTCGTCGCTGGCCCTTACCCCATCACCGATGCCCTCACCGCCGCCACCGCCATGATGACCACCGACACCGTGGCCAAGTTCGCCCAGGCGACGGTCGGTAAGGCCCGAATTGTCGGGCTGGCCAAAGGCGTCGGCATGATCGAACCGGACATGGCCACGATGATCTCGCTCATCTTCACCGACGCCGAAATCGCTGCGGACGAATTGGACGTCCGGTTCCGGGCCGCGGTCGATGTCAGCTTCAATAGCCTTAGCGTCGACACGGACACCTCGACCTCGGACACGGCGGCCATCCTCGCCAATGGTCTGGCTGGCCCCGTCGACCTCGATGAGTTCTCAGTCGCCCTCAACTCGGTCTGTCGCTCTCTGACACGACAGCTGGCCCGCGACGGTGAGGGGGCAACCAAGCTGTTGGTCGTGAACGTGTCCGGCGCACGCGACGACGCCCAGGCAAAGCGGGTGGCCAAGGCCATCGTCAACTCACCGCTGGTGAAAACCGCCATTCACGGTGCGGACCCCAACTGGGGACGGGTGGCAGCGGCCATCGGCAAATGCGCGGACGACACCGACATCGACCAGGAACGAGTGGTCATCCGCTTCGGCGAGCAACAGGTCTATCCCGGCGGCGTCGACGACGCCGGACTCGCCCGTCTGGCGGAGACCATGCGAGCGGAGGAAGTCCTCGTCGCCGCCGACCTCGGCATCGACGTTGGTTCGTGGACCGTCTACGGCTGCGATCTCTCCGACGGGTACATCCGCATAAATGCCGACTACACAACCTGAGCACGGTCTCAGCTGCGGTGTTGCCTGGCCGCTGAACCGATGCGGTAGACCTCTCGGGCGGTACCGGCAAACAGCTGAGCGCGCTCAACTTGGCCGTACCCGGCCGACACCTTCTTGAAGGCATTCCACAACACCACGTAGCTGCACGATTCGGCGTCGACGGGATAGTTCGACTCGAACATGCACCGCGGCGGACCGAAGCGGTCGATACACCAGCGCAGCTGGTCGCCCCAGAAGCCCACAAGCTGGTCCGAGTTCGGTGGCTGCGGCAAGGTTTCGAACCCGGCACCGAAACGGGCCATGCCGATTCCGCCCAGCTTCAGCACGACATTGGGGCACGTCACGAGCCGCTCCATGGCGGGACGCCACACCTCGAGAACCTCGGCCCGGCGACCGGCATAGGGACCGATGCCCATAGGTGCACCAAGGTGGTTCACCACGATGGTCACCTCGGGATGGGCGCGGGCCAGCGCCACCACCTCGTCAAGTTGTGGATGCATCTGCCACGCCTCGAAGCTGAGGCCCAACTTGCCCAGCGCGGTGAGGCCACGGCGGAACTCGGGCTGGGCATACAGCCGCGGTGGCGGGTTGCTGTGCGAGCGCGGGATCAGCGGGGAAGGATCCCAGGCGCCGGAATGACGAACACCGCGAAACCTCCCGCCCGCGGCCTCGATATGGGCGGACAGCACATCTTGGACCGCGTCGCCAAGGGTCAGGTCGGCATGGCCGATGATCGCGGCAATCTTCGAGCCCGATCCGTCGGCTGAGCGCGCCGCCCGATCGGCCACGAAAGATGTCTCGCCCACTGGACGCATCGACACCGGCCCATGTTCGAGGTACGCCGCGGAGCACTCGATGAACACGGTGTCAACGACGCGATGTCCTGCACCGGTGTCCACCCAGAGGTCCTCGAGGTCGTAGGCCGCTCGCCCGCCACCCTCCGGCCAAAGGTGGTGATGGGCGTCGCAGATCTCCAGGTCGGGCTCCAGCACCGCCTCCGTGGTCCCAGCCAGCCATAGACGGTCCATGAGCGGACCCTACAGCCGTGGGCCGCGCCGGCGAGGAAGCACCATCACGTGCTCGGCGAGCACGCTCAGCTATCGAGCAGTTGGCGGAACTGTTCGATCGTGCGGACCGGGTCGGGCCCGACTGGGTTGACGTTGAGCACGGTCACGCCCGCTTCCTTGAAGGCCCCAATACGCTCCTTGAGGTGGCTCTTGGGGCCTACCAGATGCGACTTCTGCAGGAACTCCAGCGGCACCTTGGCCGCAGCCTCGTCCTTGTGTCCGCCTAGATACAGGTCCTGGATCTCAATGGCCTCCTCCTCGTAGCCGCAGCGACGGGCAAGGTCGTTGTAGAAGTTCTTGTCCCTCGCCCCCATGCCACCCCAGTACAAGGCGGTCTGAGGACGGGCCGCGCCGAGAACCCTGGCTTGCTTTTCGCCCACGAGGTCCTCGCCGATGGCCAAGAGACCACCGGCGGAGATCTGCAAATGGTCCAGCCCGGGATCACGCTTGGCGAGCCCGGCCTTCAAGTCGTCGCCCCACACGTTGGTGAAACTCTCCGGTTCGAAGAACACCGGCAACCAGCCATCGGCGTGGGCCGCGGTCTCGCGTACCGATAGGCCCTGAAGCGAAGCCCACCAGATGGGCACGTTCGAACGAACCGGATGGTTGATGAGCTTGAGCGCCTTACCGAGGCCCGTTCCTTGACCGGCGGGCAGCGGTAGCTGCACCACCTTGCCGTCGTAGATGAGCGGCTCACGACGCACGGTCATGCGGACCACGTCGATGTACTCCTTGATCCGCTGCATCGGCTTCTCGTAGGCGATGCCGTGAAATCCCTCGATGACCTGGGGTCCTGAGGCGCCGAGTCCGAGGATGAACCGGCCCTCGGACACCATGTCGCAACCAGCCGCAGTTTGGCCCATCAAAGCAGCAGAGCGGGAGTAGACGTTCACGATGCCGGTTCCGATCTGGACCCGGTCAGTCATCGCCGCGAGGTAACCCACCTGGCTGATGGCGTCGTAGCTGTACGCCTCGGCCAGCCACACGATGTCAAGGCCAGCCTTTTCCAACTCCTGGACTCTCGCCACGTTGTCCTTGAAGCTGCCGGTATAGCCCATCGACATGGCCAACTGCATTGGAACCTCCCAATTCTGCGCGAAGGCCCGATGGTAAACGAGCCGCTGAACTAGCGCCCCCCTCCGCCGCGAGCATCATCAGATGAGTCCGTCGGTGCGGTCCATTAACCTCCGCGTCTATGTGGGTAGGGCTCATCGTCGCAATTGTCGCGCTATTGGCCTTGGTGACGGTCCACGACCTTCTCCAAACCAAGCACGCCATCCTGCGCAATTTCCCCGTCATCGGACACCTTCGCTTCTTCTTGGAGAAGATCGGCCCCGAACTGCGCCAATACATCGTCGCTGACAACGACGAGGAACGTCCGTTTTCGCGCGACCGGCGGCGCTGGATTTACTCCAGCGCCAAGCAGGAAAACCAATACTTCGGTTTCGGGTCCGACAATGACTTCGACCGACCCGAACCGGGTTACGTGATCATCAAGCACAGTGCCTTCCCGCACCGTCCGGTGGCCGCTGACGCCCACAGCCTGCACCCCGTCCCCGTGGCCAAGGTCATCGGCGAATGGCGCGGTCGCCGCCACGCATTTCGGCCCGCTTCTGTGGTCAACATCTCCGGCATGAGCTACGGCTCACTGTCTGGTGCCGCCGTCGAGGCGCTCAATCGGGGGGCGTTACTCGCGGGCTGCTGGCAGTCCACCGGCGAGGGTGGCTTGTCCACTTTCCACCAACAAGGCGGCGACCTCGTTTTCCAAATCGGAACCGGGTACTTCGGTGTCCGCGATCGCGCCGGCAAGTTCGAACTGAGCCAGCTGGTCGATCTGTGCACCGCAAACCCCGTGCGGGCCATCGAGTTGAAACTGTCCCAAGGGGCCAAACCCGGGCTGGGCGGGCTGCTGCCCGGAGCGAAGGTCACCAAGGTGATCGCGCAGGTGCGCCACATCGAGGTGGGCAAGGACTGTGTCTCCCCGGCGTACCATGAGACGTTCTCCGACATCGACACCATGCTGGAGTTCATCGAGACGATCGCCGATGCCACGGGCGTACCGGTTGGTATCAAATCCGCCGTCGGCGACAACCAGTTTTGGACCGACCTCGCGGGCCGCATGGCCAGGACCGGAACCGGCCCGGACTTCGTGGTCATCGACGGCGGCGAAGGCGGCACCGGCGCGGGGCCATTGGCCTTTACCGACCATGTGTCCCTGCCCTTCCGTCAGGGCTTCCCCCGAGTATTTCGGGCCTTCGCCGAGGTCGACCTGCACCACAAGGTGGGCTTCGGGGGATCAGCGAAACTCGGCTTCCCCGAGACCGCCTTGCTGGCGTTGGCCATGGGGTGCGACTGGGTGAGCGTGGCGCGCGAAGCGATGATGGCGATCGGCTGCATCCAGGCCCAACGGTGCCACACCGGCCACTGCCCTACTGGCGTGGCCACGAATAATCCCTGGCTGGAGCACGGCCTCGACCCGAATCTCAAATCGGTCCGCTGCGCCAACTACCTCGTCAACTTGCGCCGGGAGTTGCTCCGCCTGGCCCATGCCTGCGGCGAGAGCCACCCGTCGCTGGTAGACCTCGACCGGCTCGAGTTGATCGGTAGCGATGGCGTGTCCCGACCGGCGGCGGACGTCTTCAACTACCGACAAGGTTGGGGTTTACCGTTAGCGCCCCAAGCGGCAGAGGTGCAACGGCTGCTCATCACGACGCTTTGAGCGGCCCGGTGGCCGCTACCGGAAAGGCTCCGCCTGGCCCTCAGGTGCATCATGGGAACCGCACCCGTGCGGCGGTGGATCGACTCCGACCTCGACCTTGGTCTTGTTGGCATCGCGTAGCGACCACACAACCGTGATCGTCAGCACCACGGAGATGAACACCAAGGACCACACGGTCTTCAGGTGATACCAGTGCGACACCAGCATCTTGATACCGACGAATCCGAGAATGAGCCCGAGGCCCTCGTTGAGATGGACGAGCTTTTCCTCGGCGCTCGCCAACAGGAAGTACAGCGAACGCAGACCAAGGATGGCCAATGCATTCGAGCTGAACACGATGAACTCGTCCCGGCTGACGGCAAGGATGGCCGGTACCGAGTCGACCGCGAACACCACGTCGGTGGCCTCGATGAGAACCAGGACGACCAATAGCGGCGTGGCCATCCGACGAGCGTTGGACCGGGTGATCAACTTCTGTCCGTCGTAGTCGGCGCTGACCGGAATGATGCGTCGCATGAGCTTGAGCAGTGGGTTGTGCTCAGGATGGATCTCGTGGTCACCACCCTTGGCCACCTTCACGGCCGTGTACACGAGGAAGGCGCCAAAAACGAACATCAGCCATTCGAAGCGGTCGAGGAGGGCTACCCCGGCGAACACGAAGATGGCGCGCAGCGCTAGGGCCCCGAAGATGCCCCAGTACAGCACTCGGTGCTGGTATTCCTTCGGGACCGAGAAATACCCGAAAACCACCGCCCAGACGAACACGTTGTCGACCGAAAGGCTCTTCTCGATGATGTAGCCGGTGATGTATTGCGAAGCTGCCGGGCCACCGAGCCAGAACCAGATGACGAAGGTGAAGCTCACTCCGATTGACACCCAGAGCGCACTGTTCAGGGCCGCCTCACGCACCGAAATGACGTGGGCATGTTTGTTCAACACGAAAAGATCGAGCAGCAACAAGCTCAGCAAACCCAAAACGAACAGCAACCAAGCCCATCTTGAGACATCAAAGCTCTGGAAATGAATGGAGGAGGAGCTTTGACTGGCGAGAAATACCACCCGCACAGTCTAGGGACTGTGCCCGCGACTACTGACCCATCCGCCGAAGCCACGACTCGATCAACGCACCGGCAATGGACATTCCGCCCCGGGGGCAGGGCGGCAGTGCGTCAGCGCGGAACCACCCGGCCTCAACGATCTCTTCCTCCTGCAACACCAGTTCGCCCCCGACATAGCGTGCCGTGAACCCGAGCATGAGGGAATTCGGAAAGGGCCAGGGCTGGGAGCCGAAATAGGTGATGTCGCTGACCGTGACACCAACCTCCTCCATGATCTCGCGGGCGACACACTGCTCGAGGTTCTCGCCCGGCTCCACGAAACCGGCGAGCGTCGAGTAGAAGCGACCGGGGAACTGTCGGCCCCACGCCAGCAACGCTTCCTCGTCCTGACCCTCACCCCGGGTGACCAGGGTGATGACCGCGGGGGAGAGCCGCGGATACGCCAACAGCGCACACGACGGACACTTACGTGAGCGTTCGGTGGTCTGGGCCACCGTCGCCGCACCACAACGCCCGCAATACTGGTGGGTCCGATCCCAGGAGATGATCTGCTCGGCGCGGCCCGCGACCACCCACAGGGTCTCGTCGATCTTGCCGTACAGCTGGCGCAACGGTACCCACAGGTGATCGTCGGGCTCATCGGTGCGCTCCGCTACATCCACGCCGTACACCCAGGTCCCCTCGGCGGTGCTGCCGAGGATGTGGTGAGTGCCGTGAGGAATGTCGACCATGGCCGTTGGCACGGCGAACCCCTCGGGGCGGGCCTCCACGAGGATCTCGCCTCGCCGCACAATCATGAACAGCGCCGGGTGGTCAGCGGACTCGGCAGGACGCATATGGGGCTCGAACACGTTGAGATCGTAGGCGTTACCGGCGCTTGGTGAAAGAAAACGCGGTGTGGGCGGCCTCGAAGGGCCGCCCACACCGCGCAGTTGAACCTACGCCGAAACCAGGCCGGCTAGTGCGCCACAGACGTAGCCGCTGGGGCGTCGCCCATAGCCTGGGTCTTGCGCTTGGAGAAGGCGATTGCGCCGATCAGCACGACGAGGGCAACCCCGGCGATGCTCAGACGGGCCGCGTCGTTGTCGCGCAGCTGAATGATGGCAGGCAGCATGAGCAGCGACACCAGGTTCATCACCTTGATCAGCGGGTTCAGTGCCGGACCCGCGGTGTCCTTGAAGGGGTCACCCACCGTGTCGCCGATGACGGCGGCCTTGTGCGCTTCAGAACCCTTGCCGCCCTCGTGACCGTCCTCAATGTATTTCTTGGCGTTGTCCCAGGCGCCACCGGCGTTGGACAGGTAGTTCGCCATGAGCTGACCGGTGAGGATGACCGCGGCGAGGAAGGCACCAAGAGACTGGTAGCCGATGCCGAACCCAATCACCACCGGGGTAAGCACCGCCAGCAGCGCCGGGGTGACCAACTCCCGCAATGAGGCGGCGGTGCAGATGTCGATGACCGGTCCATAGTCGGGCTTGCGTGTACCAGCCATGATCTGCCCGTCGGCGAACTGGTTGCGCACCTCCTGCACGACCACACCTGCGGTGCGACCAACGGCGCGAATGGCCAGGGCTGAGAACATGAACGCCACCGAGCCGCCCACGAGCAGACCGATGAAGGTCTTGACGTCGGCGACGTTGATTTGGGTCTCGATGGCATGGAAGACGTCGTCACCCTCAAGACCCAGATTCAGCTCGCTGGCGATGGTCTCGATGTAGCTGGCGAACAGCGCCACAGAAGCAATGACCGCGGAGCCGATGGCGAAGCCCTTCGTGACGGCCTTGGTGGTGTTGCCTACCGCATCGAGGCTGACCATGATGCGCTCGGGCTCGCCATGGAACTCACCGGACATTTCCGCGATACCGGCGGCGTTGTCCGACACCGGGCCAAAGGTGTCTTCGGCCACCACAACACCAGTCGTGGCGAGCATGCCCATACCGGTCAGCGCGACGAGGTACAGCGAGAACTGGATGTTCCCACCACCGAGAGCCAACGTCACACCCAGGGCGATGGCGATGGCGATGATGGCGTAGACCGAGGACTCCAGACCCGAGGCCGTGCCGGAGAGCACAACCGTGGCGGGGCCGGTGCGAGTGGACTCGGCGATTTCCTTGACCGGGCTGAACTCGGTGCCGGTGAAGTACTCGGTCAATCGGCTCACGGCCTGGGCCAACACCAGGCCGATGACGACGGCGCCGAAGCACTTCCAGCCCGCGTTGTTGGTCTCACCGGCGAGGTTCGTGTTGCCCACATAGACCAGCGACAGGATCAGCGTGCCGATCACCGTGAGGATGCTGGCCGTCAGGAAGCCGCGGTTGATGGGCTTGAGCGCGTTGGTTTCGCCCTCTTTGGCCCGCACGGCGAACACGCCGGCGATGGAGGCAAGTACCCCGATGGCGCGAGCCGCCAGCGGGAAGACCAGGCCCAACGCCGGGTTCATGCCCAGCGAGTTGAACGCACCCACGCCGAGGATGATCGATGCCACCAGCGTGACCTCGTAGGACTCGAAAAGATCCGCCGCCATACCGGCGCAGTCACCGACGTTGTCGCCCACGTTGTCCGCGATGGTGGCGGGATTACGCGGGTCGTCTTCAGGAATGCCGGCCTCGACCTTGCCGACGAGATCGGCCCCGACGTCAGCCGCCTTGGTGAAGATGCCGCCGCCGACCCGCAGGAACAGTGCCAGCAGCGAACCGCCGAACCCGAACCCGATCAGGATGGCCGAGGACGTGTTCTGGAACAGCATGATGATGATGGTTGCGCCGAGCAGGCCGAGCCCGACGGTGAACATGCCCGCGATACCACCGGTGCGGAACGCCACCTGTAGTGCCTTGGCCATCGAGCCGGTCTTGGCTGCAGCCGCGGTCCGTACGTTGCCGCGGGTGGCCAGAGTCATACCGATATAACCGGTCAGACCGGACATCACACAGCCGGCAATGAAGGCCAAGGTACGGAAGGAACCAGACGCCAGCTTGCTCAGCGCGACGCCGCCGCCGATGGCCTCTGGCTTGACGACTTCGACCGACGTGACAAACACGATGATGGCCAAGGGGACCAGAATGACGGCGATGGTGCGTAGCTGACGCTTGAGGTAGGCCGACGCACCTTCCTGGATCGCCTCGGCGATCTCGATCATTTTGGGCGTGCCTTGATCAGCGGCGAGCACATTCTTCATCAGAAGGAACCCGACGGCGATGGCGATCAGAGCCGTCACCGCCGAGGCAATGAGCACGAACCACTCACCGCCTGCCAATGTGAAGGTCTGATAGCCGCCCTCAGCGGCCAAGAAACTGTTCATGCGCGCTCCTCGTAAGGGTTTCCCCGAATCGAGGACACAATCTACGGTTCACCGGCCCACGTTGCCAACATCCTCGCCGATTTCATCCCAACGACGAGGCGGGGTCAGCCTCGGTTCTGTGAAAGCTGGACGAAGTTCGCGAGACCATCTGGGGAACTCAGACCCGCCGAATACCGCAACGCCGGCGGCGACCGCCATGCTTTTCGATGCCACCCTGCTGCACGCCGTCAAGGATCGAACACCATGAACACCCCGCCGAGGACCCCAAGGCCAGCCGTGCGCTGGGGCGATTCCGCCGCCTTCGTGCCGACCCGCGTCGTGCGCCCCCTTCAGCGGTTGCTAGGCGAACAGACCGCCGGTGGCATCGTGATGTTGGTGGCCGCCGTCCTCGCCATCGGCTGGGCTAATTCGCCCTGGCACGGGGCCTATTTCCAGCTCTGGGAGGCCCCGTTCGAGGTGGCGGTGGGCCGCGGCCCTTTCCACCTCGAACTCACGATGCAGGCGTTCGTCAACGACGTGCTGATGACGGTCTTCTTCTATCTGGCCGCGCTGGAAATCAAGCGTGAACTGGTCCACGGGAGCTTTCGCGACAAGCGCGCCGCCGCACTGCCTGCGGTGGCAGCCTTCGGCGGCATGCTCCTACCGGCGCTGGTCTACGCGCTGCTGACCGCCGGTGGACCAGGCGAGCGTGGCTGGGGCATCCCCATGGCAACGGACATTGCGTTCGCCGTCTCGGTGGTGAGCATGCTCGGCAAGCGGGTGCCGCTCGCCGCCCGAGCCTTCCTACTGACCTTGGCCGTCGCCGATGACATCGGCGGCATCGTCGTGATCGCCATCTTCTACACGCGCGGCTTGCAGTGGCCCTGGCTGGCCGGGGCAATCGTCGCCTTCGGTGGCGCCTACGTGGCACAACGACGCCAAGTGCGCTCCTACGCGCCCTACCTGATCCTCGGGGTGGCCTCGTGGTTTTGTCTGCACGAATCGGGGGTCCATGCAACGATCGCCGGTGTGGTCCTCGGCTTGCTCACCCCCGCCGAGCCGTTTCATCCCGTCGGGCAGTTCGGTGGGGCCGCCCGACCGCTGGTGGACCGCATCGCCGCCAGCGTCGATGACGACGTCATCACCGAAGACGAGGATGCAGGCAACGAGATCGGGCTACGGGACCTGTGTCGGCTCAGCGTGGAGACCATGTCGCCCCTCGAACGTCACCTGGCCTGGGCCGGCCCCTGGGTGGCCTTCGTGATCGTGCCACTTTTCGCCCTCGCCAATGCGGGCGTGCGGGTGGTCGGCGGCTCCATCACCAACCCCCTCACCGACATGGTGGTTCTCGGACCGGCCCTCGGATTGCTGATAGGCAAGACCATCGGCGTCTTCATGGCCTCATTTCTGGCGGTGAAGACCGGCATCGGCCGATTGCCCGAAGGCGTGACGTGGCCGGTCATCGGAGGTCTGGCCATCACCGCGGGGGTTGGCTTCACGGTGGCGTTGTTCATCGCCAGGCTGTCCTTCGAAGACCCCGACGTCGGCAACCGCGCCAAGCTCGGCGTACTCCTCGGGTCGATCGCCGCGGGGCTGTTGGGCTACCTGGTTCTGCGGCTCGTCACCGCCCGCAGCCCCAGCACCGCCCGCTGATATCCGGCTCCACGCCGGCCCCTCAGCGCACCAACCAGTCGCCCGGGAGGCCGTTCTCGCTGTCGCCCCACAGGCGATTGGCATAGCGTCGCATTCCGCCCAGCCAACGGTCGTAGTCCGTTGCTTTGCGTTGCAAGTACGTCAGTACTTCGGGATGGGGCAGAACCAGGAACCGCTCGTTAGCTACCGCATCGAGGCAGGCATCAGCCACGACGAGCGGATCGAGCACCCCATCACCGCCAGCCTGACCACCGCCGCTGCGGGCGACGGGGTCGTCATCGAAGCTGGAGAGAATGTTCGTGGCGACCGCTTGGGGACACAGCACCGAGACCCCGATGCCCTGGTGGTGATGGTTGATGGCCAGCCACTCCGCCAGGGACACCGCCGCGTGCTTGGTGATCGCGTAGATAACGGAGTCCATCTGGGTGAGCAGACCGGCGGCCGACGCCGTGTTGAGCAGATAGCCCTCACCTCGGCTGATCATCGAGGGCAGCACAGCCCGGGCGGCGTAGACGTGGGCCATGGTGTGCACTTGCCACATGCGCTCGAAGTCGGCGTTGGACAACTCAAGCCCGCCGCGCTTGCCGTAACCAGCGTTGGACACGAACAGGTCGATCGGCCCGACACTGCTGAGCACGTCATCCACCAGCGCTTTCATGGCGGCCTCATCGGCGACGTCGATACCGACACCGCGCACGCGCGTGCCGAGGCGCTTGGCCACAGCATCAGCGCGTTCGGCGGACAAATCTGCCACCACCACATGAGCGGCCCCAGCGGCGACGCATCGCTCCGCCAACGCCTCACCGATGCCGCTACCGCCACCGGTGATTACCACGGTCCTGTTCTCGATCTGCATGGGGCCGATCGTAGGCCCCCGGCCGCAATGCTTCGCCTACGATTCGAACCATGACTGAACCCCTCGAGGCAACCAACGCCCCGGACGGCATCGACATCGAGCCGGTGACCGCCTGGTTGCTCGAGCGCCGTGAGGACCTCGCCGGCCCGTTTCGCTGGGAAAAGCTGCCCGGCGGGCACTCGAACTTCACCTACCGGGTGACGGACTCCAAGGGGACCGCGTTCGTCCTGCGGCGACCACCACTGGGTGAGTTGCTGCCGTCTGCTCACGACATGGCCCGGGAGTTCCGCATCATCAGCGCGTTGTGGCCGACCTCGGTACCGGTACCCGAGCCCATCGCCTTTTGCGACGACCTCTCGGTAACCGGCGCCCGCTTCTACTGCATGGCGGCGGTGGAAGGAAAGAGCCTCTACGAGGGCCCCGACGTCGAGGCCCAGGTGCCCCAGGACAAGCGGCGGGCGTTGGGTTTCAGCTTCATCGATGTCCTCGCCGATCTACATGCGATTGAGCCCGACGACATCGGCCTCGGCGACCTCGGCCGCAAGGATGACTATGTCGGCCGCCAACTCAAGCGGTGGTACGCCTCATGGAACGCGTCGCCGACCACAGACAGTGCGGCGCTGACCGATGTGGCGATCTTGCACGATGAGTTGGTGGCAAACCAGCCCGTACAGGGACCGGCGCGTCTGGCCCACGGTGACTACGGGCTACACAACACCCTGTCCCATCCTGACGGCTACATCAACGGGGTGATCGACTGGGAGATATCCACCCTCGGTGACCCGCTCGCAGACCTCGCCTATGCGCTCAACACCTGGGTGGGACCGAACGACCCGCCCTCCCCCAGGGAGGCCATCCCGACCCTGGAACCGGGTTTCCCGTCGCGTCAGGAGTTGATCGACCGCTATGCCGAGCGCACCGGCCGCGACCTCAGCCAGCTTGGGTATTACTCGGCGTTCAACCATTGGAAGACGGTCTGCATCCTGCAAGGCGTGTACGCCCGGTATTTGCAGGGCCAGAAATCCAGCGAAGGCGTCGACCTGCGTCTGCTGGCCCAGCGCCGCAACCACGCTCTGTTCCTGGCCCGCCAGGCGCTGAACGCCGTGCGCTGAAGCGACCGCGTCGGCGGGTTCAGTCCTCCGAAACGGGCAGGTAGTACGACGCAAGCGGTGCGAAACCGTTGAAGGCCACAGCCGAGTACGTCGTGGTGTAGGCCCCGGTGGACAGAAGTTCGATGCGGTCGCCAGCCACGAGTGCCAGAGGCAGCGGGTATTTGTATTCCTCATAGAGCACATCGACGCTGTCGCAGGTGGGCCCGGCAAGGACCGCCGGACCGACGGGCGAGGTGGCGTCGTAGGGCGTCGCAATCGGGTACTTGATCGCCTCTCCGAGACACTCGGCCAGGCCACCGAACAAGCCGATGTCGAGATACACCCAACGGTGCTGGTCGTGCACTGATTTCCGGGCGACGAGAACCACCTCGGTCTGAATGACACCGGCGTCAGCCACGAGATAACGGCCGGGTTCAGCGATCAGCCGGGGCGCGTGGTCACCGAAGAACTCCCGCACGGCGGCGAGGATGACCGACCCGTACTCCTCGGGCGTGGGCACCCCACTGAGGTAGCTGCCGGGGAAGCCGCCACCGATGTTCAGGGCCTCAAGCCGATGGCCGGCCGCCGCGAGAGGGGCACATAGCTGTTGAGCCACCACTTGTAGCGCGTCATGCCAGGCATGGGGATTGCGTTGTTGGGAACCGACATGGAAACAGACGCCCAGCCCCAAGCCGGCCTCCGCCGCCCGGACCAGGAGCTCGACAGCCTGGTCGACATCACAACCGAACTTGCGCGACAACGGCCAGTCCGAGCCCGCTCCGTCACAGAGGATGCGACAAAACGCGATGACCTCGCCTGGATCCACCGTGTCCCGCCGGGCGGCGAGGACCTCGATGATCTTGTCCAGTTCCTCCAGCGCATCAAAGGCGAAGTACCGAACCCCGCGGTCCATGGCATAGGCGATGTCACGGAGCTTCTTCATCGTGTTGCCGTAGGACAGTTGCGCCGCGTCGGCCCCCGCGGCGAGCGCCATGTCGATCTCCCCGGGGCTAGCGACATCGAACTGGCAGCCGTGACGGACCAACAGCTCCAAGATCTCCGGGGCGGGATTGGCCTTCACCGCATAAAACAACTCGGCGTTGCCAAGCGCCGCCGCAAGGCGAAGGTACCGCTCCTGGACCACGTCGAGATCAACGACGAGAAACGGGGTGTCCACAGACTCCGCCGCCAGAAAGGCCTCAAGGCGCGCGGTTGTGGCGGGCAGAGTGCTTGCAGTAGGCACGAAGGCGGTCAACGGTCCTGGACACCTCCGGTGCACCACGGCGAGATCAAGCCACCAACGTTAGTTCCTTCGCAGAGCGCACCGTGTGTCTCCCCTGCCATGGCCAGCACGTTGCGCCGCGGATCGCCCAAGGCCACGCCGCCGGTGGGTCAACGAGCGCCGCCGAGCAAGCTCCCGAGGGCCCCACCAGGGCCTGAGGCATTGGTCGTGCCGGTCTGGCCGATACCGGCCTGGTTCTCATTCGGCTGCACCACCACGAAGCCAGGGCCGGAAAAACGCATCTGCTGACTCTCCCCCGAGGTGCGCCCGATGAACGAGCCGAGGCCTTCGGAGCGCTGTAGGTCTACCTGCAGGTTGGCCGACCAGCAGATGGCGGCGTTGGGGTCGACATAGGTCGGCTGGTGAGTCGTCTCCATCACGACTGGTTGACCGTGCGAGGTGATCGCGACCTGCCCGGTGCCATAGATGATGGTGTTGAACAGGCCCGCGCCAGCGAACACGCCGGCATTGGTCATCAGGCGGATGTCGTATTTCAACGAAGATTCAAAGGCCAGCACGTTCGCGCCATTTATCGATATCGCATCGGACCCCTCGAGGTGGATGATGAAGATGTCAGATGCCGCATCGGCGAGGAAGACCTCCGCTTCGCCCGTCACCCGCATGAGCGGTACGCCCTCGCCGCTGATGGCGCCCTTGGCCGCCTTGAACAGCTTGTCTTTCATCGAACCTTCGCCCGCCAACGCGCCCTGATACTCGAAGCGGGCCGTCCCTTGATACGCGACCATGGCACCACGCCGGGCGTAGAAGGCGCCGCCATTGCCAACCGTGGCCTTGAGCAGCTTCGAGTTCTGTAAGCGGAATCCAGGCTCCGTCGTCGCCTGTTCGATATGAGCAAAGAGGTCACTTCGCATGGCTGCACTATAAGGAGTGATTCCGCCATCGGGTACGAAAAAGTGGCGACCGCCCACCACGACCCGTTGGAGCTATGTGGCTCGTTCCGGGCGCGCTCAGCTCGCGGCGGACACGAACCCGAGGTTCTCCGCCACGCGCATGGCCACGTCAGACCGGTTCAGCGTGTAGAGGTGCACGCCGGGCGCACCACCATCGAGCAGCTCATGTCCTAACTGCGATGCCGCTTCTAAGGCGATCTCAAGGCGGTCATCATCGCCCGCCTCGCTGATTCGGGCCCACAACCCCGGCGGCACCCTGGTGCCGTTCATGGCGGCAAAGCGGGCGATCGACGCCGGGTTTGTGACCGGCATCAGTCCGGGCAGGATCGGCGTGTGACAACCGAGGCTCGCCAGTTCCTCCACCATGCGGAAATAGGGCGCAGCATCAAAGAAAAACTGGGTGACGGCGAAATCGGCACGCTCGAGCTTGTGGGCGAGAAAACGACGGTCCTGCCCAGTGTTCTCCGATCGAGGGTGCAGCTCAGGAAAGGCCGCCACCCCAACAGTGAAGTCGTCCACCGTGCGGACCAGATCCACCAGCTCCGATGCGTAGGTCAGCTCACCACTCGGCGCGCTGCCGTCCGCAGGCGGATCCCCACCGAGGGCCAAGATGTTGCGTACGCCGTGATCGCGGTAATCCTCCAGCAGCGTCACGAGGTCCTGGCGTCGATGGTTCATACAGGTCAGGTGGGCCATCGTCGGAAAGGGATGGTTCAGGGTCAACTCGACAACGAGGTCACGGGTGCGATGCGCATCCGTTCCACCAGCTCCGTAGGTGACCGAAACAAACGTCGGGTTGGCGCGGCGCAGCTCGTAGACCGTCTTCTCCAAGCCCCGCGCCGCGGCGTCGGTCTTGGGCGGAAAGAACTCGAAGGACAGCGTTGGAGAACCACCGAGTAGGTCGCGGATCTGGGCCATACCCCAAAGCTACGACGCCAAAAGCGATTCGACAGTGAGTCTCAATGCCTGAAATGCCGCTCACCGGTGAAGACCATGGCCATCCCCGCTTCGTTTGCGGCCTCAATGACCTCCGCGTCGCGGACCGAACCACCGGGCTGCACCACGGCGGTCGCGCCGGCTTGAGCGGCCGCGTCCAGGCCATCGCGGAAAGGAAAGAACGCGTCGCTGGCACACGCCCCGCCTCGGGCTCGGCCGTCGGCTTTCTCGGCCGCGAGGCGGCCGGCGTCTCGCCGGTTCTGCTGGCCGGCGCCGATGCCGACGGCGGCACCGTCTTTGACCAAGACGATGGTGTTGGAACTAACCGAGGCCGCTACCCGCCAGGCCAACTCGAGATCCGCCCACTCCGCTTCGCTCGGGGCCCGGTGCGTGACCACCTGGAATAAAGCCGGGTCCCAGCTCACCCGGTCGGGGGTCTGGATCAGGAGCCCACCGTCGATGGGTCGAACTTGCAGACCCAACGGCGAAGGTGCCGGTGCCAACAGCACCCGCACGTTGGCCTTTTTCTGCAGCAACGCCAGCGCCTCAGGCTCGAAGGACGGGGCGATGACCACCTCGGTGAACACCGGGCTGAGCGCCTCGGCGAGAGCCAGCGGCATGGGGCGGTTCAGGGCCACAATCCCCCCGAAGGCCGACACTGGATCGCAGGCATGGGCCCGCTGGTATACCTCGGTGACGTCCTCCCCCACCGCCACCCCGCAGGGATTGGCGTGTTTGATGATGGCCACCGCCGCCCGATCGCCAAGCGACCACGCCAAACGCCACGCGGCGTCGGCGTCGTACACGTTGAGGTAGGACATCTCCTTGCCGTTGAGCTGGGAAGCGCCGTCCCACCAGCCCGTCGGGCCATTGCTGTAGCGGTAGCGGGCGCCGAACTGGTGGGGGTTCTCGCCGTAGCGCAAGGTGGTCACCCGTTCGGCGGAAAGGTGCACGGTGGGCGGCAGGGATTCTTCCCCCGCTGATGATGCATCTTCCTCGTCAAACCACGAGACGATCGCCGCGTCATAGGCCGCGGTATGAGCAAACGCCGCCCGAGCCAGGCGGCGGCGGGTCGTCGCGGACAGTGCTCCGTCAGCGCGTAGTTCTGCCACCAGCACCGCATAATCGGCCGGGCTCGTCACCACCGCGACGTGGGCATGGTTCTTCGCCGCGGCGCGCACCATGGCCGGACCACCGATGTCGATCAGCTCGACCGAGGGGTTGGACCCGAACGGGTAGAGGTTGCCCACAACGAGATCGATGGGGGCGATTGCATTGGCCTCGAGGTCCGCGACGTGGGACGGCTCATCGCGGTCCGCCAGGATGCCGCCGTGCACAATCGGGTGCAGCGTCACGACGCGATGGCCGAACAGCGGCGGGTAGCCGGTCAGTTCGGCAACATCGGTGACCGCCACCCCGCCCGCAACCAGCGCCGCCGCGGTCCCGCCACTCGACACCAGTTGCCAGCCCAGCGAGGTCAGATCCTGGCCGAGTTCAACGATGCCGGACTTGTCATACACGGAGAGCAAAGCGGTGGGCACCCCGGAACCGTAGTGAATGCGCAGGGGATGTGGCGAGGTCCGCGGCCGAAACTGGCTGCGGACCTCGCCCATCACCACGTGTCGCTCAGAGTGAGCGGACGATGTCCACCATGTGTGCGCCGGCCTCGGTCGGGTTCAACCCGATCCGGACCCCAGCATCTTGCAGGGCCTCCATCTTGGCCTGGGCGGTGCCCTTGCCGCCTGAGACGATGGCGCCAGCGTGGCCCATCTTCTTGCCTGCGGGAGCCGTGCCACCAGCGATGTACGCCGAGACCGGCTTGCTCATGTGATTTTTGATGAACTCGGCCGCCTCTTCCTCGGCCGAACCACCGATCTCACCGATCATCATCACGGCCTTGGTGTCAGGATCGGCTTCGAAAGCCCGCAGGCAGTCAATGAAGCTCGTGCCCGGCACCGGGTCGCCACCGATACCCACACAGGTGGTGACGCCGATGTCCTGCTGCTGCAGTTCGTACAGCGCCTGGTAGGTCAGCGTGCCCGAGCGGCTCACAATGCCGACCGGACCGCCGGGTTTGGCGATGTGGCCCGCAGTAATGCCGATGTTGCACTTACCGGGGCTGATGATGCCGGGGCAGTTCGGACCGAGCAGACGAACGTTCGGGAAGTCACGCTGGAGCTTGTTGAAGAACCAGGCCTCATCATGCGCTGGCACCCCTTCGGTGATGCACGCGATGAATTGAATGCCGCCCTCCGCGGCCTCCATCACCGCATCGCGCACCCCGGGGGCGGGGATGAAGATGCAGCTCGCGTTGGCACCAGTGGCGCTCACCGCGTCGGCGACTGAGGCGAAAACCGGGATGCCCTCAACGTCGGTACCGGCCTTCTTCGGGTTAGTACCACCGACCACGTTGGTGCCGTAGGCCCGATTGGACAGGCCGTAATAGCGACCCTGCGATCCGGTCAGGCCCTGGTAGATGACCTTGGTGTTCTCATCGACGAAAATGCTCACTTGGGGGTTCCTCCTGCGAGCTCAACGGCCCGACGGGCTGCGCTGAGCATGTTCGGTGCCATCTGCAGCTTCTCCGACAGGTGCCCGGCGAGAATTGCCCGGCCCTCATCGGCGTTCGTGCCGTCGAGACGAATGACGATGGGGGAATCGATGTTGACCGAGGCGAGCGCCTGGACGATGCCGTTGGCCACCTCTTCGCCCTTGGTGATGCCGCCGAAGATGTTGATGAAGATCGACCGCACGTTGGGGTCGTTGTTGATGACCTCAAGGGCCCCGGCCATGACCGCGGCGTTGGAGCCGCCACCGATGTCGAGGAAGTTGGCCGGCTTACCCCCGACCTGATTGATGATGTCGACCGTGGACATCGCCAGACCGGCACCGTTCGCAATCACGCCGACCGAACCTTCCAGACCGACGTACTGCAGTCCCTTTTCATGAGCCTCGGTCTCGCGTTGGTCTCGTACCTGCGTGGCGTCGTAAGCCTCGTAGTCGGCGTGGCGATACAGGCTGTTGGCATCAAGGGAAACCTTGGCGTCAAGCGCGTGCACCTCGCCCGTGGGCTTGAGGATGAGAGGGTTGATCTCCGCAAGATCGGCGTCTCCCTCGGTGTACGCCCGGTACAGCTTCTTGAGGATCTCGACCGTACCTTCGGTAGCTGCGGGGTTGAGCTTGGCCGCCGCGACCCATGCCCGGGCGCTGGCGTCGGTGAGCCCGTCAACTGGGTCGACCCAGATCTTGGCGATGGCGTCCGGGTTCTCCTCCGCCACGGTCTCGATCTCGACCCCGCCCTGTGCGGACAGCATGCCGAGGTGTTTCTTCGCCGAGCGGTCAAGGGTGAACGACGCGTAGTACTCCTCGGCGATATCGGAAGCCACCTCGACCCACACCACGTGCACGATGTGACCCTTGATGTCCATGCCCAGGATGTTGCCGGCGTGGGTGCGGACCTCCTCGGTGGAGTTGGCCAGCTTGATACCGCCGGCCTTGCCGCGCCCGCCCACCTGAACCTGGGCCTTGACCACCACTGGGTAGCCCACGCGTTCGGCGACGGCAACGGCTTCGTCCACGGTGGTGGCGACGTCGCCGGCCGACACGGGGATACCGAAGCGGGCAAAGAACTGCTTGCCTTGGTACTCGTACAGATCCAAGTAGCTGGCCTTTCTATGGTGTGAGCTCAGTAATGGCGACAACGACCCCCACCACCGAGGTAGGCGTAGACCGCGGTCGAAACGGCATCAGGACGACCCGGCGGTCTCCCGATCATCGAGGGCCTTGGCCAACCACGACGTAATCGCTTCCATGGACGCCCCCGGGGTGAACACGGCGGCTACACCCTGCGCCTTGAGGACCGGAATGTCGATGTCAGGAATGGTGCCGCCACCAAAGACCACGACATCGTCGAGGCCCCGGGTGCGCAACTCCTCGATCACCCTGGGGAACAGGGTGAGATGGGCCCCCGACAGCAGCGAAAGACCGACCGCGTCGGCGTCCTCTTGGAGGGCCGCCTCTGCAACCTGCTCCGGGGTTTGGAATAGACCGGTGTAAATGACTTCGAACCCGGCATCACGAAGGAGCCGAGCAATCACCTTTACACCACGATCGTGCCCGTCAAGGCCCGTCTTGGCCACCACGACTCTGTAGCGTCGTTGCATTATTCGGATACTAGGGGTGAGCAGGTCACCCGCTGCAATCGAGCTGCGCCCTAGCCTCAAGCGATGCCCGTAGGACGTACCACGACCCGAAGTGAGGTACGCGCCATCGCCATGGTCGCGGTGGCCCTGTTGGTCATCGTCGGAGGCATCGCGCTGTTCTTCAAGCTGGTAGCGAGCCGCGATGACGTGCAGATTCGCCTCGGCGATGACTACTTCAACGCGGGCGAGGCCGCTGATATGGCCGAGGACGTTCGTGACCGGGGTCCGATCTTGTTCTCCGACCTCGCGGGCGGCAGCCGCGACATCGTCGTACAACATCTCGGCCAGGACCCCGCCCAGGGCTGGTTGGCTTTCGAGGCGCGACGGCCAGGGGACCCACGCAACTGCCAGGTGTCTTGGAGCGCAGCACGGAACCTGTTCGAGTATTCGTGCGCCGCGTCGCTGACCTTCCCTGCCGATGGCACCGGATTGGGCCAACTCCCGGTGGCGATCACCGCGGGCCGAATCATCGTGGACATCAACGCCGCTCAACGGGGATCGAGCACCACGCCCTCCACGACCGCTTCGAGTGTCGTCCTGTCGGGCAGATGAGCATCGACCCAAGGGTGAAACCCCGATCGGCGGGCGTGCCACCATCGCGCCGCGGGCCAGCCCGCGAGCTACAGCCGTTCCAACGGCGCCCAAGACAACAGCAACTGTCGTTCGCCCGCATGGGGAAAACGAACCGTCGCCACGGCCTTGTCTCCCTCGCCCTCGATGCTCAGGATCACCCCATCACCGAATCTTGGATGACGCACATCCTCCCCGACCCGGAACCCCATGGCCTGGGCAGAGGACGGTTTCGGGCCAGCCGGGGCAACCATCGAAGGCGCCGCACGAGCAGCACCGAAGCCGGACAGAGCACGATCGACGATGCGCTCCCGGCCCGCCTCAGGATTACCGAGCCGAGAGGACCGGCCGGTCCGTCGATTGGCGCCGATCTCCTCGATCAACTCCGCCGGGATCTCCTCAATGAACCGGCTCGGCGGGTTGTACTGCGTCGACCCGAACAACATCCGGGTCCACGAACTCGACAAGAACAGCCGCTGACGGGCCCGAGTGATACCGACGTAGGCCAGGCGGCGCTCCTCTTCCATCTGCTCGGGATCGCCGATGGAGCGGACGTGAGGGAAGACCCCCTCCTCGAGTCCGACGAGGAACACGACGGGGAATTCCAAACCCTTGGCCGAGTGCAGGGTCATCAAGGTGACCTGCGACGCGTCGCCCCCCAACGCGTCGGTGTCCGCCACGAGTGCAACCTGCTCTAGGAACGCGTCGACATCTTCGAAGTCGCCGGCCAACCTCACCAACTCCGCGAGCTCACCGATGCGGCCCTCGGCATCGATGGTGCCCTCAGCCTCGAGTTCGACGAGGTACCCGCTGCGATCCAGGATTGCCTCGAGCAGCGGCACGGGGCCGTCCCCGACGACATCGGTGAGACCATCGAGCAGTTCGACGAAGGACTCGATGGCCCGCACCGCCCTGCTCGACAGCCCCACATCATCGGCACGCCGAAGGGCACCGAAAAAGGTCAGGCCGTACGCTCTGGCGTAGGCATTGAGGCGAGCTTCGGAGGTATCGCCGATGCCGCGCTTGGGGACGTTGAGGATGCGCTTGACGGACACCTCGTCGGCAGGATTGACCACTGCCTTCACAAAGGCGAGGGCGTCTTTCACCTCCCGCCGAGCGAACAAGCTGGTATGTCCGACCACCTTGTAGGGGATGTCTCCCTTTCTGAACTGACCCTCGAGCACCCCGGACTGGGCGTTGGCACGATAGAAGACGGCGATCTCGTCCCATCGAACCGTCCCGCTCTCGTGAAGCCGGGCAATCTCGCGGCCTACCCATTGGGCCTCGTCGGTGTCATCATCGGCGTGGTACCGACTGATCCGCTCACCACCGTCGGATTCGGTCCACAGCTCCTTCGGCTTGCGCGACAAGTTGTTGGCGATGACCGCGTTGGCCGCATCAAGGATGACTTGGGTCGAGCGGTAGTTCTGATCGAGCACGACGACGGTGGCATCGGGGAAGGCCCGCTCGAACTCCAAGATGTTGCGAATGTCCGCCGCTCGAAAGGAGTAGATGGACTGGTCGCTGTCGCCGACCACGAATACGTTGCGGTGCTCGGCGCCAAGAAGAAGCACCAGATCGTTCTGCACCCGGTTGGTGTCCTGATATTCGTCGACCAGCACGTGACGAAACCGTCGCTGATAGCCCGCGAGCACCTCGGGATGGGTACGCAAGAGCCGCACCGTCACCGAAAGCAGATCGTCGAAATCCATCGCCCCGGCCTGGTGCAGGCGTAGCTGGTACTCGCGGTACACATCGGCGATGCGCTTCTCAAAGGGTCCCGATGCGCGGTCCTGATAGGCGTCCACGTCGACGCCATCGTTCTTCGCCGCCGAGATGGCCGCTTGGATGGAACGCGCCGCGAACTTTTTCGCGTCGAGGTTGAGATCGCGAATGACGTAGCCGCACAGCCGCACCGCATCGGCCTGGTCGTAGATCGAGAAGCTCGACGGGTAGCCGAGCACCGAGACGTCGCGCCGCAGCATGCGCACACACGCCGAATGGAAGGTCGAGACCCACATTTTTTCGGCCACCGGGCCGATGAGCTGACCGACGCGCTGGCGCATCTCCTGGGCTGCTTTGTTGGTGAAGGTGATGGCGAGGATCTCAAACGGCGACACCCCGCCGTGCTCGATCAGGTGGGCGATTCGGTGGGTCAGGACGCGGGTCTTACCCGATCCAGCGCCGGCAATGACCAACAACGGGCCGCCCTCATGGGCCACCGCCTCGCGTTGGGCAGGGTTGAGCCCGTCAAGAAGGTCTGCGGGTTCGACACGACGGGCCACGGCGCGAGACTACCGGTCACCTAGGAAAGCGGAGCGAAGGCCACCACGGCTCGATTCCGCTCATCGAAGCGGAGCCGATCATTCCCACTCGATGGTTCCGGGGGGTTTGGAGGTGACGTCATAGGCCACGCGGTTGATGCCCTGAACCTCGCCGATGATGCGGCTGGCCATCTTCTCGAGCAGGTCATAGGGCAGGCGAGCAAAATCGGCCGTCATGGCGTCCTCGCTGGTGACCGCACGGATGATGATCGGATGACCGTAGGTCCGCTCATCGCCCATCACCCCTACGGAGCGGATGTCGGCGAGCACCGCGAAGGCCTGCCATATCTCCCGCTCGAGCCCGGCTTTGTGGATCTCCTCGCGAACCACAGCATCGGCGAGCTGCAGCATCGCTACCCGCTCGCGCGTCACCTCACCGATGATCCGCACGGCCAAACCCGGCCCCGGGAAGGGCTGCCGCCACACGATCTCATCGGGCAGCCCGAGCTCGGAGCCGATCCGCCGCACCTCGTCCTTGAACAAGCTGCGTAACGGCTCGACCAACTCGAAGTCGAGATCCTCTGGTAAGCCCCCCACGTTGTGATGGCTCTTGATCTTGGCTGCGGTGGCCGTCCCTGACTCGATGACGTCGGGGTACAGGGTGCCCTGGACCAGAAAACGAGCATCGTGGATATCAGCGCTGGACTCCTCGAACACCCGAATGAACAGCTCACCGATGATCTTGCGCTTGCGCTCGGGATCGGTGACCCCGGCCAGGCGCCCGAAAAAACGATCCGCCGCCCTCGCATGGATCAGCTCGATCCCGAAGTTGCGATGGAACGTGTCCTCGACCTGATCGGCCTCGCCCAAACGCATCAGGCCGGTATCGACAAACACGCAGGTGAGCTGTTTGCCAATAGCCCGGTGCACCAGCGCCGCCGCCACGGCCGAATCCACGCCGCCCGACAACCCGCAAATAGCCCCGCCGGTGCCCACCTGAACCCGGATGTTCTCCGTGGCATGGTCGATGACGTTGGTCATCGTCCAGTTCTGGCGACAGTCACACACCTCCACGAGGAACCGGACCAGGAGTTCCTGCCCGTGCGGGGTATGGGCCACCTCCGGGTGGTACTGCACCCCATACAGCCCGCGGGCGGGCGACTCGAGCATGGCCACCGGGCAATCCTCGGTTCGGGCCGTGACAACGAACCCGTCGGGTACCGACGCGATCGCGTCGAAATGGCTCATCCAAACCGATTGTTCGACCGGCAGCACCTGGCCTAGGCGACCGCCGCCATCGACCAGGGTGACCTGGGTGCGGCCGTATTCGCCCCGGCCGGTCTTAGCTACCTCGCCGCCGAGCTGGTGCGCAATCAGTTGGGCGCCGTAACAGATGCCAAGCACCGGGATCCCCAGCTCATAAATGGCCGGATCGAGCTGAGGCGCGGAGTCGACATGGACCGAGGCCGGACCACCGGAGAGCACGATGCCCACCGGCCGCCGGGCTCGCACCTCGGCGGCGCTGATCGTGGCCGGCACGATCTCGGAATAAACCCGAGCCTCACGAATCCGACGGGCAATGAGTTGGGCGTACTGAGCACCGAAATCCACCACAAGGACCATGTCCTCGCCGGTGACCCAGCCGCCGGTGACCGGTCCGCTCTGGCGTGGGGCCGAGACAGGATCGTTCATCGCCCCATACCCACGCCTTGCCCCTTCTGCAGTGCCTTGCCCTCGGTTTGCAGTGCCGGTGCCACCATTACCTCGGCCTTTTGGAATTCCTTCAGCGTTTGGTAGCCGGTGGTGGCCATCGAGGTCCGTAGCGCTCCGAAAAGATTGAGCCGACCGTCGTTCTCATGGGCCGGTCCAGTGAGGATCTCCTCCAGCGAGCCGCGCGGCTCAGTCCGCACCCGGGCACCGCGAGGCAAGCTCGAATGGAACGTGGCCATCCCCCAGTGCCACCCCTTGCCCGGCGCTTCATAGGCCGCCGCGAGGGGCGAGCCGATCATGACCGCGTCAGCACCACACACAATGGCCTTGGCGATATCGCCGCCGGTCGCCATGCCGCCATCGGCGATGACATGGACGTATGCACCGGTCTCATCGAGGTGACGCATACGGGCAGCGCGAACGTCAGCGATGGCCGTGGCCTGGGGCACACCGATGCCCAACACCCCGCGGGTGGTGCACGCGTGGCCTGGTCCCACACCAACGAGCACCCCGGCCGCGCCCGTGCGCATGAGATGCAAACCGGCCTGGTAGGACGCACAGCCGCCGACGATCACCGGCAGCTCGAGCTCCCGCACAAACCGCTTGAGGTTGAGCGGCTCGACGGTGCGCGACACGTGCTCTGCGGACACCACCGTGCCTTGGATGATCAGCATGTCCAGCTCGCCGGCCATGATGGCGCCAACCAACATCGATGCCCGCTGCGGGGTCACCGCCGCCACTGCTGTCACCCCGGCAGCCTTGATCTCCTTGATACGAGCGGTGACCAGTTCGGGCCGCAAAGGCTCGGCATAAATTTCCTGCATCCGGCGGGTGGCCTTTTCGACATCGAGGTGGGCAATCTCCTCGAGCAGCGGCTCGGGGTCCTCGTAGCGAGTCCACAACCCCTCGAGGTTGAGCACCCCGGCCCCACCGACACGGCCGATTTCGATAGCCGTGGCCGGGCTGACCACCCCGTCCATCGCTGAACCAAGCACGGGCAACTCGAAACGAAAAGCATCGATCTGCCAGGAGATGTCGACATCTTCGGGATCGCGGGTGCGGCGCGACGGCACGATCGCGATGTCGTCGAAGCCGTATGCCCGGCGACCCGACTTGCCCAGTCCGATTTCGATCTCGGCCATCATCTACTCCCTATGAAGTTGCGAACAATCTGTCCTGTGAGCGCCTCGGGGTACGGGCGCTCCTGGTGAAGGGGCACCGCAGCGTGGTGGTGAGCGCCAGGGGGTTTCGCTTTCGCACGAGAGCGTCGGCATGAGCCGTGCCTTTCCCAACCAACCCATCACAACCCAGAAGCGGCATCCGAGGCATCGACCGACCCGTCGGGACTGCCGGCGACCGTGGGACAACGCCCTGATGTTAGCGCCGCCACGCCTACCTGGACCGAATCTGGATAGCCCTTGAGCCAGGGCCAGGCAGCATTTCGCACCAGTCGCCCCCAGGGTCAGCGCAGCGACGGACATCGACCCCACAAACGGCGAACAGCCGGCCCCGAAGGGCCGGCTGTTCGCAACCGGGGACTTGACTCGTGCCGGGCACAATCGCCCGTCGGTCCTGTCGGTCGTCACCGCGTGCGGTGTCGA
>CAMDQT010000018.1 GCA_945906305.1 Ferrithrix thermotolerans DSM 19514 | reverse complement strand
ACCCTTGGCCAGCGAAGCGCCAGCCGGGGTGGCCACGGCGAGGTCTACCACGTACTTCGCCGAACCCGGACCCAGGGTCCAGCCACTGCCCCCGTGGCCGTAATTGTGCGCCACCAGGGTGGAACCTCGCATCTCCACGCTCAAGTTGGGCGAACCATGGCGCATCGGACGGTGGCACAAGATGTGTTTGCCGAGACGAGCTTCGTCCAGCTTCGGCGGCTTGATGTGGCGCACCTCGGGCGAGCCAGATGTCGAGGCAGAGTCGGCGTCATCGGAGAATACGCTGCACGCCCCGAGGGCCAATGCCCCTGCCGTGGCGGCGATACCACCGAGAAAGACCCGGCGAGACACTCCGCCCAAGTCGTTGTCCTGGTGCAGGCTCTCGGCCGATTGCCAGGGGAAAGATGACATCCAAACGTCCTTATTGCGCGCTGAAGCCGCCCCGATCCATCACCCGCTCAGCCGCACCATACGATAGGGAATGTTGGCGTGTCGCGGTGTAGTAACGATCGGTAAACCGGCAAGGTGAGCCCCGGAGCATACCCGAAGCGCCTACGGGCACCATCGGCCCAATCGAGCCCGCGGAACGGGGCCCGCCGCTCACCGAATACGGCCAGCACCCCAATTCGCCTGCCCCTCAGCGACCGGGCTCCGCGGCACTGCGGCTAGGTTCGCGCCCATGGCGAGTGACCCAGTGCCCTTCACCGTTGACATCGACCAAGGCGACCTCGACGACCTACGCCACCGGCTGAGGCGCACCCGCTGGCCGGTCGACGTCGGCAACCCCGATGGCCGCTATGGGGCCACGCGCGAGTGGATGACCGACCTCGTGCGCTATTGGGCCGAGGAGTACGACTGGCGTGCGGTTGAGACGGAGATGAACCGTTTCGAGCAATTCCGGGTGGACATCGACGGTGTGCCGGTGCATTACCTCCGACTGGCAGGCAAGGGGCCCAACCCGATGCCACTGATCTTGACCCACGGCTGGCCGTGGACCTTCTGGGACCTACGCAAGGTGGCCGAGCCGCTGGCCGACCCGGCCCGGTTCGGCGGCGACGCCGCCAACAGCTTCGACGTCATCATCCCTTCACTACCCGGCTACGGCTTCTCCGTCCCCTTGGCGCGCACGGGGATCGACATCGCCGCCATCGCCGGTCTGTGGGTCACGCTGATGCGCGACGTACTCGGTTATGACCGCTTCGGCGCCCAAGGTGGCGACTGGGGCGCCTTCGTGACCGGCTGGCTGGGCCATGCCCATGCCGAACACCTCATCGGCACCTACCTCACGCTGCCGGTAGTACCGGGCCTACTAGGTAAGCGCGGGGTCCGACCGGAACAATTCGCCCCCGATGAGCAATGGATGGTGGCCCGCGCCGAGCAGGCCCGCCGTCTCACCGAGGCCCACGTCGCGGTGCATCGGCGCGACCCCCAGACGTTCGCGTACGCGATGGCAGACTCCCCCGCCGGGCTCGGCGCCTGGCTGTGGCACCGGCGCCAATTGTGGTGCGACGGTGACGCGCTCGAAGTGTTCGGCCGCGACGACCTGTGCACCTTGGCCTCGCTGTACTGGTTCAACTCCTCCATGGCCTCGTCCATCCGGCTGTACGCGGAGCAATTCTCAACGCCGCAACGCACCGCGCACGACCGAGCCCGAATCATCGACGCGCCGACCGGATTCGGGGTCTTTCCCAAAGAATTGATGTTCATTCCGCGATCGGTGGCCGAGCAGGTGACCAACCTGCACCGTTGGACCGTGTTTGACCGGGGCGGCCACTTCGGGCCGGCCGAGCAGCCCGACGCCCTCGTCGAGGACCTACGGGCGTTCTTCGCCCCGCTGCGCTAAGCCTGCAGTCCCGGTAACGTGCGCGCGGCGAGGGCCGTCCTCGACGGGGCCAGGGAGTGGACATGCACATCAGCGAACTGTTCGGCATTGAAGGCAAGACGGCGATCGTCACCGGCGGCAGCCGGGGCATCGGTTACATGATCGCCCAAGGTCTCGTCTCCAATGGGGTGAAGACCTACATCACCTCGCGCAAGATCAGCGAGCTCGAACCCGCCGCGGCTGAACTGTCCAAGCTCGGGGAGTGCATCGCTATCCCCGCCGATCTGGCCAGCGACGAGGGCCTGGCCGCCTTCGCGGCCGCCTTCGCCGAACGCGAAGAGCGCCTCGACATATTGGTCAACAACGCCGGAGCGGCCTGGGGTGCGCCGCTGGGCGACTTTCCCGGGGCCGGGTTCGACAAGGTGCTCAACATCAACGTCAAGGCCCCCTTCATGTTGACCCAAGCGCTCCTCCCCCAATTGCGGGCCTCGGGCAGCGCGCAGGACCCGGCTCGGGTCATCATGATCGGCTCGATCGACGGCATAGTCGTGCCCTTCGGCGACAACTTCTCCTACTCGGGCTCCAAGGCGGCCATCCACATGCTGGCCCGGCATCTCGCCCACAACGTGGTCGGCGACCACATCACCGTGAACACCGTCGCCCCCGGCCCGTTCCGCTCCAAGATGATGGGCTACCTCCTCGATGACCCCGACAGCCGCGAACGCATCGCCCGACGCGTACCGCTCAAGCGCATTGGCACGCCCGAGGACGTAGCGGGAGCGGTGATCTTCCTGTCAAGCCGCGCCGGTGCGTGGCTCACCGGGGTCCTCATCCCGGTGGATGGCGGCCTGTCAACCCACGGATGAACCGTCCCCCCACAAAGCCGAGCCGAACCGCACACCTCGGCGAACGCGTGCACGGGGCGCGCTATGGTCCGGGCCATGGACCCCGTATTCGCCGCATGGCTGGCCAGCACCACTGAAGAGGCAATCGAGCCCTCCCTGGAGATCTGCGATCCACACCACCACCTGTGGGACCACCCCAATGAACGCTTCCTAGTAGAGGAACTCAAGGCGGAAACGGGGGCCGGCCACAACGTGAGCGAGACCGTGTACGTCGACTGCATGTCGGGCTATTTCGCCGACGGCCCCGCCGCCATGGCGCCGGTCGGCGAGGTGGTGTTCGCCGCCGAACAGGCTGCTCGGTCCGCCACCACCGCCGGGGCGCGCATCGCGGCCATCGTCGGCTGTGCCGATCTACGCCTCGGTGACGGCGTCAAGCCGGTGCTCGAGGCCATGATCGAGCGAGGTAACGGCCTGTTCTCCGGGATCCGTCACGCCACGGCGTGGGACCCCGACCCCAAGGTCAATCGCTCCCACATGAGGCCCGAACAGGGCGAAATGGGGTCTGCCGCCTTCCGCCGGGGCTTCGAAGTGCTCACCGGGGAGCTCGGACTGTCCTTCGACGCGTGGATGTATCATCCGCAGCTGCCCGAGTTGCTCGACCTCGCCCGGGCCTACCCCGAAGCGACCATCGTGTTGGATCATCTCGGTGGACCGCTCGGCATCGGTCCCTATCGCGGGCGTCGCGAGGAGATCATGGCCTGGTGGCGGCCGATCATGACCCAGATCGGGTCCTGTCCCAACGTCTTTCTCAAAGTTGGCGGCATCGGGATGTCGATCTACGGGCTGGATTTGCACAAGGGAGAGACCGCGCCGAGTTCCGATGACCTCGTCACCGCATGGGGTGAACCAATGCGTCACGCCATCGACGCGTTCGGCCCCAGTCGATGCATGTTCGAGTCCAACTTCCCCGTGGATCGCCGCGGCTGTTCCTACGTCGTGCTGTGGAACGCCTTCAAGAAGACCGCCGCGGCCGCTGGTTACAGCGCAACAGAGAAAGCCGACCTCTTCCGCGGCGCGGCGCGGCGGGCCTACCGCATCGCCTGACCACGCCAGCCGCGCCACCACCCGGCGTAGGCCTCCGGACCGCCGTGCCCGGTGACTTGATAACGTCGCTGGGCACCGACAGCGACTGGCGCCGTCGCGTGGGACCGGGGAGACCGAACGTGCAGGTCGGCGTCATGGTGACCAGCTACAACCACCGCGACTGGGATCGCCTGCTCGCTGCTGACTACGGCCATAACCCGGCCACCGCTGATGTTGACATCCACCGCCAGACGGTGATGCTGGGCGACATGGTCGAACCGCTCGGCTATGACGCCATCTGGTGCGCGGAGCACTACGGGTCGGCGTACTCGATGCAGGGCAACCCGCTGCAATGGCTGGCGTTCTGGGCCGGACGTACCAAGCGGGTCGACATGGGCACCGCGGTCATTGTCGCGCCGTGGTGGCAGCCGGTGAAGCTGGCCCACGAAATCGCCATGCTCGACCTCATGCTCGACGGCCGCAGGCTTCACCTCGGCATCGGCAGGGGCATCTCCGCTCACGAATACGACGCCTTCGGCGTACCGCGGGAGGAATCCCGCCAACGTTTCACCGAGATGCTGGAGATCCTGCGTCTGTCCGAGGAGAACCGCTTCTCCTACAACGGAGAGTGCTACCAGCTCCCCGAGACCACAGTGCGACCTCAGGCGCTGCATCGCGGCTCACTGTTCAAAGACATGAAATGCGCGTTCAATACCCCCCAGTCGATGCGCGTGGCCGCCGAGCTCGGTCTCGGTCAGCTGTTCGTGACCGCGGTTTCGCTCGACGTGATGGCCAAGGGCGTGTCCCGCTTCAACGCCATCCGGGCGCAGATGGGCCTCGCACCCAACCAGCCCACCACGATGATGTATCTGCACTGTGCCACCGACCGTGAGTCCATTGAACGCGGCCGCCGCTTCGCCGGGGAACAGTCCTGGGCGGCCCGCAACCACTACGCCGTGTGGAATGCACCCTCCTTTGAGGGCGTGGCCGGCTACGAGGACTATGCCAAGGTCTTTCGTCAAGGCTCAGAGCTTGCCGAGGACAAGGCCACCGCAGCCGAGGACGGCCACCTCATTGGCACCCCCGATGAGATCATCGAGAAGATCCGCCGCACGCAGGAACGCATCAGCCTCGAATACCTCATTGTGCACCCCGCCCACGGCTCCAAGCCCGGCCCGGAAGCCCGCGCCAGCCTGGAGCTCTTCGCCAAAGAGGTGCTGCCCGCTGTGCACGAAATGGCCACCCCGCTGCATGAACATTCGCTCGGCGACCCCAACGCGGCCGAAGCGGAGATCATGCTCGGCGGCGCCATCGGCAACTGAAACCGCGGCAGGCAAGGGCGATCATGAGGACGGGACCGAAGCGGCTGAGAAGGGTCGGCGACGAGGCCTCGGCACCGGTCGGTGTCGAGCGATGAGCCTCCGTGACGTGGCGTTGCTACACGCTGGCGTTGTCCTGCTCGCGGGGGCACGCTTCGCGTGGCGGCGCGGCGACCTCGCCCGGCTGGGTACCTCGGCACCGATGACGATCGGTGCCCTGCTGGTCTTGGGTGTCGGGTGCATCGTCGTCGGGCTAAGCGGCTGATTCGCCGAGCCCTACCGGTTCTAGGCTCGCCCCATGGCAAGAACCGTTGACGTTGTGGTGGTGGGTGGTGGCATCATCGGGGTGGCCACCGCACGCTTTCTGGCCGAGGCCGGGGTCAGCGTCGAACTGATTGAGCGCGATGGTCTCGCTTCGCACGCGTCGGGCCGCAACCAGGGCCTGCTCATCGGTCCGCATCCCCCCGAGATGACCGCCATCGCCGCCCGCGGGGTCACGTTGTATCGCGACCTGCACGAGCGTTGCGACGGCGCCTTTTTCTTGGATCGCGAACCCCACGGATGTCTGATGGTGGGTGGCGAGGCGGTGCTCTCGGCGCAGGAGCTGGCTGAACGGGAGCCGCTACTCGGACCGGACATCACCGCGGCGAGCTTCGAACCCGACGCCCGTCGTATCGATCCCGGGGCGGCGGTGGCAGCCATGGCCGCCGAGGCCCGTACCTACGGGGCCACGATTCGTACCGGCGTAAGCGTGCGTGAGCTGCTGCGCCGCGGCGAAACGGTGACCGGAGTACTCACCGATGACGGGCCTTTGTCCGCCGCTAGCGTGGTGGTGGCAGCAGGACCGTGGTCGTGGCAGGTGTGCCGCAACACCGGCTTCGATGTGGCGGTTCGTGGGGTACGCGGCTGGCTGGTCGTCACCCGACCGGCACCCTTCCGACTCCGACACGCCATCGAAGATGCCTCCTGGGCCGCGACCAAAAAAGGCCTCACCACCCCCACCGTCGGCGATTTTGCCGCGGGGACGCTGACCCCTCCCGCCATCGCAGGCCTGGTCCAGCAGGACTCCGCCGGACGTCTGTTGCTCGGTGCCTCATTGCAGTCGAGCAGCACCGATCACGCCGAGAACCAGCGCGAGGCCGTCGCCGCCGTGTGCCGACGGGCGGCCGAGTTGGTCCCTGCGCTGCGTGCTGTACCGGTGGCCGAATTGCGGACCTGCCGCCGGCCACTTTCAGCCGATGGCCTGCCGCTGCACGGCCCGGTACCGGGCTCGAGCGGGCTGATACTGGCGACAGGCCACGGCAGCCAAGGCATTACCTGGGGGGTCGGGTCGGGCGAAGCCGTCGCGGCCGGTGTGCTCGGCCAAGGTTGGGACCGGGCGTTGCTGCCCGACCGATACCTCTGATCGGGTCCTGCCCCGACCAAACCACCGCCCTCAGATCGTGAAGGCGAGGTTGTTGGCCACCCTCGTGGCGAGCGCCATGTCCCCACCAAGACGGACCAGGCCCTGCTCGATCGGGCCGGCAGGGTCGATGCGGCCACACGCCAGCAGCATGAAGGTCAAGAAATCGGCGTCGAGCGTGCAGGCCGGATCGTGCAGCTGGTCCACCACTTGGGCCCGGCCCACGATCTGCGCATGCAACTCGCGTTGCTGGGCGCCGTGCACCCGTACCGTTACCGAACTGCCGTTGGGTAGAGCCGCCTTCTTGCCCACGATGTAGCCGAAAGCGAGGTGTGCCTCGTCGAGGGACCGGCGCGGGCCCGCGCCGCTGAGGTGTCCGGCGCGCCCGAGCGCAACGCGCACGTCCTGTTCGTGAGCCCAGGTATCGAAAACCCGGATCTCCAGGTAGCGCCGGTGGGGACCCGAACCCGCCGGTGACCAGCCAATGGCGTCGAGGTCGGCCTCGGAAAAATTGCCGATCTGCTCGGCCCGTCGAGCGGTGACTGCTTCGAACTCCGCCAAGACCTCGGCCCCAGACGCGCCGCGCAAGCGCCGGGCCTCGGCGCCGATCTGCTCGAAGGGCGGATCCGGTGACGGCGTCCAGCCCGCAAAGCCGATCTCGGCCGAGGTCAGGTGGACCAAGGCGTCCCGGGTGGACCACCCTGGGCACAGCGACGGCTGCGCCCAATCGACCTCGTCCAGACCAGCGCCAAGCTCGCGCCAGGACTGCCAGCATTCGTTGAACTCGGCCAACAGCTCCGGGCCGGACGTCATGGCTGCACGCGGTTGGGGGCTCATGGTCGCAGACTACGCGCCGAATTTGCCGTGAAGTGGTTCCGTTCGTCGACGTCGTATGCCAAGGTGGGCCATGCCGACCGCGGTCCTCATCGTCAGCGGCTGGAGCAGCGGCATAAACGCCTACCTGACGGTGCTCATCTTGGGTCTCGCCGGGCGTCTGGGTTGGAGCGATGGACCGCCAGCCTTGCAATCAACCCCGGTGTTGATCCTGTGCGCATCGATGTTCGCGATCGAATTTGTCGTGGACAAGGTGCCGCTGGCAGACAGCGCGTGGGACCTCGTCCACACCGCCATCCGCCCGTCGGTGGCGGCCCTGGTTGGTAGCGCGGTGGCGGGCGCCCAACTCGGCGCACCCCAAGCGGCGGCGGTGGCGGCGAGCCTGGCGCTCGTCGCCCACTTCTCCAAGTCCGGCACCCGCCTGGCGATCAACGCCTCCCCTGAGCCGTTCACCAACATCGTGGCCAGCCTCACCGAGGACAGCATCGTGGGCGCCTTGATGCTGGTGGCGTTGGCCCGCCCGTGGACCGCCGCCGGGCTGACCATCGCCACCATGGTCATCTTCGCCACGGTCGCTTTGCTGGCGCTATCGACGGCCCGCAGGGCCTACCGGCGCCTGCGGGGTGACCCGGGGCACTCGCCGCCACCCGTATCGGGGTAGCGTCCGGCCATGGATCGTCCGCTGTCCGACATTGTTGTGCTCGATCTCACCCGAGCCCTCGCTGGCCCCATCGCCAGCCGCCTGCTAGCCGACCTCGGGGCCCGGGTCATCAAGATCGAACCGCCCGATGGCGACCTCACTCGCGCCATCGTGCCCCGCGTGGAGGGCATGTCGACGTACTTCGTGCATTACAACGCGGGCAAGGAGTGCGTTTCGCTCGACCTCACCCGGCCGGAGGGTCGCGACTTGCTGCTAGCGATGATCGACAAGGCGGACGTGCTGTTGGAGAACTACCGGCCCGAGGTGATGGTGCGCCTCGGGCTCTCGCCGAAAGATCTCTTCGCTCGCAACCCCCGACTGATCGTGGCTTCCATCAGCGGCTGGGGTCACGGCAACTCGCGTTCAGACCAGGGGGCCTACGCCTCCGCCATCCATGCCGAAGCTGGTGTCACCGAAATGGTCGCCCGGCGGCGCGGCGAGCTCGACGGGCCGCGCAATGATCCGATGTCCCACGCCGACACCTACAGCGGCCTGCACGCCCTTGCCGCCTTGCTCGCCGCCTTGCACCAGCGCAACCGCACCGGCAAGGGCCAAGCGGTGGAGGTCTCCATGGCCGAATCGACGCTCATGGTCAACGACCTGTCCACGGCCGAACTGGTCGGGGTGGACCCCTCCAGCGGCTTTCGCGCCGGGCAGAACTGGTCCTCGATCTTCCGTCTGCGGAGCGGCCGTTGGGTGAATGTCACCATCGATGCCACCACCGACGGTGGGTTCGGCGTGTGGGCCAAGGCATCGGGAAACCAGCACTGGCATGACGACGTCCGCTTTGCCACGGCGGCGGACCGCGTGCGCAACCGGGCCGCGCTCGAGGCCGAGATCGGCGTGTGGGTGGCCAACTTCGACGCCGCCGCCGATCTCGAAAGGGCTATCGGTGTATCCACCGTGCTCGCCGCCGAAGTTCGCACCGTGGCCGAACTCGCCGCCACCGAATGGGCCGCCGAGCGGGGCGCATTCGCCGAGGTCGACCTCGGCGCGGGCCACTCGGTCACCGTGCCCCAATCGCCGTGGCGTTTCAGCGACGCCGACAGCGGCGTAGTGGGCACCGTGGGCTTTCGCGGCGAGCACAACCATGGCGTGCTGCGCGAGCTCGTCGGCCTCGACGACGCGGAGATCGCCCGGTTGTCCGCCGAGGGCATCGTGTCCTCGCGGGTACCACAATGGCGACGCGACCTGCACGGGTCCTGAGCGTCTAGCGGCGACGCTGGTAGTTCTCCAACGCCGTCTGTACGCCGGGACGACGTCGGGTGCCGGTCTGCACCACGGTGGAGTCAGGGTCCTTCTCGCCGAGGCGACTGAGAACGTAATAGGCGTGAGCGGACTGCATGTGGGCTCCGAAGCCCTGCACGTCCTGAGCATGGTTCACGGCTGCCTTGGTCATACGCATCTGGAACGGGTCGTTCTCGGCCACCCGGGCAGCCCAGGCCAGTGTCTCCTGCTCGAGTTCGGCGCGCGGCACCACCCGGTTGACCAGACCAAGTTCACGTGCCTCCGTGGCGTCGATGAAACGACTTTCGTACAGCAGCTCCTTCACCTTGCGCGGCGGCAGATCCCACGGCATGCAGAAATACTGGAAGAGGCTGCCCAAGAACATGGCATCGTCAGCGGCGAAGATCACATCCATCGACGAGGCGATCATCCAGCCGCCCCAAATGCAATAGCCCTGCACGGCGGCCACGGTGGGCTTGGGGACATTGCGCCAGCGCAGCGTATTGTCGAGAAACTGCTCGTGGGTGCGTTCATACCAACCCCGAATCCCCGGCCGCCAAGGGCGCTCCTGCTGGTCGGCGAGCTCCTCCGGCGTGCCGAGGTCGTGCCCGGCGGAGAAGTGGTCACCCGCCCCGAGCAGGACGATCACCCGCACATCGTGATCGGCACCGGCGGCGATGATGGCGACGTCAAGTTCCTCCAGCAGCAACCGGCTCTGGGCGTTGCGATAACGGGCACGATCCAAGGTGATGCGCGCCACGTGGTCGGCCACCTCGTAACGAATGGTCTGGTAGTCAGTCATCAATCCTCCAGCAGGTCAGCGACCGCGGCCAACAGGGCGTAACTGCGCAAGGCCGCGTCCTGCGCCACCGCCATCTGCCGCACGATGATGTCGGTGAACCCCAAGGCGCCGTAGGACGCGAAGTGCTCGGCGACCGTGGCCGGCGAACCGAACGCCAGCGCAGCAGGGTCGATACCGCGGTAGCCCGCGGCGAGCAGTGGGGCCACGATGGCTTCGGCCTCGGCGTCGGTCTCCGCCACGAGGATGTCGCGCCGTAGAGGCACCCGTACCGGCGGACGGCCGTAATGGGCGCAGCGGTCTCGGTAGAAGGCCATCCGCGCCTGCGCCTGCTCCAGGGTCAAGGCCGGGTCGGCGTACCAGCAGTCACCGACTCGGGCCGCCCGGTCGATGCCGGCATCAGACGACGCCCCGATCCACCATTCGATCGGCCCGGGGGGATGGGGCGACACGCTCGTGCCGGTGAAGCCGAAATAGGCCGAATCGACACGCTCGCCGGCAAGGAGCGCGTCGACCACGGCGATGGACTCGTCGAGCAGCCGCCCGCGATGACGACGATCGGTACCCATCGCGGCACGATCAGCAGGGTCGCCGAGGCCGGTCTGCACGATGAAGGGCTCGCCGGCCATGGTGGCCAGCGTGCCAATTTGCTCGGCCATGAGCACCGGGTTCCACAACGGCATCAGAAACAGGCAACCCGCGGGACGATCATCGCCCCATTCAGCCAGGAGCCGCCCGAGGATGGCGGTGTTCTGGAAGTACGGTCGACGATTGGCGTGATGGTCGCCAACGGTAAGGCACCACAGCCCCGCCTCACGGGCCGCCCGCGCCCGTTCGATCATCCGCCGGGCCCCCTCGCGTCCGTCCACCGACGGGTGGGCACTGGCCAACGATGCTCCTATGCGCATGGCCGCACCGTAGTGCGCGCCTGGGGCGAGCTCGCTCCGATATGCGCCGCCCAGCAGCGCTGTATCAGTGCGATGAGAACCGGGCTCGGCTTGGTCGAGCAACACCACGGCGCGATGCGCGACACTTCCTGCACTGCTGCCCGACCCCGGGCGGCCTCGAAGCTTGTGGGGAGCAACGACGATGAAAGCTGCCGTACTCAACGAACAACCGGGTGGGCTCGACATCGAGGATGTCGTCATCGACAATCCCGGTCCGGGTGAAGTGCTGGTCCGGGTCATGGGGGCAGGCCTATGCCACTCCGACCTGCACTACATGGAGGGCATCTTCCGCTCCCGCCTTCCCGCCGTGTTAGGTCACGAGTCCGCCGGGGTCGTGGAGGCCATCGGCGAGGGCGTCAACTACTGCCAGCCGGGCGACCATGTGATCTGCTGCCTGTCCATCTTCTGCGGGCAGTGCCGCCAGTGCCTGTCGGGCCACCCCTACCGCTGCACCAACCCTGCCGCCACCTCGCGACCCAAGGGCGCCCCGCCCCGACTCTCCAAGCATGACGGCACCCCGCTCGACCAGTTCGCCCGGCTCGGTGGCTTCGCGGAGCTGATGCTGGTCCACCAGAACGCGCTGGTGAAGGTCACCACCGACATGCCGCTGGATCGCGCCGCGCTCATCGGCTGCGGCATCACCACGGGCATGGGCGCAGTGTTCCGCACCGCGAAAGTGCCGCCAGGCGCCACGGTCTGCGTCATCGGCGCCGGCGGCATCGGCCTCGCCGCCATCCAAGCCGCCCGGATTGCGGGCGCCGTTTCCGTGATCGTGGTCGATGTCAATGATGACAAGCTCGAGGTAGCCCGACAGCTCGGCGCAACCAACGTCGTCAACGCCTCCAAGGTCGACAACGTGGTGGAAGCAGTAAAGGAGCTCTCCGACGGCGGCGTCGAATACAGCTTTGAGGCCATCGGGCTCAAAGCCACCGCGGAGCAGGCGTTCAACATGTTGGCCATCGGCGGTACCGCCACGGTCATCGGCATGGTCCCACCTAAGCAGGTACTGGAAATCCGTGGCATCGACCTGCTGGCGGAGAAGAAGCTGCAGGGCTCGATGATGGGGTCCAACCAGTTCCGCACCGACATGCCAGCCATGGTCAGCATGTACCTCGACGGCCGCCTCAAGCTGGACGAGATGGTCTCCGCCCGCCTCAGCCTCGAACAAATCAACGAGGGTTACGCGGCCATGAAGCGGGGCGAAGTCTCCCGCCAGGTCATCATCTTCGACTGATCGGGCCGCCGAAGGCGTCACGGGAGTGGGTACCGATTGGTACCGCTCCCGTGACGCAGCAGGAATCAGTCGAAGGTCAACACCGTACGGGTGACCTCGCCCGAGCTCATCGCCTCGAGCGCCACGTTCACCTCGCTCAACGGCATCCGTTCGGTGATCATCGAGTCAAGGTCGAGCCGACCCTGTCGGTACAGCTCAAGGTACTGCGGGGCCTCGATGTGGAAACGGTTTGAGCCCATAATCGACCCGGTGATCATTTTCTCCACATAGAAATGGCCCGGCTCGAGCGTCAGAGTCTGGCCCCGCGGGATCGCCCCGACGATCACCGCTAGGCCGCGCGGCGCAAGGGCGTAGAAGCACTGCGAGGCCAATGTGGCGTTGCCGACGGCGTCGAAGGCAAAGTCGACTCCACCCTGGGACAGCTTCTTGATCTCCTTGACCGGGTCGAGGTCGGGGTTCTGCGGGCCGACCAGGATGGTGTGCGTGGCACCGAAGCCCTTCGCCACCTCCAACTTCTGGGGGAAGATGTCCACCGCGATGATCTGCCGGGCCCCGGCGATGCGAGCGCCTTGGATGACCGAGTTGCCAACCCCACCGGCACCAAAGACCACCACGGAAGACCCCGGCGTTACCTTCGCCGTATTGAGCGCTGCGCCCACCCCGGTGGTCACCCCACAACCCACCAGCGACGCCTGCGCCAGGGGGATGTCATCGTCGATGCGGACCAACGCCTTCTCGTGCAACAACATCAGTTCGGCGAATCCGGACAGATCTGCGAACTGGAACAGCTCCTGGCCGTCCTGGGAGAGGCGCGGCCGTTCACCCTTGCGGCGTCGCATCGGTCGGCGATCGGTGCACAGGTGCAGCCGACCGAGCATGCACTGGGTGCATTGCCCGCAGAACATCGAGGTGCAGGCGATCACGTGGTCGCCTGGCTTGACCAGACGCACCTCGGACCCGACGGACTCCACAATGCCCGCCGGCTCGTGGCCGGGCACCGTGGGCCGCGGCCCGGCGATGTTCCCCTGCATGAAGTGCAGGTCGCTGTGGCACACCCCGCAGGCGGCGGTGCGCACCCGAACCTCCTGGGGACCAGGCTCGTCGACATCGATCTCCTCGATGGTCAACGACCCGCCGATCTCGCGGAAGATGGCTGCTCTGGCTTTCATGGTGGGATCTCCCTCAGTTTGGGCTGGTGGACGTAGCGGGCTGGCTCACGCCATGGAACCGGCGCCAAGCACGCCGCGGGCGGCGAGATCGGCGATTTCAGCCGGGCTGAACCCGGCACCGGCGAGCACTTCGGTGGTGTGCGCCCCAAGTTCGGGCGAAGGCCCTCGGGGCCCGACCTCGGCGGTGTGGAACCGCATCGGTACCGCGACCGTGCGGTACGGACCGCGTTGGGGGTGTTCGATCGTGGGAAACAGCCCGAGGGCCGCAGCCTGGTCGTCCGAAGCCACCTCATGCAAGGCCAGCACGGGACCCCAAATCAACCCCGCCTGGTCGAAGAGCACGCCCCATTCGTCGCGGCCTCGTCCGCTGAGGGCCTCGTCGATGCCCGAAACGATCTCCGCCATGTGGTCAAAGCGACCCTTGACCGTGGCCAGTCGCTCGTCGGCCAGCCAATCTTCACGTCCGAGCACAGAGCACAACGCCCGCCACGCCGGCTCCCCCGGGGCATTGAGCACAATCCATCTGCCGTCACCGCACGGATAGCGGTTCGCCGTCGGGGTGATCAGCTCGTGGCGGACCCGGCGTCGGACCGGTGCCTTGTCCATGGCAGTGACGGCGAAGTCGGAGGCCTGGGTCCAAATCGCGGTCTCGAACAGCGAGGTCTCCACGACCTGGCCCTGCCCGGTGCGTTCGGCCATCCGCAACCCCGCCAGGATGGCGCCAAGCAGCGCCAGCCCCGTCGTGTGGTCGCCCTGAGCCGGTCGGGCCATGGGCACCGCACCATGTTCACCCTCGCGCAGAGCATCGTAGAGACCAGACCGACCGAAGAAGGCGGTCACGTCGTAGCCGGGCCGCCACGCCTCGGGGCCCTCCGTGCCGTAGCCGGTCAAGGTGGCGTGCACCAGCTTCGGGTTCTCGGCGAACAACGAGGCGGGGTCGAGCCCGAAGCGCTTCTGGCGCCGGGCGATGAGATTGCACAAGAACACGTCCGCCCCCCGACACAGGCGCCGCACCAGGGCTGCGCCCTCGTCGGTGTCCAGGGCGATGGCCATGGACCGCTTGCCCCGGTTATCGACGTCGAACTGAAAGTCATAGCCCTGCAGCGGGCCCTCAAGCTTGGCCGGGCGACCCATCGAGCGCATCGGGTCGCCGCTGAGCGGCTCGATCTTGATCACGTTGGCCCCGAGATCCGCCAGCGCGGCACCAGCGCTAGGCGCCGCCATCCAGTTGTCGATCTCGATCACGGTCACATCATCGAGCGGCGCGGCCACGCATTCCCCCTTCGAGAACCGGCGACCGTCTCGGCACGCCCGGCGCCTGACAGCCTGGCACGCCGACAGATCCTGGTGCACACACACCGCTGGAGCACCCCGCGTCACCGGGCACACCAACCGGCCGGGCCAGAGCCCGCGTCGGGCAGGCCAGGTCCAGCGCGGTCTAGGTTCACCATCGTGCACCAGGACGACGCATCACTGTCCATCGCCGTTATCGGAGCCGGTGCCATCGGTGCTGCGGTGACCGCCGCTCTGGTCGTCGCCGGCCGGCACGATGTCCGCCTCTGTGCTCGACGGCCGCTTGACGGGCTGGAGATCCGTCATCACGACGCGACGGTGGTGCGGGCGTCACCAGCGGTGCTCCTTGACCCCACCAACGCCGGTCGCGCCGACGTCGTGCTGCTTTGCACCAAGGCGTACCAGAGCGAGGGAGCCGCACCCTGGCTCGACCGACTCGTCGGGCCGGGGACCGTCGTGGCGGTGCTGCAGAACGGCATCGACCAGGTGGCTCGCATCCAGCCGCTCGCACCCCAGGCCGACATCGTGCCCGTGGTCGTCATGATCGCGGCCGAGGTGCTCGAGACGGGCGTGATTGTGCAGTCCAGCCTCGCTTTGCTCCAGGTGCCCGACAGCGCAGCAGGCCATCGTGTGGCGGCGGCGTTCGACGCTTCGAGCATACGAGTCGAACTGCGAGCCGACTTCACGACCCAGGCATGGCGGAAGTTACTGCTCAACGCGGTCATCGGCGCGATCGGGGCGCTGAGCATTCGAGACCTCAGCGTGCTCGCCGAGCGCAGCGTGTTCGACGCCGCGTTGGCCCTCGCCGAGGAGATCGTGGCGGTGGCACGCGCGGAAGGGGCACGCTTCGCTCCCGATGACGCCGCCCGGGCGCTGGAACGGGCCCAACGCGCCGCGCCCGGGCACTGGTCTTCCATCGCGGTGGATCGCAGGCAAGGCCGCCCGCTCGAGTGGGAGGTTCGCAATGCAGTGATCGGCCGCCTCGGCCGAAAGCACGGCATTGCCACACCGTTGAACGATCTGGTCACCGCGCTACTGCGGGCTTGCGCCCCCCCTGACACAGGCCGGAGTCCTTCGAGCTGACGCCCCTCATCGGCGGTGCTAGCACCCAGGCCTCACCCCGGCCCTGGCTGGCAGAACCACCTTGGCCGTGCCACGGCGCAGTACGGTGCCTGCGATGGGGAAAGCACCGTGCGGCGATGAATGACGGCGAGCCGCGCCCCGACGCCACCGTTGATCCTCCGCCCGACGAGGGGAGTTCACGTCCGTCCCTCGAGGCCGTACCCACCCGGACCTGGCTGGCGCTGGCCACCGTGGCGGCCGCCTACATGCTCATCGCCATGAACGTGACCGGCACGAACATCGCCTTTCCGTCCATTGAGAAGACCTTCGCCTCCACCCCTCGCACCACCCTCGCCTGGGCCTTGTCGGGCTACAGCATCGTGCTTGCCTCTTTCATGGTCGTGGGCGGCAGACTCGCCGATCAGCTCGGACGAAAGCGCATCTTCAACACCGGCCTCGCGGTGTTCTTGGCTGGGTCCCTGCTGTGCGCCGCGGCGCCGGTGTCGGTGCTGTTCATCGCCGGACGGGTCATCCAGGGTTTCGGCGGCGCGCTGCTCGTACCCTCCTCCCTGGCGTTGGTCCTGCCCGACTTCCCGCCCAGCCGGCGCACCTCCGCGGTGGCGTACTGGGCCGCCACCGGCTCCCTCGGAGCGGCCGCGGCACCCAGCTTGTCCGCCGTCGTCGTGGACCTCACCAGTTGGCGGGTGGTCTACCTGCTATTGGTGCCCGTGGTGGCCGCGATAGCCATTGTCGGGCCACGATTGCTGCACGACTCTGGGCCCATCGGCGAGCGCCAGGCCCTGGATCTCCTCGGCATCCCGATGGGGACGGCGGCGATCGGGCTGCTGGCGCTGGGCATCATCGAGGGACCGCGCTGGGGCTGGACCAGCCCCCCGATACTGGCCGCGTTCACGGGGTTCGTGATTCTCGCTCCGCTGTTCGTGGTGCGCTCGTTACGTCATAGCGCCCCGCTGTTGAACCTGCGGCTGTTCACAAATCGCGCCGTCTGGTCGGCCAACCTGGCCAACATATTCATGGCCATGATGGGCCTGTCGATCTGGCTTGTATGGCCGCTCTTCCTCACCCAGATCTGGGGGTACTCGCTGCTGCGCGCCGGCCTGGCCATCACCCCCGGGCCGGTGTGTTCAGCGCTGGTCGGCGTCATCGCCGGACGCCTCGCCGACCGCCACGGGCCGCGCCTCCTCATCTCCATTGGTTCAATGTTCCCGATCCTCGCCATGCTGTGGATGGTGTGGCGGTTTGGCCCTGAACCCCATTACGTCACCGTGTTCTTACCCGCCACGATCCTGTTCTCGCTCGGGTTCGGGCTTACGTTCTCACCGCTCAACGGTGCGGCGCTACGCGGGGTGGACCCCTCGGCGTTCGGCGAGGTCAATGCCACCTTCAACACGGTGCGCAACCTCGGCGGCGGTCTGGGCGTGGCGATTGTGGTGGCCCTACTCGGCAACGCCCAGCCAATACCATTCGAAAGTTTCGATCACACCTTCTTTGCCATGGCCTTCATCGGGATCGTTCCAGTGCTCGTCATCGGTCTGTTCTATCCCAAGGGCGCGGGCTGATGGCGGCCACAACTTGAACCCCGGCCCCGAGGCCCTCATCGACAGTCGCGCCGGCTGGCCCACCGTGGCGGCCACGTTCGTGTCGACCTTTGCCGTATTCGGTATCAACTACAGCTTCGGCGCATTCTTCAAGCCAATGGCGGACGAGTTCGCCAGCAGCCGGAGTTCGACGGCACTGGTGTTCTCCATCACCACCTTCCTCACCTTTCTCCTCGGCGTGGTCAGTGGCCGCATCGCCGATCGCATCGGACCGCGAAAGGTCCTCGCTGTCGGCACGGTGGCCATGGTGGCGGGCTTGCTGGCAACCTCACAGGTGCGCAGCATCGAGGTCGGCTACGTCACCTACGCCCTCGGGGTGGGCATCGGAGCGGCCTGCGCGTATGTGCCGATGGTGGCCGCAGTAGGAGGCTGGTTCGCCACCAAGCGCACGAGCGCCCTCGGCGTCGCCGTGGCCGGGATCGGCGTCGGCACGCTGATCACCGCACCCCTCGCGGAGCAGCTCATCGAGTCCTACGGCTGGCGCCAGACGTACGTGATCCTGGCCATCACCACTGGCCTGCTCATGAGCGTGGCCCTCATCGGTGCCAACCGCCCGCCACGAGCGGCCAATGCGGCGCCGGCGCCAACCATGATGGGCGTGGTCCGCGGCAACGGGGACTTCCGGGTCTTGTACACGGCGATGTTCCTGCTCAGCCTGGTGTTGTTCCTCCCGTTCGTGTTCCTCGACGACTACCTCACCCAACAGCACATCTCGGGTTCGGCCGGATGGCTGGTGGGCACCATCGGCATCTGTTCCGTTTTCGGCCGGCTGGGATTCGGGGTCCTTGCCCGCAGATGGGCACTGATGTCGCTGTACCGAGGATGTTTTTTCGCCGTGGGAGCCAGCTTCGGCCTGTGGATTGCCGCCGGTTCGAGCTACGCCCTGCTGGTGGTCTACGCCGTGGTCCTCGGGGTTTCCTACGGCGGGTTCATCGCCCTGTCCCCCGCAGTGGCGGCGGTCATCTTCGGTCCCGTCGGACTAGGAGGGGTCCTCGGCCTTCTCTACACCGCGGCGGGAATCGGCGGCCTCATCGGACCCCCGTTGATTGGCCTGTCCATCGACGCCGCGGATTACACCGCGACCTTAGCCATCGCGGCCAGCCTCGGTATTTGCTCCAGTTTCGTCCTGCTGCGGTTGAACCCTCAGACGACGGCCCAACCGCGCTAGTCCAGCGCCGCTATTCGAGCAGTTCGGCGGCGGCGAGTTCTGCAATGTGCTCAGCGTCGTAACCCAGCACCTCGGCGAGTACCTCGAAGGTGTGCTCGCCGAAGGTCGGACCCCCATGGGCCACCTTGGCCGGAGTGCGCGACAGCCGGAACCGGCTTGCCTCCACCACCGTGCTGCCTTGCGTGGCATGGGGGACCTCCACCCAATGGCCGCGGTGCGCCAGCTGCGGGTCCACGGCTATTTCGGCCGAGTTCTGCACGATGTGGGCGGCGATGGCCAGCGCTTGCAGGCGGCCCATCAGCGCCTCACCGTCAAGGTTCTGGGTGGCCGCCTCGATCAGGAGGTCGATCTCATCGTGGCGGGCGTGGCGATCGGCCAAGCTCAACCCCGCGAGGTCAGCGCGCCGTAGCTCACCACACAGACCAACCCATGCCGCATCGCTCGTACAACTGATGGCCAACCACGAATCCTCCCCGAGGGTGCGGTACACCCCCTGGGGCGCGAACACCAGATCGCGGTTGGCGGCGCGCTCCCAGATGCGGCCGTTCACCGAACATTCGAGCAAGGCCGGGGTGAGCAGCGCCAAGGCCGACTCGCCCTGTGACAGATCGATGTACTGGCCCTCGCCCGTCGATCTGCGGTGCTCCAACGCCGCCATCAACGCCGCGACCAGCCAGCGGGGCGAGGTGTAATCGGTGTACGCCCCGAATGGTCCACATGGTGAGCGGTCGGGCCAACCCACGGGGTAAAAGAACCCGGAGATGGCCGCCGCCATCGTGCCGAACCCCGCGATGGAGGCGAGCGGGCCGTACTGGCCCATGAGACAGCTCGAGGACATGATGATATCGGGCCGGCGGGCCCTGATTTCTGGGTAGCTCAATCCCCATTGGGCCATCGCCCGAGGCGAGAAGGACTCCACCACCACGTCGGCCCAGTCGATCAGATCCCAAATCACGTCGAGGGCGCCGTGCTTGGACAAATCGAGGGCCAAACCCCGCTTTCCGGCGTTCATGTTGTTCCACAAGCCGGAATTGTCCGGGCTGCCGACGTTGTCGCGGAAGGGTTGAAGGGTGCGAGCCGCATCGAGCTTGTTGACCGACTCCACCCTGATGCAGTCCGCGCCATAGTCAGCCAGAACCCGCGACGCCGCCGGACCGGCCATGACCCACATCAGGTCAAGGACCTTCACCCCTTCGAGGGGGCGTCCGCTCGGTGCAGGGTGTCGGGGGGGCTTGATCGCGACGTGCGGTGAGCGGGGAGCGGCCGCTAGGACCTTGGTGGTGTGCTCCCCGAGTTGCGGTGCTGCCGGTAATGGCGCCAGTGGCGTGGCGCTGAACTTGGCGAACGCACCGGGGTAGCGAAAGGTGCCCATCTCGCCGTGGGAGACATCCTCCCAGTACTGACGGGCCTCCAGCTGTTCGCTCGCCAGGACATCCGCAGTCGTGCACACCGGGGTGATCAGCACCCGCCGCACGATTGACGCCTCGAGCAACTCGGCCTTGGTCTTGGTGGCGAAAAAGTTGGTGAGGCAGTGCTTCACCCGGTTGTATTCAGTCACCGCCTCACGGCCGTCGAGCAGCATCAGGGCGTACATGACCCAGTCCTTGTCCCGGGTCGCCTCGTCGCAGAAACCCTCCTCGCAGACCCAGTCCATCAGCCGCTGCGTGAAGCGAGCGAAGCCGGTGCCAAACAGAAAGGTGACCGAGGCATGGCCGTCCTTACAGGGCCACATCAGCTGGATGTCGATGCCCTGGAGGTTTGCCCCACCGGCGATGCGGGTGGTGGACACGGCGTTGAGCGGCGAGGCCAACATCATGGACTGGGAGGCCTGGTTCACCGACTGTTGGGCCGATAGGTCGATGTGCTGGCCGAGGCCCGATCGGGTTTGGCGTTCCCACAGGGCGATCAAAATGGCCCCCGCTGCCTCAGCGGCCGCGTGGTGATAGGCCTGGGGCAGGGTCCCTCCGGCCCGCAACGGGGCGCGGTCCTTGTCGCCGTTGAGGACCATATTTCCCGCCGAGGCCTGGATCACCAGGTCCGACACCGCCCAGTCGGCCTTTGGCCCGTCGCTACCGAACCCGGTGATCGAGGCGTGGATCAACGTCGGGTTCACTACGGCCAACGCCTCAGCGCCGAGGCCCAGAGCCGCCAAACGGCCCGGCTCGGCCGACTCGATGAGCACATCGGCCCCCCGCACCAGCTCGAGTAGCTGCTCGCGGCCCGCGGCGTGGAGGTAATCGACGACCACACTCTGCTTGCCGCGGTTGTAGGCCCAAAAGTGCAGCGACGAATCGGGACCGGGCACATCACCGGCGAAAGGGGCGAGTTGCCGGGCAGTTGAGCCCCCGGGCAGCTCCACCAGAATGACTTCCGCACCGAGCTGGCGCAGGATGAACCCGCCCAACTGGCCGCGTTCATCGGTCAGGTCAAGGACCCGAAAATTGGACAGCATGCAATCTCCTCGTGGCTACACGGTGGGCAGCGCCATCTGGCTCCATGGCCGCGGTCCGCTATGGCGTACGCGCTCAGCGCAAATAGACCCGAAGACCGACGAGCGCCACCTGTTCATCGTTGACGTAACAGCCCCGGGCCTTGGCCCCCGCCAGCACCGCGTCGCGGTCCACGGTGGTCACGTCGATACCCCCGAGCCCGTCACCGCGACCGTCGGTGGCTTCCACGAAGCGCAGCGACGCATTGTCGAGGGGCACGACCGGGTTGCCTACGGCGTCGCGGCCGACCTCGATCTCGGCCATGTCGGCCCACCGACGGGCCAGTGCCTCAGGATCCACGGCCTGCAACTCCGCGGCGCTGATCGCCGATACCAGATCGGTGCGGACATAGGGCTGCCAGTTTCGACCGGCGGGGGTCCACGGACCGCCCGGTTCGTCACCTCCGGCCATGGTCATCTGGTCCATCTCGAAGAACGAACCCCCGGTGTCGCCAGGGTGCAGCTGAATGCCGTCGTGACCTTCCTCGGGCATCGACAGCTCAAAGGCGACCCGGATGCCGAGTTCGGCGGCGCGGGCCCGGCGGCGGGCCGCGTCGTCGACCTGGGTGATCACCATGTAGCCGGTATCCCCGCCGCGGCGCTGCCGGTAGCGGCCCCCAGCAGTGTTTTCCGTGATCGGGGTGACGACCTCAAGGAACTGGCTACCGATCGGCCACAGGGTGTTCTTCAGCCCGAACATCTTCACGCCCGGGTCGGTGAAACATGCCTCGGCTCCGAGCACTGCTCCGATGTCGAGAGCGGCCCGACGCAGGTCTTCAGCAACAACGGCGATTTGGCGCAGGCGTAACCACATGCATGGAGCCTCTCACACCCTCACCCGAGCAACAACCGCTGTTGCTCACCAGCCGTTTCAGTGCACGAAGCGCTCGGATGGCTTGCGGGCCCCTGCCTTGAAGTCGGTACCCACCGTGTACGCCACCGGGATGAGGGCCACCTGCTGCACCTTGTCGTAGGGAATAGCAAGTATCTCCGCCACCTCAGCTTCAGCAGCAAGGTGCACCGTCGTCCAACAACTACCCAGCCCCCGGGCCCGAGCGGCCAGCATGAAGCTCCATGCCGCCTGGATGATCGAACCCCACTTGAGCGCTTGGAGGTTGGCCGGGGCGCCGTCGAGACGGCCGTCGATGCACGGCACGAGCAACGCGGGGACCTCCGGGAAGTGCTCCGCCAGGTGTCGGGCGGAAGTCATCATCCTCAGCCACGACGCCCGGGCGATGGGGTCCGGCTCGGCGGCGGACATCCGCTCAAGGTACTCAGGGCTGACCATACCGAGCCAGATACGCCGGTAGACCTCGCCGACCCGGCGGCACTGCTCGCGGTCATTGGTGATCACCAGATGCCAGTCTTGACGCATCGATCCCGTCGGGGCCTGCAGGGCGAGTTCGGCGCATTCGGTGAGCACCGCCCGGGACACGGGCCGGGTGAGATCGAGTCGGCGGCGAACCGACCGGGTGGTGGAGAGCAACTCGTCGGGGCTCAGCGGCAGCAACATGCCTGGAGCGTATCGTGGCCCCCGGTTCCATACCATTCGGTATGGCAAGCGGCGCGGTAGCTTGCCGCGGGACGAGCCGTAGGAGCTCCAGACGAAAGGACCACCCCATGGCCGCGCGACTCGACGGCAAGGTAGCGCTCATCACTGGAGGCGCCTCGGGCATCGGACGCGGATGCGCCCTGCGTTTCGCCGAGGAGGGCGCCACCATAATGGTGGCCGATCTCAATGGCGAGCGGGCCGAGAAAGTCGTGGCCGAACTCATCGCCATGGGGGCCAAAGCCGATTCCGTGCAGGTGGACACCGCCTCGGAGGAGTCCTGCGAGGCCATGGCCGCGGCGGCCGTGGCGGCATTCGGGCGGATTGACACCTGCGTCGCCGCGGCCGGCATCTCCCATGCGGGCTATGTGAGCCGCGAGATCGACGAGCAGCGCGGCCGGGACCGGATGGACCGTACGGACATGCTGCTGCTGGACAAATCCCTCGACAGTTGGCACAAGCTGATCGACGTCAACCTCACCGGCGTGATGCTGACCAACCGGGCCGTGGCCCGTCGAATGGCCGCCGCGGGCAGTGGCGGCACCATCGTCAACATCGCCTCGGTGGCCGCAGTTACCGCGCTGATGGGTTCGGCGGACTACTGCGTGTCCAAGGCCGGCGTGTGGATGTTGACCAAGTGCTTCGCCCTTGAGCTGGCCCGTCACAAGATCCGGGTCAACGCCGTGGGACCGGGCTACATCAGAACACCCATGTCCGGTGCCGCCATCACCCATCAGCCCTGGGTCGACTCGCAGATCCGTCACACTCCGCTACGTCGGCTCGGCGAAGCGGTTGACATCGCCAACGCCTGCCTGTACTTGGCCTGTGAGGAGTCGAGCTTCGTCACCGGCGAGATCATCTTCCCCGACGGGGGCTACGGCGCCGCGGTGCGCAGCTGAGCACCGCTCAGGCGTGGCGGTGCAGCGTCGACCCGTGCCGGTGCACCCTTGGCACGTCCTCGGTCAGCGAGGCGCGCACCGGTACCAACTCCGTCAGCACCCCACCCACGCCGCGAGGATGGAAGAAGGCCACCCGACGTCGGCCCTCGGGCGGCCGGGGAAGGTCGATCTCCCGCAGGCCGGCGCCCACCAGGCGTTCGGCCTCATCGTGGACGTCCTCGCAGGCGTAACACAGATGGTGCAGGCCGGGGCCTTTGCGTTCGAGGAACCGGGCCGCGCCGCTGGTGGCATCGGGCTCGGGGATAAGGACTTCAACCTGGGTCTCGCCGCCGCCGACCTGGAAGAAAAAGTTGTGGGTCTGCTCGGGAGCGAAATAGCTGCCCTGGGGCCAGTTCGAGCGGCCCTCATCGAGTTCGAGACCGAGCGCATCGCCAAGCACCTGGCGGGCCTGCTCAATGCTCGACGCGACAAGACCGATGTGATCGATATGTACGAAACCCATGCCTGACCCTCCAACGCGGACAACTCACCGAACCAAACCAGCGCGGCTACCGATCGCTCTCAGTGCGATGTTGACCCGGGCCGAAGGATGGCGATCTCCGCGGCGCTGAGGCCGAACGACGCCAGGACCTCGACCGTGTCCTCGCCGAACTGCGGCGCCAAGACCGTCCGATTAGGGCGCACTCCCCCGAAACGTAATGGGAAGCCGGGTACGGCGAACGTGCCGCCCTCACCGTCATCGATTTCACGCACTGAGCCCTGCTCGCGAAACCACGGATGGTCGAGGCAATCGGCGGGACTGAGCACCGGCCCACTCGGCACTCGGTTGACCTCCAGCACCTGAAGCAATTCCTCGTCAGTGCTGAAGGTGGCCATCCAGTCCTCAATAACCGAGGTCAACGCCTCCCGGTTGGCAATGCGGGCCTCAAACTCGGCGAAGCGCGGATCTTGGCCCAGGTCCGGCCGGCCCATAGCGGCCCACAAGCAGTCGATCTGGTTCGGCATACAGAGCACCACGATCCAGCCCTGGGGACCTCTGAATGTGCCGGCGGGCGAGGCGGGCTGATAGTGCAGGCCCTGGCGCATGGGTACGAACGCGCCGTTGGTAGCCGACACCGCGGACACGGCGTTTTCTTGCATGTGGAACAACGCGTCGACCATGGACACATCGATGTGGGTGCCGCGGCCCGTGCGGTCACGCTGGTAGAGGGCGAAACCCACCCCGGCGAAGGCATGCACCCCAGCATTGGTGTCCCCAAGCCCGATGCCCACGAAATACGGTGGGCCCTGGGAATCACCGGTCATGTGCATCACCCCCGACATACCTTGGGCGATGAAATCGAAGCACGAACGATGCGCATAGCTACCGGTCTGCCCGAATCCGCTCACGGAAACGTAGATCAGGCGCGGGTTGGCGGCAGACAGATCCTCGTAACCCAAGCCGCGGCGGGCCATGAGGCCGGGTGTTCCGTTCTCCACCACCAGGTCCACGGTGCGGGCCATGCGACGCAAGGCATCGAGGGCCTCCGGCTGACGCACATCGAGCGCAACGCTGCGTTTGCCCCGATTCTGCTGGGCGTGCAGCACCGCCATGCCGTTGCGTTGGGGGTTGAGCCGTCGCGTCGGATCACCATCGGGCAACAACTCCACCTTGATGATCTCCGCCCCAAGTTCCATCAGCAACCGGGTGCAGGATGGACCGGCGAGATACTGGGTGAAGTCCAGAACCCGAACCCCTTCCAGCATGCGTTCCGGAGCGGCCGCGGAGTCTGGCACAAGTCGTTCCTCTGCTTGCACGACGCTGCCTTCCCGCCCGGGGCCGGCACCGAGCCCGGCCACGGCGGGACCTTAACGCCTTCGGCTGCTCAGCGCAGCGGAACCCCTTCGACATCGGCTGGCATCCCGGCGGGCAGGTGCAACGGGGCGCGGAGGTTCTCCGCCGCGGCCTGATGGCGCAGCTCTCGTTGGCGCACCTTCATCTCGTCGCTGACCCAAGTTCGCTCGTGGCCCCACAGGCTCGGTCCTTCGGTCAACTCACGCACCTGCCAGCTCGCCTCGTCCACGATGAGCAGGCCGCCCCAGCCCACCTCGACGGCCCAGTTCGACGGCGTACGCACGTAAAAGGACGTGACATGGTCGTTGGTGTGCCGCCCCAGGCTGGAGATGATCGGCCAGCCGCCTTCGATTGCCGCGTCATAGGAACGGCCCAGATCGTCGAAATCGAGCACCTCGACCATGACATGGTGCAGGCCGACGAACCCCAATTCACCCAGCGCCAGGCTGTGGTGACGGGGATTGGCGTGAAAGAAGTAGAGCGGGCCGGGCACCGTGGCGAAGTCGCTCGGCCGAAAGCCCAGCACCTCCTCGTAGAAACTGCGGGCGACGCCTAGATCGGCGAGGGACCATACGGCGTGGCCCATGCCCAGCTCACCGGTGCGGAACCCCCCATGGGGCCGTGCCCCGCAGAACGGTGTCGCTGCGTCGAGCGGCCCCCAGCACAACTCCAGGTTTTGGCCGCTGGGATCCTCGAACCCGATGAATCCTTCTACCCCGCGTGCTGCCGCCTCGGGCGCAGCGCCCGGTACGGCTTGCGCTCCGGCGCGCCCGGCCAGCTCATGCGCAGCCCGCTCGTCGGCCACCTGCCAGCCCGCAACGACGGGCCCATCGGCGGAGGCGGGACGCAGCAGCAGCCGGGCCGCTCGCTCGTCAAGGCGGACCGTCAAGCCATCAGCATTCTCTACCAGTTGCGCCCCGAGTACTCGCTCCACGAAGGAGCGCCAAGCCTCGACTTCGGCCACCTCGGTCACCAGATAGGCGAGTCCTTGCACCGCCATTGACGGCCTCCGTCCTGTTGTCGGCGACTGACACACCGACGCTGAGGGAGACTACATTCCGGCCATGGGAGCACGCACCGGGGCCGAATACCTTGCCAGTATCAAACAGCGGCAACCGGAGGTGTGGCTCGCGGGGCGCAAGCTGCACGACGTCACCGCCGAGCCAGCCTTCGCCGGGATCTTGGGCTCGATCATGGAGCAGTACGACCTCCAGCACGATCCCCGCCATCGCGATATCGCCATCACCGAGGGCTACTCGTCGGGGTTCGTCATCCCCCGCACCAAAGAAGACCTCGTGCGCCGCCGCCAGCTTTACAAGCTACGGACGGACCACTCCTTCGGCTTCATGGGCCGCGCCCCAGACTTCATGAATGCGCTGCTCACCGACTTCTCGCTCATCTCGCCCCTGTTCGGTACCGGCGGCTCGGCGGCGTACGCGGACAACGTCGTGAACTACTACCACCATGTGCGAGACAACGACCTGTTCCTCACCCACATGCTCGTCAACCCCCAGGTCGATCGCTCACGATCCTCCGGCCAGCAAGAGTCCCCTTTCACCCATCTCGGACGGGTCCGCCACACGCCCGAGGGGATCATCGTGCGGGGAGCAAAGATGCTCGGCACCATGGCCCCGCTCTGCGAGGAGGTCATGGTGTGGCCCTTCGGTGGCGTCGCCGCCGGCGACGAGGCCTACGCGGTGGGGTTTGGCATTCCGACCAACTCCCCCGGCCTGCGGTTCGTCTGCCGCGAGGTCTTCGCCCCCGCGGGGCGCAGCCGCTTCGATCATCCCCTGTCCTCGCGGTTCGAGGAGATGGACTGCATCGCCATCTTCGACGACGTTTTGGTGCCCTGGGATCGGGTGTTCATGGACGGTGGTGGGCCCGGCGCCCGTGATGTGGCCAACCAACTACGCCCCCGTGACGGCACCGTTGCTGTCCAGACCGCAACCCGAATGCTCTCGAACCTGGAATTCTTCTGCGGTTTGGCCATGCGCCTCGCCGACGCGGTCGGCATCGACGGTTTCTTGCACCTGCAGGAAAAGCTGGGCGAGTTGCTCATCGAGCTCGAAACATTCCAGGCCACCTTCTACGGTGCGGAGGCGCTGGCCAAGCCCGGTCCGAGCGGCGTGTGGGCCCCGCACATGCCCTACCTGGCAACCGCCCATCTACGCGCCCCCAGGGTCTACCCCCGTCTGGTGGAGGTCATTCAATCGTTGGCGGCGGGCGGCTTCTTCTACGCCCCCACCGAGGCAGACCTGGCCAGCGACGTCCTGCGCCCCTATCTCGATCAGTACGTCAAGGGTCGACCGGGTGTCTCCGCCGAGGAGCGCATCGGACTATTCAAGCTGGCCTGGGACGCCACCGGCGACGCGTTCGGGTCCCGCATGCTCCAATACGCCAAGTTCTACTCCGGTGACCCGGTACGCAACTGGGCCGGTTGGTATCTGGCCTACCCGTTCAAGGATGGCCTGTTCAATACCATCGATCGGGCGATGGGACGCCGCGACGCCAACGGCAGCATCGACGACTTGGACTTGGCACACTCCCCACCGGACCCGACGGTACGTACCGGAGCGAAGGCCCCCAAGCCGGGCAGCTTGTCGGGCACCTACCCCGCCCAGCGAGGCTGAAAAGCGCGGCTGAGCCGAACTACCGGGCCGCGAGCACGGGCCACAGCCCATCAAGCGGGGTCGGACTCGGCGACGCGCGTGCGCAACTCGTCGCGCAACTCCTCGCCGTGCTGGTTGAGGGTCGCGGGCGAGCGGTAGATACCGGCCGGTGTCTCGGTAAATCGAATCGGGCAGTTGACCTGCACCGTAGGCCGGTGATGGGCATGATCCACCCGGACCACCATTTCGCGGGCCGCGACATGCGGGTCGTTCAACCAATCGGCCGGCTCGTAAACCGGCCCCACTGGGACCTCGCCCCCAAGGACGTTCAACACCTCCGCCGTGCTATGGGCCGCAGCCCAGCCCCCGATGGCCCCATCGACGACATCGCGATGCTTGATTCGGACCCGGATGTCCGCGGTGCGCTCGTCCTCGAGCAGATCGGGTCGACCGATGAGGATGCACAGGCGCTCCCACATCGCCGGGCTCGGAGCGGCGATGGCGCAATGGCCATCAGCAGTGCGATAGATGTCAAAGGGGCTCAAACCGTCCACGGTGTTGCCCGATGGCGCCTGTGCCCGACCGGTGTAGCTCCACTGCGTGAGGCTCTCGCTCGATATGGACATCATGGCATCGACCATGGCCACGTCGAGGAACTGACCCACCCCGGTCCGCTGGGCGTGATGGATGGCGGACACTAGGCCCAATGCCGCCATGAGCCCCGGTACCGTGTCGCCAATTGCGGGACCGCAGCGCATCACGTTGTCGGTGTCGGTGCCGGTGGAAGCGACCACGCCGCCCATGGCCTGAGCAATGGGGTCGAAGGCCGGCCAAGGGGCGTAGGGGCTTTGACCCGTGCGCGGGTCACCGAAGCCACGTACCGCCGCATAGACGAAACGCGGGTTGCGGGCGTGGCACGCCTCGTAGCTGACACCCAACCGATCGAGCACACCGGCACGTTGGTTCTCCAACAACCCGTCCGCCGTCTCGACGAGTTCGAAGAAGGTCTCGCGATCAGCGGCTTCGGTCAGGTCGAGCACGATCGAGCGCTTGTTTCGGTTCCGGGCGCCGTAACGCGACCCGTAGAGCCGCGCTTCGTCACCACGCACGAACGGGCCGTTGAACCGAACCAACTCGCCGGTTGGCGGTTCAATCTTGATCACGTCGGCACCTAGGTCGGCGAGATACATCGTGCCGAATGGTCCCGCAAGGGCGTGGGTGAGGTCGAGGATGCGCAGCCCCACCAACGGTCCGGTCGGACCCGCGGCCATCGGCGCGGCATGAAGATGGGCTTCGAGGTGGTCGGTCATCGTAGATATCGTGGCTCACCGGCGGCTCGCGCTGCTCGTCGGCCCGCCGCGGCTGCTTTTCGGCGGCACGATCCTGCCAACCGATACGGTGGTTGACGTGCCATCCGTCACTGCTGAGAACCTCACCATTGTGCAAGCCCTGTTGGACGCCTCAGGCTTGCAGCCGCCGCCCGAAGAAGTTGAGCGCCTCGCCGAACTGTACGGACCGATCCGGCGCCAACTGGCCATGATCCATGCGGCCGACGTCGGCAACGTGGACCCCTCCAACGTCTTTCGATCCGGGGATATCCGCTCATGAACCTGCCGTGGACCATCGCTACTGCCGCAACCGCATTGCGCGACGGTGAGACAACCAGCGAGGCGCTGGTGTCCTCCATGTTTGCCGCTGCTGACACCCTCGACCCCACCCTCGGGGTGTACCTGGCCCGCTTCGATGAGCAGGCGCTCGTGGCGGCCCGTCGAGCCGATGCGGAACTCGCCGCCGGCCACGACCGCGGACCGTTGCACGGTATCCCCATTGGGGTGAAAGACATTCTCTCCACCGATGAGGGACCCACCACCTGCCAATCGCTGGTCATGGATTCCTCTTGGGGTGACCAGGGCGACGGTCCGGTGCTCGGCCGGTTGCGTCAGGCCGGTGCCGTGATCGTGGGCAAGCTGACGACCATGGAATTCGCCGTCGGGCGACCCGATGCCAGCAAGCCCTTCCCCCTGCCGCGCAACCCCTGGAACCCCGAGCGCTGGACCGGAGGCTCGTCATCGGGCTCGGGCAATGGCGTGGCCTCGGGGCTGATGCTCGGTGCGCTCGGGACTGACACCGGCGGCAGCATCCGCGTTCCCGCCGCATACTGCGGCATCACCGGGCACAAGCCAACCCATGGCCTCGTTCCCAAGAGCGGCTGTTTCCCGCTTGGTTACACCTACGACCACCTCGGCCCGATGTGCCGTTCGGCGTGGGACTGCGCAGCCATGTTGAACGTCATGGCCGGTGCCGACCCGACCGACCGGACTTCGGTCCCCTCCGCACCGATTGACTACATTGCGGCGCTCGAGGCCAACGACGGATCCCTGGCCGGCATACGGATCGGGATCTTGGTCAACGAATCAATCCGCTCGCACACCGCGTCGTGGACCTGGCAGGCGATGCTCGATGCGCTCGAGGTGCTGCGCGGCGCAGGCGCGCAAACCGTCGAGGTCGAGGCTCCGCTCTACGATGAGTTGCAGGTCGCCACGTTCTTGGGCCTGCAGGCTGAAGGGTTCGCCTATCACCGCAACTGGCTGGCATCGCGCTGGCACGATTACGGCCGTCCCACCCGGCTGACGCTGGCCCTCGGCGCGCTCATCTCCGGCGGAGACCTCGTGCAGTGCGAGCGGGTGCGCCAGGCGGGACGCGAGCAGATCCACGCCATGATGCAACGCGAGCAGCTCTCGGTTTTGGTCAGCCCCACCATGGGCTATGGGGCAACCCACTACCACGGTGCATCGCGCGAGGCTATTTCGGCTCGGGCCATGCACTGCCCGGTCTGGAATGGCACCGGGTTTCCGGCTCTGGCGCTGCCGATGGGGCTAGACCCCGACGGGCTGCCGCTCAGCTTGCAGATCATCGCCCGGCCCTTCGAAGACGCCACCGCCTTAGCTGTGGGCCACGCCTACCAACAGCGTACGGACTGGCATTTGGCCAAGGCCCCGCTGCACGCCTGACCGGCCCCGTCCGCAGGGCTCATCCCCGGCCCGAGGGTGCCACCGTCGCCCCGGCATCCACGGTGAGCACCGCGCCGGTGATCATCGCTCCCGCATCGGAGGCCAGCAACAACGCCGGTCCCACCAACTCAGCCGGATCACCGATCTTGCCCAGCGGGTTTGCCGCGGCCCGTCTCACCAGGGTCTCCTCGTCATAGGCCTTGGTCACCATGTCGGTGCGAAAGGTACCTGGTGAGATGGCGTTGACCCTGATTCCCTCCGGGCCGAGATCGAGGGCCAGCGTGCGAGTGGCCTGTGCCAGCGCGGCCTTGATCGGCGGGTAGTAGTAGCGGTCGGGGCTGCCTGCCGCCATGGCGATGGACAAGATGTTGATGACGGCCCCATGCCCGCTCGCGCCAAGGTGGGGTCGAGCCGCCTGAACCAAGAGGAACGGGGCCAACAGGTTCGTACCAAACGCACCGTGGAAGGTATCGGCCTGCACTCGGTGCAGCGGCCGGTCGAGCACCGTGGCCGCATTGTTCACCAAAATGTCGAGCCGACCGAAGCGGGCCACCGTGGCCTGCACCAGCATGGTCGGGGCATCGGGCTCGCTCATGTTCACCGCCACCGCAAACGCCTGTCCACCCTCGGCGTGGATCTCCGCCACCGTCGCCTCACAGGAATCCAGATTGCGACTGCAAATGACGACCGCCGCGCCGGCTTGGGCGAAGCCTCGGGCAACGGCTCGGCCGAGACCACGGGAGCTTCCGGTGACCAGCGCCACCCGGCCACTCAGATCGAACATCGACATCAGATCAGCGTGCATGGCGCCGTTCTAGCGGACCGTGGCCGCGAGGGTCAGCCCGACCCAGCCACGGGCTGGAACTGCAACAGGGTCATGCCGTCCTCGCCGTGCTCGAACACCGGCTCCACCAAGCGACCGACCACGAGGTCAGTGGGCTCCGCGTTCACAATCGTGGTGGTGAGGCGCACCCCTTCGTCGAGTTCGACCATGGCGAGCAGTTGCGGCACGTCCGCCCCGAAGGCGGGGTGGGTGGCCTGACGGCCGATCGTCCACGAATAGATCCGCCCTCGACCACTCACCTGGCGCCATTCCAACGCCGCGGACAGACAAGACGGGCAGCGCCGACGCGGGTAGTACACCCAGGCCTCGCAGTCCCCACAGCGCTGCAAGCGCACCTTCTCCTCTTTGAGGGCGTCCCAGAATGGCTTGCTCGTGGCGATGGGAGCGGGACGCGGCCGACCTTCGATTGCGGGCATGGTCCTCAGCCTCCTTGCACGATCAGTGCGGTTTGTTCGGACATGATGCCGCCCGTGCCCGAGCAGTAAACCACTTCGCAGCCTGGTACTTGATGGCCTCCGGCTTCCCCCCGAACCTGACGCACGGCCTCGGTGACCTGGGTGAAACCCCCGGCCAGACCGGGTTGCCCGAAGCCGAGTTGCCCGCCGTGGGTGTTCACCGGGAAGTCGCCGCGGTAGGTGAGATCGTGTGCGGCGACAAAAGACATGCCCTCGCCCTTGGCGCAGAAGCCCGAGTCCTCGATGCTCATCAACACCGTGATCGTGTAGCAGTCGTAAAGCTGCACCGCGTCCACATCGGACCGCTTGATGGCCGCCATCCCGAAGGCCTGTTCGGCGGCGGGGCCGATGGGCGTGTGCAACAGGTCCGGGGAGTAGGTCGGGCTCTTGTGCATCAGGTGCTCCCCGAAGCCGGTGACGTACACCGGCCGCTTGCGGCAACGACGGGCCACTTCCTTGGAGGCCACCACCACCGCGGCCCCACCGGCACAAGGCATCACGATCTCCAGCACGTGCAGCGGATCGGCCACCATCTTTGACGCCAGCACGTCCTCAATGGTGATGGGCTGGCCGAAGAATACGGCGTCAGGGTTCGCACAGGCATTCGTACGCTGGTCCGCCGCGATCTTGGCCGTGGCGCGGGGGTCGTAGCCGAACTCGGCGCCGTAGCGGTTCGCGATCATGGCGTAACCGCAGTTCTGCGCAATGTTGCCGTACGGGATGTCGAACTCGGCTTGAGGCGAACCCATGATGTTCGACGACGCCCCGAAAGGTGACCAAGCACGCGGCTGGTTGGGCGGCAGGCTGGGGGTGGGCCGAGAGGGTGCGGCGCAGACGACCACGTCGCACAATCCCAGCTCGATGGCTGCGGCGGCTCGCCAGACCATGCCGATTGGTGTGGCACCGCCGAGGTCGACCCGTTCCGCGAAGTTCACCCGCCAGCCGAGATACTCCGCCACCGTCGAGGGCACGAACTGTTCCGACTCTCGGATGTTGGCACAGACCAGCCCGTTGACATCGCAGGACCGCAGGCCAGCGTCGGCGAGCGCGCCGGCGGCAAGGTCGGCCCATTGCTCCAACATGAAAACTCGCTCACCGCCGTACTTACGCTCTGGCCGGTACTCGAACATGCCGACGATGGCCGCGTCTCCTCGAAGTCCCATGGCCGCGACGCTAACCCAAGCCTCCGGCCCGCACCCAGGACCCGCCCCGGGACCAACAGGTAGGCTGCGAGCATGCGTGACTTTGCCCTATCACCCGAGCTCGAGGAGCTACGGGCTGCGGCCGAGCGTCTAGGCCACGCCCAGTTGGCGCCGAACGTGCGGATCGCAGAAGCGGCGGGCGTTTGGCCCAAGGCCGTGCTCGACGTGCTCGACGGCTTCCCGCTCGGCGGACTCGACCTGGCTGAATCCCTCGGAGGCGTCGACGCCGGCGTGTTGGCCAAAGTAGTGATCCTGGAAACGCTGGCCCAGTTCGACCCGAGCGGTCTGCCGGGGGCGGATCGGCCCGGAGCGAGCGCGGGTGCGCTTCTCGCCTGCCCCGACCACCAACTCGCGGCCGAGGTGGCACAAAGTTGCCTCAACGGTTTGGCACAGAGCGCCTTCACCGTCATCGACCCCGAAATCCCCTCGACGCAGCTCGACTGGGCACCGGGTTGGCCCGCGCTGCGCTGGGTCTGGGCCATGCAGGCGGACACGCTCCGCCTCCTCGAGGTCACCGGATCGGTCCAGCCGGTCATCGCCTTGGCCTTCCAGGCGTCGGGTGGGGTTCGCGTCTCTCTCGACCAGACCACCGAACGTGGCCACTGGGAGCTCAGCGCACGAACCGCGCTCGAGGTACGGGGCCGGGCCCGTCTGTGGGGCGCGGCGATCGGTGTCGGCATCGCCCAAGCGGCGCTGCAAGAGACCATCGAGTACACCTTGGACCGGGTGGTATTCGGCAAGCCGGTCGCCCACCACCAGGGCAACGCCTTCGACCTGGCCTACGTCGCGGCTCGCATCCACGCCGCCCGCCTCGTGGTGCGTGACGCCGCCGCCTCCTTCGACCGGGGCGAGCCCGATGCCGGTTTCTGGGCCACCCAGGCGTGGCTCGAGGTCCGTGAAGCGGCGTTCCACGCCACCAACGTGGGCATCCAGTTACTCGGCGGGCACGGCTTCATTGTGGACCACCTGGCCGAGAAGCGATTCCGTGAAGCCCGCCACCTCGCCATGGCCGCAGGCGGGCTCGACGCGGCGGAGTTCGACGTCGCCGCCGCGGTGCTCGACGTGCCCGACGCCCTTCTCGCCAGCTTGGAGCAACGATGATCGAACTCGACGCCAAGACCCTCGCCATGCTGGAGGAGTTGCGCTCGCTGGGGCGCACCTATATCCGGCCCATGGGCCTCGAAGCGGACCGCACCGCTACCCCGCCCCCGGTCGATCACGAGTTCTACCTGATCTGCACCCGCCAAGGCGGCCTGGTATCGCGGATGATCGGCGCCGACGAGGGCCCCACCGCCCTCGATTGGAAGCCGGTGCGAAACTTTCTCATCGGCGAGGAATGCGCTTATTGGGACCGGGGGGTGGCCCTGTCCCTGCCCGGCCCAGGGTTGGGTGGCCCGGCCCTGCGTAACACCGGCACCCCCGAGCAGCGGCAACGCTTCCTGTCGATCTTCGAGGACCATTCCAAGGCTCGCTGGGGTGCGATGGCCATGACAGAGCCCGAAGCGGGCTCCGATGTAGCCCGCATCAAGACTCGTGCCCGCAAGCAAGGCGACGAGTGGGTGCTGAACGGGCAGAAGATGTTCTGCTCCAACTCCGCCCGGGCGGACTGGGTAGTTGTCTGGGCCACTATCGACCCGGATCTCGGCCGTGGCGGTCACCGGGCCTACGTCGTGGAGCGCGGTACGCCCGGTTTCGAAATCATCAAGGTCGAACACAAGATGGGTTCCCGCGGGTACGAGACGGCCAGCTTCGTACTTGAGGATTGCCACATCCCCGCCGACAACCTGCTCGGTGGCGAGGCGTTCTACGAGGCCAAGAAGGGCTTCAAGGCCTCAATGGCCACGTTCAACATGACCCGGCCGCTGCACACCGCCCATGGGGTTGGCATGGGCCGTGCGGCGCATGACTTGGCCTTGGACTTTGTGCGTCACGAGTACCCCGCCCAGGGCCGCCGCCGTCAGCGAGCGCTGGAACGGCTGGCCCGGATTCGCCGCGGCTTACACACCGCGCGGCTGATGTACCTCAACGCGGTGTGGCTGGCTAAGAGCGGCCAGTCCAATGCCATGGAGGCCAGCTTCGCCAAGATGTACTCGCCCCCCGTCATCCTCGAAGCGGTCGCCGCAGCGCTCGACATTCTCGGCGAGGCCGGTGTGCGCAACGACAAGATGCTAGAGAAGCTCTACCGCGACGTGAAGATCCTCGACATCGGCGAGGGCACCCAGCAGGTGCAACGTCATGTCATAGCCCGCCAGATGCTCAAGTTCCCCAGCGACTGAGCCCGCAGGGTTCAGCTGCCGGTGAAGGTCGCGTTGCGGCGTTCCATGCGGGCCCGAACGCCTTCTTTGGAGTCCTGGCTCTTCATGGCCGCTCGCACCAGCGCATCGGTGTCGGCGTGTTCGAGTTGGTCGCGGAAGGTCATCTCACGGTTGATGGTGGCCTTCATGGCCTTGAGGCTCAGAGGGGCGTTGCGCACCAGCCGGTCGATGAAGCCCGCCGCGGTAGCGTCCATCTGATCGGGGGCCACACAGCGCGCGATCAAGCCCAGTTCTGCCATGCGCGTGGCGGGCACCGGATCTCCGAGCAGCAGGACCTCCCGGGTGATCACCGGACCGGCCACCTCGAGCAGCTTCTTGGTGAGGAACCACGAGGGGGCGAGCCCGACCTGGGCCAAGGACATGCCGAAGCGGGCCTCACTGGAGGCGACCACCAGGTCGCTGTGCAGGGCCAGCTCACAACCACCGGCTATGGCGGCACCCTGGACTACCGCCACCACGGGCAGCGGCCAGGTCTCGACCCGGTGGAAAAGTTTCTCCACGTCCATGTCACGGCCGAGACTTCCCCGAAGGTCCAAGCCCGAGCAGAACACCCGGCCCTGCGAGCGTATGACGGCCACGCGCTCGGCTTCTCCCGGCCCTGGCTCGGGGTTGAACACCTCTTCGAGTTCCCGCAGCATGTCCGCATCGAGGGCGTTGCTTTTCTCCGGCCGGGTGAGGGTCACAACCCGAACTGCCCCGTCGATTTCGACGCGCACCTTGTCACTCATGAGCTCACCCTAGCCAGAGCGTGGCAGCCCAGTGAGGGCCAGGACCTAGGGACATTGGAAGCTCAGTACGGCGTACCGTCCGCCTGCAGGTAGTCCAGCGAGAGATGCCCATCAGCATCGAGCGCGGCGAACTCCTCCTCGCTGAAGCCGCCAAACTCGCGAAAGACGTACTCGTTGTCCACGCCCAGCCGGCTGGTCGGCCCCCACGCCAACGCGGGGCCATCCCAGCGCCACAAGTGACCCGGAAAATCGACCAGTGGCACGTCCGCCGAGCCGTTGGGGCGAAAGAAGCCGCGCTCACGCAGGTGCGGATCGGCCAAACAGGCGCCCTCGTTGAGTACCGGAGCGGCAATGACGCCTTGTGCCTGCAGAAGGTGGAACGCCTCGTACGCGCTCAACGTGGCCGTGCAACGCGCCAGCCGCTCGTCGAGTTCGTCATGGTGTTCCTGGCGGCCTTCGACGGTCGTGAAGCGCTCATCGATGGCCCAGTCGGGCTGGTCTAACGCCCGGCACAGCCCAGCCCACGCCTGGTCGCTGTCCACGCAGAGCACCACCCACGCGTCCTCACCAGAGCAGGGGTAGCAGCCCTGCGGGGCGTGGGTCACGTGACGGTTACCGATTGGATCCCGGTCGGCACCACTACGCGCCGCATCGACGAGGTACTCCCCCACGTGTTGCAGCACGTACTCCACCTGCGGCACCTCGACCAGCTCACCGACACCGGTGCGCTCCCGGCGGCGCAAGGCGGCCAGCGTGGCCACTGCGGCGGCGATCCCCGCGCTGGGGTCCATTGGGAACACAGGATTGTTGAGCCCGTAATCGCCGTCGCGATAGCCCCACAGCGCCGCCGAGCCGGCCAGCGATTCGAAATGGAACCCGAACCCGAGATAGTTGCGGTAGGGGCCCCAGGTTCCCATCGGAGGCATCCGCACCAGCACCAATGCCGGGTTGCGGTCGCGCAGCACGTCCCAGCCCAGACCGAGCTTGTCGAGCACGTCAACGGAGTTGTTTTCCACCATTACATCGCTGCGTTCAACCAAACGCAGAAACGCCTCGCGACCCAGCGGCTGGCGCAGATCAAGCGTGGCGGACAGCTTGGATCGGGCGTGGGCCAGGAACTGCCCGGCGCGGTTCCAGGGCCGCTCGCCGGGGTCATGGTCGCAATAGGCGCCGGTCAAAGGGCCCAGGCCGTCCAGGGCCGCCGGGTCGGGTCGGGGCACGTTGCCGCGAGTCACGGTCGGAAACAACCACGGGTTATCAAAGCGGATGACCTCCGCACCGAGATCGGCCAGCAGCATGGTGGCGTAGGGGCCGGACCAAACCACCGTGAGGTCCAGGACGCGCAGGCCCTTCAGCGGCAGATCCCCCGCTGCGGCAACGGCCCCGCTGACCGGCCGTGGCGTGGTCCGCCCGGCGTCACCCCCCTGGTCGCCCCTCGCCACCGGTAGCGCCAGCTCCGCCTCGATCTCCGCTCGGTGCTCGTCGAGCAGCGGCGGCCGCCGTCGTAGACGCCAGCCGTCCTGCAGACGGAAGCCGGCCCCAGGGGTGCGATATCGACCGGCGATTGGATGGTCCACTTCGGCAAAGAAGCCCCGGGCGCTGAAGTGCTCATCGGCGAGGAGGTCCGTGGGTCGATTCAACGACGTCAACGGCCATCGGCCAGCCTGGGCCTCACTCATGGCTTGGGCCTTCGTGCGGGTGGAGAGCCAGTTGTAGATGACCGCGTCGATGTGTCCGCCGGTCTCCGCATCGGTCATCCACGCCGGGGTGGAGAACCGTTCGCGCAGGCCGTCGTCATCAAGAACATCGAGCATCTTGGGAATCCAGTTGGCCACCACAATGATGGCGACATGGCCATCAATGGCGGGGTAGTACCCGAAGGGCAGCAGTGCCTGGCCGTAGGCCGGCGGACGCTGCACGTCGCGACCGGTCCACTGGCGCCACAGCAAATAATTGATGCGACGGTCAATGGACCCCACCTGGGTCTCGAGGTTGGACACGTCGATGCCCGTACCGACCCCGGTCGACTCCGCCCGGCGCAGCGCGGCGAGCACCGCCACCGCACCCACCGCCCCGCACTGGTACTGCAGGAGGTTTCCCGCCATCTTCAACGGTTCGCGTTCGATCACCCCGGTGGCGTGCATCGGGCCCCCGAGGCCGTAAAAGGCGATGTCCTCCCCGCGGTAGCTCGCATAGGGCCCGTCCTGACCGAAGGGTGTGATGGAGGCCACGACAAGCTTCGGATTGGCTGATCGCCAGCGGGACAGCGGCGCCACCCCCGGGCGGTCAGATTCGATAACCACGTCCGCCCGAGCCACGAGCGGGGTGAGAAGCTCGTCCGACAGGCTGGCCACGATGCTGCGCTTGTTGGTGTTCAGGTGCAGGAACAGACCCGACGTTTCGCGATGGGAAACATCGTCGATGAAAGGACCGACCCCTCGGGACGGATCGCCGCCGGGCGGCTCCACCTTGATCACGTCCGCGCCGTGGTCCGCGAGCAGCTTGCCGAGGTAGGGCCCGGCCACACCAGTGGCGAGCTCCACGACGCGCACGCCAGCAAAGGGTTGCGGCCCGAAAGGGCCGTCCGGGGTGAGTTCCGAGCCAGGCACCACGCAACCGTAACGCCCGCCCGGCGGGGAAGTTCTAGGGTTCCAACCGTGGCAGCTGTCGATTTCACACGCGAGGGCCACGTTGCCCTCATCACGCTCAACCGTCCCGAAGCCCGAAACGCCCTCAATCCCGAGGTCATGTGCCGGCTGGCCGATGCCTGGCAGGAGGTGGCTGCCAACGACGCCATCCGCGCCGCGGTCATCACCGGAACCGGCACGGTGTTCTGCGCGGGGGCCGATCTAGCCCAAACCATCCCGCTGGCCACCAAGAGCCGCGCCCCGGAAAACGACTTCGATCTCCGCTACCTGGCCGAAAAAGACCTTGGCGACAAGGCCATTTTGCGCGTCAGCGACCTCGACAAGCCGGTCATCGCCGCCATCAATGGCACCGCGGTAGCCGGTGGTTGCGAGCTGGTGCAGGGCACCGACATTCGCATTGCCGCCGATCATGCCCGCTTCGGCGTGCAGGAGGTGCGCTGGGCGTTGTTCCCCGGGGGTGGTTCCACGGTGCGCCTACCGGCGCAACTGCCCTATGCCGTGGCGATGGAATGGCTGCTCACCGGCGGCCTGGTCGATGCCCAGCGTGCCTACGAGTTGGGCTTCGTCAACCGGGTGGTACCGGCGGAACAGGTACTGGCGGAAGCAATGGCGATGGCCGATCGCATCGCCGCCAACGGCCCGGTGGCGGTACGGGCTATCAAGGCATCGGTCAAGGCCTGCCTAGGCAAACCCGAACGCGAGGCCATGGGCATCGAGGCCGAGCATTCCGCCCCGGTGTTCCGCACCCGTGACGCGGTAGAAGGACCCAGGGCGTTTCTCGAAAAGCGCGACCCGGTGTACGAAGGGCGCTGAGCGGCGCCACGGGCTGGGGCGAAACCGCCGGGGCCGATACGCTCAGGCCATGCGCGCCTTGGAGTTGCACCAATGACCTCCACCGAATCGTCCGCCACCGCGACGTTTCACGATGTCGCCTCCTACGACGCCGTGGTGGTCGGTGCCGGCTTTGCCGGCATGTACCTGATTCACAAACTGCGCCAGGACGGCCTGTCAGTGCGCGCCATCGAGGCCGGTACCGATGTCGGCGGAACCTGGTACTGGAACCGCTACCCCGGCGCCCGCTGTGACGTGCCGAGCATGGAATACTCCTACGGGTTCGATTCCGAACTGGAGCAAAGCTGGGAGTGGACCGAGATCATGGCGGCCCAGCCCGAGATCTTGGGCTATGCGCGCCACGTCGCCGACCGGTTCGACCTTCGCCGCCACATCAGCTTCTCTACCCGAGTGGTCGCCGCAGTATTCGATGAGGAGCGCGCCACGTGGATGGTGAGCACCGATCGAGGCGACCGGCTCGAGGCCCCCTTCTGCATCATGGCCACCGGCGCCCTGTCCGCCGCCAACATCCCCGACATCGCCGGACTCGAACGCTTCAGAGGTCCGGTGCTGCACACCGGAGCCTGGCCCAAGCAGGGCGTGGACCTCAGCGGTCGGGTCGGAATCATCGGCACCGGTTCCTCCGGTGTGCAGGCAATCCCTGTCATTGCGGAACAGGCCGAGCATCTGTTCGTCTTTCAACGGACCCCCGGATTCACGTTCCCGGCCAACAACAAGGCGCTGCGTCCCGACGTGCAGCAGGCCTACAAGGAGAACTACGCCGAGGTGCGCGAGCGGCAGCGGCACAGCCCCAACGGCTTCTCGAACTGGTCACCTATTCGCAAGGCCTCGTTGCGTGAAACGGACGGTCCTCGCCCGGCGCGTCCGGAGATCCGCACCGACACACCCGAACAGCGCAAGCAAGCCTGGCGCACCTACGGCTTCGGAGTTTTCCAGCGCTACAGCGATGTGTACCAGGACCTCGACGCCAATGCGCTGGCCGTGGACCTCTTCGCAGACCACGTCCACGAAGTGGTCACCGACCCCGCCGTGGCGGAGTCGCTCACACCCGAGGGCTATCCGCTGGGCTGCAAACGCCAGGTCCTCGACACCAACTTTTTCGAAACCTTCAATCGTGCAAACGTGACACTGGTGGACCTGCGCCGCGGTGCGATCGTGGAGATCACCGAGACCGGCCTGCGCACGACCGAGGGCCATTACGAACTCGACACGCTCATTTTCGCCACCGGCTTCGATGCCATGACCGGCGCCCTCGAGCGCATCGACCTACGCGGACGCGGGGCCGTCGCCCTGCGCGACGTCTGGGCCAACGGCCCGAGCACCTACCTTGGCCTGCAGGTGGCGGGCTTCCCGAACCTCTTCACCGTCACCGGGCCCGGCAGCCCTTCGGTACTGGCCAACGTCATCGTGGCCATCGAGCAACACGTCGAGTGGATCGCGGCATGCATCGGACATCTGCGCGCCAACGGGTTTCGCACCATCGAGGCCACCGCGCCAGCGGCGCAAGCATGGGGCCTGCACGTGAATGAGGTGGCCGAGGGAACCATGTATGTCGCCCCCACCTGCAACAGCTGGTATCTCGGCGCCAATATCGAGGGCAAAGCTCGCATGTTCCTCCCCTACGTCGGCGGCCTCGGCCGCTACCGAGCCCGCTGCGAGGAAGTAGTGGCCAACGGCTACGAAGGCTTTACCCTGGCCTGACCGGCGTATTCGCGCCATGAAGGCGGCCGAGCCGCCGTAGCGATAGCGTCCTAGCCATGGCCACACCCCCCGACACCGCGAAGGCCGGCGCGACGCTCGCCGATGGGCTCGAGGAATCCGAGCGGGCGGCGATCCAACGCAACGTCCTCGGCGCGCTGACCACCGGACAGATCGTCGGTGGCGCGGCGATGGCCTCCTCGGTCACCGTCGGTGCCTTGGTGGTGACTGATATGCTCGGCGCCACCACGGTGTGGGCCGGTCTCGGCGCCGCCACCGTCACCACCGGGACGGCCTTTGCGTCCCAGGTGCTCTCCCGCCGAATGAAACGGGCCGGTCGGCGTCCGGGCCTGCAGATCGGCTACGCCGGGGCGTTGCTCGGCGCGGTCATCGCCGCCATCGGCGTACAGTTTCAGTTGCTGCCTTTGTTCCTTGCGGGGCTGTTCGTGTTCGGTAACGGCCAGGCGTCGAACCTCCTCGCCCGTTATGCCGCGGCCGACCTCGCCCGGCCCGAGGAGCGCAGTCGGGCCATAGGCCGGGTCGTGTTCGCTCAGACCTTCGGCGCCGTGGCCGGGCCGCTCACCATCGTGCCGGCGGAGAACCTCGGCCTCTCACTCGGGCTGCAGAAGTACACCGGACCATGGCTGGTCGCCGGTGCCCTTTTCGGCCTGGCGGTGCTGAACACCACGATTCGGCTGCGCCCGGACCCGTTGGTCCTCGCCGGTGGCGTGAGCCCCAAGGGGTCACGGGAGAAGCTCCCACCCATCCGAGCTTCACTGGGCCTGATCCGCGGCGTGCCGGCGGCCCGACTGGCGCTGTTGGCGATGGTCGTGTCCCAGTTCGTCATGGTGGCGGAAATGGCCATGACCCCGGTGCACATGAAGTTGCACGGCTACGAGGACCTCAGCCCCTATGTCGTGTCGGTCCACGTGGCCGGGATGTTCGCCTTCGCTCCTCTTGTGGGCCGCTTTGCCGACCGCGTCGGGCGAGTGCAGGCAATCTTGGTCGGCGGCGGCTTGCTCGTCGTCGCGGGCATCATCGCCGCTCTGTCCACCCACAATCATCTGCTGCTGTTCCCCTCCATGTGGGTGTTGGGGGTGGGCTGGAACTTCGGCATGATCGGCGGGTCGACACTGCTCACGGAGTCCTTCTCCATCTCCGAGCGGGTACAGGTGCAGGGCAGCGCCGACCTCGTCATGAGCTTCTGCGGCGGGATAGCCGGACTTTCCGCCGGGTTCATCCGCCAGGCGGTCGGCTATCACATGCTGGCCAACCTCGGCGACGCCGCGGCCATCGTCCTGCTGGTCGCCGCCTTCGCCTATCTCCGGCGCACCACTATCGGCCGCCGAGTCGAACCGGCCACCGCGGTCTGAGCCCCAAGCACCGCAGCGCACCCCTCGTCGAGCCAAGCGCGGCCGGTACCGCCCGGCAAAACGAGACCGGCGCCCGTTGCCGCCACCATGGGGCGGGACCGAGCGCCGGCTCCTTAACGTTGGTGGCGCGGCGTTTCAGACCCCGGCGAGGGCGGGGTCGGTCTCGCGCCGCCAGGACTGGTTGCCGGCGTCGAGGTTGAACAGCTTCGCGGTGTTGTCGCGGAAGATCGCCTGGTGCTGCACCTCGGAGAGGTGCGACGCCTGTTCCGCGATGAGCTGACGCGAGCGCGGCCAAGTGGAATCGGTATGAGGGAAGTCGCTCGCCCACAGCAAGTGGTGGTAATCGAACAACTCTCCCTGGTGGTAGGCCGTGATGTCGTCTTGGAAGGTGGCCCAGACGTTTGACTTGATGTACTCGCTGGGTAGTTTCGACAAGCCCTTGACGATGCCGTCCATGGTGTTGATCTTGGCCGCGTGGTCCATGCGGTACATGTAATGGGGCAGCCAGCCAACATCGCTTTCCGCCACGACCATCTTGAGACCAGGATGGCGTTCGAACACCCCGCCCAGGACCATCATGCCGACCACGTCCTGCACCGCCCGGATGATGCCCAAGAAGTTGTTGTAGGAGTGGCCGCGGGACTTGGTGTCGATGCTTCCGGCACGCGAGGTGAGGATGTGGAAAGCAACGGGCATGTCGAGCTCAACGGCGCATTCCCACAGCGCGTCGTAGTCGGCGTGGTCGAAGTCCTCGTGCACCGGGTCGCCCGGCATCATCATGCCGACGAACCCCATGTCTTTGGCCCGCTGGAAGTCAGCTATGGCCGAATCGACATCGAGAACGGCCGTCTGGGCTAGGCCGAACACCCGCTCGGGCGCCTGGGCGCACATCTCGGCCAGCCAACGGTTGTAGGCCTTCATGCACGCGTCTTTGAACTCGACATCGCGGTGCATACAGATGCCCATGCCAACCGAGGCGTAGATGATCTCGGCCGCGAGGCCGTCCTGGTCCATGTAGGCCAGGCGATCACTAGCGATGTAGGCCGCGGTGCGGACATCGCTGTACTTCATCTGCTGGGCCCGGATCAGGCGCTCCTTGGCGTTGAAGCCAGCGCCGTCGACGAAGCCGAGCGCGACCGGCTTGCGCATGCCGGGAACGATGAAGGCCTCAGTGCCGTCCTCAATGGTGGCAACGTGTGGCGCGCGATCGCGGAACTTCGGATCGATGTAATCGGTGTATGTGTTAGCTGCTTCGCAGACGTGGCCGTCTGCAGAGATGATGCCCGGAGGGATCACGCCTGCTCCTTACCTGGTCGAATCAAGATTCGAAAGAATGGCCAAACCCTAGCTTCTCGGCCCACCAAACTTCGGGTGCGACGCCTCGCCGGAGGCGAGTGCGGATGGTGTCGGTTGGACAACGTCGGCCACGAAGCAGCAGTCTCGATTGTCTCGGGCCTCACCGTGGTCCAGGCGCAGGGGGTAGGAATGGTGTTGCACACCCGGGTGTTGATCGCCAATCGGGGCGAGATCGCCATCCGCATCGCCGCCGCCGCGGCAGCGCTCGGTATGCAGTCCGTCGCCGTGTACGCAGCGGTGGACGAACGATCGCTGCATAGTCGGGTTGCGACCCGCTCCCGTCGCATCGAGCCCACCCCGGCACGTTCCGCCGCGGACGCGGTCGGCGCCTATCTCGATGGCGCCGCCCTGCTCGCCATCGCCCAGGAGACCGGCTGCGACTGTGTGCATCCCGGCTACGGGTTCCTGGCCGAAAACGCCGCCTTTGCCCAGACCTGCGCCGACGAAGCCATCACCTTCGTCGGCCCATCGCCGGCCGCGCTCGCCCTGTTCGGCGACAAGGTCCGCGCCAAATCCCTGGCCCGGTCCCTCGGCATCGCCGTGTTACCGGGTAGCGAAGTCGTTGTCTCCACCGCCACCGAGGCCACCCTCGTGGCCGAGCGGACTGGTTTCCCGGTGATGCTCAAGGCGGCCGCCGGTGGTGGCGGACGCGGTATGCGAGCGGTTCATCACGCCAGCGAGATGGCGGAGGCCTTTGGGCGCTGCAGCAGCGAGGCGCAGGCGGCGTTCGGAGATGGCGCCGTTTTCATCGAGCGGTTGCTACACCGGCCCCGTCACATCGAAGTGCAAGTCCTCGCCGACGCTCACGGCGCCGCGGTGCATCTGCACGAGCGGGACTGCTCGGTACAGTTGCGCCACCAGAAGGTGGTGGAGACTGCTCCGTCGACGGGTCTCGATCCGGCCCTGCGGGACGCAATCCTCGCCGACGCCCTCACCTTGGTGCGTGCGGCCAACTACGTCAACGCGGGCACAGTCGAGTTCCTGGTCCTGCCCGAGACCGGGGAGTATTTCTTCATCGAATGCAATCCCCGCATTCAGGTTGAGCACACCATCACCGAGCAGGTGACGGGCATCGACCTCGTCGAGGCCCAATTCCGTATCGCCGCGGGCGCCACCCTGGCCTCACTCGGACTGGCCAACCAGGAGGCGGTCGGGCCACCGCGGGGCTTTGCCGTACAGGCCCGCCTGGTCGCCACCGCGCCGGGTACCCTCACCGCCTACAAAGAGCCATCCGGCCCTGGGGTTCGCGTCGATGCGTGCGGCTATCTCGGCTACAGCCCTCCGCCGCAGTTCGACCCGCTGCTCGCCAAGGTGATCGGCACCTCCGCCCACCACGGCACACTTGAGGCGGCCCTGGACCGGACCGCTCGGGCGCTCGCGGCGTTCCACCTCGGGGGCCTGCCGACGAACATCGGCCAACTCCAGGCCATCCTGGCCGACCCCTCGGTGCGCGCCGGTGACGCCCGGACAACACTGTTGGCGGAGAACCCTGCGCGCCTCGCCGGCAGTACCGCGGCCGCGCCCGACGCCGCGGGAGTCTTGCTCGACGAGGGGGCCGGTGCCATCGGACGCGGTACGGCTAATGCCATACCTACCGGTCCGGCTGCGGCCACCGAGCACGCCACCCTCGACGTGGCGCCTGGCCATCACGCGGTGACGGTGCCATTGTCGGCGTCGGTGCTCGAAGTGCGGGTACAGGCGGGCCATCCCGTGCGCAGGGGCGACACCCTGCTGGTGCTCAGCGCCATGAAAATGGAGACCCTTATCGTCGCCCCCTGCGACGGCACGGTCATTTCCGTGCAACCGCTCGAGATTGGCGACACCGTCGCCCCCGGCCAGATCGCCATCGTGATCTCCCCCGGCGATGCGGGCCCGGAGCCTGCTGCGGCCGCGGCCCCCACGCCCCGCGCTGACACCTGGGCCCCGGTGCTGGACGAGATCCAAACCTTGCAGCAACTTGCCCACATACGGCTCCAGCCAGGCTCGGATGACCCTGGCGTGGTGCGTCAACGGTCTCGGGGCAAGCTGACCTGCCGGGAGCGCATTGGCCTGCTGCTCGACGACGGGTCCTTTCGTGAGGTGGGCAGCATCGCGGGCTTTGCCTCCTATGACGAGGAGGGGGCCATCGCGGCGTTCACCCCGGCCAACCACGTGGGTGGCTCCGGTCGTATCGACCAACGACCGGTCATTGTCTGCGCCGACGACTTCACCTCGCGTGGAGGCCATGCCGATGGGGCCATCGGGGCCAAGAGCTTCCATCTCGACCGCCTCTCGCTGGAACTTGGCGTTCCTTCGATTCGCCTGCTCGATGGCTCCTCCGGCGGAGGCAGCGTGGCGGCAATGGTGCCCGAACAACGCAAAGAGGGCGAGAGCGCGGCGAAGGAGTCATCCGGAGCAATCACCGCCGGCCGTCCCCGGGTGGCCGGCGGAGGTGGGTCGTTCCTACCTGGCCACCTCGGCTCAACCGCTTACACCAAACAGCTGGCGACGGTCCCGGTGGTCAACATGCTGCTCGGCAGCGTGGTCGGCATCGGCGCCGCCAAGGCAGTCCTCGGGCATTTCTCCGTCATGGTCCGCGACATCGCGCAGCTCTTCGTGGCCGGCCCGCCGGTGGTGTCCCATGCCATGGGCTACGAAATCACCAAAGAAGACCTCGGCGGTTGGCACATCCACTGCCGCAACGGATCGGTCGACAACCTGGCCGAAACGGAGCAGGAAGCGGTGGCAATGGCCCGTCGCTTCTTGTCTTACCTGCCCTCCAGCGTGTACGAGGCCCCCCCGGTGGCCCCATCCAATCCGCAAGATCCGCCCGATCGACGCGAGGAGGAACTCTTCGCCATCGTGCCCCGAAAGCGGACGACCACCTTCGACATCCGCCGCACCATCGAGCTGATGGCAGACCGGGACTCCTTCTTCGAGATCGGGGCGTTGTGGGGCACCGATCAGGTCACCGGTCTGGTCCGCTTCAACGGCCACCCGCTCGGCGTCATCGCCTCGGACAGCCGCCACGTCAACGGCGGCGCGCTCACCGCGGACGGCTGCGACAAGGTACGACGCCTGCTGGACCTGTGCGACCTATTCCACCTCCCGGTCTTGAACCTGTGCGACAACCCGGGTTTCGCCGTCGGGCTCGAACACGAGATCAACGGCACCATCCGCAAGGGAGCGGAGTGGATGGTGGCCTTTGCCCAGATCGAGGTTCCCATCTTCACGGTGCTCATGCGGCGCAGCTTCGGCGTGGCGGGAAACAACTGGGCCACGCCACAGTCCACGCCGTCAGTCCGGGTGGTATGGCCCGCCGCCGATGTCGGCGGCATCCCGCCCGAAGGCGGTATTGAAGCGGCCTACAAGCGCCAGTTGGCCGAGGCCGCAGACCCCGCGGCGCTGCGGGCCGAGCTCAACGCCCGCATCGAGAGCGCTCGGGGGCCCATTGGGCCGTTGTCGAAATTCCAGATGGAGGAGATGATCGACCCCCGCGACACCCGGTCCTTCATCTGTGAATGGGTGCAGTTGGCCTACCGCCAGGTTTCCCGGCCGGCGAGCCTGGTCCCCCGGCCACTCCAGTTCCGTCCTTAACTCCCGCCCCGCACCGGAGGATCCAATGCTCAAGAGCGTGCAAGTCGGCCGCAGCGGCCTCCGAGTGTCCCGATTGACGCTGGGCACCATGAACTTCGGCCAACCTGGCCGTGGCCACCAAGGCGACTGGACGATCGGCATCGATGATGCTCGTCCGATTTTCCGCGCCGCCTTCGAGCGCGGTGTCACCACCTTCGACTGTGCCGACATCTACGGCAGCGGTGCCTGCGAGGAGGTCGTCGGTACCCTCCTCGGTGAGCTCGCCCCCCGGGATCACTACGTACTCGCCACCAAGATCTCCATGCCGATGGGGCCCGCGGCCAACCAGGGCGGTCTGTCCCGCAAACACATCCGCGAGGGTATCGACGCCTGCCTGGCACGGCTCGGACACGACTACATCGATCAACTGGTGATCCACCGCCACCCCCACGGCATCCCCGGTGCGGTTCGGGCCCCCATCGAGGAGACGCTGGAGGCTCTTCACGACGCCGTCAAAGCAGGCAAGGTGCTCTACCTCGGTGCCTCCTCGATGTTCGCCTGGCAGTTCGCCGAACTACAGTTGACGGCCAAGTTGAACGGCTGGACCCCGTTCGTGTCGATGCAGAACCATTGGAACCTGATCTATCGGGAGGAGGAGCGCGAGATGACCCCATACTGCGCATCCACGGGAGTGGGGATCATGCCGTGGTCACCATTGGCCCGAGGAATTCTCGCCGGTTCCTACCACGGCGGGTTCGACAAGGGCTCGACCAGCCGATCCCAAGGCCAGGATCGGGCCCGCACCGAGGGCTTGTACCGAGGCGACGCCGATTTCGCCATCGCCGACCGGGTCATCGAGCTCGCGGCCAAGCGCGGCGCCACCCCGGCCCAGATCGCCCTGGCCTGGCTGTTGTCCAAGCCAGAAGTCGTCTCCCCCGTGGTCGGGGTGTCGCGCGTCGAGCAACTCGACCAGTTGGTCGCGGCGTGCGAGCTGACCCTCGACGGCGAAGAGATCGCCTACCTCGAAGAGCTATACCGACCGTTGGTCAACCTGCTGTCCATCGGTAGCTCCTGAGCGCGGCGGCTGATCAGACCTCAGCCCGCTCGACCCCGCCGCGCACCACCGCGAACACCGTGGCGCCCGTGGTGGTGCTCACCGTGTGCTCGCAGCCGTCGTGGCGGAATCCGGCATTGCCGGTGGTGATCACCCCCGACTCGTCGCCGAGCGAGCCGCGGAGCACATAGACGAACTCGTCGCCGACATGGCGATGGCGCGCAATGGTGGCGCCGGGCTCATAGCGCACCACCAGGGCCCGACGGTCGCGGTCGGGGTCCGACCACACCTCGCGGGCAAAGATGCCCGGCCGCAGTTCCTGTTCTGGCACGGCGCCGACATCGATCACCACCGACGCCGGCCCACCAACTTCGCCGTCGGCCACCGGCTTGACTCCCCCGGTGATGAACGCCACCGTGGTCGCCCCGGTGCTGCTGTGCACGGTATGGGTGCAGCCCGATGGGCGGTAGCCCACGTTTCCGGCCTCGATCGTGCCGTAGTCGTCACCCACGGAACCTTCAAGCACGTACTGAACTTCGTCGCCGTCATGTACGTGACGGTCCAGTGCCGCCCCGGGGCTGAAGCGGATGAACAGCACCCGGCGGCTGTTGTCGGCGGCCACCCACAGCGGCCGCGCTTGGACACCGGCCGTCACGGTGAACCAGCCAAGGGCCTCGACGTCGATGATCTGCGAAGCGGATGTGGTCATGAATTGGCCCTTTCGGTAGCAGAGGGCACATCGATCACGACGGCCTCGAGGTAGTCCAACAGCGCAAAGATCTCGGCCTCGGCCAGGCCTGCGGCCTCCGCCTCTCGCCAGGTCTGCAACGCGGCCTGCGCCGTACGCACGGGCAGGCCGACCTCCGCCGCCAACTCCACGCCAAGTTCGAGGTCCTTGACCGCCAGACGCAGCGCGGCCTGAGGCGAGGTCGACTCGCGGTAGCGACGGCTGCGTTGCTGATGTGCCACCCCGAGCACCTGGGGGCCCGCACCGCTCGCAGTCATCACCACCTCGCACAGCAGCGCGAAATCGAGCCCCGCCCGCGCCCCGAGCAAGAGACCTTCCATCGCCGTGACCAGAGAGGTCAACGCGATGAGGTTGTTGGCAATCTTGGCCACGCTGCCGGCGCCGACGGGCCCAAGGTGCACGACGTTGGCCCCGAAGGCGTGCAAGAGCGGGCTGATCCGCTCAAATGCCTCGGGCTCGCCGCCCACCATGACTGACAGCGTGCCGTCGCGCCGGGCGCGAACATTGCCCGACACCGGCGCATCACAGAACCCGACCCCGACCTCAGCCGCCTGTCCCGCGAGGCCCCGCATGAGCGTGGGCGACAGGGTGCTCAGCTCGACGTAGAGCGACGGTCGAACCGACGAGGCGAACACCTCGGCCGCCACCTGCTTGCTCATCGAACTGTTGGGTAGCGACACGAACAGCACATCCGCCGCGGCTGCCACCGCAACCGCGTTCTCGGCCGAGGCCGCGCCGAGGCCGACCAATTCGGCCACCGGCTCCGCCCGCAGGTCGCACACCGTCAGCTCGAATCCGGCCCGGGCCACATTGGCAGCCATCGGCCGGCCCATACCACCGAGGCCTACCCAACCGATGCGATCAGCCATCAGGCGACACCGCCGCCAGTGGCCCCGAGTTCAGCCATGACCGGCGCCCAGTCGTCGAGCCAGGCCAGGGTGACCGATTCGTCGTGACGATGCATCCGGGCGGGCGGGATGACGATGCGTTCGACGCCGAGTTCGAGGTAGGTGTCGATGCGCTTGCGGTTGGGCTTTCCGAAAGCGAACATCGAGATGGGAATGTCCTCGGCCTTGCGGCCGGCTTCCGCCGCGACACGGCGGAACAGCTCAACGGCACCACGCACGTCGGGCCGACCGTCGTAGTTGAGCAGCTGCGCGTCGAGCGGACACCAATGGTCCGCGTACTCTGCGGCATGTTTAATGCCGACCCGTCCGGCGTTACCGAGTGCGATGGGCACGGGCCGCTGCACCGGCTTGGGGTACACCCATGAGTCGGAGAAGCGCTCGTAACGACCCTCGAAGGACGCCGTGTCCCCTGTCCAGCACGCCCGCAACGCCGCGACGCGTTCGCGCATGGCCGAGTAGCGCTGCTTAAACGGAACGTCCGGGCGGCAGTTGGCCAACTCCTCCTCGTTCCAGCCCACGCCGACGCCGAGCAGCACGCGGCCGCCGCAGAGCACGTCGAGGGTGGCCACGGTACAGGCCAAGTCCAAGAGGTCGTGCTCGAGTAGCAGGCACACGCCGGTGGCCAGCATGAGCGTCGAGGTCGCGCCGGCGGCAGCCTGCAAGGACACAAAGGGGTCCATCATGTGCCAGTACCCGTCGGGCAGGTCACCGCCACCGGGATAGGCCGAACCGCGGCTGGTCGGGATGTGGCTGTGCTCCGGCACCCACATCGAGTCGAAGCCGCGGTCCTCAAGCTCGCGGGCCAGGCGATCGGGCCGAATGCCATCGGCGGAGTTCAACGTCAGGTACCCGAACTTCATGGTTCCCCCTGCAGAGCTACCCCGCGCCGAGCCCGATGACCCGGCGTCGGGGCGCAGGATACCGCTTAGGAGCTGCGACGGGCCCTCAACGCCGGCGAGGCCTTCATGTCGGCCCAACCGACGGCCATGCCTGCCTGCAGGCCGCCGTCCACTGGTAAGTCGACACCGTTCACCCAGCCGCTGGCCCCCACGGCAAGCCAGCAGACCACCTCGGCCTCGTCCTCGGGCTGGGCGGGCCGGCCCACTTGCTCGTTCATCCAAGCCATCTGTTCCTTGCCGGCGTCGTTCTCGAAGTACGGGAACAGTGGCGTGATCACCGGGCCAGGGCTGACGCTGTTCACCCGGATGCCCTGGGTCACCACTCGACCGGCCAGCCGCTTGGTGTAGGCCACAACCCATTCCTTGGACAGGACGTAGGCCGCGGGGCCGCCGCGGTCATAGGCCTTGGCCACCTCGATGCCGGCGGCGAAGTCCGCCGCATCTTCGAGGGCGTTGATGCGATCGAGGTGCCGCTCCCAGGCCACTCCGGCCAGCGAGGCGATATTCACGATTGAACCACCCGGCGCGGTGATCTTGCCGCCCGCCAGCAACGCCTCGGTCAGGTGGCGCAACCCGTACACGTTGACCCGCAACACCAATTCGGCCCCCATCGACCCGGCGACACCGGCCACGTTCAACACCGCGTCGTAGCGACCGTGCAACTGCGCCACGACCGCATCGATGGATTCAGGGTCGGACAGATCGCAGTGGTAGTGCACCGCCGCACCCACGGGCGCCGGTTTGACATCGAGCGAGGTCACTTCATGACCATCGGCGACAAGCATCTGCAGGGTGGCGAAGCCGATGCCGGTGGAGGCACCGGTCAGCAGTACACGCTTGGACATGGCAATCCCCTTGAGGTGTTGGTGCGAGTGATTTGGCCGCGGTGCCGCGGCACAGACCGCGGCTCGTTCACCGCGGATCGTATCGCCTACCCGCGCCGCCCGTATTCCCTACACTGCGCCGGGCTAACTTCCGCAGGCACGTCTGCCGGTTGGCGAGATCAGGGGGAACGCATGAGCACGCATCGCACGCTTCGGGGCAAGGCCGCCGTGGTTGGCGTCGCCGAGACCGAGTACTACAAGTGGGGCCGCTCGCCGGACCAAGAGTTCAAGCTGGCTATTGAAGCCGTCTTGGGCGCTTGCGCCAGCGCCGGGATCAACCCCACCGACGTCGACGGCTTCTCCTCCTACAGCAACGACCGATCGGATGCCTCCCGGTTGTCCGCCGCGCTCGGCTGCAAGCAACTCAGCTTCGCCGCCATGCAATGGGGCGGCGGCGGCGGCGGCGGGTCAGGCGCCCTGGCCAACGCGGCCGCGGCCATTGCCACCGGTCAGGCCGAATGTGTCGTCGTCTTCCGAGCTCTGGCCCAGGGCCAATTCGGCCGTTTCGGCCAGGGACCACGCAGCCGAATCGTCTCGGGCACGGCGGCGCACACCCTGCCCTACGGGCTGATGTCCGCGGCGCACATGTTTGCCATGAAGGTGAACCGTTTCATGCACGATCACGGCGTAGCCCAAGAAGCCCTGCGGGCCATCTCGTTGGCTTCCTACGCCCACGCCCAGCACAACCCACGCGCCGTGATGCACGGTCGGCCGCTCGATGAGGCCACCTACGACGCGTCGCGTTGGATTGTGGAACCGTTCCACCTCTTCGACTGCTGCCAGGAGAACGATGGCGCCGCCGCCATGGTCTTGGTCTCCGCCGAAAGAGCCAAGGACTTCGACCATGACCCTTGCTACGTCCTCGCCGCCGTGTCCGGATCCCAGCACCGTGCCGGCGCACCGGTGCACAACACGCCGGAGTACGCCTCTTCGGGCTTCACCACGGTCGCCCCGCGGCTCTACGACATGGCGCAACTCGGTCCGGGCGATGTCGACGTGTTGCAGAGCTATGAGAATTTCACCGGCGGCGTCTTGATGAGCATCGTCGAGCACGGCTTCTGCACCGCGGAAGAAGCCAATGAGTTCTGCACCATTGAGAACCTTTCCGCCTCGGGCGGCAAGCTACCGCTCAACACCAGCGGCGGGAATCTGGCCGAGTGTTATATGCACGGCCTGGGCCTCAACATCGAGGCCGTCCGCCAGATTTGGGGCGATTCCACCTGTCAGGTACCCGACGCGCAGGTGGCCATGGTCTGTTCAGGCCCGATGGTCACCCCCGTCAGTTCCTCCATCTTCGGGAGCGAGGCAACGCTGTGAGCATGACCCCTTACCTTCGCCCCGGGCTGGCCAAGCCCGCTCCGTCGCGTGACGGCCTCGACGCCCCCTTCTGGGAGGGTCTGCAACAGGAGAAACTGCTGCTACAGCGCTGCAACGGCTGCAACCGTTGGCAGTGGGGTCCCGAATGGGTCTGCCATCGCTGTCACAGCTTCGACCTGCGCTACGAGGAGACGACCGCAGAGGGCATCATCTACAGCCACGAGCGCATCTGGCACCCGGTGCATCCCGCGCTGGCCGAGCAAGGGCCCTACGTCGTGGTCCTGGTCGAGTTGGCCCACGCCGACGATGTGCGCATCGTCGGCAACCTCATCGGAGACCCGCACCAGCCGCTGATCATCGGGGCCGCGGTCCACGCGGTGTTCGAACATCACCGTGACGAGGACCCGGCCCACACCCTCTTGCAATGGGCGATGTCCTAACCCCCGCGGGGTGCGCTTGCGGCCCGGGCGGGTCCTAGCTCAGACCGTCGTCGTTCAGCATCGTCGACAGTTGGCGCATGGTGCGGATTTGCTCGGGGTCGGAGGAGTCGCGCCGGTGAATGACGCCGATGTCATCAAAAATCACCAGATCGCCCTCCTCCCATCCATGGCCGTACACCCGGCCCTCATCGGTGGCATGGACCATCAGGTCCTCCAGCAACTCGCTGGCGTCTTGTGGCTCCCAGCCCTCGATACCCGCGACCAAGGAGTTCACGTAGAGCGCCACCCGGCCGGTATCGGGATGTCGATGAGCGAGCGGGTGACGGGCCGGAACCCGTGCCCCGGGGTAGCTGACTGCGGGGTTCTTGTAGGCCCGACCGGCTTGTGCCGCTTGCTGCTCATCTTGGCTGAGATAGCGACCACTGCCTTTGATCGAGTGGATGGCGATCAGTCCGTCGAGACGGTCGTGGATGGTCTGGGACAACGACTCCCAAGCATCGTAGGCATTGGCGAACCAGGTCCTCCCGCCGCCCCCGGGGGGCAGCCGCACCGCCTCGAGGAAGGTCTCCCGGGCGGCACAGGGCAGGTAGGAATAATCGGTGTGCCACGGCAACGGGGTCACCGCCGACGGGCCGCTCTCTAACCCGAGTTCATTACGTTCGCTGCTCAACCGCAGGATCTCCTTGGTCGGCGAGGAGATACCGAACAGTTCGCCACCATCGAACAACGGTCCGAAGGCGGCCGCGAAGCGGACGAGGTCGTGGTCCGAAGGGGGCTGATGGCCGCGGACCACCAGCAGGACATGACTCGCTAAGGCGCTCCGTACGGCGGCGACGATGTCCTCGGAGGGAAACTCCGCCGGTTCGAGGCCCTCAACCAACGCACCAAAGGGTGCACCTGGCAGTTTCCTGACCTTCAGTGACATGGGCTGACCCTAACGCCCCACCGAGAATACCGCGAGGCCGTACCCGATAGTATCGGGCAACGCGGGGCCTGATGGGCCACAATGAGAAGGTGAAATTCGGAGCCACCTTCCCCACCACCGAGATCGGCGATGACCCCATCGCCATCCGCGACATCGCCCAGGCGGCCGAGTCGCTCGGCTACAGCCACATCGTGGCCTACGACCACGTCCTCGGCGCCGAGCACAGCGGCCGTCAACCCAAGCTATGGGGCCCCTACACCGAGCGCGATGCGTTCCACGAGCCCTTCGTGCTGTTTGGTTTTCTCGCCGGCGTGACCACCACAATCGAGTTCGAGACGGCCATCATCATCCTGCCCCAACGCCAGACCGTGCTCGCCGCCAAACAGGCGGCCGAAGTCGACATTCTCTCCGGCGGTCGGCTGCGACTCGGCATCGGCACCGGCTGGAACCCCGTCGAGTACGAGGGACTCGGCATCGCCTGGGAGGGCCGCGGCGCCCGTTTCGATGACCAGATCACCTTGATGCGTCAGTTGTGGACCGACCCCGTCGTTGAGGTGAGCACCGATCATCACCGCATCGAGCGGGCCGGCATCCTGCCCCGGCCGCGCCGGCCGATCCCGTTATGGTTCGGCGGCTCGACCAAGGTGGCCTTCCGCCGGGCGGCTCGGGTGGGCGACGGCTTCACCTTTGCCAGCGCTGGTCGAAAGACCGTCCAACAAGCCAGCGAACTGCGCGACCTCCTCGTCGCAGGGGGGCGGGACCCAGCGAGCTTCCCCCTCGAATTCACGCTCATGTACGGCCTCGGCGAGGCCCGCTGGGCAAGCTCGGTCGAGAGCGCTCGCGAGGCGGGCATCGACTACGTGACCATCAACGCCATGAGTACCACGGCAGCTTGGACTGGCATGGAGGCACCAGGCTTCACCACGGTCGGCGAGCACATCGCGGCGCTGGAACGATTCATAACGGTGGTCGGCTAGATGCGCGTCGCCATTCTCGACGACTATCAGTCCGTTGCCGCGAGCTACCTGGCCGCCTTTCCAGCGCCGGAAGGGGTTATCTACGAGGCGTTCTCGGACCATCTCGATGACCGCGAGGCGTTGGTGGCCCGGCTCGAGCCGTACGAGGCGGTAGTAGCCATGCGTGAACGCACCGCGTTTGATCGCTCCCTATTGCAGCGCCTGCCCAACCTTCGTCTGCTGGTCACGACCGGCCCCCGCAATGCCGTCATCGACGAGGCCGCCTGCCTCGAACAAGGCATCACCCTGTGTGGAACCGGCGGTAGCGTTCAGAGCACGGCCGAACTGACTTGGGCCCTGATCCTGGCCGCATTGCGCCATGTCCCCACCGAGATCGGCAATGTCCGCCGCGGCGGCTGGATGAGCACGGTGGGCACCGACCTGCACGGCGCCACGCTCGGTCTCCTCGGGCTGGGACGCATCGGTGCCATGGTGGCGTCAGTCGGCAAGGCCTTTGGCATGAACCTCATCGCCTGGAGCCAAAACCTCAGCGCCGAGCGGTGTGTCGAAATCGGGGCCGAGCTGGTGAGCAAAGACGAGCTGTGGCGTCGATCTGACGTTCTCAGCATCCATCTGGTGCTCTCCGAGCGCACCCGTTCTCTCGTCGGCGCAGCGGAACTGGCCCAGATGAAGCCGACGGCGTGGCTCATCAACAGCAGCAGAGGCCCCATCTGCGATGAGGTGGCATTGGCCGAGGCCTGCGCGGCCCACACCATCGCCGGCGCGGGACTCGACGCCTACGGCATAGAACCGCTGCCCGCGGGCCACCCTTTCCGAACGCTGGACAACGTACTGGCCACCCCTCACATCGGCTACGTGTCCCACAACGTCTACGACGGTTTCTACCGCGACATTGCCGAGGACATCAGCGCATACCTTGAGGGCAAGCCCATCCGGGTAGTCGTCGGCGGCTGAGGCTCTCCTGCCCCAGGCCAGCCCCAACCCCTAAAGGACCCACGCCATGAACACGGTGCGCTATGAGCGAATCGGACCGGTGGCGGCGGTGACAATGGACCGCCCCCAGTACCGCAACGCCCAATCCAGAGTGCTCCTCGAAGAACTCGATGCCGCCTTCACAGAAGCCATGGCCGACCATGAGGTCCGGGTCGTGGTCCTGTTCGGTAACGGCGAACACTGGTCCTCCGGCCACGACATCGGCACCGCCGAGGAACTCGCCGACCGCGAGGCCAGGCCCTATCCAAAAGGTGTCCTCGGCATCCAGCAGCGGTCCTGGGACTGGAATGTCGAGAACACCATGCGCTGGCGGGACCTACCCAAACCGACACTCGCTGCGGTGCACGGCAGTTGCATCTACGGCGGCTGGATGATCGCGGCGGCGATGGACCTCATCGTTGCCGCCGAGAACGCCCGGTTCATTCCCTTCCTGTTTCAGTACCAATCGACGCCGTGGGACATTGGCGCCCGCCGGGCCAAGGACCTGATGTGGGAACAAGGCTGGCTCGATGCCAACGCGGCGCACGAGCTCGGCTTCGTCTCCGCGGTCGTACCGTTGGAGCAACTGACAGAGGCGGTCATGGCCAAGGCCGAGCGCATCGCCTCTCTGCACCCCATGGTGGCGCAGATGATCAAGCGCCAAGTCAACGATGCGCAGGATGCCCAAGGCTTTCGTGCCGCCATTTCGGCGGGCCATTCGGCCTACCTGATGGCCAGCCTCGGGGGCGCATTCTTCAACGAGGACAACCCGTTCGGGTCCCGCAAACGGATGCCCTCCCTAGACAACTCGCAGCCCCGCCACAGCAGCTGATCGGGCAGGTCCCTCAGCAGCCGTGGCGGGAGCGAGTTCAGCTGACGTCGGCAAAACCGGTCGAGTCCAGCCACCAGCCACCAGCGTCGAGGCGCCGCAGATGGCCACAGCTCGGACCACCGAAATGGGTACCGAGCACGATGGTGTGATCGTCGCAGTAGCGCTCCGCGAAGCTCCGGCGGGTGTCGATGGCCATTGGCTTGTCGACGTCGGGCTCGCTGGACCAATCCGGATGTTCGAACTGGATGGGGTGATGCACCAGGTCGCCGGTCACGACCGCGTCGAGACCACCGGAGGAGATCCGCACGCTGTGATGGCCGGGAGTATGGCCAGGCGTCGGCTCCAGCCACACCGCGTCGTTCAGCCGCAAATCAGATTCCACCAGCTCCGCCAAACCGGCGTCGATGCAGGGCCTGATGCTGTCGCCCACGACGTCGCCGTACACCTGTGGCTCGCCCCGCCAGTGGTTCCATTCCTTGGCGCCGAACACGTAGCGGGCCTTGGGAAAGGTGGGCACCCACACCCCGTTCACCAGGTTGGTGTTCCAGCCGACGTGGTCGACGTGGAGGTGCGTGCAGACCACCGCAGTGACGTCGTCGGGGCCAAAGCCGGCCTCGGTCATACGTTCGAGAAAGTCGGTGTGCAGATCACCGAGCGCCTCGAAGTTGGGACGGACCTTGTCGTTGCCAGCACAGGTGTCCACGATGATCTTCTCATCACCGATCTCGATGCAAAATGCATGGAAGGACAACCGGATCTTGCCCGACTCCCGGTCGGCGAAGGGACCGAGCACCCAATCGTGCTCCTTCATCGCCGCCTGGGTGGCTTGGGGGATCACGGCGAAGCCAGGCCAACGCTGCTCCATCTCGGTCACCTTGGTGATCTTGGCCTCACCGATCTGCCACGTCTGCAGGGTCATTCCCGTAACCTCCACTGCCCAGTCCGGCGCTGGTATCACGCCGGGCGGAACGGACCGTAGCGTCCGCGACGCCGCCATGCGACCCATGGCGTCGCCACCGGACCCGCCCTAGCCCAACCTCAGTCGAACACGCCCGAGGCCACGAGCGCGTCGATCCGGGCACCGTCATAGCCGAGCAACTCCTCCAGCACCGGCCGAACGTGCTCCCCCAGAACCGGACCGGCGGACCGCGGACCGATCGGCGTCCGTGACAGTCTCAAACGCGGTCCCTCCACCACGGTGTCTCCATGTTGGGGGTGCGGGACCACTCGCCAGTGGCCGAGATGGGCCAACTGGGCATCCACGGCCAGTTCAGGCGCGTTTTGCACCGAGTGAGCGGCCACACCCACCGCCTGGCAGGCCGCTTCGGCCTGGCCGGGTGAACGGAGCGAACTCCACGCGCTCACCAGTGCTTCGAGTTCGACGCGCCGGCCGAGCCGTGCCTGGGCACCGAGGTCGGCGAGGTCCGCCCGCCCGACGAGCAAGGCCAAACGGGCCCACGCCGCGTCGTCTTGAGCCACAATGGCCACCCACTGATCCTCACCAGCGGCGGGAAACACCCCGTGGGGGCACATCTCGAGGTCGGCATTGCCGCGCCGCTCGGCCAGGCGGCCACATTGTTCGTATTCGAGCAGTGCTGAGGCCAAGAAATGCAACGAGGCCTCGGCCTGGGAGAAATCAAGGTGCTGGCCCTGCCCGGTGCGGCGCTGGTGATCGACCGCGGCCAACAGCGTGGTGAGTGCCACCGACGGGGCGGCATAGTCGGTGAAGGCACCGAAGGGACCCTCGGGATCGCCGTCGGGCCAGCCGGTCAGGTTGTAAAAGCCGGTCATGGCACCAGCGAGGTTGCCATAGCCAGCGAAGGAGGCGAGGGGTCCGGTCTGGCCGAACAGACACGACGAGAGCATCACCACCGACGGGTTTACCGCTCGCAGCTGTTCGTAATCGAGACCGAAACTGCGCATCGCCTTGGGCGAGAAGGACTCGCACACCACGTCGGCCCAGCGCGCCAGGTCCAAAGCCACCTCCCTGCCCTCCGGCCGATTGAGGTCGAGGGCGAGGCTCTTCTTGCCCGCACCGAGATTGTGGAACAGCGAGGAGTTCTCCACCCCGAACTGGTTGTCGATGAACGGCATGAAGGCCCGGGCAGGATCGACCCGGGACGACGATTCCACCCGCAGCACCGTCGCCCCGGCATCGGCCAGCGTCCGAGACAACGTGGGGCCGGCCACGGCCCACATGAAGTCGAGCACCTTGAGCCCTTCCAACGGGCGCGAGGCGCCGGATGGCTTCGTGGCCGGCGCCGCCGGGCGTACCCACGCCGGGCGGTCGGGCTCGGCGAGGATGTTGTCGCTGTCGACCCCAGCCGGAGGCGCCGCGGCGAGCACCGGCCAAGGCACCGCGCTTCGAGCCCACGGGCCGGGATAACGCACGGCGTCAATGACCTGCCAGAACCCGCGGGCGGCGAATTGCTCCGAGGCCAGCACATCAGCGGTCGTGGCCACCGGCGCAATGAGATGTCGTTGCTCTCGGGCCAATGCGAACAAGTCCTCCTTGGTGCGCGAAGCGGTGAAGGCCGCCACGCGCTGCTTGAGCGACTCGAACCCCGCGAGCGGCTCACGGCCCTCGGCCAACGCGATGTGGTAACCCACCCAATCCCGTTCGACCTCGGCTGGCTCCAACCAGCCCTGCTCCCCCAGATACCGCATGAGCCGCTGTGTCGAGGGACCAACTGCGGCACCGAACACCAGGGTGATGGACACATGTCCGTTCTGGGCCGGATACACGAAGCGCAGGAACACCTCCCCGCTCTTGATGCCCCCACCGGAGCGGGCCAACAAATCGGCGCCGACCTTGGTGCTGAGCACCGCGGACTGGGTAAAGGGCATGGCCGAAAGCTGCGCGGACACATCCACCTGCTGGCCAAGTCCGGACTGGTCGCGTTCGAGCAGCGCCAGCACCGCCCCGCTGGCCGCGGTGGCCGAGGCGTGCAGGAACGCCTGCGGCGCGCTCACCTGCACTGGAGCGCGGTTGGGGTCACCCGACAGCGCCAAGGGCCCACCGGCAGCCCAAACAGTCAGATCGGTGGCCGCCCAGTCGGCTTTGGGTCCATGCAGGCCGAACGGGCTGATCGACACCACGACCAGTCGGGGGTAGGCAGCGCTCAGCGCAGTGTGGTCGATACCGAGCGCAGCTTGCTCACTTGGGGTGCCTGCCACCAGCAGCACGTCCGCTCCCTCGAGGAGCCGCCCGAAGCCGTCGCGGCCTTCCGCCGCCGCCAGATCAACAGTGATCGAACGCTTGCCGCGGTTCGCCGCCGCATGGGCGAGAGACAGCCCGGTCGGACCCAACGGTGCCCGCAGGCGGCTGCGGCTACCGCCCGGCGGCTCCACCGCAATCACCTCCGCCCCAAGGGCCGCCAGCAGATAGCCCGCCAGCTGCCCGCGTTCGTCGGTCATGTCCAGCACGCGAAACCTCGACAACATGCGCGCACCGTAGCTCGACGGGCTCGGCCCATGCGGTACGGGTAACGAATGGTCCCACCGCGCACTACCATCCAACCATGCTGAGCGACGACGACATTCGTTCTGGTATGGAGGCGTTCCTCGAACGCCGCGATCCGGGCGTTCGTGCGGCCACGATGGGTGTGGGCAACGACGATCTCGAATCGGGGCGCCGTTATCTCGATGGCGCCGCGGCCGGAGGCTGGGCCGTGCCGTCCTGGCCCCGTGAGCTCGGCGGCCGTGACGCCAGCGCGGACGAGAGCCGCGCCATCAAGCGTGTCCAGCGCGAGTTCTCCGTGCCCGATCTGTACGTCTATGCGGTTGGGCTGGCCATGGTCGGCCCCACCCTGCTCGCTCACGGCAGCGAGCAACAGCAAGGCCAATGGATGCCCTCCATCGCCAATGGCTCAGAGATCTGGTGCCAAATGTTCTCCGAGCCGGAGGCCGGCTCCGATCTCGCCAACGTCGCCATGAGGGCCGAACGAGACGGCGACGAATGGATCCTCGACGGCCAAAAGGTGTGGACCAGCCGCGGCATGTGGGCCACCTGGGGCCTGGTTCTAGCCCGCACCGACCCCGAGGTCCCCAAGCACAATGGCCTCAGCATGTTCGCCATCCGCATGGACAGCCCCGGGGTCGAGGTCCGCCCCCTGGTCCAGATGAACAGCGACAAACACTTCTCCGAGGTCTTCGTCTCCGGGGCACGCATACCAGACAGCTATCGCATTGGGAACCTTGGCCTGGGCTGGAACGTCGCCGTGACGGTGCTGGCCCATGAACGAGCCGCGGCCGGCGGGGGTGGAGGCGGCGGCGGCGTGAAAAAGCGCAAAGGCGCCGCCCCTACGCCACCCTCATGGCTGGCAGCCCTTTTGCCCAGCGGCCGTTTCGAGGATCCGCTGTGGCGACAACGCGCCACCAAGGCCTACTCCTTCGACCAGGCTGCCGCTTGGACCAACGGCCGAGCGGCGGCCTCGCGTCAACCCGGCCCGGCGGGCTCGGGGGCCAAACTGCGATCCACCCGCCAGTATCGAGACCGCGCCACCATCTCCCTCGACTCGCTCGGCCCCGAGGCGATGCTGACCGACAACGAGCACAGCCTCACCTTCCTCACCTCGCCCTCGATGGCGATCCGCGGCGGCACCGACGAGATCCAGCGCAACATCGTCGGCGAACGCGTGCTCGGTCTGCCCTCGGAGCCCCGCGTCGACCGCGACGTCCCGTGGAGCCGCAGCCGCAAGGGCCTGCTCTAGACACCGGCTCCTCCCACCGCAGCACGGGCCGTTCCGCCCTCGGCCCAGCCACTACGGTCTGGCCCATGAGCACAAATACGGGCAGGGTGTACGGCGTCACCGGCGCAGCTTCGGGCATTGGTCGAGCGACGGTCGAACGACTGGTCGCCGAAGGGGCGATGGTCGTCGCGGTAGACCGGAGCGAGGACGGCTTGCGCTGGACCGACGGGGTCGATGGCGTGGTGGCCGTCGCCGGGGACGTCACCACCGAGGCGACGAACGAGGCCATGGTGCGCGCCGCCGAGGAGCACTTCGGTGCGCTGCACGGCGTTTTTCTCAATGCCGGCATTGGGGGCTTTGGCGCTATCGAGCGAGCCCCGATGGCCATGTTCGACCAGGTGATGGAGGTCAATGTCCGAGCGGTCGCCCTCGGAATGCGCGCCGCGTTGCCCGCGCTGCGCAAGGTCTCAGGCGGTGCCATCGTTGTCACCGGCTCAACCTCGGGGATCGGGGCCGACCCGGGGCTGTGGACGTACAACGCCTCCAAGGCGGCGGTAATCAACCTGGCCAAGGCGGCCGCTCTCGACGTCGCTCACGAAGGCATCCGCGTCAACGCGGTGTGCCCCGGCCCCACCAAGACCGGGATGACCGAGCCGATGCGCAACCGTGCTGACGTGGACCAGAACATTCTCGATGTGGTTCCCATGGCCCGCTGGGGGGAGGCTTCTGAGCTCGCCGCGGCAGTGGCCTTTCTCCTCTCACCCGACGCCTCGTTCATCACGGGAGTGGCCTTGCCCGTGGACGGCGGGGTCACCGCCACGACCGGGCAGTTTCCCAATATCGCTGCCCGACGGCGCTGAGCAGCCCGAGCCCTGACGCACGCGACGGTGGTCGCACCCCTGGGGGTGCGACCACCGTGAAAAGGTACGGAGAGGAAGTCGAAGGTCAGTAGATCTCGAGCAGACCGGCTGCGCCCTGGCCGCCACCGATGCACATGGTGACGACACCCCATTTGGCACCGCGGCGCTTGCCCTCTTGAAGAATATGGCCCGCGCAACGGGTCCCCGTCATGCCGAAGGGGTGCCCGATAGCGATTGAGCCGCCGTTGACGTTGTACTTCTCGGGGTCGATTCCGAGGGTGTCGCGCGAGTACAGGCACTGGCTGGCGAAGGCCTCGTTCAGCTCCCACAGGTCGATGTCATCCACGGTGAGGCCGTGGCGCTTGAGCAGCTTCGGCACCGCGTAAATGGGCCCGATGCCCATCTCGTCGGGTTCGCAGCCCGCGACGGCCCAACCCTTGAACGCCCCCATGGGCTCGAGGTTGCGCCGAGCCGCCTCTTCCGAGGACATCATCACGACCGCTGCCGCGCCGTCGGACAGCTGGCTCGCATTGCCGGCAGTGATGAAATGGCCCTCGCCCCGTACCGGCTGCAGCTTGGCAAGACCCTCAATAGTGGTCTCGGGCCGGTTGCAGTCGTCACGATCGACGATGGCGTCGACCATCGTCTCTTCCTTGGTGTCGCGGTTCACGACGCGCATCTTGGTGGCCATGGGCACGATCTCATCCTCGAACAGGCCGCTGGCCTGGGCACGGCCCATGCGCAGCTGAGACTGGAGGGAGTACTCGTCTTGGTATTCGCGCGACACGTTGTAGCGCCGCGCCACGATGTCCGCCGTCTCGATCATGGCCATGTAGATAGCCGGGTACATGTCCGTCAACGCCGGATCCATGTTGGCCGAGCCACCCATACCGGGGTTTGGCATGGAGATGGACTCCACACCACCGGCGACCACCACATCGGCGCCGTCTTGTTTGATGTAGTTGGCGGCGAGGGCGATGGCGTTGAGGCCTGACGAGCAGTGACGCTGGATCGTAGAGCCACCGGTCGTGATGGGCAGGCCGGCCAGCAAGCCGGCGAGGCGGCCGAGGTTGCTAGAGCCATGGGCACCGTTGCCGAGGTAGAGGTCTTCAACTGCCTCGGGCTCGATGCCGGACTTCGCCACGGCGTGGTTGATGGCATGAGCGGCGATGGTCATGGCCGGCGTCATGTTGAATCCGCCGCGGCCGGACTTGGCCAGCCCGGTTCGGGCGTAGGAGACGATGACGGCTTCGCGCATGAGTGCACTCCGGTTTCTTAGGATCGAAAAGGGGATACGAGTTCGCTACCCTCGTTCTAGTCGAAAACCCACGAAGCGGTACGGCTCGGCGACAACGACTTGCCGCAGCGGTCAGCCGCCGCCGAGGGTTTCGAGAAAATGCACCTCGGCATGCGGCGCAAGTGCCTCGAGGTCGGCGTCGGGAATGATCTCCCCGTCGATGGCGACGGAGGTTCCCGAGCTCAGCTTCTCGCCGATGCCCGGGAACCGCTCGTCCAATGCTCGTATCAACGCGCGCACGGTCGTCGCCTCGACGACCAGGTCGGCCACCCCACCGGTGAAGCTGCTACGCAACCCCGCCGAGAAATGGACGTGCGCCATCAGCAGTCCTTGTTGAGGATGGCATCGAGGATGCGTACCGGCGACAACGGCAGGTCGCGGAGACGGCGGCCGACCGCGTGCTCAACGGCGTTGGCCACCGCGGCGAGCGGCGGCACGATACCGACCTCGCCTACCCCGCGGACCCCATAGGGGTGACCGGGGTTGGGTACCTCGACCACAATCGTGTCGATCATGGGCATGTCCGAGGCCACCGGGATGCGGTAGTCGAGGAAGCTGGCGTTTTCCATCTTGCCGTTGCGGTCGAAGATGTACTCCTCGTTCAAGGCCCAACCGAGGCCCTGCACCACACCGCCCTGCAGCTGACCTTCGACATAGCTGGGATGGATCGCCCGGCCCGCGTCCTGTGCGGTGAGGTAGCGCAACACCGTCACGTGACCGGTATCGGGGTCGATCTCAAGGTCCACGACCTGGGTCGAGAAGGCCGAACCGACGCCACGGGCATTGAGTGCCGCGCTGGCGGTCAACGGACCACCGGTACGGTTCCAACCCTTGGCGAGGTCTTCGAGCGACAGCGGTGGCTGGGTGCCATCCACATGCTGGGCCTGGCCGTCGACCCACTCGACCTTGTCGAGTGGCACATCCCACTGCTTCGCGGCACGACCGCGCAGATCGGCGAGAATCTTCCGACAGGCCTCGATCACCGCGGCACCGGTGGCCAGCGTCGTCCGGCTGCCGCCGGTCTGGTCGTTGTAGCCGACCGACTCGGTATCGCCCACCACGGGTTGGATGCGGGCGGCGTCAATGCCGAACTCCTCCGCCGCCATCAGTGCCATCGATGCGCGGCTGCCACCGATGTCCGGTGAGCCGGTCACCACGATGACGTTGCCGTCCTCGTTCACGTGCACCGTGGCACTGGAGTTGAGCCCCGCGTTGAACCAGAAACCCGATGCCACGCCACGACCCTGGTTGGGTCCGAGGGGGATCTGGTAGTTCGGGTGGTTCTTGATGGCCTCGAGGGTCTCCACGAAGCCGATCCGTGGGAACTTCGGCCCGTAAGTGGCCTGGCAACCTTCGGTCACGGCGTTCTTGAGCCGAATCTCGATGGGGTCCATACCGATCTTGGTGGCTGCCTCGTCGATGAGGCTCTCCACCGCAAAGGAGGACATCGGGGCCCCCGGAGCACGGTAAGCCGCAACCTTGGGCTTGTTGACCACCACGTCGAAGCCCTCAATGAGGAAGTTCGCCACCGTGTACGGAGCCAGCGCGGTCATAGAACCGGCACCGGCCGGTGACCCAGCGAAGGCACCGGCCTCATAGGCCATCCACAACTCGGCCGCGACCATGGTGCCGTCGTTCTTGAAACCCATCTTGGCGACGATCTTCGTACCCGATGCCGGGCCCGTAGCCCGGAAGACCTCGTCCCGACTCATGACCATCTTCACCGGTCGCCCCGCCTTCTGGGACAGACGCACCGCGAGCGGCTCGAGGTAGATGGTGGTCTTGCCGCCGAATCCGCCACCGATCTCAGCCGGGATCACCTTGAGGCGGGAGGGCTCCCAGCCGAGCACCTTGGCCGACATGGCCCGCATCGTGAAATGTCCCTGCGACGAACACCACAGCGTGGTGCGGCCGTTCGGGGTGGTGTCCGCCACGGCCGCGTGGGGCTCGATGTAGCCGTGATGCACCGGCTTGGTGGTGAAAGTACCCTCGACGACCACGTCGGACTCGGCGAAACCGAGATCGAGGTCGCCGCCCTGGTACAGGGCTCGGCTGGCGACGTTGGACGGCCCGGTCGGTGCCGGATCGATGCCCTTGGTCATCAGGTTCGGGTGCAGCAGTGCCGCACTAGGGGCCATGGCCTCGTCAACGGTCATCACATGCGGGAGGACCTCGTAGACCACCTTGATCGCCTCGGCCGCGGCCTTGGCTTGCCCCCGGGTCTGCGCGGCCACCGCGGCCACAACGTGGCCTTCATAGAGAACTTTCTCCCGGGCCATGGCGTTGCGCTGAAGGTCCTGGTCGCCGGCAGGGCCGGACGGCGCGGGGAAATCCGCCCGGGTGATGACGGCACGTACGCCAGCCATCTTCTCGGCCTCGCTGGTGTCGATCGAGACGATGTTGGCGTGGGCATGGGGCGAGCGCAGCACGTGTCCGTAGAGCATGCCGTTGAGCTTGAGGTCCGCACCGAAACGGGCGCGGCCAGTCACCTTCTCGAAGCCGTCGGGCCGGATCATGCGGGTCCCGACCCACTTGTAGCCGGGTGCGGTGGTGGCGGGATCTTCTGCGATGGTCATGCTGACGTCTCCCTTATCTGCGCGGCGGCCTCACGGACAGCACGCACGATCTTGTCGTAGCCAGTGCAGCGGCAGAGGTTGCCTGCCAGTGCATAGCGGATCTCGGTTTCGGTGGGGTTCGGATTGTGGTTGAGCAGCGACGTTGCAGCCACGAGCACACCAGGGGTGCAGATTCCGCACTGCAGGGCGGCGCCCTCCAAGAAGCACTGCTGCAGCGGCGTGAGGTGATCGCCGTTGGCGAGGCCCTCGACGGTGGTGATGGTGGTGCCCTCCGCTTCGGGGGCGAAGATCAGACAAGAGCAATTCAGCTCACCGTCGAGCAGGATCGAGCAGGCACCGCAGTCACCGGTACCGCAGCCCTCCTTGACGCCAGTCAAGCCGAGTTCGTCGCGCAACGAGTTGAGCAACGAACCGTCGGCATCGCACAGGAAGTCGACCGGGTCACCATTGACGGTGCAACTCACTTGGATCCGGCTCATCGGGAAGCTCCGTTCTTCTCGGCGGCACGCTGGCCGGCGATAACCGCCGCACGGCGGGTGAGGACACCGGCGACATGGGTGCGGTAGGCGATGGTGCCCCGCTTGTCGTCGATGGGATTGCAAGCCGCGCTGGCGGCGGCGGCGGCGACGGCGAGCGCCGCGTCGTCGAGCGTGCTGCCAATCAGGGCGGCCTCGGCGGCGGGGACCCGGACCACGGTCGGCGCAACCGCACCAAGGGCCACCAAGGCGTCAGTGACCTTGCCCGACTCATCAAGGGTGACACGAACCCCGACACCAACAACGGCGATGTCCATCTCCGTGCGAGGAATCATGCGCAGGTAGGCATCAGCAGTCCGCGCCGGAGCCCGGTCGACCTCGATCTCCACCACGAACTCGCCCGGGGCAAGGCTGGTCCGACCAGGACCGGTGGGGACGTCTTGTACGGCGACGCTGCGGGTCCCACCGTTGGCGGTGGCGATCACGACACGGGCGCCGTTGACGATCATGGCGGGCACCGAGTCCGCGGCCGGTGAGGCGTTGCACAGGTTGCCGCCCAGGCTCGAGCGGCTTTGGACCTGATCGGAGCCGATGAGGCCCGCAGCTTCGGCCAGGCCGGGAAATTCGGCGCTGAACTCGGCATTGGCCGTCAGCCGGGCGGTGGGCGTGGCCGCGCCGATGATCCATTTGGCATCGGTGCATTGGACGGCGATCAAACGGTCGATCTTCTTGAGGTCGACCAAGGCATCGGGTTCGGGCCGACCGGCCCGGATCTGCGGGATCACATCGGTGGCCCCGGCGAACACCTTGGTGTTCGGCTGAGCCAGCAACCCCACTGCTTCTTCCACTGTCGACGGCGCGAAATACTTCAAATGCGTCCCCCTGAGACGAGCTAGACCCACCGACGGTAGCCCGTCGAGCGGTGTCGCGCCGAGCTTGGCGATACCAGGCCCACATACTGCTGGTTGCAGCGCTGCTCGATGGGCACCCACCAGGTCCGCCAACCGTCGTGCCAGCCGGCTCAGCGTTCCCACGGGGACAGGCGCAAGGCGGCATCGCGCTCGGTCATGCGGCCCAAGGTGGCGAGCAGAATCCTTCGTGCGGTGTCGTCGAGTTCGGCCTCGCGGGCCACCGCGGCCAGGCGGTCACGAAGCTGCAGATCCCAAGCGATGACCGCATCGAGGTGTTGGGTCAAAGGGTCCGGCGACTCGATGGGTTCGTGGAGGCCGAGCACGCCGAGTTGCGCCAGGCAGGCCCCGATGTCGGCGATGTCCTCCACCAGGTATGGCACCAGGGCGGGCAGGGCTCGGGCGACACGGCGCACGATGCCGATAGCCGCGCTCACCTGGTCACGGGCCGGGCCGGGCTCGAGGGCGTCGAGGACCTCGGCCCGAAGGCCGTCGGCGACGCCGACGAGCAGGTCGATCACCGACGGATTCAGCACGGCGGGGCCTGTTCTACCAGCTCGAGAATGCGTCGCACGAAGGGCGGAACGGTAGCCGAGCGGTCGGCGTGGCGCAGCCACATCGTGGACCGATCAGCGAAGCTGCGGGTACCGGTGAGCGAGATCACGCTGTGTTTGACCTCGTTGAACACTTCGTACCAGCGCAAGTGCTCCCGATCTACCGCATGACCCGCCGCCGCGGCATACACGGCAAGGAACTCCTCAAAGGGCAGCGAACGAACCGGTGACCACAGCGAGCGGTAGACCCATCCGAGGTCCTCGATGGGATCGCCGAGGTGCACCATTTCCCAGTCGATCAGTGCCGTGAGACGGTCCCCGTCATAGAGCAGGTTGCCGAAGCGCAGGTCACCGTGCACCACCGAGACACGATCTGCTGTCGGCAAACGCTCCCGCAGCCAGCGCAGCGCGTACACCAAAGCGGGATGGGGCTCAAGACGCTGCCGGTGGAACAGCTCCTCCCAGTACGCCAGTTGATCCGCGGCCGCGGCGGCGACCGTGGTCGGTGCCAGATGGCCGAACTGCGCCGGGTCCTGCGCGTGTAACCGAGCCGCGGCGGCGGCCAGCTGACGGGCCACGGCGGCGATGGCCACATCACCACCGGGTTTGCGCAACACCGCGGTGTCCGCCGTACCAGGCACCCAGCCAGTCACGAAGAAGGCCGATCCGAACACGGAGCCGTCGGGGTCGAGCCAACGGGCCGGCGCAACCGGCACACCGCTAGCGGCGAGCGCAGCGATGGTGGCGAACTCGGGCACCAGGCTGGTCTCCAACTGCCCGGCTTCGGCCTTCACCAACATCACGCACCGCTCTTCTCGGCCAGCCCAACAGGCCCGGAAGGACCATGGTTCGCGGGCGTTGCCGACCGAGGAGATCCGCTGGAGGTCTTCGACCGTGACGGCGTCATGGACCTGTTCAGACAAGAAGGCGGCCAGCAAGTCGGGTCGCACCTCGCTCATTCGA
>CAMDQT010000017.1 GCA_945906305.1 Ferrithrix thermotolerans DSM 19514 | reverse complement strand
CGGGGCGGAGCCAAACACGGGTGACGGCGCCGGCATGTTGCTGCAGATCCCGGACCGGTTTTTGCGTGCGGTGGTCGGCTTTGAACTGCCCGAGCCGGGGTTCTACGCGGTGGGTCTGGCCTTTCTTCCGACGGGCTCGATCACGGAGGCCGCTGTGGCTGAGGTCGAGCGGATCTTGATCGACGAAGGCCTCACCGTGCTCGGCTGGCGCGAGGTACCCACTGATCCTTCCGGTATCGGCTCCATGGCCCTCGCCGTGATGCCGGTGTTTCGTCAGGTGTTCGTCGCCGCGCCGGGGCTGAGCGGGATCGATCTTGACCGCCGCCTGTATCCAGCTCGGAAGCGAATTGAACACAGCCCGCTGACCGGCGATGACGGAGCGAGCATCTCGGTCTATTTCCCGTCGCTGTCGAGTCGGACCCTGGTCTACAAGGGGATGCTCACCACGCCCCAGCTCGGTACCTTCTTTCCCGATATCCACGACGAAAGGGTCGAGAGCGCCATCGCCATGGTGCACTCGCGTTTCTCGACCAACACCTTCCCCTCCTGGCCCTTAGCGCACCCCTACCGCTTTATCGCCCACAACGGCGAGATCAATACCGTCATGGGCAACCGCAATTGGATGGGGGCGCGTGAGGAGCTCATTGCTTCGAGCGTCATCGGCGGCGACCTGGAACGCCTCTACCCGATTTGCACCCCAGGCGCATCGGACACCGGCTCCTTCGACGAGGCGCTCGAATTGCTTCACCTCGGCGGCTATGAGCTGCCCCACGCGGTGCTGATGATGATCCCCGAAGCCTGGGAACGCCACGAGACCATGAGCGCCGCAAAGCGAGCGTTTTATGACTTTCACGCCTCCTTGATGGAACCTTGGGATGGTCCGGCGTCGATCGGGTTTACCGATGGCACCGTGATCGGCGCAGTGCTGGACCGTAACGGCCTGCGTCCTTCGCGGTACTGGGTAACCGAAGACGGTTGGGTGGTCATGGCCTCCGAAGCGGGGGTGCTCGACATCGACCCGGCCAAGGTCGTGCGTAAGGGCCGTCTCGAGCCCGGTCGGATGCTCCTGGTGGATACCGCCCAAGGCCGTATCGTCGCCGACGAGGAGATCAAAGAGACCCTCGCTGCCGCTCATCCCTACGCGGCATGGCTGGCCGAGGGGCGTCTCAAGCTCGCCGATCTGCCCCGCCACCCCGAGTTGGCCGCCACGACGGAGCACGGCAGCCTTCTGACCCGACAGCAGAGCTTCGGCTACACGCTCGAGGACCTGTCCATCATCATGACGCCCATGGCCCAAAGCGGCTCGGAGGCGTTGGGGTCGATGGGCACCGACACCCCCATCGCCGTGCTCTCGGCCCGCCCCCGGCTGCTGTTCGACTACTTCGCCCAGCTCTTTGCCCAGGTCACCAACCCACCACTCGACGCCATTCGAGAGGAGCTGGTCACCTCCCTACGCACCGAGCTCGGCCCCACGCACAACATCTTCGATCCTGGCCCGCAGTCGGTTCGCCAACTCGAGCTCGACAGCCCGCTGTTGTCCAACGAAGAACTCGAGTGCATCCGCAATGCCAACGCCGCAGGTGGCGTGGCGGAACTGTCCTGTACGACGATCTCCACCTTGTACGACCCCAGCGGTGGTGGTGTCGCCATGCGTGTCGCCATCGAGCGCATGCGGCGCGAAGCCGACGAGGCCATCGCGGCAGGCGCCAAGGTGCTGATCCTGTCCGATCGGGGTAGCGGCCCTGACACCGGGCCGCTGCCATCGCTGCTGGCGGTCGGCATGATGCACCATCACCTGATCCGCAATCGCGATCGGCTCCGGGTGGGCCTCGTGGTGGAGAGCGGCGAACCGCGCGAGGTGCACCATTTCTGTCTGCTCCTTGGCTACGGCGCGGCGGCCATCAACCCCTACCTCGCCCTGCAGACCGTGGCCGAACTCGCCCGCCTCGGTGAGTTCGTACCGCAGGACGTGACCCCGGGCGATGGCGAAGTCGCCGCCTACGTTGCCGTGAAGAACTACCTCAAGGCCGCCAGTAAGGGCGTGCTGAAGGTGATGTCGAAGATGGGCATCTCCACCGTGGCGTCCTACAAAGGTGCTCAGGTGTTCGAGGCCGTCGGGCTCGGCCAGGATCTGGTGGAGGAGTTTTTCAGCGGGACCGCGTCCCGCCTCGGCGGGGTCGGTCTGGAAGAACTCGCCGTCGAGGCTCGCTGTCGTCACGAGATTGCCTATCCCCGCAATCCATTGCTGCTCGCCCACCGCGATCTCAGCCCAGGGGGCGAATATCAGTGGCGTCGTGAGGGTGAATACCACCTTTTCAACCCCGAGACGGTCTTCAAGTTGCAGCACGCCACTCGAAACAAGCGTTACGAGGTGTTCAAGGAATACACCACGGCGGTGGATACCCAGGCCCGCCATCTCGCCACCTTGCGGGGTCTATTCCGGTTCCGTACCGAAGAGCGCACCCCCATCTCCATCGACGAAGTCGAACCCGTGGCGTCCATACTGAAGCGCTTCGCCTCCGGAGCGATGTCCTATGGCTCGATCTCGGCCGAAGCCCATGAGACCATCGCCATCGCCATGAACCGCCTTGGCGCCAAGTCCAACACCGGTGAGGGTGGTGAGGACCCACAGCGCTATGTTCCCGATGCCAACGGCGACTCACGACGAAGTGCCATCAAGCAGGTGGCATCGGGCCGATTCGGCGTGACCAGCGAGTACCTCGTCAACGCCGATGACTTGCAGATCAAAATGGCCCAGGGGGCCAAGCCTGGTGAAGGTGGTCAATTACCCGGCCACAAGGTCTATCCGTGGATCGCCAAGACCCGGCACTCCACTCCAGGGGTGGGGCTTATCAGCCCGCCGCCGCACCATGACATCTACTCCATCGAGGATCTCGCCCAGCTGATCCACGACCTCAAGAACGCCAATCCTGAAGCCCGCGTCCACGTCAAGTTGGTGGCGGAGGTCGGTGTCGGCACGGTCGCGGCGGGGGTGTCAAAGGCGCACGCAGATGTAGTGCTCATATCCGGCCACGACGGCGGTACCGGCGCCAGCCCGCTCACCTCGCTGAAGCATGCCGGTGTGCCGTGGGAACTCGGCTTGGCCGAAACCCAGCAGACCCTGTTGCTCAATCGGCTGAGGGACCGCATTGTGGTCCAGGTGGACGGGCAACTCAAGACCGGCCGAGACGTGGTGGTGGCCGCATTGCTCGGTGCAGAGGAGTTCGGCTTTGCTACCGCGCCGCTGGTGGTGTCGGGCTGCATCATGATGCGGGTCTGCCATCTCGACACCTGCCCCGTTGGCGTGGCCACCCAGAACCCCGAATTGCGCAAACGTTTCAGCGGCAAGCCCGAGTTCGTGCAGACCTTCTTTGAGTACCTGGCGCAGGAAGTGCGCGAATTGCTCGCGGGGCTCGGTTTCCGTTCCATCGAGGAAGCCATCGGCCGCGCCGACCTGCTCGACACGAGCGAGGCGGTTTCGCACTGGAAGACCAACGGGCTGTCGCTGGCACCCATCTTCTATGTGCCCGAAGTGGCCGAAGCCCGCCGCTGTACCACCACCCAGGACCACGGTTTGGACAAGGCGCTGGACCGTACCTTGATCGAGTTGGCCGCCCCCGCGCTGGACCGCTCAGAGCCAGTGGCGATCGAGTTACCCATCCGCAACGTCAATCGCACGGTGGGTACCATGCTCGGCTACGAGGTGACCAAGCGCTACGGCGGTGCGGGCCTTGCCCCGGACACCATCACGGTCCGCTTCGAGGGCTCCGCCGGTACCAGCTTCGGGGCGTTCTTGCCCCGAGGGATCACCCTGCGGGTACAAGGCGACGCCAACGACTACACCGGTAAGGGCCTGTCCGGCGGCCGGATTGTGGTGCGACCGGATCGCAGGGCAACCTTCGACGCAGCGGAGAACATCATTGCGGGCAACGTCTGTCTCTACGGCGCGACCTCCGGGGAGGCCTTCCTCAGCGGCGTCGTCGGCGAACGCTTCGCGGTGCGCAACTCTGGTGCCACGACGGTGGTGGAGGGCGTTGGGGACCACGGCTGCGAGTACATGACCGGTGGCACCGTGTTCGTACTGGGCCGTACCGGTCGGAATTTCGGGGCTGGAATGTCCGGTGGTGTGGCCTTCGTCTATGACGAGGACGGCAGCTTTCCCACCAGGGTCAACGCCGAAATGGTCGATCTCGAGGAGGTGGCGGCCGCGGACCGGGTGCTGATCACCACCTGGCTTCGACGCCACCATGAGGAGACCGAGTCGGCCCGTGCGGCAGCACTGCTGGCCGGCGGCGAGAAGGCGCTGGACCGCTTTGTAAAGGTGATGCCGCGCGACTTCAAGCGGGTGCTCGAAGCCGAGCAGGCCGCGAAAGAACGTGGCGACGACCCCAATGCCGCCATCATGGCCGCGGCTCACGGCTGAGAGAAGGGAGCCACGACATGGGAGATATACGAGGATTCCTGAAATTCGGTCGGGAACTCCCGACTCGCCGTCCGGTGCCGGTACGCCTGCGCGACTGGAAGGAGGTCTACGAGCCCTTCGAGGAAACCACGCTGGTGGACCAGGCGTCGCGTTGCATGAACTGCGGTATTCCTTTCTGCAACAACGGTTGCCCCTTGGGCAACATCATTCCGGACTGGAACGATCTGGTCTCCAAGGACCGTTGGCGCGAGGCAATCGAACGGTTGCACGCCACCAACAACTTCCCGGAGTTCACCGGACGTCTGTGCCCGGCCCCGTGCGAGGCGGCATGTGTGCTGGGTATCAATGCCGACCCCGTCACCATCAAACAGGTCGAACTGACCATCATCGACCGGGCCTGGCAGAACGGTTGGGTGCCCCCGCTGATCGCCCCGGTGAAGACCGGGAAGCGAGTGGCCATTGTCGGCTCGGGCCCTGCGGGGCTGGCTGCGGCACAACAATTGACCCGTGCCGGTCACGATGTCGTGGTCTACGAGCGTGCGGATCGCGTCGGAGGGCTGATGCGTTACGGCATTCCGAATTTCAAGATGGAAAAACGGGTCCTGGACCGTCGCCTCGAGCAGATGCGGGCTGAGGGGACACAATTTCGGGTGAACGCCAATGTCGGGGTCAACATCGCCGCGGCCGAACTCGATGGCTACGACGCGGTGGTCCTGGCCGGCGGCGCAACGGTCGCCCGTGACCTGCCCATTGCTGGTCGTGAGCTCAACGGCATTCATCAGGCGATGGAGTACCTGCCCCAGGCCAACCGCCTGACCGAGGGTGACAGCGTGGCGGACCAGGTTCGAGCCAACGGGAAGCGAGTGGTGGTGATCGGCGGCGGCGACACCGGCGCGGACTGTCTTGGAACGGCGCACCGACAAGGCGCGCTGAGCGTGCACAGCTTCGAGATCATGGCCCGCCCGGATGAGCAGCGCGACCCGGTGGGCAACCCCTGGCCGAGTTGGCCGAACATCTTCCGAACCGCATCAGCGCACGAGGAAGGCGGCGAACGATGGTACGCCGTGACCACGACGGAGTTCATCGGCGATGGCGAGGGCAACCTCAAAGGGCTACGCGGTCACGAGGTCGAAATGCAACTGGTCCAAGGCCGGCCGAGCTTCGTCGAGGTGCCGGGTACGGCCTTCGAACTCGAGGCCGACCTGGTGCTGCTGGCGTTAGGTTTCACCGGCCCTGAGCGTGGCTCGATGTTGGAACATCTCGGTGTTGAGGTCGACTCCCGAGGCAACGTGGCCCGCAACGACGCCTGGCGTACGAGTGGGGACAACGTCTTTTGCTGTGGCGACATGGGACGTGGTCAGAGCCTCATCGTGTGGGCTATAGCCGAGGGGCGCTCCTGCGCGGCGGCAGTGGACCGCCACCTGATGGGTGACACCCTGTTGCCCTCGCCGGTGGAGCCCAACTCTGTGGCCCTTCGTTAGTGGTCAGGGTCGGCAAGGGTGGGTGCACAACCGGGGTCGTTGGGGTCGTTGGCAAGGGCTGATTCCTGGCCTAGCGTGGCGCTGGTCTCGCCGGGCCTTGCGCCGCAGCCGCCGAGGACCACGACCGGGAGGCGTTGCACCCGATGCATGCCAAAGTGAGCGTCGCAGTCAAGTTGGCGACGGTGCTGTGTCCGCCGCTGTTGACGTTGGCCGTCGTGGTCGGCCTAGCTGTCTCGAGGGCCGACATTGCCCAGTGGGTTCTCGTCGTAGTCGCGGCGGTCGGTACGCTCGCAACGCTCGGGTCCGCGCTGTTGGTGGGACGAGCCCTGACCGCCCCGGTGACTCAAGGCCATGGGGGACTCGATGCGCCCGGCGCGCTCGCCACCGATCTTGAATCGAACCTCGGTGAGCTCTACGTGCAGCTGACCCGGCGTAATCAGGCTCTTCTCGAGGAGCAGATCGATTTCATCGACGAACTCGAGGCCGGCGAAGCCGATCCGGAACAGCTCGAGAGACTTTTCCACCTCGACCATCTTGCCACCCGGATGCGCAGAAGTACCGAAAGCCTGATGACGCTGGCTGGCGTGCAGTGGCCGCCCCGTGGCGGTCCGCTGGTCACCCTGTCCGAGATGGTGCGCATCGCCCTCAGCGAGGTCTGCGAGTATCCACGGGTGCGGGTCGGCCCGATGGACGCGGCAGTGGTGAGCTCCATGGTCGCGGTTGATGGCGCCCATCTCGTGGCGGAGTTGCTGGAGAATGCGACCCGTTTCTCGCCTCCTGATACCGATGTCGAGGTGACCGGCACGGCCGCGAGCAATGGGGACTACCACGTGGTGATCGTGGACGAAGGATCGGGATTCGGGCTGGAGTCGCTGGCTCGAGCCAACGCGCGGTTGGCCAATCCGCCCGCCTTGGGGGTCGAGATTGGACCCGCGCTGGGATTCGCGGTGGTTGCTCACCTCGCCCGCCGCCATGGGATGACGGTGCAAGTGTCCAACGGTCCCGATGGTGGCGTGGTGGCAACGGTCTGCCTGCCTGCGGCGGTCGCCTCGGCGTCGCCCATGGCCGTGTCGGGGGCATCGGGCAATGCCCCTGCAAGGCACGAGACCCTGGAGGACCTAGGGCCGACCACGTTGGGATCGGCCCGAGGCATGTCCAGCCGCGCCAGCGCCCCCATTGATGTCACCGATCACGAGTCGGAGCACGACATGGTGCTATTCGGTTCCGACGGTCCATTGGTGACTCGGCTGCCGAGTCGCTCTTCGGTCTACACCGCGTCCTCCGTGCCGGGCGAGGAGGGGCCCGCGAACCCCACCAGAATCCCCGATTTCGAGCCTCCCGAGGACCTTGCACGAGGCGCTGGGGTGGAGCGGGGCGGCGGAGTCGAATTGCTCGGCCATGGCCCCGAACGCCTGCGATCCCCTGCACCACCATCGGAGCCAGAAGCGACCGCGAGGCTTGGTTCGCTCTTCAGTACTGGCTCAATGGCATCGGTCCTGCCCTTACGGCCGACGTGGCCCGAGGTGGGGCCCAGCACGTTCTCACCGCCCGAGCCCCTGCCGGCCGCGCCAACCGCGCCCGCCGATGGCAGCACAGCGGGAGAAACGCCCCTGCCCCAGCGTCGACCGAGCGCAGGGCTGAGCAGTTCAGCCCTCGCCACCACCGAGGCCACCGAGCACGGCGTGACCGGCGGCGACGGTGCGCCGGGCGCGCCCGAGTTCGCCCGTCTCTCGCCTCGCGAACAGCTACGAGCCATGACCCGCGGCAGCGACGTGGTTGGTGACGTCCGAGCCACGGGCACTCAACGCTCACCCGAGGAGGTCCGGCGCATGTTGTCGCGCTATCGGACAGGTTTGGAGCGAGGCCGAAGCGCACGGTTCGTACCTGCTTCCAGCGAGGACAGCGCCGCGGTCCCAAGGGGCGTTTCATCACCAGGGTCGTGGCATTCGGAGTCGCGGGCAACCGCGGCCGCCGATGGCGAGGAAACCAGGCGGGATGGGCCATGGCCGACGTAGCTGACCAGGCCGACACCGTGTACTACCAGCTGGACCGCTTCGTCGACCTGGCCGCAGGGGTCACCGACGCGGTGCTGGTGTCCGCCGATGGTTTGGCTATGGCGGCATCTCGGGGCATGGACCGCGATGGCGCCGACCGATTCGCCGCCGTCGCCTCCGGTCTGATTGGGCTGGCCTACGGTGCCGCGGGCCGTTTCGGCGGTGGTGCGGTGCACGAGGTGGTCATCGAGATGCAGCATGCCTTCATCTTCGTGACCGGCATCACCGATGGCTGGTGCCTGGCGGTGGTGGCGATCTCCAAGTGCGACCTCGAGGTCGTCGGTTACGAGATGGCCGTACTCGGGGAGCAACTCAGACCGGCACTGACCCCCGGGGTGCGCGAGGCGTTGCGGACCGCGGTACTACGGTGAACCAGATTGGCATCGAGCCTCCCTTGGGGCCGAAAGGGTCGAGCCCCGCGGAGCACGACGGAGCGGGCAGGCGGGTGCGTCCCTACGCCATCACCTCTGGGCGCACCCGGCCTCTGGGTGGGGACCTACCGGTGGAGGCCCTGGTCCAACGAACTGCAATGGGGGGCCGGGCCCTGCCCACCGCCCATTTGGAGCGACGACGCATCTTGGAGTTGACGGCCGAGCCCCTCGCCGTCGCCGAGGTCTCCGCGCTGCTCCGCCTGCACCTCGGGGTCACTGCGGTACTGCTCGGCGACCTCGTGGCGGAAGATCTGGTGATTGTGTATCTGCCCCCGGCCGCTTCGGCCAGCCGCGTTGATCTTGTACTGCTGGAGCGGGTCCTGCAGGGATTGCGATCGCTCTGACATGACCGAAGCCGTGCCGACCCTCGCGCCGCCCATACCGGTCAAGATCATCGTGGCGGGCGGATTTGCGGTGGGCAAGACCACCTTTGTCGCCGCCGTGTCGGAGATCGAGCCACTGAGCACCGAGGCTCCGTTGACGCAGATGTCGCGCGGGGTCGATGACCATGGTCGGCGCAGCACCAAAACCGCCACCACAGTGGCGATGGACTTCGGGCGCATCACCCTCGGGGCAGACCTCGTGCTCTACCTGTTCGGCACTCCGGGCCAGGGACGATTCCAGTTCATGTGGGACGATTTGGTGCGCGGGGCCATTGGTGCGGTGGTGCTCGTAGACAGCGAGCGTCTGGCCGAGTCATTCGCTGCCGTGGACTACTTTGAGCGCCTCGGGATGGCCTTCGTAGTGGCCGTCAACACCTTCGACGGTATCGCGGCGCATCACCTGGCCGATGTGCGGGACGCCTTGGCTCTCGGGCCCGGCGTTCCACTGAGCTACTGCGATGCCCGCGACCGGCCGTCGGCGCACCAGACGCTGATCGCACTCGTACAGCACGCGGTGGCGCTGGCCACGGCGTGACTCGCCGATCAGCGACGGTCGTGTCCTACGGCCTAACGTCGGCCCATGACCCGCCTGTCCAAGTTGTCTCGTTCGCTAGTCGGCCGCACCGCCATCGTGACCGGAGCCGCCTCCGGGATGGGCCGCGCCACCGCCCACTTACTCGCTGACGAAGGCGCCAGGGTGGCTGTGGTGGATGTGAATGTCGAGGGGGTCGACAAGGTCACCGCCGAGCTGACCGGGGCGGGCTACCAAGCCTGTGGCTACGTGGTCGACCTGTCCGCGGCCGCGCAGATCGAGTCCCTCGTGCCGCGGATACGAGCCGAGCTGGGTCCGATCGACATCGTGATCAACAATGCCGGGGTGAGCGTGCCCAGCCGACTCACCGATGCCGCCTGGGAGGATGCCTGGGCATTTACGTTCGAGGTCAACCTCACCGCTCAGGCGAGATTGATCCGGGCCTGTCACGAGGACCTGATCCGAGCAGATTTGTCGTCCCGCGGGGGTGGTCGCATCGTGAACATCGCTTCCACCGAAGGACTCGGAGCCACCAAGTTCATGAGCCCCTACACCGCCTCGAAGACCGCGGTGATCGGCCTCACCCGTTCGTTGGCTTTGGAGTACGGCGAGACGGGGGTGACGGTGAACTGCATTTGTCCCGGGCCGATACGGACCGGCATGACGGCCGATATCGCCGATGAGGACAAGGCCAAGTTCGCCCGTCGCCGGGTCCCCAAGCGCCGCTACGGCGACCCCGAAGAGGTGGCCCAAATAACCGTGTCGCTCGTACTACCGGCCAGCTCGTACCTCAACGGGGCGGTCATTCCGGTCGACGGCGGCATGATGGCGCAGAACACCTGACCACCTGCATCGCTGCTCCCGCGCCGTCAATCGCGGACCCGGACCACGACCTTGCCCGTCGTGGCACGGTTGGTAATGGCGACGAGCCGTTGCGGAACTTGGTGGAAGTCCACCACTTCGGACACGTAGGGGACAATGGCACCGCGCTGATGCAAGTCCATCAGTTCGGTGTGCCAGCGATCGACTGCGTCGGGTTCGTGCTGACGATAGTTGCCCCAGTGCAAGCCGATGACGCTGTAGTTCTTGATCAGGACATGGTTGGTGGCGGACTGTGCGATTCGGCCACCGGTGAATCCGATGATGACGATCCTGCCCTCCCAGGCCACGCACTTGGTGGAACGATCGAAGATGTCACCGCCGACGGGGTCGTACACCACGTCGGCACCGCGGCCGTCGGTCAGTTCGTTGACTCGGGCCACGAAGTCTTCCGCTTGGTAATCGATGGCCACGTCAGCACCCAAGGTCCGGCAGACCGCCACCTTGGCTGGGCCGCCGGCGGTGGCGATGACCGTCGCCCCGAGCGCCTTGCCGAGTTGTATAGCGGCGGACCCGACCCCACCCGCTCCGGCATGCACCAGCAGGGTCTCGCCGGGGCGCAGGTTGGCCCGCCGGGTGAGCGCCGACCAGCCGGTCTGGTAGATAACGAGAAGGGCCGCCGCGGCTGCGTCATCGAGGCTGTCCGGGACCGGGTGGACGTTGGCCATGGGCGCAATGGTCACCTCCGCCAGGCCGCCGAGACCCGATGCCAGCGTCGGCTGGGCAGCAACCCGCTGTCCGATCTGTAGGCCGCGGGCTTCGGACCCCTGTCCTAGGGCGCGAATGGTTCCTGACACCTCCAGGCCAGGCGTGAACGGAAGTGGGGGACGTTCCTGGTATTGACCGCGGCACAGCAGCGCATCGGGAAAGTTCAACGCGCAGGCCGCGACATCGATGCTGATCTCACCGGGGCCGGGTTGGGGGATGGCCACGTTGTGCTCGACGCGAAGTACGTCGATCGGCTCACCAAGTTCGTGTACCTGCCAGGCTCGCATCAGTTCAACCTTTCCGGAGGGTCGCTGCAGTTTGCCCCCGATCATCGCGCCGTGAGGTCTGCGGTTCATGCCGCGCGCATTGAGCACGTTTCAGCTCGCTCAGGGGGCGCCGTCGAACAGCCCGGTCAAACCGGTTGGGTCGTGGTTGCCAATCGCCAACTGTTCGAGGACCCCAATGCCGAGCTGTGTCCCCCACCGGGCACGGACCAGTTGCTGCACATGGATACTGGTGGATGCGGACCAGTCCACTTCGTTGTTCTGCCCGCGCCAGTCGATGGCGGCCTTCTCGCCTCGCCAACAGCCATGGCCCCATTCGGGATGCCCGTAGCCGAGTCCACTCATTACGAAGGTGGCCAAAGGTTCGAGTCGGATGATGTGGGTATCGATACCGCCGTAGGGCTCGAGGATGATCGAAGCCATGGCGCTGTGACGCGTACCGGGCTCCCAGTCGATCACGTACTGGGCATCGCGCATGGCGATCGGCGGCTCCAACACCGCGTCCTCCGCGGCGCGACGTTGCGCCTCGCGCCCTAGCACGGACTCGTCGTCGAGTTCATCAAATGGACCCATGCTGTCGAGCAAGCAGGGGGCGATGGCGCTAAAGCCGTGCCAACGTCGACCGTCACCGAACTCATTGACATCAAAGAGCACCCCGCACCCGTCGAAGTTCAACGGCGCCCACAGCCAGAAGAACTGCGGAGCGCGTCGCGAGGGTGCCCCTCGGCCCGCCCGCTCACCGATCGGTCGAACCCCCCAGGACCGGTCCCGACAGCCGAGCACCGTCGAATCGATGTCGATTCGCTCTCCGTCGACGCTGAGCCAGCCTTCCCAGGAGCCGAACTGGGTAACCCGGGTGTAGTCCAGAACCACCCGCCCGTCCTGCTCAAGGTGAAAGGGCGGTTCCTGCACCGCCGCGGTGCGGGCGTGGAAGACCAGGTCAGCACCGAGTGCACTGAAGTCGGGGTCGCAGCGAACGCGCAAGGTGCGCATCGGTTCGATGACATCGACGCGCAGGTGGCCTACCTCGGTGCGGGTTCGGTCGAGCGGCGCCCGACCCGATGCCAACGTCGAGAGCTGTTCACCGTGGTGCAAGACGCTGAAGCCAGCGTCGATGACCCCGCGGTTGGGGTAGACGCCGAGCGCAGCACCGAACATCAGCGTGCCATCGCGGCGGTAGCCATTGAAGAAATAGCGGTTGTAGGCGTTGGGACTAGCCGTCTCCAGATGCAGCATCGGAGCGCCGATCTGGTGGATCGGGTAGTCATCGAAACGGTTCAGCACGGGACAATCTTTCCATGGCTAGGTTGGGCCACGAGGCGACGTTCACCATGCCGGGTTAACCATGCCGCGCACCGCAACGCCTCCCGTGGTCGCCACTCATTGGAGGTGTACATGGCCATCGCGTACCGCGGTCGCGCCGTCCTCGGTGCAGACCTCGAAACGCCCGTTGGCGAACACCCGTACCGACAGAGTGCAGGCCATGGGAACCATGGCCGCGAACCGGCCTCGGATTCGGGTCACGGAGAGGGGATCGCCTCCACCGAGGTGTCTGACGGCGGCAGATACGGCGTGGGCCAACGTCGCCGTGCCGTGCAGGATGAGTCCGGGCAGATTGGCCGCTGAAGCCACGGCGAGGTCGGTATGGATCGGGTTCCAGATCCGTGCGCACTCGGTGTACACGTGGGCCGCAGTGCTGCTGAGCTGCACGTGCTCGGTGGCGATCGGCGCGGCCGGTAAAGCGGGGAGGGGATCCTCCGCCGGGGCGGGCCGGTCAGGACCGGACACGTCGGTGGCGAGGTACAACGATCCTTGCCGTGTTCGGCAGACGACGGCTCCGTTCCCATCGGTGGTGACCATGTCCATGGTGAGAAATGCACCGGGTTGACGCCGTTCTACGCCAATGACGGTGGCCACCGTGGTCAACACGTCACCCGCTTGGATGGGCCGAATCAGGACGCAGTCGTGGGTGGCGTGGATGCCGCGCCGGTTCTCATCGGCGGTTACCTCTTCCGTGAGGGCTTCGAGCGCCCGCAGGGCCAACACCGTGGGCCACTCGATACACACCGGAAACAATGGGTGTGCCACCACGCCCATGGGGCGGGTGGTGTCGAAGTAGGCCGGGTCGGACTCGCCCAGGCCCGCGGCATAAGACATCAGCCAACGGGCATCCACGGTGTGGGTAATGGGGTCCGTCTGGTGGCCAACGGTACGGGAAGGTACGGGCATGAAGGTCTACCAATCGGGAGAACTGGGCGGCGGGTCAGGCGGCGGTGTGGACCCCTCGAGGTCTGATGCGCTAACCAAAGACTATGGATCTGATCGACGGAATCGCCACCACCCGCGCCATTCGGAGATACCGCCCTGATCCGATCCCGGAGGAAGACCTGGCCGAGATCCTCTTCGCGGCCACCCGGGCCCCGTCGGGGTCGAACCGCCAGGGCTTTCGCTTCATCGTGCTGCGCGACGGTCCCCGGGCCGTGCAAGCCCGGGAGTTGCTCGGTCAAGGTGCACGCAAGATGTGGGAGGAGAAGCGCCAACGCGACGGCTACGACGCCGGGTCGGGTGCCGAGGTGTCCTCGCCGAAGGCTCGCATGGCCCGAACCATGGAGCATTTCACCGAACACTTCCACGAGGCACCGGTCATCATCCTCGCCGCGCTGTGGTGTCATCGTCGCTCGTCGGTGGCGCTTGGCGGTGCCGTGTGGCCCGCGGTACAGAACCTCTTGCTCGCCGCCCGCGGCCTTGGTTATGGCGGCGTCATCACCGGCTGGCAGGAACCCTGCGAAGCGGAGTTGCGCGCCATTTTGGGCATGCCGGACGATCCCAAGCTGGAGTTGGTGGCCACCATTCCCCTCGGTCGTCCGCTTGGTCATCACGGTCCGGTGCGCCGCCGTCCGATGGCGGAGTTGATCTACGAGGACGGCTGGGAAGTTCCCGCCGCCTGGGCCGTGGATCCCGACGGCACGCGCTTCACCTCGGCCGGACCACCGGCTGGAACACGCTGAGCGGCGGGCTCAGACCGGTAGGTGGAAGAGTTCCGCCACGTTGCCGAACAAGGCCCGATCGCGCTGCGCCTCGCTTAGGTGGCCGGTCTGGGAGGCGAGAATCTCCTGGCTGCGGGGCCAGGTCGAATCGGTGTGGGGGAAGTCGTTGGCCCACATCAGACAGGACGAGTCGACCATCATCGGTGATTCGTAGGCGGTCTTGTCGTCTTGGAAGGTGAAGTGGACATTCGACAGCACGTACTCGCTCGGCCGCTTGGAGATGGTCCGTTGCATCGAGCGGCCCCACTTCTCCGCGGCGTGATCGGAGCGGTACATCCAGTGCGGCACCCAACCGGCATCGCCTTCTGCCACCACCATCTGTAGCCGCGGATGGCGTTCGAAGACCCCACCGAAGACGAACAGTCCCAAGATGTCCTGCACGCCGCGGATGAGGTTCATGAAGGCGTTGGCGGAATGGCCCCGCGGTGAGGTGAGCGCGGTGGAGGCGTCATAATCCTTCGACGTCAGGATGTGAAAGCAGATCGGCAACTCCAGATCGACTGCACATTCCCACAGGGCGTCGTAATCGGGATGGTCGTAGTCCTCGTGTTGGGGACTGCCGGTGACCATCATGCCTTTCATACCGGCCGCTTTGGCGGCGACGAAGTCCTCAATGGCCTCATCGACGGAGGACACCGCGGTTTGGGCGAGTCCGAACAGCCGGTCGGGGTGAGCGCCACAGAACCCAGCCAGCCAGCGGTTATAGGCCTGCATGCACGCCCGCTTGTAGTCGAAATCGGGATGGCTGCACAGCACCATTCCAATGGATGCGAAGATGAGTTCCCCACCGACCCCGTCACGGTCTTGTGCCGCCACCCGCTCGTTGGGTTCCCACGCCGCCCGAGTGATCTCCCCGAAGGTTGCGCTGCGGTGGACCTTCACCTCTTCCGCGCTCATACCTGCCGCGGCGAGTTGCCCGACGGCGATGGGGTTGCGCAGGCCGTCGATGGTGTACGCAGACGCTCCCCGGGCGTTCACGTCGCAGCGAGGTGCGATATCGCGGTAGCGCGGCTCGATGTGATCCACGTAGCAGTTCGGCGGCTCCACAATGTGGCTGTCGGCCGAGATCGGTGCCCTGGTCATGATCGTCCCCCTTCGCGGATGGCGAATAATACCAGCGCAAGGTGTATGTGGGCGCCAATATGGCGCGACGCGTGAGGTGTCATGATGGACCCTGGCGAACAATCGGGGGAGCCTCATGAACTACACCGCGCAGGAACTCAATGACGGCGTTGCCGTGCTCGATTGCGACAGCCACCTGATGGAGCCATTGGACTGGCTGGTGACCTATGCCGATGCGGCGACGGCACGCAAGCTGAAGGACCTGGCCTTTACCGGTAGCTCTGCCACCGCGCAGCTCGTTGAGCAGTGCTGGGAACGTCGCAACGACCCCATTGCTACCGCCAAACTCGCCGAGAATGTGGTGACCGGGCCGAAGGGGTACTTCGCCTTTGGCTCCATGGATGCCGGCGAACGTCACCAGGCCCTCGACCAGCTCGGCTTTGTCGGCCAGTTGGTGTTCTCTACCTTTGCCCCAAACCAGTTCCGCTACGGCGGGGACCTCGATCTGCTCTATGGCGGAGCGTCGGCCCACAACCGGGGCATGGCAGAGTTCTGCTCCGGCGACCAACGGCTCCTACCCGTCGCCTTCGTCCCGCTCGACGACGCCGCACGGGCCGTTGCTTGCCTTGACGAGGCCCTCGCGGTGCAGTGCGCAGCGGTGTGGATTCCCCACGGCGTACCGACCGACAAGAGCCCCACCCATCCTGACCATGACGCGGTGTGGGCCCGGCTAGCCGAGGCAAACGTGCCGATGGTGTTCCACTTCGGCGGCAACGGCTCCACTCAGATGGCGTTGAGCTATCACCACAACGGCCGCGATTCGGGCCAAGACTTCGCCGGTGGCGGCGAGAACGTGCGCTCGAAGGATTTCCTCAATGTCCACCACGATGCCGAGAATCTGCTGGCCTGCCTGGTTCTCGATGGGGTCTTCGAGCAGTTCCCTGGTCTGCGCTGTGGCCTTGTCGAGCTCGGGGCCGGTTGGGTCCCCAATCTGCTGGCCGGACTCGATCACGCCAAGCGCGCCTTCGGCCGCAACGAGCCGGAGCTAGCCAAGCTCACGTTGGAGCCCTCGGAGTACCTCCGACGCCAAGTCCGATTCAACCCCTGGCACTTTGAGGACGTCGGTCGGCTCATCAACGATTGTGGGCCGGACTTGTTCATGTTCGCCTCCGATTGGCCCCATCCCGAAGGGGGACGCAACCCTCTGGCCGAGTTCGAGGCGTCGATGAATCGTGGCGCCATCGTGGCGTCGGCGCGTCGCTCCTTCTACCACGACAACTTGGCCTGGTTGCTCAACGGCTGAGAGCCGTCACCGTACAGAGCCCGTTACCGTGGTCGACGCGGGGGCGGTACGCTGAGCCGACGAGGACGATCCGGGGGGATGGGCCATGGCCGACAGTGCCGACAATGCCGACAGTGCGGTAATGACGGGCGTCCTGAGCCGTGAGCAGCATGTGGCGGACATGGCGAACTACCTCCGGCTCGGTGAGGCGAGGGCAGTCGAACTCGCCAATCGGGGCCCGGTCCGCCTCAACGCCGACGGCACGTTGCACCATGACATCCTCGCCGCGTTCGACAAGCACGGTTTTTATGTGTTCGAAGGTGTCGTCCAGTCAGCCGAACTGGACGAACTGCGCCACGGTGCCGAAGACATGATCAGCCGGGCCCCGGTGCGCCGGGGCGAGAAAGTCGATGCGTTCGGCCGCCCGGCCCTCGGCCACGACTACGCCATCCAGCCCTATCTCATGGTGCGGCCGCTGTCCGACCCCTGGGGTGGGACCGCAGCACTTGGCGGTCGGCACCCGTCCAAGATGACTGAGCCGGTGCCCGATGCGGACGCCCCGGAGAACGTCGTCTACTTGATGTTCGGTATGTGCCAGGCCATGCCGGCTGCGCTGCGGCTGTATGGCCATCCCGACCTACTGGCCATCGCTGCATCAGTGAACGGTGCGGATTTCGTGCCCTACAACGACGCCATCTTCGTCAAGCAACCCGGCCTCGGTGGCTCTGTGTCCTGGCATCAGGACGGTATTACCCACTGGGACTCGCCGCACTGGGATCATGGCATCCACGGGTTCAATTTCCAGGTGCAGTTGTACCGCACCACCGCGGCCAACGGACTTTGGGTCCTGCCCGGAACCCATCGCTGCGGACGGGTCGATATCAAGCAACTCGTCGCGGACAGTGGAGGCTTCGACCGCCTGCGCGACGCGGTGCCGTTGTTGTGCGAGCCGGGTGATGTCACCATCGTCAACCGCCAGACGCTGCACGGATCCTTCGCCAATACCTCAGCCGATTCCCGGGTATCGATCACCTTCGGGTTCCACCGACGGGCCTCGGTGCTCGGCGTGACGGGCAAGCTCAGCCTCAAGGCCGACGATCTGCGCTGGCAGGACGGCGACGCCTACGACGAGACGCGTATCGACGAGCGATCCGCGGTCATCGCGCTGGCCGTCGACGCCCGCTCGCAGCATTGGCCCGATGAGCGGCGGTTTTGTTATGCGCCCTTTGCCGGCAGGGAAGACGACTACCGGTTCAACGAGGCCACTTTCGAGCGGTACATCCGCGACTACAACACCCGCGACCTCGCCATCTAGGCGGTCTGGGCCGCGGCAAAGGACGGACAAGCACATGGCCCACCACGACGAGCACTGGGTCGAGGTCCGCGACGAGCCTCGCCATCGGCGGCGCTTTGAGAACGAGTTCGTCCGGGTCTATGACGTGCTCATTCCGCCGGGGGACACCACGCGGTACCACCGTCATACGGAGGACACGTTCTATGTTGCGGTCAACGAGGCCACCGTGAGAGACCGCACCTGGGGCGAAGATGAGTCGCGTACCGGGACCGCGGTGGCTGGGTCCTGTTTGTGTCGGCCCCATCGTTCTCGGCCACTCATCCACCAGGTCCACAACCTTGGTGCCCACGAGATGCGCCTCATCGGAGCAGAGATCAAGGCCACACCGGGCCATAGCACCGCGGCACCGCTCGAGGCTGCGGGCCACACCCTCACCCTTGAACGTGACCGGCTGCGGGTGTACGAGTTGGCGCTCGAGCCGGGGGAGAGCACTGGGGCGATCACCTACGGGTTTGCCAGCCTCACCGTGTTGCTCAGCGTCGCCACCTTGGCGCTACGCCACGCCGATGGCCAGGAGCGCACCGTGATCCACGCGCCGGGCGATGTGCTGTGGCAACCTGGCCCGCTGAGCCTGTCCATCACCAATGTCGGGGAGCAGCGTTGTCACGCTGCCATCGGCGAATGGCGCTGACCTTCCGACACCGAGGAGTACGACGTGGACGGTAACGAGCTGATCGCCGCCATTCTGCGCCGTGAAGGTGTCCAGTGGATGGCCTGCTTCCCGAATAACCCTCTCATTGAAGCCGCGGCGCGGGCCGGAATCCGGCCCATCTCCTTCCGTCACGAGCGAGGCGCAGTCATGGCAGCGGACGGGTTCAGCCGTCTGAGCGACCGCCTCCGCTTCGGGGTAGTGGCCGTGCAGTCCCAAGCGGGGGCCGAAAATGCCTTGGGTGGGGTGGCCCAGGCCTACGCCGACAACATTCCGCTACTGGTGCTGCCTGGCGGGCCGGCCTCCCACGAGATCGGCGTGCGGCCCAACTACTCGGCGGTGCGCAACTACCAAGGTGTGGCCAAGTCGGTTGAAGCTGTGCACCGACCAGAGGACATCGTGGCCATCATGCGGCGCGCTTTCAGTGCGTTGCGCAACGGCCCGGCCGGCCCGGTGGTGGTGGAGTTGACGGCCGACGTGTGCCGCCAAGGCGTTCCTGACGGCGCCGCCGACAGTTACGTTCCGCCGGTCCTCGCCCGCCAAGGGCCCGACCCGGCCGGAGTGATAGCGGCCGTAGACGCGTTGCTGGCGGCGCAACGGCCGGTCATCTGGGCCGGTGGCGGGGTGCTGTTCGCGGGGGCGACCAATGAACTTCGGGAACTCGCCGAGCTGACAGCGACGCCGGTGTTTTGCACCATGGCGGGGAAATCGGCCTTTGACGAGAACCATCCGCTGGCACTGGGTTGTGGCGGGATGACCACTACCGCCCCGGCTGCGGCCTGGCTGCGGGAGTGCGATCTGCTGCTGGCCATTGGCTCCAGCCTTACCCGTACCCCCTATGGGCAGCGCGTGCCCGGCCGGGCCTTGCTGGTCCACAACACCAATGACCCCGATGAGATCGGCAAGGACGAGCGCGTCGACATCGCCCTGCCGGGCGATGCTCAGTTGACCCTGGCGGCGATGCTTAGGGAGCTTCGATCCCGTGTCGGCGGCGCCGACCGCGATCCACGGCCCGTCGCTGACGCCATCGCGCAAGCGCACGCGGCCTGGCAGGACGTGTGGCGCCCGGCGCTGCAATGCGATGACACGCCGCTGGGTTATTACCGGGTGATCGACGTACTCAACGAGGTCCTCGACCACGATCGCTCCATCGTGACCCATGATGCCGGCGCACCGCGTGATTGCATGGTTCCCTTCTATCGGGCCAGCGTCGCTCATTCCTACGTTGGTTGGGGCAAGACCACGCACCTCGGATTCGGCCTGCCCCTGATGATCGGGGCCAAGCTGGCCCACCCAGATCGCTTCTGTCTCAACGTCATGGGCGACGGTGCTTTCGGTATGTCAGGCACCGATGTGGAAACCGCGGCCCGCTCCGGCGTGGCCATCACCACCATTGTGTTGAACAACGGTGCGATGGCCACCTACCCGATCGGCACGGCGATGGACCCGGTGACCGCCCGAACCGAGTTCGGGGTGACCACCATGACCGGTGACTACGCCAAGATCGCCGAGGGCATGGGCGCGGTCGGCCTGACCATCACCACGGCGGATGAGTTACGCCATGGCCTGCGCCACGCGCAAGAACTCAACCTCGAGGGCCGCACCGTGCTGCTCGACGTGATCGCCAACACCGAGGCCCGTCGCTCACCTGACCGGCCCGGCTGAACCGCAAGTCCAACCACACTCGCAGGCGGGGCTAGGCCTGTGCCGGGTAGCTTGCACCCAGCACGAGGACCGATGCCCGCCCATTGGGACGGGCTCGGCAGGATCAAGGGAGAAACCAATGCGAGCCGTGATCTGCAAGGCCTTCGGACCGCCGGAAGACTTGGTTGTGGAAGAGGTGCCGGTACCAGTCGTCGCCGCGGGCCAGTTGCTCATTGAGGTCAAGGCGGCGGCGGTGACCTTCCCTGACACCTTGATGTTGGAAAACAAGTACCAGTTCAAGGCCCCGCCGCCCTACACCCCCGGAGGAGAGGTGGCAGGCCTGGTGGCCGCCATCGGCGCCGGTGTGGCCGGCTTCGAACTCGGGGATCGCGTCGTGGGTGGACTTGGTACCACCGGCGGCTACGCCGAGTTCTCCCTGGTATCAGCCGCCGGTGCCCGCCCATTGCCCGACGGTGTCGGCTTTGCGGAGTCCACCGGGCTGAACTACGCCTATGGCACCACCTTGTACGGCTTGAAGTACCGAGGCAACCTCAAGGCGGGCGAGACGCTGCTCATCCTCGGGGCCGGAGGCAGTGTCGGACTCACCGCAGTCGAGTTGGGCAAGTTGATGGGGGCGCGGGTCATCGCCGCCGCATCGAGTGAAGAGAAGCTCCAGTTGTGCCGAGACCGCGGCGCCGATGAGACCATCAACTACGCCCAGGAAGATCTCAAGGAGCGGGCCAAGGAGCTCACCGGTGGGGCCGGTGTGGACGTGGTCTACGACTGCGTCGGTGGTGCCTACGCCGAGGCGGCACTGCGGGCCACGGGCTGGGAAGGTCGGTTCCTCGTTGTCGGCTTCACCGCCGGTATCCCTTCCGTGCCGCTCAACCTGACCTTGCTCAAGAGCTGCCAGATCGTCGGCGTGTTCTACGGTGCCATGACGGCGCGTGATCCCATCATGCGCGACGCCATTGTTGCTGAGCTCATCGAGTTGACCGGGTCGGGCAAGCTCCGGCCGCACATCTCGGGCCGTTTCCCCCTTGAACGGGCGGGAGAGGCGTTGCGTTCGCTGATCGACCGCAAGGCCCTCGGCAAGGTCGTCATCGAGCCCTGACCCACCCGACGGGCGCTGGTTTACACCCCGGGGGAGCACAGGAGAGGCAGAGGAGCGAAATGGACAAGAGATTCGAAGACGGCTTTTCGGGCTACGTGGCCGTGGTGACGGGCGGGGGAAGTGGGATGGGCCGCGAGCTCGTGCGCCAGCTCAGCGCGGCAGGGTGTGATGTCGCCACCTGCGACGTCCTCATCGCCAACGCCGATCAGACCGCCGCGCTGTGTCGGGCCGAGGCCAATCGGGGCGAGGTATTCACCTTCGCCGCTGACGTGTCCGACGAGGCGGCGGTGTTGGCCTTCGCATCCGCGGTGGCGGCGTGGCGCCCTCACGTGAACCTGCTGTTCAATAATGCCGGGATCGGCGGCGGCGGCACCATCGTGCACGGTGACCGGGAGCAGTGGGAAAAGGTCTTCAACGTCTGTTGGTACGGGGTGTATTACAACACTCGGGCCTTCTTGCCGCAGATGTTGCGGGCGGCGGTGGGCCACGTCATCAACACCAGTTCGGTCAACGGATTCTTCGCCTCGATCGGGCCGGGGATGCCCCATTCTGCCTACAGCGCGGCCAAGTTCGCGGTGAAAGGTTTCACCGAGGCGCTGATGGTCGATTTCGCCCAGAACGCCCCGCATCTGCGGGCCAGCGTGGTCATGCCGGGTCACATCGGCACCGAGATCGCCCACAACTCCGATCTCCTTTTGGGCCTGACTGACATTGACCGCATGCGGGCTCGTTACGCCGGGGCAGGACGTGACGCCTCGGCCCTGAGCGATGAGGACATCCGAGCCCGTATGCGCCGTAGGGGCGAAGCGTTCCGCGATAGTGCCCCCACCAGCGCCGCCCAGGCCGCCACGATTATCCTCGATGCCGTGCGGGCGGGGCAGTGGCGCATCCTGGTCGGTCAGGACGCCGAGCTGCTCGACGAACAAGTACGGGCGGACCCCAACAATGCCTACTCAGCGGCGTTTTATCGCCGCTGGCTGGCTGACGCCGCGGCGGCACGTCCAGCGCACTGAACCGGCCCCCGCCAGCGCCTTAACCAGAAGATCACCTGGTTTCTCCCCGGTGGTATGGCGTTTGGAGAGCGATCGCGGTGTTCTTGATAACGTGTCGAGCGTCATGCGATGTGCCTACACTCACTTCGCCGCACCTCACCGTATGGAGTTCGGCATCTCAAAGGGGACGTATATATGCAACGACGAACCACGGCGTTTCGAACGTGGATGGGGATAGTCGCGGGCCTTTCGCTGGTCGCGGTCGCCTGCGGAGGCAGCGACGACACCAGCAACGAAGCCACCGACCTCACGGTCGACAAGTCGATCAACGCCGCTCTGAGCGCCAGCACCACGGTGGGTGGCAGTGCCACCACAGTTGCGGCGGTGGCCGAGCCGAAGACGATGGACGAGTGGGAGAAGCTCTGGACCGCGGAGCGGGCCGAGGTCGTCAAGCGGATCAAGGACAACAAGTGGGGCCTGTCCGCGGATGGCAAGACCATCGTCGGGCCTGAGGGCTTCACCATTGACGTGTCCAAGTGCGCTGCGGGTTGGAGCAACACCGAGGGTCTCACCGACACCACCTTCAAGGTGGGCGGCACCCTGGCCCTGTCGGGCACCCTGGCCGACTACGGCAACTACGGCAAGTCGATCGACGCGCTGCTCGGCTATTACAGCGACAAGGGTGTCTTCAAGGATTCCAACGGCAAGACCCGTAAGGCGGTCTATATCCAAAAGGATGACGCCTACGACCCGGCCAAGACGATCCCGCTCGTGGACGAGTTGCTCGACTCGGAGAAGGTGTTCGCGGTCTGGACGTTGGGTACGCCTGCCGTCATGAAGACCTACGACAAGGTCAACCAGCGCTGCGTACCGCAGATCCTGTCCATGACCGGCCACCCCGCGTTCGGTGATCCGATCAACCACCCGTGGACCTCCGGTGCACCGGTGCCGTCCTACACCACCGAGACGCAGCTGTGGGGCAACTTCATCGAGCAGCGCCTCGGCGAGTTCCCCACCGACAAAAAAGTCGTGGTGTGCGCCCTGGTCATGAACAATGACTTCGGCAAGGTGTACGACGCGGGCTTCCGGGCCTACTTGGCCCAGTCGGCCAAACTCAAGGACCGGGTCGAGTTCGTCACGGAGACCATCGAGCCCACCGCTCCCACCATCACCGACCCGATGACTACCTTGGGCTCGAAGAACTGCGCGGTGTACATCGCCATGACCGCAGGCACCTCCTGCACCCAGTCCGTCGTAGAAGCGGCACAGAACGGGATGAAGGAAAAGGTCAAGTACCTCTTCCAGCCCCTTACCTGTAGCGGCACCAGCTTCATCTCCAAAGAGAAGGTCGGCGGCGACGGCTCGGCCTCCAACAAGTGGTGGATCTTCAATCCTGGTATCAAGGACATCAAGGACCCCACGCTCAACGCCGATCCCTGGATGGTCTTCATCAAGGACCTGCTCACCAAGAAGGGCATCGACCCGACCTCCACGAGTTCGTTGGGTGCCGGCTTCATCTATGCGTGGCCCTTCGTACAGACCGTGCTCTTGGCCCAGGAACTGCCCGGTGGCCTGAACCGGGCCAACCTGATCGTCGCCCACCGCTCGATCAAGATGACCCCACCGACGCACGTGTACGGGCTGTTGGCCAACCTCAACGGCAACAAGGACGCCTTCATCTCCGAGGGTGGCCAGTTCGCCCAGTTCGATTCCGCCTCCCAGACCTGGAAGGCACAAGGGGCATTGATCGACCTCAACGGTAAGTCGTTGAACTGCGCCTGGGTCGCGGCCCAGAGCAAGTGCACCTGACACCAGCACGGGGCTGAATACCCCACACCGTTTGGCTGAACTGCGGGCCGATCTCTCGGGCCGCAGTTCGGCCGCGTTCACGTCACGGGGCCGTTAAGCCAGGCCGAACATGGCCAACAGATCTGGGTGTCCGGTGGCGCAGGTGACCCCGCCGTCTACCACGAGGTTGGCACCTACCATGAACGCCGCCTCATCCGCGGCGACAAAGGCGATGGCCGCGGCGAGCTCCTCGGGCCGACCGAACCGGCCGGCCGGTATGTGTCGGTGAAAGGTCTCAGCATGGTCGGGGTCTCCGGCGGTGCTGAGGGTCATAGCCGTATCCACCGCTCCAGGGGACACGCAATTGACCCGGATGCCTTCGCCGATCAGTTCCAATGCCAGGCTGCGGCTGAAGTTGACGACACCGGCCTTCGCGGCACCGTACGCCGTCATCCCCTTGTCGCCACCTACGGCATCGAGGGAGGCAACGTTGACGATGGCGGTCTGCGGCGCAATGCCCGCCGCCAGGGTGGACCGCAGGCCGGGGAGCGCCGCCTGGCAGGAGTCGAATACCGCGGTGAGGTTGACCGCGAGGGTGTTGGACCATTGTTGTGGTTTCATCCGGGCGAAGGGCACCACCGACACCGCACCGGCGCTGTTGACCACCACGTCGAGCCGGCCGAAGGACGCCATCGTGGTGGCGAACAATGCATCGAGCGACGCCCGATCGGTCACATCGGTCGGCACAAAGCGGGCCCGTTCATGACCAAGTGCCGCCGTGGCCTTCTCGCCCCGTTCAATACCCCTGCCGGCCAGAACCACCGTGGCACCCTCGGCCAGCATTCGGGCGGCGCTGGCCAAACCGATGCCCGAGGTGCCTCCGGTCAGCACGACGACCTTGTCCACGAACCGGCCCGCGGGCTGGAATCGGACGCTCATCGTTGGGCCCCGCGGCCAGCGTCCAAACCGCCTGGAGTGGGTTCCGCCGCGACCCGGCGGCGCCCCTGTCGAAATCGCATTGGGGTCTCCTTGTGGTTCTACCGTGGACGAGGCGGCCACGGTAGCGCCGCTGTTGTCTAGCTCAGCAGAGCCACGGCCAAGCCTTGATGGGCCAAGGCCGCTCCGATACGTTGGCAGCGTCGTCCCACCGGCAAGGTGACGTGTGCAGCGTTGCCGAGCGGGGGGACCGGGGCGATGGGCAGCTCTGCCCTGTACCGAGGAAAGGCACCTTCCGATGAAGTTCGGCATGATCTACGAGCTACAGGTCCCTAAGCCCTGGGACGAGGAGAGCGAATACCGCATCGTGCAGGAGGCGACCGAGCAGGTCGTGCTGGCCGACAAGCTGGGAATTGACCATGCCTGGGCGGTCGAGCACCACTTCCTGGAGGAGTACTCGCACTGCTCGGCATCGGATGTGTTTCTCGCCTCGCTGGCGGCCAAGACACAACGTATTCGCATCGGGCTAGGCATCCGCCAGGTGATCCCGAACTACAACCACCCCTCCCGCACCGCCGAGACGGTGGCCATGTTGGATCTGATCTCCAACGGCCGGGCCGAGTTCGGCATTGGTGAAGGGGCCACCCGGCTGGAGTTGCGTGGCTATGGCATCAACGCGGCGCGCAAGCAGGCGCTGTCCCTCGAGGCGGCGGAGCAGATTGCCAACATGTTGGTCATGGAGCCCTACCCCGGCTTCGAGGGCGAAGGCTTCTCGATGCCCTGCCGCAACGTGCTGCCCAAGCCCCGCCAAAAGCCCCATCCGCCCATGTGGATGGCCTGCACCAGCCGCAAGACCATCGAGGTCGCGGCCCGTAGTGGCCTCGGTGCCCTCGCTTTCAGTTTCCTCGATCCCCAAGAGGCCCGCCGCTGGGCGGAGATCTACTACGACATCATCCGCAGCGAGCAGTGTGTGCCCATTGGCCACGCCGTCAATGCCAACATCGCCATGGTGGCTGGCTTTTCCATCCACCGCGATGCGCAGGAAGCCCGCGCCAGAGGGATCGACGGCTTCCAGTTCTTCCGCTATGCGGTGAACGCCCTGGTGGCCAACGAAACCCGCCCAGGTCGCAGCCGCCTTTGGGACGAGTACGAAGAGTTGCGGGGGCCCGACCTGCCCACCGTGATTGCCCCCGGGATCGGCACCCCAGAGGACTACCGCGCCCTGGTTGGACAATTCCAAGACGCCGGAGTCGATCAGATCGTGTTTCTCCAGCAGGGGGGCAAGATCCGTCACGAGCACATCTGCGAAAGCCTGGAGCTGTTCGCGTCGGACGTCCTGCCCCATTTCACGGAGGGTCGCGAGGAGCAACTGGCCCGCAAGGAAGAGGAACTAGCGCCCTATATCGAAGCGGCGCTGGCCCGCAAGCAGTACATGAAGCCGCTCAAGGACGACGAGATCCCCATTGTTCCGCCCTCGGCGGAGCGCGAGGCGTTCTACGTTCGCTCCTAGCCCATGGTGGCTTCGGCCGCTCCTTTCGTTAGCGTCTGCCGAGTGAGCGAGATGCCAGCCGGTTACCGGCCCGATCCCGAACTCGATCCGGCCGAGAGCCATGTCGGGCCCTTCCTTCGACGCGAAGGTCCCGACGGGCTCTGCATCGGGCTGGTGGTGCAGGATCATCATTGCAATGAACACGGCGCCATTCATGGTGGGGTGCAGATGGCCTTGGCCGACTACACCGTGGGGGCAACGGCCCGATTCGGCACGACGGACAGCACCGTGACGGTCAGCTTCAGCGCCCAGTTTGTGGACACTGCCCGGGCGGGTGACCTCGTGGAGGGCCGAGCCGAGGTGGTGCGACGCACCGGCTCACTGGTCTTTGTCCAGGGACGGCTGTCCTGCGCCGACCGTGCGTTGCTGGCGTTCAGCGGGGTGGTGAAACGCCTACGGCCGACGCCCTCGCCGTGAGCGATCTCCAGCCCGGGCCGCCCCCGATGGTCGAATAGGCCTCACCGGCCTGGCCTGCTCAGCTAAGCGCCGCTCCGCTCTTTGCCATCTGCCAAGATGGCCGGGTGAGCACTCCGACCCCGTACCTCGAAGGCATCCGCGTCCTGGACTTCACGCAGTATCTCGCCGGCCCGGCGTGCACCCGCCTGCTGACGGAGATGGGGGCCGAGGTCATCAAGGTCGAGATGGCACCCCACGGCGAGCCCACCCGAGCCCAGGAGCCGAGGATAAACCGGCGGGCCAGCTACTTCGTGCAGCAGAACCGCGGGAAGCGCTCCCTCTGCCTCGACTTGCGCAAGCCGGAGGCGGTGCAGGTCATCAAAGAGCTCATCACGCAGGTCGACGTCGTGGTTGAGAACTCGACCCCGGGGGTCATGTCGCGTCGTGGCCTTGGTTATGAGGACCTTCGTGCCATCAACCCGCGAATCATCATGGCGTCGATATCCGGGTTCGGTCAGACCGGGCCGATGGCGTCCAAGACCGCCTTCGACTTCATCGCCCAGGCCTATTCAGGGGTGATGCACATGACCGGCGAGCCCGACGGCCCCCCGCTGTTCGTCGGTACGGCCATCACCGATGTCGGTGCGGGCGTGCACGCCTTTGGAGCCATCGGCTACGCCCTGTTCCGGCGCGACCGAACCGGCGAGGGTTCCCATATCGACATCGGCATGGTCGACTCCCTTTACCACATGCAAGAGATGGCGGTGCACGCCCCATCGGTCACTCAAGGGGCCTACAAAGCGATGCGCAGCGGTCGGCACTACGGTGCGGCGTCCCCGGCGGGATCCTTCCGTAGCCCGCAGGGCTGGATCGTGATCTTCTGCACCCAGACTCAAGTCGTCGCCCTCTTCGAGGCGATGGGTCGCCCCGAGTTGTCCACCGACCCCCGTTTCGCTCTGCCCCAGGCCCGCCTGGACAATCGTGATGCCCTCACCACCATCATCGAGGACTGGATGGCGCATTTCGGCACCGACGCGGAGATCATGGCCATTCTGGAGCGCTACCGCATTCCCTGCGGGCAGGTGATTGAGCCCAAGGACCTGGGAAACATCGAGCATTTCCGCCAACGCGGGACCGTCCGCACTGTCACCGATCCGCTGGCCGGCACGTTTGACATCCCGGGTTTCCCGATCAAGTTCTCCGATGCCCCACCCGAGCGCGACCTTGCGACGCCCAACCTCGGCGAAGCCAACGAGTACGTGTTGCGGGACCTACTCGGCTACGACGCCGACCGGGTGGCGGCATTCGAGCAAGACGCCATCACCTTCGCCAAGGACCGCTGACGCCACTCGGCAACGTGGGCGCCGGGGACTACAGGTCTCGGCGCTGCCGCCACGCTTCGGTTATACCGCGCACCTTGTCCCCGAAGTCTGGATCAGGCAGAAACCGCGAGCTGAACGGCGCGTTCGGCCGGTAGAAGCGGGCCTGGGTCTCGATCTGCAATGCACTGCGGCTGCCGCGTTCGGAGACGGTCATGTCGGTGATGTCGGACCAGCGGATCAGTTCGCTGCGGCCGATACCACGGATCACCAACCCTTGCGGATCGAGGTCCAGCCCAGTACGGCGTTGCAGCGCGCCCAACCCGATCGATCCGATGCCGGCGCCGAGCAGGACGCTGCCGATGGTGCTGCCTATAGCCAACCCGGCCCCCATGAGCACAATGGCGGGCACGAACGCCGCCAGCACCGCCTGGCGAGTCGTCGGTTGAAACACCGATGGGACGACGACAGAGATGGGACGCTCAGCGCTCACTGTGGTCAAACTAGCCGCCCGTGGCGGGAGATTCGAACCTGCGCTGGCCACCGCTAGGGTGCGCTGGGTGTGTGGTCGCTTTGTCTCCTCCTCGAGTCCTGACGAGCTGGCTCGGTATTTCTCGGCCGCTGTCGACCCCAGCGTCGAACTTGGCCCCAACTACAACGTGGCCCCAACCAGTGACGTGTTCGTCGTGGTCTGCCAGAACCACGAGCGTCTCCTCCAGGCGTTCCGTTGGGGGTTGGTGCCATCGTGGGCGGAAGACCTCCGCGTCGGTGCCCGCATGATCAACGCCAGGCTCGAAACCGTCGCCACTCGCAACGCCTATCGCCAGGCGTTCCAACGCCGGCGCTGCATCGTTCCGGCCGATGGTTTCTACGAGTGGACCACGGTGGCGGGACAGGCGCGAAAACAGCCGTGGTACATTCACCGGCCCGATGATGAGCCCTATGGCTTCGCCGGGCTGTGGGAACGTTGGCGCCCGTCCGGCCCGACCGGGCCGGCGGGTATGGCCCCGGCGTGGACCTACACGTGCACCGTCATCACTGCCGCGGCCAACCCGCGCATGGCGCAGTTGCACGAGCGAATGCCGGTCGCATTGGCCCCGCAGGCCTGGGACGCGTGGCTCAACCCCGACCTGCACGATGTGGCGGTGGTGGCCTCGCTGTTGCGGCCCACCCCGGCAGAGCTGGTGACCTTTCACCCCGTGTCGGTGGAGGTCAATACCGCCGTCAACCGCGGTCCGCAGCTGATCGAGGAGATATCGTGGCCGCCAGACGCGGCTGCTCCGGACTCAGGCGGCACCAACCCACCCGGCACCGGGGTGGCTCGTTCGCGCTGACCGGCCATTGGGGGGGCGCGTCTGGTTGGCTTTGGGGCCAGGCCGCGCGAACAGACTCAGCTCGCCTCGCGGTGGCCGGCGTGGCGTAAGGCCATCCGTAGGTGCTCAGCGGCGTCCTGCAGAGCGGCGGGGTCCACCGTGGTGGCGGCGTTGGCAAAGTCGAGGCCACCCATGTCCGAGATGGGGATCAGGTGCAGATGGGTGTGAGCCACCTCGAATCCGGCGATGATGAGGCCGATCCGGGCGGGCTCGAATGCCGCCAGTTGCGCCTTGGCGATGTGTTGTCCCACCGCCATCAGATGGCTAACGGTGAGCGGATCGAGATCGACCCAATGGTCGATCTCCTGGCGGGGCACTACCAGGGTGTGGCCTCGTCGGATGGGGTTGATGGACATGAATGCGGCGCATACCTCGTCCTTCCACACGAACTGTCCGGGCAGTTCACCGTTGATGATCCGGGTGAAGACAGTTGCCATGAGCGAAACCTAGCGAGTTGGCGCCGCGGCATCTGCGCCGCCGAGCCGCCTCGGTTGCTCCAACCACCTAGCCTGAGCCGCAAATGGACAAGATCCTGGCCGGCATAGCCCATTTCCAGCGGACCATATTCCCGCAGTTGTCTGCGGCGTCCGCCGCCGCGGCGACTGGTCCCCAGCGACCACTGGCGCTGTTCATTACCTGCTCGGACTCGCGGGTCACCCCCCATCTCATCACCCAAACCGATCCCGGTGACCTCTTCGGCTGCCAAGTCGTCGGCAACATTGTGCCGGCCTACGGCGCGACCTACGGCGGCGTGTCCGCCACCATCGAGTACGCCCTCGCGGTGCTTAACGTGGCGGACGTGATCATCTGTGGCCACTCCGACTGCGGGGCCATGAAGGTGCTTCTCGACCCATCGAGCGTGGAGGGCATGGCCCACATCAAGACGTGGCTCCTACACGCCGCCGCGGCGCGGCTGACCGTGTTGGAGAACTGGCCCGATGAGGACGAGGACACCAAGCTCCGGCTGTTGACCGAGCACAATGTCGTGACGCAGCTGATGCACCTCCGCACCCACCCTGCCGTGGCCTCCCGCCTGGTGGGGGGCAAGCTGCGTCTGCACGGTTGGGTGTACGAGTTGCACACCGGCGAGGTCCGGGTATTCGATGAACGCTCCGGCGCGTTCCTCCCCGCCATTCCGCCTGGCGACGAAGCCCCCTAACGCCGCCCCGTACCGCCCCTGGCCTAGACGACGCGCAGGACGCCTGGGGCCCCCGTGGCCGCCTCCCCACCAGCGCAGGGGTACTCCGCGGCGTCAGCTCGGCCGAGTTGACGAATCATCAGCACCTCCGTCGTACGGACCGAGAACACCCGGCTGCTCCATGAATCGACCACGTTGCGGCACTCCTCGTTGCGGAAGAAGGTGGTCATCTGCCCCTCCTGCTGATAGGCGTGGGCGTCGGCGACCTGCTCCACGGTGCGGTCCTTTAAGGTCACCTCGAAGCTCGTCATGATCGTGCCCCTCTTGCGCCACTACGAAGCGTTGGCGACAGGACAACGGTAGAACGAATGCGCTGTGAGCTTCTAGAGGTGAAACCCTGTGAATTGCCGGTGGATTGTCGATGTTGTCCCCAGCCACCACCGGTCCGCACCAACCAGCACCGGCTGCGCGATGCTGGGCGATGTGCCCTGCTTTGTGTGTCCCCGTTGCCTTACCGACGCCGACGAAGAGTTCTACGGCCCCTGCGCAGGCTGCCGACAGCACCTACAGGCTCACCAAGGCTCTGAGCCCCTTACGACCATCACCGAGGTGGCCTACGAGCCGAAAATGAACGTGACGCCCAACGCGGTGGCCCTGAAGGACTGACCCGTGGATCACCCCGCTCCGAGTTGGCCAATGTCGGCCCGCGGTGCCCGCGAACCGAGGGTCAATTGCGCGGCGGTACGAGGCGCCAGTCATCGGACCCGGGAGCGTAACGATCTCGGAAGTCCGGATCGTAGGCCGCGGCGGCGGGACCAACCACGCTCAGAAGGCCTTGGTAGGCCTCGATCAGCCGATCTTCAGCCTGGTAATCGAACGGATCTTGCAGCCGCATCTCGGTGACTGAGCCCCGTTCAATGGGGTTTTCCGCTAGATACCGTGCCGTACGGCCAATGGCCTCGGGGGCCGGTACCGGGTCTCGATAGCCGAGATCGTGGCGAATGGCATCGACCCCGGTGAACTTGTGCAGGGTGGTCTCCGCCGACAGGAATGGCCTAGCAGGGGTCGCCAATTCCGCCGGTAGGTTAACTATCTCCACGTCGCAGTCCAGGGCTCCCGCGATCAACTCGATGGTCTGACGCGCAGTGAGCGTGATCTCGTCACCAACGTTGTAGGCCTTGCCTGCGGCGGCATCGGGCTGACTGGCGGCCAAGACGAGAGCGTGGGCGACATTCGGTCCATAACCAGCGGTGCGCAGGGTGAGGCCTCCATCGGCCACGATGATCCGACGGCGGCCGTCGAGCAGACGTCGCACGATCAACCATTCGCGGGGGTTGATCTGCCCCGGCCCGTAGATGAGCGGGTAACGAAACAGCGTGCCGTTCGGATGGGACGAGAAGAAGGCGTCCTCAGTTTGCACAATGCGCGCCACCTTCACGTTGGCGTCATTGACCGCCCGTTCGGCCGTTTCGCGAACCGGCACCAGCATCCCGGCGGGCCAATTCTGCTGGGGTAGGGCAAAGCCCCGATAGGCCGGCACCCCACCGACGGCCACCATCGCCCCACAGCGATGCTCAAAGAAACGGGCCAGGTCACGAAGCCGCCCGTACATGGCGTACACCAGATCGAAACTTCGACTGCCGAGGGCTTCGCGCACCGCCTTGACATCGAAGGGGTTGGTATGGATGTGTTCCACCGACGAGGGGATGGTGTCCACCTCGTGCGCTCCGGTATGCAAGATCGTGACCGTGCACCCGATGTCGATCAGCCCGTTGACCACATGGGGCCCTGTCGGACCCGTTCCCCCAATGACCAGCACCTGCATAGGTCGCACTGTAGGGCGACGGGCCCCACGTCGCGCTGCTCCACCCGCTCAGCGGGCCGAGGTACCGACCCGTCCGGGGATCAATTCGGAGAAGCCGGCCCAGATCTGCAGATCGAGGTGGGAGAACAATGGCTCCGTGGCGTTGTCGGGCCAATCCAACCAATGACGGGTTGCACCTTCGAGCAAGCCCAGCAGGCCAGCCACCGCGACCTCCAACGAAGGACCTTCGCCGAGCGCCGCGGCGAGCCGACGAACCCGTGCCTGGCGCATGGCCTGCACGGCAGGGTGTCGCACGGCGGCCACGGAGGCCAGCAGTTGCCAGGTGCCGGTGTGCGCCTGGGCAAAGCTGACGTAACGACGGGCTAGCTCCGCCAAGCGTTGTTGGGGTGGGCCCGGGCTGTGCAGTACGGCGAGCAAGACGGCATCGAACGCTTCGAGCGCGTGGCCGTAGACCTCGGCCAAGAGCGCGCCCTTGTCGCCAAAGTAGTTGTACACGAGGGCGCGCGACACCCCGGCCTCGTGGGCGATGTCCTCGAAGGTGACCGAATAGGGATCCTGGCTGGAGAACACCCGCTGCGCGGCGTCGAGGATCTCCTCGCGTCGCTGCGCAGGCGACAAGCGTTGGTGTCCGCGACCTACCCCGATGGGCAGGACCGCATAGTTACCCACGTCGGGACTCAGCCTCGACACTTTCCCGTCAGACCCCATCGCCACCCCGGTTCACGGTTCCGTCCCCGCTGTCCGCTGCACGGCTCAGTCCCGGAAACCACAGCTCAGCCACAGCCTTGTGACTAATGCCACAGGTCATCCTTCCCGCGCCGGGCGAGGCCGTCAAGTGACGGGTGCCCAATCGGGGGTGCGTCACGGCCACCGACCACGGCAAAGGTGCGGCCATCGCCCGCCAACTAGCGTCGAACCGATGCCCGAAGCGAGCCGACCCGATGCGTTGCAGCGTCCCCATGGGCGCCGGTTTGCGTCGAACCAGCCCGGATTCGACCGGGTCATGCAAGCCCACGACGCCGCCATGGCTGGTGGCGATGCGGGCTACCTCGATCCGAACTCTGGGCTGTATGTGATGACTGCGGCGCACCTGCTCGCCCGCGGCTACTGCTGCAACAACGGCTGTCGTCACTGTCCTTTCGTCGGTGCGAACACGGTCAACCCTTGCTCGTGCTGACCAGGGCCGAACATTTGAGCCGGAAGCTTCTCGGCGCCGTGGGCCCCGATGCGGCCCAGGGCCAGCGTGCCATCGACCGTTCATCGGACACACCGAAGGCGGGCGTTAGCTAGCTTGACTCGCAACGAGCAGCACCATTGCGTGGACCATTGCGGCGTGCCACGCCCGACTGAGGAGACTGACCTTGACCAGCACGGACCGAGTAACGGTGAGCATCGACGCCGGCGTCGCGGACGTGCGCCTCAACCGGCCGGAGAAGATGAATGCGCTCGATGGCGCCATGTTCAGCGCCCTCGTGGATACCGGAGAACGTCTCAAGGCCGACCCTTCGGTACGGGCGGTGGTGCTTTCCGGTGAGGGCCGCGCCTTCTGCGCCGGGCTCGATTTCGGATCCTTTCAGGCCATGGCGGGCGACGAAGGCCTACAGATTGCGGCGGAGCCCAAGGGGGATCGCATCACCAACATTGGCCAGCATGCGGCTTACGTGTGGGCCGAGATGCCCGCGCCGGTCATCGTCGCCGTGCAGGGCGTCGCGCTCGGCGGTGGCTGCCAGATCGCCCTTGCCGGCGACCTGCGCTACTGCACTGCTGACGCCCGTTTCTCGGTGCTCGAAATCCGCTGGGGCCTCGCCCCCGATATGACCGGTACGCAGCTGCTGCCCCGTCTGGTCGGCCTTGACATCGCCAAGGAGCTCACCTTTACCGGCCGGATGGTGTCTGGCACGGAGGCCGTGGCCATTGGTCTTGCCACCCGAGTGTGTGACGATCCACGGGCTGAGGCCCTCCAGACCGCGCACGACATCGCCTCGCGTAACCCCGAGGCTGTGCAGGGCGCCAAGGCGCTGCTCAACCAGGCCGGCCTGGTCTCGCTGCGCGAGGGTTTCGCCGCCGAAGAGCAATTGATCCGCCGGCTAATCGGCTCACCGAACCAGATCGAAGCGGTCAAGGCCTATTTCGAACAACGTCGCGCGGTCTTCAACGACCCGCGGAGCTGAGCGCAGAAAGCGGTGGCTGCCCTGACGCCGTCTCCTGCGGCGATTCCTGCCCGTGTGCTCGAACGGCTAGTGGACATTGTGGGGGCACAACATGTGCTCACCGATACCGACTTGCAGCGCGGCTACGTCCAGGACTGGACCGGACGCTATGTCGGTCAGACCCCGGCGGTTGTTCGTCCGGGTGACACCGCGGAGGTCGCGGCGGTGCTTGCCACCTGCAGCGCGGGCGGTGTGACGGTGACTCCCCAAGGCGGCAACACGGGCCTTGTGGGGGGCGGGGTGCCGTTGCACGGCGAGGTGTTGCTGTCCTTGCGGCGTCTCATCCAGGTCGGCCCGGTCGATGTCGCCGCTCAGCAGGTCACGGTGGGGGCCGGTATCACCCTGTCGGCATTGCAGGACGTGGCTCGAGGGGCTGGGCTCGCCTTCGGGGTGGACCTCGGGGCCCGGGCCAGCGCCACCGTCGGGGGCATGGCGGCGACCAATGCCGGGGGACTGCACCTGCTGCGTTACGGGGCGATGCGTGACCAGGTTCTGGGCTACGAGGCGGTGCTCAGCGACGGTCGCGTGTTGAGCCACCTCGATGGCCTCCTCAAGGACAACACCGGTTACGACCTCGGTCGTCTGCTGTGCGGGAGCGAGGGGACCCTGGCAGTCATCACCGCGTTGCGGCTTCGCCTGGTGGCTCGTCTGGCCTGCAAGGTGGTGGCCCTTCTCGCCTTCGAGGAGGTCGAAACGGCTCTCGCGGCGGCGGCGACCCTGCGCCGGGACCTCAGCGGCGTCGAGGCCATCGAATTGTTCTTCCACGACGGCGTCGACCTTGTCACGCTCAGCTTGGGAGTCCCACGACCCTTCGTGGCGGATCATAAAGTTCTGCTCCTCGTCGAGTGCGCGGCGCACCGCGATCCCACTGATGAGCTGGCCGAGGCCGTCGCGCGGCTGCACGGCGTGGCCGACGTCGCCGTGGCATCTGAACCTGCCCCGATGGCCGCATTGTGGCGCCTGCGGGAAGGTCACACCGAGGCCATCAACACCCTGGGAGCGCCGCACAAGCTCGACGTCACCCTGCCTGCCGCCAACCTCGCCGACTTCGTGCACAGCATCCGAGGGGTGATCGCGGCCGTTGACCCCGCCGCACGCGCCTGGCTCTTCGGTCATGCCGCCGACGGAAACATTCACGTCAATATCACCGGCGTCGCCGCGGACGACGAACGCACCGACGTGGCAGTCCTGCACCACGTCGCCGCCCTCGGGGGCAGCATCTCCGCCGAGCATGGGATCGGGACTGCCAAACGGGCCATGCTCCATCTCAATCGCAGTGCCACCGAGATAGCAGTGTTTCGGGCCCTCAAGCACAGTTTTGATCCCACTGGGACGCTCAACCCCGAGGTGCTGTTTCCCCCAGAGCCATAACGGCGGGTCGGCCCGGCGACGCGCTCAGTCCGGCCACAGGCCTCGGGCCCGCAACACCGCGGCGGCGAGTCGAGGCTTGTCGGTCATGAACCCTTGGACCCCGCAATCGAGCAGCCTGTCCATCTCGGTGGCGTCATTCACGGTCCACACATGCACGGGGATGGCGAGCCGGTTGCACGCGGTCAGAAACCGCTGGTCGACCACCGGCACCGACAGGGCTCGCCCCGCGATACGTCGGGTCAGCGTGAGCCGTAGGGGTACCTGCGCAATGAGCCCGGCGGGCCGACGATGCGGCGCGCCAAAGCCCTCCGCCCGAAGCCATGTCACCTCCCCGGGACCCATCGAGGTGCACAAACGACTGCCAAATCGCTGGCGTAGACGCCGCAGTCGACGGCCTGAAAACGCGCCGATGCAGCAGCGGTCGAGCAGCTTGAGTCGCTCGAGGAGATCGCCGAGCGGCTCAACGCCGAGATCATCTTTGACATCGATGTTCCATCGGGCCTGCGGCCAGGTGGTCACCAACTCCTCCAGAGTGGCAATCGGCTCCGTGGTGAGCGACCCCTCAACGTCGCGTAGCCGCAGCCCGGCGAGTTCGCTCGCCGTGTAGTCCGATACCCGTCCTCGCCCGTTGCTCACTCGTTCCAATCGGTCATCGTGCAGCGCCATCAGAACACCGTCCGCACTGAGATGAACGTCGGTTTCGAGGTAGACGAACCCGACTGCTACGGCGTGAGCGAACGCGGTCATCGAATTCTCGGGAGCCTCAGCGCCGCCGCCCCGATGGGCGTACACCAGCGGCGCAGGGTGATCGAGGAATGGATGGCGCATGGCCCGAAGGTACCGCCCGGGGAGGTCTCGCCGTTGGCGCGAGCCTGGCCCCTCAGCCGCCTAACCTGGACCCATGACCCCGACCGAACGGTTTGTCCAACTCGTCGGTGGACCGGAAGCAACGTTGCCCCTCGACGAGGCGGCGTTGCTCATAGCGGCCCATGCCCGCCCTGAGCTCGACGTAGCGGCTGGACTGGCAACCCTTGACGCCTTGGCCGAGCGGGTCGGCTCGCCCACTCTTGATGCGCTCTGTCACCACCTCTTCGTCGTCGAGGGCTTCGGCGGTAACCGGGGTGACTATTACGACCCGGAGAACTCCTATCTCGACCGAGTGCTCGAACGTAAGGTCGGCATACCCATCGCACTTTCGGTCGTGGTGTTGGAAGTCGGTCGCAGGATAGGTGTCGAGCTCAGCGGCATTGCCATGCCGGGCCATTTCTTGGTGGGCACTACCAGCGAGCCGACGCAGTATGTGGACGCTTTCGACGGCGGTAGACGGCTCGACGCCGAGGGTTGTGCCCGACGGTTTGCCGCGGTGACGGGTGGACAGCGACTTGACCCGGCCACGCTCGCTCCGGTGGGGTCGCGGGCGATCCTGGCCCGCATGCTCGCCAACCTCGGAGCCATCGCCCGGCAGAAACGGGACCGTGACCTCGAAGGATGGGTGCTTCGATTACGGTCGGCCGTGCCGTCTCTCGCCCCGGCGGAACGTCGCGATCTCGCCACCGCGCTGGCCACCGCGGGCAGGTTCGATGAGGCCGCGGCGGTCTTTGAGGCCCTCGCCGATTCGCTTGGTCTGCCCGAGCACCACGAAATTCGCCGCCAGTCTCGACTGTTACGAGCCCGCCTCAACTAGTCGCCGCCGGCTAGGGCATCGTGCCACTTGCCGTCACGGCGCGACGAGCAGCCGCTCGGTATGCTTCGCGCCGCTCTTGGCGGTCCGCCGGACTGCCCCGATATGCCCAAGGAACGACATGGCGAGCGTCGAGGATACCGAGACCGACGAGGCGAGGGTTCTCGCTCTCACTGGCCAACTTCTGAGGGAGTTTGATCCGTCAAAGGTGCCCGCGGGCGATTTTCTCGGTCGCCAATTTGACCTCGGGTTGGCCTGGGTACACCATCCAGAGGGCCTTGGCGGCCTGGGCCTGTCACCCAAGCTTCAGCGCCTGGTCAACGAGCGGGTATTCGCCGCCGGCGCCATCAACCCGATGACGGTCAATCCCATGGGGTACGGCATGGGGGCGCCGACCATCGCCACCCATGGCAGCCTCGCCCAGCGACGGCGTTACCTGCGTCCGATCTTCACCTGCGAGGAACTCTGGTGCCAGATGTTCTCCGAACCCGGGGCCGGATCCGATGTCGCGGGCTTGGGCACCCGGGCGGTACGTGACGGCGACGAGTGGATCATCAACGGCCAGAAGGTGTGGACGAGCTTGGCCCATCGCGCCCGATGGGGGATGCTGCTCGCCCGAACCGACCCTGATATGCCCAAGCACAAGGGCCTCAGTTATTTCGTGATCGACATGCATCAACCGGGTGTCGAGGTTCGTCCGCTCCGCCAGATCAACGGAGAGGCCGAGTTCAACGAGGTGTACTTCACCGATGCCCGCATTGCTGACGAGGAGCGGATGGGCGCCGTCGGCGACGGCTGGCGGGTCGCCATCACCACGCTGATGAACGAACGGGTGTCCATCGGCGGCGCCATCGCGCCACGGGGATCTGGCCTCATCGGCCAGGCGGTCGCTCTCTATCAGGAGCGCGCTGCGGGAGATGCGGCTCGCCGTGACCAATTGATGCAGTTTTGGATCCGAGCCGAGATCCTGCGCCTCACGAACGTGCGGGCCGCGGCGAACCGCAACGCCTCCAACCCGGGACCGGAAGGTTCCATCGCCAAGCTCGCCATGGCCGAACTGAACAAGGAACTCACGGCATTCGTAGTCGAACTGCTTGGCAGCGAGGGCATGCTTCTCGGTGACCACTATGACCATCCTCGGACCGAGCACCCCCAGGGCCGTCCGAGCTTGCAGAAGCAGTTCCTGCGAGCCCGCGCCAACTCGATCGAGGGCGGAACGTCAGAAGTGATGCGCAACATTCTCGGTGAGCGCACCCTCGGTCTGCCGGGCGATGTCCGGGTGGACAAGGACGTGCCCTGGAGCGCAGTGCCAAAGAACTGACGGCGAACGCCCCGCTAGGCGGCGTTGTAGAGGGACAGGTTGCAGACCTTGCGAGTAGTGGCATCGAGTCGAGCCGCGCCCTCACGCATTTCCTGGGGGAATGACCCGACGTCCTGCAGGGTGGCCATCAGGGCCTCCATGTTCGCCACCGCGGTGACCGCGGCGTAGAAGGCAAGGGTGCCATCGCCCACCGTCTTGGCGTCCACCGCCAGAGACTGGGGCAACACCGCCGCCATCCGGTCGTAACCTCCAGCCGCTCGGGTGATGAGGGGCATGACCGTCGCTAACGCCGCGATCAGTTGCCGGTCGGCCTCCTCGCTGGCATCGAGGACCAGGATCGGGGACAGCGTGGCCCCAATCTCAGAGTCGACAGCCACGATGTCCGCGGCCGCGGCGCAGATCTCTGCGATGGCGTCCTCGGCGATGGGCGGCACCACGTAGCTTGTCGGCTCCGGAGCCGGTGGACCCGCCGTCGTGTCGCTTGAAGCGCTCGTGTCTCCGCTACACGCGCTGACCAAGACCATCGCCGCCACGGTTAGCGCCCCGAGGCCCCGCCGAGCAGCGCAGGCCAAACCCCGCCCGGCGGGGGTCCGGCCGCTCCGGTCGATTTCAATACCTCGTTGCGCCATGGTGGCTCGCTTCAGATGGGGATCGTGGGTGCGACCGGCTCGGATCGCCACGATGCGTTCGGTTCAGGGAGTCCTGCTGTTGGTGGTCCAGCCCGTAGGCGCCACACGGCACCGCGCGCTCCAGCCACGCAGGGTAACTGTTGCTCATCCATGCCGCGCCACCCCAACCCAAGCTGTGGGGGAGGGCGACATCCGAAACTCAGGCGTTGGTCGTGGGCGATCTTCATCGGGAACGGTCGAGCCCCGCTAGCGTAGTGGTGGTGGAATCAGCCAATCGCCGCACCAAGGTCATCGCCACCCTCGGCCCGAACTCTTCCGATGAGGCCACTTTACGGGCCATGATCGCCGCTGGCATGGATTGCGTCCGCATCAACATGTCCCATGGCAAGCTCGACGACGGGTTGCAGCTCTACCGCCGGGTTCGAGAACTCTCGGCGGAGGTTGGTCGCCCGGTCGGCACTCTGGTCGACCTGCCCGGGCCCAAGGTACGCGCCGGCAGTTTCGGCTCGGACAGCGTCGTCCTCGTGGCGGGTCAGAGCATCCGTCTCGCCCCCGGCAACCGGGCCTCGACGGCCGAGGTCATTGAGGTCAACTACGACGAGTTGCTCAGCCATGTCGAAGACGGCGACACCCTGAGCTTTGGTGATGGGGCCATTGGCTGCGAGATCGTCGGCCGTGACGGGGGGAGTCTGTTGGCCCAAGTCACCCACGGCGGTCCGCTCTCGGGTCGACCAGGGGTAAATATCCCCTCCGAGCGCCTCCAGCTTTCCACCCCCACCCGGGAGGATCTGCGCATCCTCGACGCTTTCGTCGAGGCCGGTGTTGACATGGTGGCCGTGAGCTTCGTGCGCTCGGCCCATGACATCCGTCGAGTGGGCACCGAACCTCACCCGCGCGGCCCCCTCGTCGTGGCGAAAATCGAAACCCGGGCCGCGGTGCAGAACCTGGAGGGCATCATCGACGCCGCAGGGGCCATCATGATCGCCCGCGGTGACCTCGGCAACGAATGCTCCATTGAGGAGTTGCCCCACCTGCAGAAGCAAATAATTCGCATGTGTATAGCCAAGGGTCGGCCCACGATAACGGCGACCCAGATGCTCGAGTCGATGGTGTACGCCGCCACGCCGACGCGGGCCGAGGCATCTGATGTGGCCAACGCCGTTTTCGATGGTTCCTCCGCGGTGATGCTTTCGGGCGAGACCGCCATCGGGCACGATCCAGCCAACGTCGTGCGCACCATGGCCCGCCTTGCCGCCCGTGCCGACGCCAACTTCGACTACAGCGGTTGGGCCCGCCAGATGGTCGAATTGCACATGAACGAGCCCAGCGCCCTCGACCGCCAGGTCACCGATGCCCTCACCATGGCCGCGGCACGCGTGGCACGAGACCTTCGCTGCACGGCGATCATGTGCATTACCCGGTCGGGGTTCACGGCGCGGGCCATGGCCCGCTACCGTCCCGACGCCAAGATCTTGGCCTTTAGCCCCGACGAACGCACGATCAACCAACTGACCCTCTCATGGGGCACGGTGCCTCTGCCGCTCTCCTACTTTGCGTCCAATGACGAGATGGTGACCGAAGCGGTGGCGGTGTCCAAGGCGCGGGGTTACACCCGGGCGGGAGACGTGGTCGTCGTGCTTGCCGGTACCGATGCCCGCGCCCCGGCGACGGACGTGCTGCGAGTTGTACACGTCACCTGAGCGTCCTGGTGGCCCCTAGTCTGACTCCATGGCTGACACCCCGATGCAGTTCACCTCCGGTCCGCCGGAGACCGTCCTCCCATCCGAAGAGCCCGTGGCGCTTGAAGCCTTACGGATGGCCCTCGCGCTCCCCGAGCCGCAACGGCGCAGCGCCGTGTCCGCCGTCGTGGCGTCCTACCCCCGTTTCCTCGATGCGTGGGCGCAGCTTGGGGCCCTCGCCCGCGACGACGTCGAGGCCTACGCCGCCTTTCGGGTCGGCTATCACCGGGGCCTGGACCGTCTGCGCCAAAACGGCTGGCGGGGGAGCGGGTATGTGCGGTGGCGAAACGAGACCAATCGAGGCTTCCTGCGTTGTATGGCTGGACTGACTCTGGCGGCCACGGCCATCGAGGAGCACGACGAAGCGCAACGCTGTGCACTGTTCCTCCAGCAGTGCGACCCTTCGTGGCCGCCGGCCGATTTAGGTTGAGTGCCAGGTGGGGGTGCGCACAGCGTTGGCGGACGGACTGAGCTTTCATGGGGTCGTCCTGTGCGGCGGCCAGAGTCGTCGCATGGGCCAGGACAAGGCACTCATCGAGATCGGCGGGCGGGCCATGGCCCGCATCGCGGCGGACGCGCTGCTCGGCGCAGGGGCGAGTTCGATTTGTGCCATCGGCGGGGACGCCGCGGCATTAGCGCGTTGGGATCTGCCGGTGGTGGCCGACCAGTACCCCGGTGAAGGACCCCTAGGGGCATTGCTCAGCGCGTTCGGCGGGCTGTGCCCCCTCCCTGACCACCGCGGCGCGCCAGCGAGCAGCAATGCGCTGATCATGGTGCTCACCTGTGATCTGCCCCACGTCGACGCCGCGGTACTCACCCCGGTCCTGTCCGCCCTCCGCGCCCGACCCGACGCCGCGGTTGCGGCCCCCATCCTGGGTGGACGCGTGCAACTGCTCAGCGCTGCCTACCGTCCAATGCTGGTCCGCGAAGCCGCGCAACAGGCCTTTGACCGCGGCGAGCGATCGGTTCGGGCTGCTCTAGCCGGACTCGTGGTCACCGAGGTGACGCTGGCCCCAACCCACCGCTGGCGACTCGACGATGCCGACACCCCCGATCGCCTGCCGGCCCAGGCGGGTCTGGACGACAGGTCCGCTGAGCTCTCGGGGTGGCAGCGCTAAGCTCGCCACCCGTGAGCGAAGACGCGGTACCCGAGGTCGATGTCCACGAAGCAGCCCGCCGGATGCAATCCGGTGAGCTGCTCTTCGATGTGCGAGAGCCCGAGGAGTATGCCGACGTGCACGCTCAGGGAGCGCAGCTGATTCCGCTGAGTGACCTCACCAGCCGCGTGGACGAGATTCCGCTCGACCGCCCCATTCTGATCATTTGCCAAGCTGGGGCGCGCAGCGAGCGGGCGGCGGAGTGGCTGAACGACAGGGGTGCTTCCGCCACCAACGTCGGCGGCGGAACCCGGGCCTGGGTCGAAGCAGGTTTGCCCAGCGTCAGCGGACCGGCCCACTGACGTCCATGGCTGCGATGCCCCTGGCGGCGCAAGTGCCCACGGTCGTTACGACCGCGGAGGCATTGAATGATGTGCTCAGCGCCCTCCGCTTGCAGCCGCGCTTTGCGCTGGACACCGAGTTCCACCGCGAGCGTACTTATTACCCACGCCTGGCTTTGGTGCAGATCGCCTGGCCCGACCACGTGGTGCTGATCGACCCCCTCGCGGTCGATATCGCCCCGTTGGGGGAGATTCTTGCCGGCGACGCGACGGTGGTCTTCCATGCCGCCACCCAGGACCTTGAGGTACTGGAGCTGGCCTGTGGGACCATCCCCAAGCAGGTGTTCGACACCCAGATCGCGGCCGGGTTCATCGGCATGTCTTCGCCCTCGCTGTCGGAATTGCATGAACGCCGCCTGGGTAGGGCGCTAGCCAAGGGCGACCGACTCACCGACTGGCTACGCCGTCCCCTGAGCGACGATCAGCTGCGCTATGCCGCCTCTGATGTGGCCGAACTACTGCACTTGCAGGATCTGCTCACCACCGAGCTCGAGCAGCGGGGGCGGCTGAGCTGGGCGGAGGCGGAGTGTGCGCTGCTGGTCAATCGCTCTCGTGGCGGCCGCAACCCCGACGAGGCGTTTCTACGGGTCAAGGAGGTTCGCCAGTTGCGAGGCAAAGCACTGGGGGTCGCCCGGGCCGTTGCTGCGTGGCGGGAACGGCGCGCCGCAGCAAGCGACATTCCGGTCCGCCATGTGCTATCCGACCTCGCCATTGCCGGTATCGCCCAGAAGGCGCCGAGCAGCGCGGAGGACTTACGCAAGGTTCGTGGGGTGGAAGACCGCCACTCTCGTGGTTCGCTGGGCGAAGAGCTGCTCGCCGCGGTCCGCCTGGGCCAAGCGTCCCCGGTCCCGGTACAGGCCGTCAACGTGCGCAATGAGGTGCCCCGCGAACTGCGGGGGGCTATTGGCCTGTTGAGTGCCTGGGTGGCGCAGCTCGCTCGTGATCTGGAGCTCGACGCCACCCTCCTCGCCACCCGGACCGATCTCGAAGACTTCCTTCGCGAGGACCCCCAAGCCCGCCTGGCGCTCGGCTGGCGGGCCGAGTTGATCGGCCACCAGATCCGCCAACTGCTGCGTGGAGAGGCCGCCTTGGCCTTCGACGGACGCGGTGGATTGGTGATCGAGCCTCGCTCAGTCCGGCCCCTTTGATCACTCCGAGCTTCCCCCATGACGATGCTGGCTCTGCGCTGGCGGCTGATCTAGGCTGCAAGACGTCAACGTCGGTGCGGGTGGCGAGATCTTTGCAGTGGCCGCGGTGAAGGCGTTTGACGTTGGAACGTGGCCATGGATTGCCGTGCTAAGCTTCCCAGGTCAGGGACGCATGTCAACTTGGGGAGCAGGCCCGTGAAAAAGGGTCGACATCGCCGCTTCGAAGAGGCTCGGGCGTTGAAGCGTTCATCGGATATCGACTTCGACAGGCTCTTGGAAAGCTTGCAGAAGGAAGCGCCGACTCGTGACGCTGAGGACGACAACCTCGAGTTCGAAGGCACAAACGACGAGGAAGATGACGAGGACGACAGCGGTTGAGCCGCGCCTCAATGACGCGCTCGTCATTGAACTTGCCGCTTGCCTGAGCGCCGATAGGGTTCATACCGATCATTTGGAACGGGCCCTTTATGGTCGCGACGCCTCGCTCATGCGTGGCGATGCTGGGGTGGTGTGCTTCCCTCGAACCACTGCCGAGGTCCAAGCCGCGGTCCGCGTCGCCCTTCGTCATGGTCGAGCCATCGTGCCCCGGGGCTCGGGAACGGGGCTGGCCGGTGGCGCGGTACCCGTGCAGCAGCCGGTGCTCATCGTCACCACCAAGATGGTCGATGTCGAGGTCGACCTGGCCAATCGGGTGGCCTGGGTACAACCCGGCGTCATCAACCTGGATCTGACCCGGCAGCTACGCCCGCTGGGGTTCCATTTCGCCCCCGACCCGTCCTCGCAACAGTCCTGCTCACTCGGTGGCAACGTGGCCAACAACTCCGGTGGTCCGCACTGCCTTGCCTACGGCGTGACCAGCGCCCATATCGTGGCGATCGAAGTGGTGCTGCCCGACGGTGAACTGGCCATGCTGGGGGGACTCGGTGCGGACCCCGACGGGTACGACCTGCGCGGGGCGTTCGTGGGCAGTGAGGGATGTCTGGGCATCGCCACCCGTATCGCGGTGCGGCTCACCCCCAACCCGCCCGCCGTCAACACGTTGCTCGCCGATTTCGTCGAACCGGCCCACGCCGCGGCGGCGGTTTCCGCCATCATCGCCGCAGGGGTGGTGCCCGCCGCCATTGAGATGATGGATCAGCGCATCACCCAGGCCGTGGAAGCCTTCGTCGGGGCCGGCTATCCCACCGATGCCGGTGCAATCCTCCTCGTCGAAGTAGACGGACTGCCCAGTGGTGTTGCTGCCGAGACCGCCATCATCGAGCAGGTGTGCCGGGAGCAAGGAGCCCGGTCGGTGCGAATTGCGGCTGACGAGGCCGAACGGATGCTGCTGTGGAAGGGCCGAAAGACGGCGTTCGGAGCCGTGGCCCGGGTCAAGCCCAACTATTACCTGCACGACACCGTCGTGCCGCGTACCAAGCTGCTCGACGTGCTGCAACAGGTGTACGCCATTGCGGAGCGCCACGAGCTGATCGTGATGAACGTCTTTCATGCCGGTGACGGCAACCTGCATCCCTTGCTGGTCTTCGATGCCGCTGAACCGGGCATCCTTGAGCGGGTCCACGCCGCCGGGGAACAGATTGTGCGGGCGTCGCTCGAAGCGGGTGGGGTCTTGTCCGGCGAGCACGGCATCGGCCTGGAGAAACAGTCCTTCATGGCATGGCAATTCACCCAACCCGATCTCGACGCCCAGGCTCGCCTACGTGACGCCTTCGATCCGCATGCTCGCTTCAATCCCGGCAAGGTCCTTCCCGCGGGATCGAGATGCGGCGACCTGGCCCACCTCGATGCCCAACACCGCGATCGGCTGCTGGCCGACGGGGTTTGGGTGTGAGCGCGGCACTGGCGCCGGTGGGCCCGCTACCCGATCGGGTGGTGCGGGACCCGGTGCTGCTGGCCTTCGCGGACCAGGTCGGAGGGCAGGACGCGGGCCCGGTTGCCGTCCAAGGCGGCCGAACCCAGTGGAACCTCGGCGGAACCGCTGACCCCGCCGCCCGCTTGATCCGCGCCCCGTCGGGCGTGGTGGCGTTCGAGCCGGCCGAGATGACCGTTCAAGTGCGCGCCGGTACAACGCTTGACGAACTCGATGCCGTGCTCGCACCAGCGGGCCAGCGGGTAGCACTGCAGGGGCTACCGGCTGAAGCCACCGTGGGCGGTGTGCTCAGCGTCGGGCTGAGCGGACCGATGCGGCTGGGCCACGGACCGATACGGGACACCTTGCTCCAAGCCCGGTACGTCTCGGCCGAAGGTCTCTTGGTCACCGCCGGAGGCCCGACCGTGAAGAATGTGACCGGCTTCGACCTTTGCCGAGTTCTGGTCGGGTCCTATGGCACCTTAGGGCTGCTGGCGGAGGTCACCTTGCGCACCCGCCCCCGGCCCCAGGCCTCGGTGTGGCTGGCCGGGCGGGCCGACCCGGCGGACCTGTTCGATCGGCTCTACCGACCCGTATCGATGTTGTGGAACGGTGCTGAGGTCTGGTTGTACCTCGAGGGCTACCCCGACGATGTGGCCGCCCAAGCGGCCCTGGCCGAGTCCGCTGGATTGTCCCTGGTCCCCGGCCCACCCCGCTTTCCGGCGGGTCGAAGGTCCGTGCCGCCCGCCACGCTGCGTCACGTTCGTCTCGATCCGGCGCATCAAGGCCACTTCGTAGCTGAAATGGGGGTCGGTGTCGTGCATGGAGAGTGGCCCGGTGCCTCCCCAGCGGCAGCAGATACGGCGGTCGTGGCGCTCAATCGTCAGATAAAGCAACTCTTCGATCCCTATGGGCGGCTCAATCCCGGGCGTGACCCCATGTCGGTACCCACCACGAGGACCGGTCAACCGTGAAGCTGCCCCTGGTCGAACAAGACCTGGCGTCCTGTGTGAGCTGCGGGCTCTGCCTGCCGCACTGTCCGACCTTCCGCGTCACTGGTGAGGAGCGTTATTCACCTCGGGGCCGCATCGAGGCCATTCGTCAGGTCCACATTGGCAACGAGCCAGCCGACGCATCGTTCATCGACATGATGGACAGCTGCGTGCAGTGCCGGGGCTGCGAGACGGCATGTCCTTCGGCGGTTCCGTTCGGCCGCCTCATGGAGGCCGCACGGCAGGGTCTGGCTGAGCACACCCGCTACCAACCGTGGTATCGCCGGGTCGGTTACCGCACGCTGTCCCACCACCGGCTGGTGCTCGTGGGTTCGCGCCTCATCGCCCTCGCCCAACGCCTGCACCTGGTCCCATCCCGACGGCTCGGCCTGCCGGATCGACTGCCCCTACGGGCCACCGCGCTCCGAGCGGTTCTCGCCCCGGCCGGTGCCCCTCGGGTCTGGCTGCACACCGGGTGTGTGATGGATGCCTGGCAGCGTGACGTGCATAGCGCCGCGCTGGCGGTGCTGAGAGTCATGGGCGTGGCCGTGTCTCTTCCCAAGCGCACCCGAGCGGCGGGTTGTTGTGGCGCGCTGGCCAACCATGGTGGTCTGGTGGGAATAGCGCGTGAACAGGCGGCCGCAACGATGCGGTCCTTCCCCGGCGAGGACATCGTGCTGGTCGACTCGGCCGGCTGTGGTGCCCAGCTCAAAGACGTGGGCCACCTGCTCGATACCGACGATGCACGTCGCTTTTCGGCCCGGGTGATGGACATTCACGAATGGTTGGCCGAGCATCTCGACCGTCTGCCTCCAGCCCCCGGGCCCCGACCAGCGCACTCCGTCGCCGTGCAGGATCCTTGCCACCTGCGCCATGTGCAACGGGCCCACCTGCCCGTGCGTCGGGTGTTGGCGCCCTACCTCAACCTCGTCGAACTCGACGATGATGGCCTGTGCTGTGGAGCCGGTGGCGCCTATTCGCTACTCCAGCCAGAACTCGCGGGCCAGATCCGTAACCGGAAGCTCGAGGCGATCTCGCACTGTGGCGCCGCCATGGTCGCTAGTGCCAACCCGGGCTGCAGTATGCACCTTGCCGCCGCGGGTCTCGTGGTGCGCCACCCGGTCCAGCTGTTGGCCGAGGCGCTCGGCCTCCTCGATGGCTGAGCTCGATGGCCTCGTCGAACGGCTCGACGCCGTGGCGGAAGATCTCGCCGACGCCGCCCTCGACGCCCTGCGCGTGGCGGTAGAGGCGGGGGAACGCAAATCGGAGTTGGAGCGACGCCTGACCCAGGCCCGACGAGCGGTCGAACGGGCGGCGGCGCTAGTTCGCGAGCGTCCCCCGGCCGGGGGCCTCTGACGCCGAGGGGGTTCAAACAATGGCGGCCAGCCCCAGACCAAAGGCCAGCCCGTTGTGCAGCCCATGGGCCACTATCGCCGCACCGAGACGGCCTTGGGCCCGATGAGCGATCACCCCGAGAACCAGGCCGACGGTACTCAGGATGGCGACCAAGCCAACGTTGCCGCTTCCCCGACCTTGGTCGGCATGGAAGAGCCCAAAGGCCACGGCCTGCATGATCAATGCCGGGGCGATGCCACACTGGCTTCGTAAGGACCGAAAGAGCACCCCGCGGAACAGAAGTTCTTCCAGCAGCGGTGCGAGGGCGACCATTACCAATGCCGCCAAAGCCAGCGCCAGCCATTGGGGCATCAACGACGTCGACGCCTCTCCCTTCGACACCAGCGGGTTGTTCGTGGTGGTCGGAATCCCGAGACGGCCCAAAGCCGCCGCTATGACACCCACCAGGCCCACGCCGGCCAGCCAACCGATCGTGCCATCGAGCCAATCGACCGGCTTGAAGGCCAACCCGAGATCCGCCCGCATCGAGCCAGTTCCCCAATGGCGTGTCACGCCTACACACAACGCGGCCATGGCCAGGTACTGCGCGGCCACCGCCAGCACGACCGACAGTGAGCCGGAGCCAACTTGGCGCTGCAAGCTGTGGTGCAGCCCGTCGCCCAGGAAGAGCACCAAGGCGAACCCCGCCAGCGCCACCAACCCCGCTCGAAGCGGCAGCACTCCCGCCACGACCGCAGCGCCACCCGCGTCGGCCCCCACCACCCATTCAGCGCTCAAGGCGAGATCCGACGCCGCGACGGGCGCCCCATCACCATCCTGCGCCAGGGTTAAGGCGCCGGATCGGCCTACCTGCTCATCGGTCCATCCCACCTATTAGGTATGACGCAATACCCTCTTTGGTGGGATGGGCCGTTCGCCCGGGCCTGTTCCGGCCCAGACTGGGAGCTAGTCCGTCAGTTCGATGCGGAGACGGGTTCGGCGTGGCCGTACAGCGTTGTGCGCCGGGTCAGCGTCCGGCCGGTGCCGTATACCAAGGCCTTGAACCCGTCCTCGGTCATCATCTGACCATGGCTGGCCCCCGCGGCCCGGGAGATGTTCTCATCGACAAGGGTGCCACCGAGATCGTTCACACCCGCCAAGAGCAGTTGGCGCACCCCGGGTACCCCGATCTTCACCCAGCTGGCCTGCACGTTGTCGATCCACCCCCGGTATGCAATGCGACCAACGGCGTGCATGAGCAGCACCTCACGGAAGGTCATGCCGCGGCGGGATTTACGTTGCAGGTAGAGCGGGGCGGCCATGTGGACGTAGGGCAGCGGGATGAACTCGGTGAATCCACCGGTTTCCTTCTGCAGGTCACGGGTGCGCACGATGTGTCGAGCCCAATGAATCGGTTCTTCCACCGAACCACACATGATGGTGATGTTCGAACGCAACCCCAGGCCGTGCGCGGTGCGATGGCACTCGAGCCATTCCTCGGTGTTGACCTTGTCCGGGCAGAGCACACTACGAATGCCATCGTCGAGGATCTCCGCCGCGGTGCCGGGCAGCGAACGCAGGCCGGCGTCCATGAGCCGGCGCAGGTAGTCCTCGAGCGGCTCGCCGAGGCGCTTGGCACCCTCGGTTACTTCGAGAGCGGTGAAGCCGTGCACATGAATGTCCGGGGCGGCGTCCTTTACCGCCCGGCACACGTCGATGTAGTAGTCACCATCGAAATCGGGATGGATACCGCCCTGCAGGGTCACCTCGGTGGCGCCCATCTTCCATGCCTCACGTACCCGTCCGGCGATGTCGTCGAGGGTCAACAGGTAGGGGTTACCGCGCAGATTCAGCGACAGCGGCCCTTTGGAGAACCCGCAGAAGCGGCACTTGAAGGTGCAGACGTTCGTGTAGTTGATGTTGCGGTTGGCGACCCAGGTCACGGTGTCACCCACTGCTTCGCGGCGCAGTTCATCGGCGAGTTCGGCCACCGCCGCGACCTCCGGACCGCGGGCCGAGAACAGCGCGACGATCTGCTCCAGTCCGACTTCTTCACCGGCACGTACGCCATCGAGAACCTCGCGCACCGCTCCATGTGCGACGGCCCGAGAGGGAAGCAGCGTCGGAGGCTCCGCGGTGGCGCCCGAGTACCACGCGGTGGAACGGTCGCCGATGAACACCACCTCGGCCCCGTCGGAGCCCTGCTCGAACTTGGCGTTGTCCATCGTCTGGCGGAAAAAGGCGCCCGGATCGTCGCGTCCGAGCCATTCGGCATCGGCGCGATCCATAACCGCGAAATGCAACGCAGGGTCAATCCAGTGTTCGCGGTCGGCGACGTAACGCGGGTAGACCGTCAAGCGAGGGGCCAGAACGAAATCGCGACCCTCAGTAGCCTCGCGCAACCGCTCCAGCTCGGGCCATGGACGCTCAGGGTTGACATGGTCAGGCGTGACCGGCGACACCCCACCCCAGTCGTTAATTCCCGCGTCGAGCAGCATGCCGAAATCGTCGGAAAGGTTCGGTGGGGCCTGCAAGGAAATGTCCGCGGGCAAGATCAGTCGAGCCAGGGCGAGCGCCTGGAGATAATCATCGGAGGGGCAGGCCCCGCGAAGCCGCATGCGGGTGCCGTCTTTGGGCAGGAAGTTTTGCACGATGACTTCTTGGACGTGGCCCCAGCGAGCGTGCGACGCGGCGATGGCCTCCAGCGCATCAACTCGGTCCTGCACGCTCTCGCCGATCCCGATGAGGATGCCTGTCGTGAAGGGAATGCGGGCCTCTCCGGCCGCCTCAAGGGTGGCGAGACGCCGGGCGGGGACCTTGTCCGGTGACCCTTCGTGGCAGGCCAGGGTGGGGTTGATCGACTCCAGCATCATGCCCTGGCTGGGTGACACCGCACGGAGCAGCGCAAGTTCCTCGGCGTAGAGTGCGCCGCAATTGGCATGGGGAAGAAGACCAACCTCGTCGAGCACGAGTTGGCCCATGGCCCGCACGTAGTCCACGGTGGAGGCGTAGCCATGCGAATTCAGCCACTGCGCCGCCACGGGGTAACGCTGCTCGGGTCGCTCACCGAGGGTGAACAGTGCCTCATGACAACCCTTACGGGCTCCGGCCCTAGCGATGCTGAGCACTTGGGCCGGCTCCAGGAACGGCGCCGCCACATTCGCTGGCGGCTGGGCAAAGGTGCAGTAATGGCAGCGGTCATTGCACAGTTGCGTCAGCGGGATGAACACCTTGGGGGAGTAGGTGACCCGCCGACCGTAGGTATCGTCACGAACCGAACGGGCCCGTGCCATCAGCTCGTCGAGACCCAACCCAGTAAGTCCTGTCATGAAACGGACTCTACCACGGGGGGCTTTGAGCGCGCCGAACGGACCAGACACAGGCCCGTAACGGTCAGCTTGCCGGAGCCCGACTGGCCAGAGTGGACAGCACCTCGTCGAAGGAGGCGATGAACGACGCAACGCCGTCGGCCTCGAGTTTGGCGGTGACCTCGTCCAATGAAATGCCCAACCGGGCCAGTTGCTCGAGCACGTCGTAGGCCCCGGCCAGATGGGCATCGACCGTGCGACCGATGATGCCGTGGTCCTCAAAGGCCACGATGGTGGCCTCAGGCATGGTGTTGACCGTGTGCGGGCCGATCAGCTCATCGACGTAAAGCGTGTCCATGTAGGACGGGTTCTTGGTCGACGTCGACGCCCACAGCGGCCGTTGGTGGCGGGCGCCACGTGCCTCCAAAGCGGCCCAACGAGACCCACTGAAGGTAGTGAGAAACTCTTCGTAAGCCACCTGGGCATTTGCCACCGCGGCCTGACCACCAAGCCTTCGGACTGGCTCGGGACCGATCGCCTCGAGCCGTGCGTCAACCTCCGCGTCGACGCGGGACACGAAGAAGGAGGCCACCGAGGCGACCGAGGAGAGATCGCCCTTGAATGCCTCAAGGCCACGGAGGTAGGCCTGCATCACCTCGCTGTAACACTGCTGGGAGAAGATCAGCGTGGCGTTGATGCTGATGCCCTCGGCGATCAAGGTCTCGAGCGCCAACACACCGGCTCTGGTCGCGGGCACTTTCACCAGGAGATTTGGTCGATCGATGCGACGATGCAGCGCCCGGGCCGCAGCCACGGTGCCCTCGGTGTCCCATGCCAGGCGGGGATCGACCTCAACGGACACGAAGCCGTCCTGGCCTTCGGACTCCTCGAACACCGCACGTAGCACCGCGGTCGCGTCGATGATGTCGGTCACGACAAGATCCCAGTAGGCCTCCTCAACGGAGCGGCCCGATGCCAGCACCTCGTGCAACTGGTCGTCGTACACGGCGTCGCGCATCGCCTTGGCAAAGATGGTTGGGTTCGACGTCACCCCGCGGATGCCACGTTCGACCCAACGGGCCAACTCCCCGTGGCGCAGCCACCCCCGTTGCAGATTGTCCAACCAAGGGCTTTGACCACCTTCACGGTGCAGCTGAATCAGACGTGACGCCATGGGGCTGACGCTAGTACGACGTTGCTAATCGCCTCGTCATCAGCTCAACGCCACGATCAGCTCGCGGGCGCGCTCCGCCACGTGCTCCGCGGTGAACCCGAACCGGGCCATCACTTGCTCACCCGGCGCGCTCGCCCCGAACCGATCGATACCGACCACATCATCGGCCCAACGTTCCCACCCGAAGGTAACGCCTGCTTCCACGGCCACGATCGGCACGTCGACGGGCAACACGTCGTCCTGATAGTCGGGGTCGGCGTCCTCGAACAGCTCCCAGCACGGCATGGACACAACCCTGGCGCCAATGCCATCGGAGGCCAGCAGCTTGGCCGCAGCCACGCAAAGTTGCAGTTCCGAGCCGGTACCTATGAGCACGACGTCGGGTTCACCGTGCGCGGCGTCGGACAGCACGTAGGCCCCTTGGGCCACCCCGTCGTGCTCGGTGCCAGCGAGAACGGGGACTGCTTGGCGGCTCAGCACCAAGGCGGAGGGGCCGGTCCCTTCGATCGCCTCCCGAAAGGCGGCCACGGTCTCGTTGGCATCGCCCGGTCGAAACACCTTGAGCCCGGGGATGGCGCGCAGCGATGCCACGTGTTCGACGGGCTGGTGAGTGGGTCCGTCCTCGCCGACCCCAATGGAGTCATGGCTCCAGATGAACAGGGCATGAGCGGCGGACAATGCAGCCATGCGCACCGCAGGTCGCCCGTAGTCGGAGAACACCAGGAAACTGCCGCCAAAGGGCAGCACGCCCCCGTGACGAGCCATGCCCACCGTGGCCGCAGCCATGGCATGCTCGCGTACCCCGAAGGCGATCTGGCGGCCGCCCGGGTTCTGGGCACTGTTCAGGCTCTCGCCCGTCAGCTTCGTACCGGTGTTGCCGGTGAGGTCCGCGCCGCCCCCGATCAGGCCGGGCAGCAACGGCGCGGCGACGGCCAGAATGGCTTCGAGTGCCTGGCGGGTGGCCACCTTCTCGCCTGGCTGCCAACTGGGCAGGTGGTCCTCCCAGCCCGGCAATCCAGTCCCATAGAGGCAGGCATCGAGTTCTGGCGTCCGGCCAGAAGCAAAGCGGGCCTCCCAGGCCAGACGTTCAGCCCGGCCCCGCTGGCCAAGTTCGCGGTAATGGGCCAGAACACCTTCCGGTACGTGGAAGGCCTCCTCGGCGGGCAGGCCCATGCGCCGTTTGGTTTCCGCGATGTCCCCGTCGAGGAGGGCGTAGCCGTGGGTCGCGTGGTCGTCGGTCCTGGGGGAGGGGTAAGCGATGTGGGTGCGCAGCAGCACCAACGTCGGGCGGTCCGGCACGGCCTTGGCCCGTAGCAGGGCGGCCTCGATGGCATCGAGATCCTCGCCGGCCTCACCGAGATCCTCGACATGCCAGCCATAGGCCTCAAAACGTTTCGCGGTGTCGTCGCTGAGGGTGAGGCTGGTGGAGCCGTCGATGGTGATCTTGTTGTCGTCGTAGATCACCGTCAGTCGACCGAGGCCAAGATGGCCCGCCAGCGAAGCGGACTCATGGCTGATGCCCTCCATGAGGTCGCCATCGGAAGCAATCACCCAGGTGTGGTGATCGAACAGCTCCGCACCGAATCGGGCCCGCAGGTAGCGCTCGGCGATGGCCAAGCCGACGGCGTTGCCCAGGCCCTGGCCCAAAGGACCGGTGGTGACCTCCACACCGGCGGTGTGACCAGCCTCGGGGTGGCCCGGCGTCGCCGAGTCCCACTGGCGGAATGCGCGGAGATCATCGAGGTCCAAGCCGTGACCGGTCAGATAGAGATAGGCATAGAGCAGAACCGACGCATGCCCACAGGAAAGCACCAGGCGATCGCGGTCGGACCAATTGGGGTCGGCGGCGTCATAGCGCATCACCCGGCCGTAGAGCACATGGGCTAGCGGTGCGAGGGCCATGGCCGTGCCCTGATGGCCGGACTTCGCCGCATGAGGCATGTCCATGGCGAGACCGCGCACGGTCGCAATGGCACGGTGTTCGATTTCGGTCATCGATCGGTGCTCCGTTCTCGAAACAGCGCCACCGAGGCGGTGAAGCCGTGAAGAAAGCTTCGGGACCCTATCGGGCCAATCTCGCCGGCGCAGAACAGACCCCCGACGGCGTTGGTTCCAAGTAGTTCTCCCACCAGCCGGGCATCATGGTTCGCTTCACCAAACAGCTCCACACCCCGACCATTACAGGTGAAGACCAAGGCCCCCGCGGCGTCGCGTCCCTGGAGCATCTCGACGAGGTCCTCATGGGCGCTGTCGGCGTCGCGCAATTGGAATTGGACGGTGTCGCCGACCTCGACATGTTCACCTAGCACGAGCCCACCGGTGTCCGCACGGGCCCCCAGTACCGCACGGATGAGGAAGTCGCCCCGGCCGTGTTCCGCCCGATGCTCATCGACTACCCGGCCAAGGTGCAGCCCTCGGGCCAACCGCTCGCGGTCCACGGGATCGAGGCTTAGAGCAAGTTCCTGCAGACGAGTCATCGCCGGGCGGCTGCCGAGTTCCTCCACCACGTTGGCGAGAGAACGAGTGACGGTGAAAGGAGCACCGACGGGGCGACAGCCCTGGGAGAGCACGGTCTCGAGTCGCTGATCGAGCACCACCGCAACGGCCCCGTGCGCCACGCTCAGCCGGTCGATCGCCAACCCAGCGTCACCGGGGCGCAAACCCGGCCCACAGAGCCCGCCGACCACGACGAGCTCGGGGTGAGTGCGCGCCACGGACGTGAGGAGTTCATCCACCGGGAAGGACCACGGATCGGCGAGCAGCAACAAGGTCCGCTCGTGGCCGGGGCCATCTAACAGCGCGTCGAGTTGCGCCCACCCGGTGCTGGCCGATTCGGTCGCGGGCGACGCACCGGGTGTGGCCGGTGCGGGCCCTGGCCCGACGCGGGGCCGATCGAGGTGCACGCCAGATACCTCGCCGATGCCCCACCCTGCCCACAACGACACCGCGGGCCCGTGCTCGACCTCGCGGCCTACGCCGAGCACAGCAGAGGAGACCGCACCCATCAGACAAGCCGGACGGAGCAGCCGACGAGACAACGCGCACACAGCAGGGAAGTCACTTCGATGAGCCGAGGTGGCAAACACGGCCAGCAGGTCAGGATGTGGCCCGTGGGCATCGAGCAGTTGGCCGACACATTCGGCGATGGCCTCGGCCGCGTTGGGATGTTCGGAAATGGCCGCAGCGAACGGCACGACAATCAGCCTGCGACGGGTGCCATGAGGGTGAAAGGAACAGACACCACGGGGCCCGCGTCGATGCTGCAGCGGGCAATGACCGTGTCGTATCCCTCGAAGGTGATCTCCGGCCGTATCAATTGACGACCGAAACGCCCCGGCTCTATCTGCAGTGGCTGCACGTTACGGGCGACCGTCTCGCCGTTAAGGTCGAATTCGACCGTCAGCGCGGACATCGTACGGTGCTGCGGCGGGCAGTAGATCAGCACACAGAGGTGCGGTGTCCAGGTATAAGGCAGGGGCTCGGGTGCCGGACCCGAGAACTGGATGCCGGTCAGATCGATCCGAGTGGCCGGACCGGCCACTTGGTGCATCTGCATGTCATCGACGAACAGCGCGGCGAGAATGTGCACAACTGCGGAGACTAGCGCTGCACCAGCAGCCATACGAGGCTAGGTCCAGCGGTGCCGAGGTCGGCCTCCACCCGTTGTCAAGAGGGGACCGCTAGCGTTTGGCCGTGCCCTGCAGGCGCTGGCATGAGCCCCACCCGTGCGTGAGGGAGCGAACCTCGAAAGGACGGTGATGGTGCCCCCGGTCGGCTCTTCGGGACGCTCCGCACTGGCCGTAGCGAGGTTTTGGTTACGGCTGGTAGCTCTGCCTGTGGCCTGTTTCGCATTCATGGGCTTTGCTCTGGCCCAATCGGGGCGGGCTGATCTGCGCGTGGAGCCGCTGTCACCCCGGCTGGAGACAGGGTCGGTTCGAACCCCGCTGCTCTCCATCCGTCGGTTGCCCAACGTCGTGGCCCTTCCGACCCACAAGACGGTGGTGCGGGCCAAGGCGTTGGCGGCTCTCACCGGCCTTCCGTTGGAGCGCACCTGTGCCTCGGTGATGAACTCCCGTGGCCATGCGGTGTTCGAACACAACGCCTCACTGTTGTTGAGCCCCGCCTCGAACGAGAAGGTCCTACTGGCCTACGGTGCCCTCACCGAACTTGGCCCGACCCGTACGTTCACCACGTCGCTGGCCACCGATGCGCCGTTGGTCAAAGGATCGATCAAGGGAAACATCTGGTTGATCGGCCGCGGCGATCCCGTGCTGGCCAGCGAGGATTATGTCGGCTCGTTTGTTGACCAGCAACGGGTCTACTCGCCGTTCGAATCTTTGGCCGATCAGCTGGTAACGGCGGGCATCACCAGCATCGAGGGCAAGATCGTTGCTGACGCGTCGCGCTATGACGACGTGCTCTACCACCCGAACTGGCCGTCCCGATTTGGGGCAAACGGCGTTGTAGGCCCCATCAGCGCACTGGCGTTGGACAACGGCTTTGCCGATTTCTCTCGCGGTGGTCAGGACATGGCGGGATCGGGTGCACCATCGTCGAACCCCCCGCTCACCGCTGCCGCTGTGCTCATCGACCTGCTCCAGGCACGCGGGATCAACGTGGATGGAGGCCCCGACGTGGGGACGGCGCCTAAGGCTTCGGCGGTGATCGCACAACTGCAATCCCCGCCACTTAAAGACATCGCGGGCCAGATGCTGCGCACGTCGGATAACACCATCGCCGAGATGCTGTTCAAGGAACTCGGGGCGTCGCGAGCCGGCCAAGGCTCCTTCGCGGGTGGCGCCGCGGCGCTCGGTGCAATCCTGTCCGACCAGGGCCTCAGGCCATCCGGCATGGTTATTTCCGACGGCTCCGGACTCGACACAGCCAATCTGGTGCCCTGCTCGACCCTCAACGCCGTGCTGCACGCTTCTGGCCTCTCGTCTGATCTCGCCGCGAGTCTGGCCGTGGCCGGACGTTCTGGCACGCTGAAAAGCCGATTCGCCGATTCGGCCGCGGCGGGCAAGGTCCTGGCCAAGACGGGCACGCTCGGATCGGTCAGTTCCCTCGCCGGTTTCGCGGACACCACCAGTGGAGAATCGGTCACCTTCGCCATTGTCATCAATGAGAGCGGCGCCGAGCAGTACAAGCTCATCGAGGAGGCGTTTGTGACCTCGCTATTGGACTTTCCGGGTGGCCCTGCGGTCCAGAGCCTCATGCCCCTGGGCTGACGCCACGGCCAGAATCCAGCGCGACGGAACCCGAAACGTTGGGCAGAGCACGGCGCCGAGGGCCACGATAGGGACATGACCACCACGTCAGGCCCCGTCATCATGCCCATGTTCCCCCTTGGCACGGTGCTGCTGCCGACGGCGGTGCTGCCCCTGCAGGTCTTCGAGCCCCGCTACCGGGAGATGGTGCAGCATTGTCTTGCCGCGGACCGTCGCTTCGGCGTGGTGCTCATCGCTCGTGGCCACGAGGTTGGCGGCCACGATCTGCGCACCGACATCGGCACGGTGGCCGAAATGCTCCAAGCCACTGAGATGGCCAATGGGCTGTGGTTTCTGGTGGCTGTGGGAGCGCGTCGCCTTCGCGTCCGCCGCTGGCTCCAGGACGATCCCTACCCGAGGGCCGAGGTCGAAGAGTGGGATGACGACCCCGGCGTGGCGCAGATGGACTCGCTGTCCTATGCCTCGCTCGTGGGCCTCGCCCGCCAGGTCCTCGCCCTCGCAGCAGAGCTCGAACACGACGCCAACTCGGCCGCGCTCGACGTCGTCGAGGACCCCGCGGTGGGCACCTTCCAGTTGGCCGCGGCGCTACCGCTAGGACCCTTCGATCGTCAACAAATCCTGGCCGCCAACGGCAGTCAGGCCCGCGGTGAACTGCTGACGCAGCTCTGTCAAGATCGGGCCGGCGACCTCGAGGGGCTGCTGCGGATGCGCCCACAGGACAATCCACCGTTCTGATCCGTGCCGAGTCGGCCTCACGGTGGGACTGGGCGGGCGCAGCTCATGCTTGCCCACCTCGCCCTCAGCGGCTATCAATGAGGGCTCACGAGGAGGGCAAAAACTGTTGGCAGCTGCGTCGAAGAGCCCATCCGAGCTGATCCACGAGTTGCGCGCCCTCGTCGTTGACTACGCCAAACAGGAAACGGTCGATCCCCTCAAGGCCCTAGGCCGATACCTGGCGTGGGGCGTCGTCGGGTCACTGTTGCTGTGCATCGGCAGCATCTTTGTTTGCGTGGGCCTGCTGCGGCTCCTGCAGTCCCAGACCGGCGCCTGGTTCGATGGCCCCTGGTCATTCGTGCCTTACGTGGTCGTGTTGTTGTTCGCCGTCGTGGCACTCTGCCTGCTCGTCAGTGCGGTGCTACGCACCAAGAAGACCGAGTTGGAGCGACCGTGACCACCGCCCCGAAATCAACGGGCAAAGTGACCCGGGCCGATATCGAAGCGAAGTTCCGTGAAGTGCAGACCGGACTGACCACCGGGGCCGAGGGGGCGAAGAGCAAGCTCTTGGTTCTCGGCGGGGGAGCGCTACTGGCGTTGGTCATCGTGTCGTTCCTACTCGGACGGCGGGGCGGCAAGAAGCGGTCCACCATTGTGGAAATCCGTCGACTCTGATGGATCTGCCGCTGCGGCGCCTGTTCCTCAGCCGATTCCTGCGCGGGGAGCTCGGACGGGCGGTCACGATGCTGACCATAAGTGGAGCCGACGCCCGTCTACGGCGGCTTCTGCTGGCCCGACTCCTGCGCGGTCACTCCCGCCGATGGGCGGTCTACATTCTGCTCAGCGCGGCATGCAGCCGGTACCGAAGGTTCTCGCGCCGAGAGTCCGAGTTGGTCTACCAGGCGGTGTTGAGTCCTGGTGCACGTTTCGGACTCGCGACCTCAGACCCGTTGCCGCGCCGGTTGCAAACCCGCAAACTGCGGCGCGCACTGCACGAGGCGCATCAAACTGACCTTCTCTGAGGTCCAATTTCGCCCCCTCCGCCCGCGCCGGATTGCCCGCCGATTCGGGCCAGACTGGAACACGGTGAATGTTCGCCTGCGTAATCCATCCCGAATCGTTCAAGTCCACGGTGGCCGTAGCGTCACCAAACTGCTCAACGAACTCGGCCTAAACCGCGAAACCGTCCTGGTGGTGCGCAATGGCACCCTCGTGCCGGCGGACGCTTTCCTCGAAGACGGCGACGACATTGAAATACGCCCGGTCATTTCCGGTGGCGCGACATGAAATGTCGGGTCTGCCGGGGACCGGCCGTGATTGATGTCAGGCGGCACAACGCAAACTTCTGTGTCGAGCACTTCATTCAGCAATGCGAGCGGCAGGTCACCAAGGCGATCGACGCGTTCGGCATGATCGCGCCCGGTGAGCGGGTACTGGTGGCGGTGTCGGGGGGCAAGGACTCGCTGGCGCTGTGGGATTTGCTGGTCCGGCTCGGCTATCACGCCGAGGGCCTCTACCTCGGTCTCGGTATCGGCGAATACTCCGACGAGTCAGGCGACTACGCGCGCAACTTTGCCGTCACACGTGGCCTGGTCCTGCACGAGGTCGACCTCCGGCGTGATTTTGGCTACGACATTCCCCGGGCATCGGCTGTGACGGGCAGAGTGCCCTGTTCGGCCTGTGGGCTGTCCAAACGCCATCTCTTCGACGAGATGGCGCGGCAAGGTGAGTTCGACGTGGTCGCCACCGGTCACAACCTCGATGACGAGGCCGCCGTGCTTTTCGGCAACGTTTTGCGTTGGCAGACCGAATACTTGGCTCGGCAAATGCCGGTCCTTCCGGCGGGCAACGGCTTTCCCCGCAAAGTGAAGCCCTTGGTGCGTCTCTCCGAGCGGGAGATGGCGGCGTATTGCATTGTTCAGGGCATCGACTATCAAGTCGAGGAGTGTCCAATGGCGACGGGCAACAGCCACCTCGGCTACAAGGAAGCACTCAACGCAGTGGAAGACCAATCCCCTGGGACCAAGCATGACTTCTACTTCGGCTTTCTCGAACGTGCCGCGGCAGGCTTCCGGCAGGGCCTCACCCAGGACGCCTCGGCCCTTGGTAGCTGTCGTGATTGCGGTGCCCCAACTCCCGGCGACCGCTGCGCCTTCTGCCGTCTGGTGGAGCGGACTGGCGGCCATCATCGGACGCAGGATCCAAACGGCGCGTCCCCCGGCAGCGAAACCGCAGTGGTACTCGGCCGCAGGGAGCGGTCTTGAGCGACATGGAGCGAACCATCGGCGAGAACAGCGAAACGGCTGACATGGACCGGCTATCCACGGGCGAGGACACGATGCCAGCCGTGGCGCGACCGCTCATGGCCGGTGAGGGGGTGCTTCTCATCGACGTCAAGCAGCGCCGCTATCTGATCACCTTGGCCCATGGGCAAGAATTCCACAGCCACACCGGCTTCATCCGCCACGACGATCTGATTGGCCGGTCCGAGGGCATCACGGTTCGGGCCAATCGCAGCGGGAACTTCCTGGTCCTGCGTCCGACACTGTCGGACTACGTGTTGAAGATGCCGCGGGGCGCTCAGGTCATCTATCCCAAGGATCTCGGACCGCTATTGATGATCGCTGACATCTTCCCCGGTGCTCGGGTGTTGGAGTCCGGGGTGGGGTCGGGTGCCTTGTCGATGACCATGCTGCGGGCCGGGGCGGACATCGTGGGCTATGAGTTGCGAGCCGACTTTGCGTCCAGAGCGTTGAAGAACGTGACGGCCGTGCTCGGAGCGGGGGTTCTGTCGCGCTACCGCGTCGAGGAGCGCGACACCTACGACGGCATCGACGAGATCGATCTGGATCGGGTGGTGCTCGACCTTCCCGAACCATGGCAGGTGACCCCCCACGCGGCCCACGCCCTTCGACCAGGCGGAATCATTGTGGCCTACACCCCGACGATCATTCAGGCGGTGCAGTTCCGTGAGGGGCTCAGCGTCGGGGGCTTCGCCCAAGCCGAGACACTCGAAGTGCTCAATCGCACCTGGCACATCGAAGGCCAGTCGGTGCGACCGGACCATCGGATGGTCGCACATACCGGATTCCTCACCCACGCCCGTCGCATGGCCTGAGCAGCGCGGCCCCAGCCCGTTACCTGGTGCCAGCCTCACGAATCGAGCGCGGACCGATGAGGGCGAGGCTGCGGTTAGCGTGAGGTTGTAGTGGGCGCCGTCGACCTTCTCCTCGTGGTGATGGCGATCATCGCGGCGGCGGCCGGCCGTCGGCTGACGTCCCTCGCTCGTGCCTCGGGCTGGCTAGGGATCGTCTTAGGCGTTGTGCTCGCCACCCATATGGTCACCTTGGCGCTGGGACGCTTCGGCATCGGCGATCCCCGCCAGCCGCTCTACCTGCGAGTCCTAGGCCTGGCGACGGGCGCGCTGCTCGGCCGCAAGGTGGGACATGCCATCGGCGCGTGGCCCGCGGCCGAGGCCGCATCCCGGCACGCCGAAGGCGCATACCGCCGCGCCGCTTGGTCTGAGCGGGCCTTGCGGCCGCTGGCCGCGGTGGTAACCGTGGGTTGCGTGGCGTGGCTTGTCGGCCCGGCTGTGAGCGCTCGGGGAGCCTGGCCGGCGAGTCTCTCCCACAACTCGATCGTGCTCGCCGCCCTCGATTGGCTGGCGCCCGATGCGCCGCTCGTGGCGTCGCCGCAGTCGGGGACCAAGGCCTGGACAGCCTGGGCTGTCGACTTTGCCGCCCAGCTACCGGCGGGGCCCATACCGCTGCTGGCACGGCCCTCGGATGGACTCGACCACCGTGTGCGCTCCGCCACCGTTGTCGTCCGCCACGAGGCCTGCGGTGGGGGTTCGAAGAGTGCCACCGGCTTCGTCGCCGCACCTGATCTGGTGGTGACCAATGCCCATGTCGTAGCGGGCAGTCGCCTCGCTAACGCGGCAATTGTGGTGATCCTGAACTCCACTGAACGCCATCGAGGCCGGGTGGTGGCCTTCGACGCGGACAACGATCTGGCCGTAATCCGGGTGGAGGATCTGGCGGTCGACCCACTGCCACTAGCTGAGCGCTCCGAGCACGACCAGACCGGTTGGATTTACGGCCATCCCAGCAACGGCCCCCTGCAGGTACGGTCCTTTCGGGCCGGGACCGAGGTAGCGGCTCCGGTGCCCGATATCTACAGCACCGAAACGCTGACCCGCCTCGTGGTTCCCCTCCGCGCCGACCTCGACCATGGTTACTCCGGCAGCGCCCTGGTTTCAACGGATGGTCTGGTGATAGGCGTGACCTTCGCCATCTCCTCCGCTGAGCACTCCCTTGCCTTAGCGGTACCGATGCCCGCTGTGCATAGCGTGCTGCGACAGGCCATCGCGACAGGAGTGAATGGCCCGGCGACGAACACCGGGCACTGTCCCGCAACGGAGAACCGATGACGGCGTGTGCTCCGCGGTCCTCGCCGAGTGAGTCCAGTCGGGCACACTGGTGATCATGAACAGCGCAGGGGCGCAGCTCAGCCCGAGGAGCCGCCTGAAGGCCCTGCAAAGGCTAGGCACTGAAACCTTGGACATCTTGGTCATCGGGGGCGGAGTTACCGGTGCCGGGGTGGCGCTCGACGCTGCCACCCGAGGCTTGTCCGTCGGCCTCGTGGAGCAACGTGACCTCGCGTCGGGCACCTCGAGCCGATCCTCCAAGCTGTTCCACGGCGGATTGCGTTACCTCGAACAACGCGAGTTTCGTCTGGTGGCGGAGGCCCTAGCCGAGCGGGGCCTGATGATGAGCGAACTCTGCCCCCACCTCGCGCGGCCCGTCAGCTTTGTGTATCCGCTTCGTGGACAGGTGTTCGAGCGGGCCTATGTGGGCGCGGGAGTGGCGCTGTATGACTCGATGGCCCGCCGATCCCCAGGCCGCCTGCCAGGCCATCGCCATCTTGGCCGCCGGGCGGCGATGCAGCTCGTCCCGGCCCTGCGTCCCGAGGCGTTGGCGGGGGCCATCCAGTACTGGGATTGCCAGGTCGACGATGCCCGCCACACCGTCGAATTGGCCCGCACCGCCGCCGCCTACGGTGCCACGATTGCCACCAGCGTGCAGGTCACAGGACTGCACCGCGAGGGGGACCGGGTGCTCGGCGTCAAGGCCCGTTGCACCGAGAGCGGCCAGGAATTGGCCATACGCGCCCACCAGGTCATCAATGCCACCGCGACGTGGACCGACCAAATCCAATCGTTGGCCGGCCGGGGTCAGCTGCGGGTGCGGGCCTCGAAGGGAATCCACCTCGTCGTGCCACGAGACCGGATCCATTCTGGTGCGGGAATGATCCTGCGTACCGCCACCAGTGTGCTCTTCGTGATCCCGTGGCGATCGCCACGCCTGGCTCTGTCCCCGACGGGCGCCATGAGCGATTCCGCCGCGGACCATGGCCACTGGATCATTGGCACCACAGACACGGAATGGAACCTCGATCTCGCCCATCCGGCGGCCAGCCGCCGAGATATTGACTACCTCCTAGGGCAGGTGAACCAGGTGCTTCGCACCCCGCTCACCCACGAGGACATCGAGGGTGTCTACGCCGGGTTGCGACCGCTGCTCCAGGGTGAGTCCGACGACAACTCCGCCCTTTCTCGTGAGCACGCCGTCACCCAGCACGTACCCGGTCTGATCTCCGTTGCCGGCGGTAAGTACACCACCTACCGAGTCATGGCCCGTGATGCGATCGACATGGCGGTGGGCAACCTCGACCATGGCGTCCCCCCGTCGTGCACCGAGCGGGTCCCGCTGTTGGGGGCAGTCGGCTACCAGTCACGTTGGAACAGCCGCCACCGCATCGCCGCGGAGGCCAAACTGCATCTCGGTGCGGTGGAGCATCTCCTCGGACGCTATGGCAGCCAGTCCGACCTACTTCTCGCTCTCATCGCGGACCAACCCGGCCTCGGCGAGCCGATCGCGCACGGCGGCCCCTACCTGCGGGCCGAAGTGATTTTTGCGGTCACCCACGAAGGCGCCATGCACCTCGATGACGTCCTCACCCGCCGAACGCGGCTGTCCATCGAGACGTTCCATAGAGGCGTCGACTGTGCCCATGAGGTCGCCCAGCTCATGGCCGGTCCGCGGCAATGGGATGAGCGCACCATTCTCGATGAGGTGAACCATTACCGGCAACGGGTGGCAGCCGAGCGCGACAGCCAGACCTGCGCCGACGATCGCACCGCCGACGCGGTGCGCATGGGCGCTCCCGAGCCCCGTGATGTGGTGGCCATGGCGACATTGGCCTGAGCCCCACCGGCGAAGGCACCGCGGCAACTTCGCCCTCGAACACGCGCAGAGTTACCGATCGGCGTGTATGGTCGAACTGCAAGAACCCGTCCGCCAAGGCGACCGGTCGGCTTCGCCGACCGAGCCGGACGGACATCCGCTGAAGACCCGGAAAGTCTCCACCGGACGAGCAGGAGGTCCAGCCGTCAACAACCCCGAGTACGAGCGGCGACTCTCCAATTACGAGACCGAAATCGCCGAACTGCGCGAGCAGGCCAAGACGATGGAGGAGGAGATCGTCGCGCTCCGACGCCGCCTCCAAGACGCGCCGAAGCGGGTGCGCACCCTCGAGGAGCGACTGCTCGACACCAAAGGTCAGCTGACCCAGGCCGTCTCCCAGAACGAGAAGCTCACCTATACCTTGCGCGAAGCCCGTGAGCAGATCGCCGCGCTGCGCGAGGAAGTGGAAAAGCTCACCCGACCCCCGTCGGCCTATGGCACCTACCTGGGCTTCAATGATGATGACCGCACCGTCGACGTGTACTCCGGTGGCCGCAAAATGCGCGTTGCGTTCCACCCTGACATCGACATCGACACCCTCGAACGCGGTGCAGAGGTCGTACTGAACGAATCGCTCAACGTCGTGTTGGCCCGCAAGGGAGAACGCAGCGGCGAGGTGGTGAGCCTCAAGGAGTTGCTCTCCGATGGCACTCGGGCCCTCATCGTGGGCCGCGCCGACGAGGAGCGAGTAGCCGAGCTGTCCGCCTCGTTGCAACACGAGAAGCTCCGCTCGGGCGACATCCTGCTCATGGACACCCGGTCGGGCCTGCTGCTCGAAAAGCTGCCCCGCCCAGAGGTCGAGGAACTCGTGCTCGAGGAGGTGCCAGACGTCTCCTATGCCGATGTGGGTGGTCTTGACGAGCAGATCGAACAGATCACCGATGCGGTGGAGCTTCCCTTCGTCCACCGGGAGCTCTTCGCCGCCTACAAGCTGCCCGCGCCCAAGGGCATCCTGCTGTATGGCCCCCCGGGCTGCGGTAAGACCCTCATCGCCAAGGCCGTGGCCAACAGCTTGGCCAAAAAGGTTGCCGAGGTGTCTGGCGACGCGAAAGCCCGCAGTTACTTCCTCAACATCAAGGGTCCCGAACTGCTCAACAAGTACGTCGGTGAGACGGAGCGACAAATCCGACTCGTCTTCCAAAGGGCCCGCGAGAAATCGGAAGAGGGCTGGCCAGTCATCGTGTTCTTCGACGAGATGGAGTCGTTGTTCCGAACCCGCGGCTCGGGCATCAGCTCCGACATCGAGTCCACCATCGTGCCGCAGCTACTGGCCGAGATCGATGGTGTCGAAACCCTCAAGAATGTCATCGTGATCGGTGCCTCCAACCGGGAGGACCTCATCGACCCGGCCATTCTGCGGCCTGGACGCCTTGACGTGAAGATCAAGATCGAACGGCCCAACATGGTTGCGGCGAAGCAGATCTTCGCCCGCTACCTGACCGAGGACCTTCCGCTCGATCCCGCCGCGCTACATGCCGTCGATGGCGACAAGGCCGCCGCCATAGACGCGATGATCGAAGCCACCGTCGAGGAGATGTATCGCGACGATGAGGCCAACCAGTTCCTCGAGGTCACCTACCAGAATGGTGACCGCGAGGTCATGTACTTCAGGGACTTCTCCTCCGGCGCCATGATTGAGAACATCGTGCGCCGCGCCAAGAAGCTGGCCATCAAGCGTTTGATCGGTGGCGGCAGTGGTGGAATCGGCCTCGAAGACCTCGTGGCCGCCATCCACCAGGAGTACAAGGAACACGAGGACCTGCCCAACACCACCAACCCCGACGACTGGGCCAAGATCTCGGGCAAGAAGGGGGAGCGAATCGTGTACATCCGCACCCTGGTCAGCAGCAATCGAACGGCTCAAGAGCCTCAGGGGGGCCGGGCCATCGAACGCATGGCTACCGGCCAGTATCTCTAGGTCAATCGGTAACAGGCGCGGTTCGCCGCGCCAGCACCGTTGGGCTGGGCGACGTCGGCCCGTTCTCGTCCAATCAACTCGTCGGGCAAGGACTTGCACCGACCTTGCCCATGCCGCCGTCAACCCCGAGGGTTTCACCGGTGACGTAGCGCGAGAGGTCCGAGGCAAAGAACAGCACGGTGTCGGCGACATCCTCCGCCGAACCCCAGCGCTTCAGCGCAACTTGCTCCGCCAAGTCCTCGATGAGGCCGGGCACGCTACGACGACTTTGCTCCCAGATCGCGGTGGTGATAATGCCAGGGGCCACCGAGTTCACCCGAATGCCCACCGGCCCCAAGTCGGCGGCAAGGGCTCGGGTCATGGCGTCCACCGCACCCTTCGTGCCCGCATACGCCACTCGCCCCAGAGGGCCGCGTATCGCCGCCACGGAGGACACGTTGATCACCGACCCACCGCCTCGTGCGGCCATTGAAGGCCCTAACGCCACGGTCAACATCACCAAGGCGCGCACGTTGATGGCGAACACCTCATCGACGTCAGCTTCGGTCAACTGACTGGGTGTGCGGCGCATGGGGATGCCGGCGTTGTTGACCAAGATGTCCACGCCACCCGTCGTCGCTAGGACCCGCTGAGCGAGTTCGGTGCCACTACCTGGCTGGGACAGATCCGCCACCAACACCGTCGCCGGCTGGGTCAGCTCCGCCGCCACCCGCTCGAGATCCTCGACGGTACGGCCGCTGAGCAGCAACCGGGCACCGGCGCGGTCCAACACCTTGGCTGTCGCCTCGCCAATGCCACGGCTGGCACCGGTCACCAAGGCGGTTTTGCCGGAGAGGTCGATCATGGCGGCGAACTTAGCGGCTTAGGGGTCATGCGTCGGGCCGCCGACGCGCTGCACATGACCGGCGACACTGCCACCGAGAGCGGACGCCCTCAACGACGGCGGGTCAAGCGGCGATGCACCCGAGGCGAGTCTCCCAACGCCTGCACCAACTCTCGTGGCAATTCGTAGGCCAGCGTCTCGTACATGCGGTCGACCATCTCCGCGTGACGATCTCGCTCCTCGGCGCTGAGGCCCGCCGTACCGGCGAGCAACTGCTCGCCGTACATTCTCAGGCCGATCAACGCCGCCGCGTTGGCCAGATCGAGGGGAGCGGCGGCTGCGGCACGGGCCAAGCGGATCCGTTCGCCCACATCAACGACGAGGTGCTCGCAGATCGCCGGCACCATGGCCTCCCAGGTGTCTCGGGCCGTCCCCGGGTGGCGCAACAGCATCGTCTGGGCCGCGCTGCGGCCTGCGTAGCGAACCAGGAGGCGGATACGCAGGGCCATGGTGCTGAGCCACGCGTCTTGGCGGGTGAAGACCAGGCGCACCGCCTCGGACGGCTGGGGATGCAAGAACGGGGCCGGGGCCGGGGCCCGCCCGGCGCGGGCGCGGGTACGGGCGACGGCTTCGGCCTGCTCGAGCTGCCCCTTTCGCTCCTCGTCGTAGAGTCTCCTGAGGCGGGGGTCGGAAAGGGTCTCCCAGGCTTTATTGACCTCCGCCATCGCCCGCGCGGTGTCAGGGCCATCGCGCCGCTGCAGGTCGGGGTGGTACTTTCGGGCCTGGCTTCGATACGCCGCCCGAAGCGCGCCAAGATCGGCGTCGGGCTCTACCCCCAAGCGGGCGTAGTACCCCCTCTCAGCCTCCTCGCCGCGGACCTCGTCGCTCACCAGCAGAACGCTACGCCCTCGGTGTGGGCGGACGCGGCAGGCCCGGATCGACCGGCTCGCCAGAGGGTTGTCAGATCTCGTCGGTGTTGACCTCGAACGCCGCATCGCCGTAACGGGTCGTGTCGGCCTGCGCCTCATCGTCGTCGACGCCGGCCCGCCGGCGGGTCCGGCGCAGGGGTGGCCGCCGGCCTTCTCCACGCAGGCGTCGGCCCGCCTCCCGCTTGGCCTCCACGGTGTCCATCTCGGCCCGTAAAGCGCGGTACGCGTCGAGCCGTGACGAGGCCAGCGTGGCACCCGCCGTAGCGCGGCGTACGGCGCAGCCCGGCTCATCGACATGGCGACAGTCCCTGAATCGGCACTCGACGGCTAACGCCGCAATGTCGGGGAAGGCCTCGTCGACGCCCTCCGCGCCGTCCCACAACCCCAGGGCCCGCAGGCCGGGGGTGTCGATCAGCGCCCCGCCCGAGCGCACGGAGAACAGCCGCCGGGCGGTGGTGGTGTGCCGACCCCGGCTGTCGCGTCCTCGCACCGCACCGACCTGCGTGGCCTCGTCACCCACGAGGGCGTTGACCAACGAGGACTTGCCCGCACCGGACTCGCCCAGCAGGGCTGTGGTATCGCCTGGGCCGAGATAGCGCGCTAGTTCGTCTAGGCCCAGGCCACTGCGACTCGACACGACGCACACCGCCGTACCGGGACCGACCGCTTCGACCACCGTGCGGGCCACCCGAACCCGCTCCTCGCCATCGCCAAGATCGGCCTTGGTCAGCACGACCACCGGTGTGGCGCCGCCCTCGAGGACCAACACGAGCACCCGCTCCACCCGCCGGGGCCGCAGCTCACGGTCGAGACCGAACACACAGAACACGGTGTCGACATTGGCCGCCACCACCTGGGCGCTCATCCGGTCCGCCGGGTCCCGGCGCACAATCACCCCGTGACGGGGTGCGATGGCGACGATGGCCTCAGTGGAACCGTCCGAAACCACAGCCACCACGTCACCCACGGCCGGAGGGCTGGCGAATTGTGCCGCCCGGAACGCAGCCGTTGAACGAGCGGTGAGTTCCTCGGTGCCATCGAGGAAACGGACCGTGTCAAACCCACGCGACACCACCACGACGCGAGCAATTCGGCGACCCGAGGCCCACTGCTCGGTGCAGAACGCTTCGTAGCCGACCCACGGCGCGTCGCCCGGCCGTTGCTCCGCGGGGCTCATGGAAGCAGACAGGTCATGGCGCACTCGTCACGGTCAGGAACCCGCGCGATGGGAGCGGGTCCTCGCCACGGTAGCGGCGGGAAGGACCCAGCCCCGAGCACTCATCCGGCGAGGGCGAGCCTACAGGGGCTTTGCTCGGCCGAGAGCCGTGGGGGAGCAACGGTCCCCCCACCGTGAATGGCGACCCCATAATCTTGCCGCGGTGCCACAGGAAGGAGCACGCGCATGGTCGCCCCTGAGCCCGCCTCGATCGGGGTCCAACCCCCTTTGACACACCCGCTGAGCTGGCGTCTCCAACGCGTTAGCTTCGCCGATCGACAACCGGCGCGCATCTTGCAGTTCCAGCCTGGGCTCAATATTGTGCTGTGCTCACTGGGGTCCGTGGACGCCGTTCTCGGGCGGCTGGGCAAGGTTCTGCACGCCGGTGACGGTACGCACGTGGAGTTCGCCATAAACGACGGAGCCTCCTTTGTGCTGTTCCGACCGTTCGCGGCGCGTCACCGGCTGGTCGAGGTTGAGAACTGCCAAGAGCGCCCGCTGGGTGAGCTCGAATCGTTCCGTTTCAACCCCGAGTGCACCGACGCTGCAACGCGGCGCACCGACGCCGACACCGTGTACCACCTAAGCGGACTCGACCAAGGGGTGCTGTGGCGTCTTGCCGATCAGCTCGCGGCCGACCGTGCGGCGGTGTTGACTCAACCCGGGGGGGAGAGCGGCGGAGGCCCGACCGGGGGAGAGGGGAGATTGTCCCGTCCCGGCGCGTTCCGTCGGTTGCTACGGCGCAAACCACGATCGACGAACGCCTCCGTGCCGTGCGGTCGCCCGGGGGAGTCCACCACTACGGGGACGACCTGGATGCAACTGGTCGGACCCATCGACGTCGATGCCGCGTTATGCCAGCGAGATCGAGTAGCGGCGGCAGTGGGGCTGGCGGGTCGGATCGGCGCTATGGCGACGGTCGGCGCGCCCGATGTCCGCGGTGAATGGTCGGTCGATCCCATCGAGATCGTCCGTACCGTCTGTGCGTTGATGCCGCGGTCACATCCTGACGGAGGCCCTTGTGTAGTGGCCGTCTCGCCGAGCCTGGACCACGAGCTGTTGAGCTTCGTCCTCGATCATCTGGCCGGCCGAAGCGACGGACGCCAAATCATTGTGGTGACCGAAGACGAATCCGTGGCCGACTGGGCCCATCTGGAAAGCCACGCCCGTCGTACGGCACTGCTCGGCTTCGATCAGGCGGCCGAAGCGAAGCTGATGCCTGGCAGCGTCTGAGGTTGACCTTCCGCCTGGCCTCGCTGGGGTGCCAGGCCAACTTCGGGGCCTGTTTTGCATAACTTACATTATGCAAACTGCAAGAGGCCCCTGGTAAGAGCAGCTGGTCCCCGCTCAGGCCACCACGCTCAGCTGTGGGCTCGTGGCACTACGTAAATCGGCCACGCGCCGCACCGCGGCGATGTCCGTCGTACGGTCCATCGGATGCCTCCTGGTGGGAACGAACGCTTCGGCCCACGGTGCAGTTTCCTCGGTGGCTGTGACACTGAAGCGACGCCTCCGACGGAGCGCCCAACGCGGTTCGATGTCTGCTCAGTCGGTGTTGAAGCCATTGAGCAATGACCGGGCGATCACGCCGCGCAGAATGTCGCTGGTGCCCTCACCGATCGCCATCAATGGTGCGTCGCGATAGAACCGTTCCACCTCGAACTCCGTCGAATAGCCGTAGCCACCGTGGATGCGCATCGCGTCCAATGATGCCCGCAGGGCCAATTCGGAGGCGAACAGCTTGGCCATGCCGGTTTCGGTGTCCGCCCGATCGCTGCGGTCTGCCTGCCACGCCGCCCACCAGGTCATCAGACGGGCCGCCTGGATCTCGGTGGCCATGTCAGCGAGCTTGTGCTGCACCGCCTGAAAGCCGGAGATGGGTTGACCGAACGCGTGACGTTGCTTGGAGTAGGCCAGGGCGTGATCGTAGGAGGCCTGGGCCACGCCGACCGCACGAGCCGCCACGTTGATACGGCCGACCTCGAGCGCTCCAAGTACTTGAACCATGCCCCGGCCCTCGACCCCGCCCAGCAGGTTGGCGGCGGGCACGCGGCAATCCTGGAACACCACCTCGCAGCTCTCGGGGCCCTTGTAGCCCAGCTTTCCCATATCGCGCAGCACGGTGAAGCCTGGCGTACCGGCGTCCACGAGCAGCACGCTCATCCCCCGATGGCGGGGCTCGAGGAGAGGGTCGGTCTTGCACAGAACTGGCATCGGGTCCGCGAAACGAGCGTTGGTGATCCAAGTCTTGGTGCCATTGAGGATGTACTCCTCGCCGTCGCGCACCGCCCTGGTCTTGACCGACTGGAGATCCGAGCCCGCATCGGGCTCGGTCAACGCGATGCAGGTCCGCCGCTGGCCCGTGGCGAGGCCGGGCAGATACTTGGCCTTCTGCTCCTCGGTCCCCCACTTGCCAATCATCTTGCAGGCCAGACCGTGGCTACCGAGGATGCCGGCCACACCCATCCAGCCCCGGGCGATTTCCTCGAAGGCGATGGCCAGGGTGATCAGGTCCGCACCCATGCCACCGTAGGACTCGTCGATGGTGAGCCCGAAGAGGCCCATCTGCTTCATGATCTCGACGATCTCCGTCGGATAGGTACCCGCCTGCTCGTATTCGCGGGCGATGGGCTTGATCTCGCGGTTCACGAAGGAGCGCATGGTGTCCCGGAACAGCTTGTGCTCGTCGGACAGATCGAAATCCATGATGGCCACTCCTTCCCCGCAAGCGGGATTGTCCGTACTCGGCCGCACTGGGCGGACGGTTTGCTGAAGAATGCTCTAGCACAGTGAGTGCACTCAGTAGGCGAAGCGCACTTCAAGCTCGTGCACCTCGGGCAATCCGAGGAAGGTGACGAACTCACCGAAATCGTCGAGGCCACCCGCGGCGAGAGCCACCTCTGCCGTGCCGGTGGCACGGATACTGTCCAGTGTGGTGCGCACGGCCCGGCTCGCCGCCAGCAGCGCCGCCACCGGATAGATGACGGTGCGGAATCCCAATTCGGCCAGCCGGGCCAAGGACACCGGCGGCGTCTTGCCTCCCTCGACCC
>CAMDQT010000016.1 GCA_945906305.1 Ferrithrix thermotolerans DSM 19514 | reverse complement strand
CCGAATCGTTGCTTTTCCAGGTTGCTGCTGTGCTGGAGGCGAGCCGTAAATGAATGACACCACGTGGGAGACCGTCATCGGTCTGGAGGTCCACGCCGAATTGGCGACGAGGACCAAGCTGTTCTCTGGGGCGCTGAATCAATTCGGGTCTGAGCCCAATACCAACGTCGACCCGGTGTCACTCGGCCTGCCGGGCTCGTTGCCGGTCCTCAATCGCACCGCGGTGGAGTTGGCCATACGAGTCGGTCTGGCGCTGCACTGCGAGATCCGTCCCAGTGTGTTCGCCCGGAAGAACTACTTCTACCCGGACATGCCGAAGGACTTCCAGATATCCCAGTATGACGAGCCCATCGATCTCGGCGGCTGGCTGGACCTTCCCGAGGGCAAGCGCATCGGGATCACCCGGGCCCATCTGGAGGAGGACACCGGCAAGAACACCCACGTCGGCGGATCGGGCCGCATTGGTGGTGCGGACTACTCACTCATCGACTACAACCGCGCCGGCGTGCCGTTGTTGGAGATCGTGTCCGAGCCCGATCTACGTTCCGCCGATGAGGCGCGCTCGTATGTCGAGGAGCTGAGGGCCATCTTGGTGGCCATCGGTGCTTCGGACGGCAAGATGGAGGAAGGGTCGCTTCGGGTGGACTGCAACGTTTCCGTTCGTCGCCCTGGCGCGCCGTTCGGGACCCGTTGTGAGGTCAAGAATGTAAACTCGTTGCGGTCCCTCGGTCGGGCGGTGGACTACGAGACCCGGCGCCAGATCGACCTCATTGAAGCGGGTGAGAAGATCCGTCAAGAAACCCGTCACTGGGACGAGAATGCCGGCCGCACGACGGCAGGGCGTTCCAAGGAGAACAGCGAGGATTACCGCTACTTCCCCGAGCCCGACCTGGTTCCGGTGGTGCCGGAGCAGGCCTGGATCGAGGCTATTCGTGCCGCCCTGCCCCGCCTGCCGGCGCAACGTCGTCACGACCTCGCGCTGGCCGCAGGCCTGCTCGACACCGATAGCACCGTGATCGTCGCCGTCAATCGGGGGGCCGATGGCCTCGCCTTGGACGCCATAGCCGCCGGTGCGGATGCGGCCCGAGTGCTCACCCACATCGAGCACAACCTGGCCGTGGAAGGTGCCGATGCCCTTGCCGGTCCCACGTTGGCGGCGTTGGTAGGGCTGGAGACCGCCGGGGCGCTCACCGCGACCCAGGCCAAAATCGTGCTCGCCGAGTTGGTCGCCCTCGCCGCGTCAGGCGTTGAGGGCGACCCGGCGGCGGTGGCAGCGGCCAAGGGTTTCCAGACGATGGACACCGGTTCGCTCGACGCGGCCCTCGACGCGGCTTTGGCCGCCAACGCCGAGGAATGGGAGCGCTTCAAGGCCGGCGACGCCAAGGAGCGGGGCAAGCTGACCGGGTTTTTCGTGGGCCAGGTCATGAAGTCGACCAAGGGTCAGGCTGATGGCAAGGCCGTGACTGCGGCGCTGATCTCCAGGGCCGGCTGAGCTGGCCGAGCCGACCGGTCCTCCCCGGGGGGCGTGGCCCCGGGGATGGCCGCCACCGGGAGCAGGGCCGCACTCACCGCTCGCGTTGACGGACCGATTGGTGCCAGCAACTCGTGGCCCGGCTCGTGCGGCGAGCATCCGGTGGTCTACAACAGTGCGTATGGCAACTGCGGCTGAGAGCTGAGCGAGCTCGTCATGGGGCGCGCCTCGCGCCGACGTCGTGCTCCTCGGAGGCGCCGCGCCTGGTTGCCCCGCTGGAAGGAACTGGTCGTGGTGATAGTGGCAGTGGGCCTGGGCGCGTTGGCGGCGTGGATGATCCGGCCGGGGGGTCCGCTGGAGATTGGGTCTGCGCCGACCTCCGCGGTGCACCTGACGGCAGATTCGGTGTCACCAGGGCAAGGGCCGCGGTAGCCTCCAGCGCCGTGACTGAGCCCGTTGAGCCACCCCCAACGCCCATCGAACACCGCCAGACGCGCTACGCACCGCTGCCGGGTAGTACCGAGATCCTTCTCATCCGCCACGGCGAGTCGGCACCGTTTCGGCCCGGTGAGCCCTTCCCGCTGGTTGATGGCCATGGCGACCCAGCCCTGGCCCCCGGTGGGGTGGTCCAAGCCGAGGCAGTTGGCCGGCGCCTGGCCCGCGAGCAGATCCACGCCATCTATGTGACCTCGCTTCAGCGCACCCATCAAACGGCCGCACCGCTCGCGGCGGCGCTCGGGTTGACGCCTCGGCTCGAGTCGGACCTGCGTGAGATCTTCCTGGGCGAATGGGAGGGGGGTCGGCTCCGTCAAATGGCGGCGGAGAATCACCCGACGTACCTGCGCATGGCAGAGGAGCAGGATTGGGGGGTCATTCCCGGGGCGGAGTCCTTTGCCGAGCTGAGTCGGCGCTGCGTGGCCGCGATCGGGCGCATTCATGCCGCGCATCGTGATGAGCGGGTCGGGGTTGTCGTGCACGGAGGTGTTATCGGAGCACTGTGCGCCTATGCCACCGGGTCGCGGCCCTTCGCCTTCAACGGAGCGGACAATGGCTCGATCCACCACCTGGTGGTTTTGGGCGAGGACTGGAAGCTGCGTTGCTTCAACGACACCTCCCATCTGGGCGGGTTCAGTGCTGCCGGCCAGGCCCTGACCTGACGCGGCCCACCCTGGCCCGCCGCTTCGTTCGGCTGGTCAGCGGGTGGGGCCGAGCACCAGCCAGCGTTCCTGGTGGAAGCGACGTTGCAGCACCACCCAGCGGGCACTCATGAAAAAACCCAATGCCGCCCACAACCAGCCGATGCCGGCCTGGGTGACGCTTACCGCCACCGCACATGGGACGTAGCTGGCGAAGGCAACGGCCATGGCCCGGGCCAGGAAGCGTTCGTCGCCCGCACCAATGAGGATGCCGTCGAGGGCGAATACCAGCGCGTTGAGCGGTTGCATGACGGCCACGAACAGCAGCGAGAAGCTGGTGAGTGCCACCACATCAGCATCGGGGCTGAACAGTTCGGCCAACGGGAGTCGACCGGCGAGGAGCACCGCGGCGAATACCAATCCGGCGCGCCGTGACAAACGCAGGGCGGAGCGTGCCACTCGGCGGGCGCGCTCGGCATCGCCGGCCCCGAGGGCGTGACCGACCAGTGCTTGTGCGCCAATCGCGAGCGCATCGAGCGCCAGCGCCGACAAGGCCCAGATCTGGAAGGCCACTTCGTAGGCGGCGACCTCGGTTGTGCCGATACGGGTGGCGACCGCCACGCCAACCAGTAGGGCACCGCGCAGCGCGGCCGTGCGCACCGCTAGGTGCAGTCCCACCACCAGCAGACGCAGCATTCTGGCGGGAGCGAAGCGCAAATCGGCGCCCACGGCGGAGGCGGAGCGGACCACCTTGGTGACGTAGAGCAGTCCGGCCGCGCTTTGGGCGAGGACGGTGGCTAGGGCCGAAGCGCCAATCCCTCGGTCGAAGCGGAAGATGAGGACCCATTCCATCACGCCGTTGCCCCCGGCGGCCACCACGGCGATGAGCAGCACGGTTCGGGTGTCACGACGGCCGCGCAGGTAGCCGACGGCGGCGAGGGACACGACCAGCGCCGGTAGGCCAAACAGGCTTATCCGCAGGTAGGTCAACGCCTCGACGGCGACGGTGCCGGTGGCGCCCATCAGCCTGATGAGGTCCTGGGCCCCCCACCAGCCGGCCAAGGCCAGCAAGGTTCCGACTCCGGCCGCCACCCAGAGGCCTTGGATGGCCTGTTCGGCGGCGGCGCGTTGTTCACCTGCGCCCAGCAGGCGCGATACCGCGGCTGTGGTCCCATAGGCGAGGAACAACAGCATCGAATAGCCGGTGAGCAGGATGGCCGAGGCGACCGCTAAACCCGCGAGCGATTGGGTTCCGAGCCGTCCGACAATGGCGGTGTCGGTGAGCAGATAGATCGGTTCGGCGATGAGCGCGCCGAGCGTGGGGACGGCCAGGCGGAGCAGTTCACGGTCCTCGCCGGTCATGTCATCGCAGCGGTCATCACAACCCGATACGTAGCCAGTCTGCCGGGGCCTTGGCTGGGGTGATGGCCAGCAACACCCGCTCATCGCGGCGTAACTCCTCGAGGAGTTCGTCGCGGCTTTGACCACCACGACCGTGTTTGGCCCGCAGGCGGGCGAAGCGTTCGACGCCCGCTTCGACGTCTTCCACGATGGCCACGGTCCCGTCGATGACGAGGTAACGGAAGCCGACGGAGTCGTCCACCACGAGTTGCACGGTGGGGTTGTGGGCGAACATGCGGTATTTGACCCGGCCCTTTGTGGTGGAGACAAAGAACGTGCCGTCCTCCCACAGGAACCAGTTGGGAGTGGCGTGGGGTCTGCCGTCGCGTCGTAGCCCGATGACGATGGCATTTCGTGCTTCGGCCAGGAAGCTGTTGATTGCTGCGATGGGATCGTCGCTCATGGCGCCCACGGTAGCCCGCGACCAGCGGCGGCCTCAGCGGCTCTTCGACCAGCGGCGGTAGCGCTCGGTATCCGTCCACGCTCCGCTGAGGCGGTCGAACTCGGCCGCCTCGGGCAGCATCCAGAGATCCTGTCCGGCCCGAGCCGCCGAGGAGGAGACGTTGCCAAAGTGCGCCGGTAGCTCCAGGACCCGACCACGAGTCACGGGGTGATCCTCCGGTGGCGCGAGCAGCGGGCGGGGGGCCAAGGCAATGTCGGGAAGGCGGCGCACGGCGTCGTCGCGGGCGGCTTCGTCGGCGTAGTAACGCACATCGTTGACCTGCTCCCACTTGTCCGCACCCATGATCACCACGTCGTATCCCTGGGCAATGTCCACGATCAAGGTGGCTTCGGTGACCATGACTTCCAGCCAAGCGATTCGTTCGCTCACCGCTTCGAGCACCGCGAGGCGGTCCTCGAAGGAGGGCACATCAACGTGTTCTTTGTTGATCGGCCGTCGCGAGAGCACAAGGTCCACCCGCTGCAAGCGAAGTTGCTGTCGGGCAGCATCGGCGATCGCGAGGTGCGCCACTGTGGGGGGGTTGAAGGTCCCCGGATACACCCCCCGGCGTTGAGCGACAGCCCCACGGTTCATCGGAGGATGACGAGGATGATGGGGCTGAGCGCAGCCACCAGCAACGCCGTCAGCACGACTTGGCCGATCAGCCTGGCCGGTCGGGCGATGTGTTTGGCGCCGATGTGGTCGAGGCGGCGTTGCAGTTCGGCCAGGCCGGCCCCGGGGTCACGCCGAAAGTCCACCGATGAGACCTGGCGTTCGTAGTACGCCAGGTCTGCGGGCAGGACGACATCGTCTATGCGTACCGGCACCACCGTCGTGTGCTCTGCCCCCGCGAGGTGGACCTCGCGGTGGATCCGGTCGGAATTCGCCGCCGCGCTCGACACCACGAATATGAGGGCGTCGGCGGACCACATGGCATCGAGAAGGCGGCCACCCCAACGGTCCGTCGTGGTGCTGCGACCGACCACCACGGTATGGCCGATATTCGTCAAGCGCACCAGGATGCGTTCGGCGATATCGACGTCGGACTCGTCGTAGCTCACCAGGAGACGCCTCGGATGGCGCGCCGGGATCCATGCGCCGTCTTCGACGAAGCTGGCGCTGGCTCTCGGGGGCTCGGTGCTTGAGGACCGGGCAGGGGCCAAGTCGCCGCGCTCGAAGTCCTCGATCCGCAGTTCGCAGTGGCCGAGATGCACCTCGTCCTGAGCGCGTAGCTCAACGGATCCGGTGACCCTACGGCCGTTCAGCGTACTGCCGTTGGTCGAGCCGAGGTCGGTCAGGTAGGTGCCGTCGGGCTCGATGTCGATTCGGGCGTGGCGGGCACTGACGCTGGGATGGTCCAAGACCACGTCGTTGTCCGCGGCTCGGCCCAGCAACAGCCGCCCGGGCTCGAGCACCCTTCGGGCGTAACGGCCCGTCGTCACCGGACCCACGACGACCAGGCGTAGGGGCGGCAGCGTCGTTGCTGGAGGTTTAGGGTTCTCGGGAGCGGGGTTGCGCACGGAGCCGCTACCTGCCATACAATGAAGAATATGCGTTCGTTTGGCTTGGGCTTGATTATCTGTGTAGGTAGCTCGTAGCGCGCGCCCCCATACCGGCACACGCACGACCTCCCCGATGGGAGGTCGTTCCGGTTTTCGACGGTCGGCAGTGCGACCGCTAGGAGTAGTGGACATGGGAATCAACGGTGGTCAGGCCCTCATTCGGGCGTTGGAGCGGGAAGGGGTCGAAGTCCTTTTTGGCCTGCCGGGCGGCGCCATTCTGCCGGTGTACGACCCGCTTATCGACAGCCCGATCCGTCACATCTTGGTCCGTCATGAGCAGGGCGCGGGCCACATGGCAGAAGGCTTTGCCCATGCCACAGGTCGGGTTGGGGTGGCCATGGTGACCTCCGGTCCGGCGGCTACGAACATCGTGACCCCGTTGTGTGATGCCTACATGGACTCCGTGCCCATGGTGTGCATCACCGGGCAGGTTCCGAGCACCGCCATCGGCACCGACGCCTTTCAGGAATGCGACACGGTTGGCATCACCCGGTCCGTTACCAAGCACAACGAGCTGGTAACTCGGGCCGAGGACATCCCGATGGCCATTCGTCAAGCTTTCTACATCGCCACCACTGGCCGGCCCGGCCCGGTACTGGTGGACATTCCCAAGGACATCGTCGATCCGGCCAACCCACGTTCGGCGATGGATTGGTACTGGCCGAGCGACGCCGAGGTCGCGGCGAGCCTGCCGGGCTACAAGCCCCACACCAAGGGCGATCCGGTGGCCATTCGCCAGGCTGCGGAGTTGATCAACCGGTCGGTGAAGCCGGTCATCTACGCCGGCGGTGGCATCCTCAAGGCCAGGGCGGCCGAGGTGCTACGCGTACTGGCCGAGCTGTGCGACCTGCCCGTGGTCACCACGTTGATGGCCCGCGGCGCGTTTCCTGACGACCATCCGCTCTGCCTCGGTATGCCGGGCATGCACGGCAACTTCACCGCCATTACCGCCATGCAGGAGGCCGATCTGCTGATCGCCCTCGGATCGCGCTTCGACGACCGGGTCACGGGCCGCCTCGACGGGTTCGCCCCATCGGCCAAGATCATCCATGTCGACATCGACCCGGCCGAACTGGGCAAGGTTCGCCGTCCCGATGTGCCCATCGTCGGCGATTGCCGCTCGGTGATTGAAGAACTCGTGGCGGCACTTCAGGCGCTCGGCGGCTCGGCGGCTCAGCCCGATCGCAGCGTCTGGAAGCAGCAACTGTCCGGTTGGAGAGAGAAGTTCCCCCTTACCTACGAGAACCTCGAGCCCGGCGAGGGTCACGTCAAGCCCCAGTTCGTGCTCGAGCGGCTGCGCAGCCTCACCCCAAGCGACACGATTGTGGCGTCAGGGGTGGGTCAGCATCAGATGTGGACCAGCCAGTACTGGAAGTTCAACCATCCCTACACCTGGGTCAACTCCGGTGGTCTGGGCACGATGGGTTTCTCCATTCCAGCCGCGATCGGCGCCAAGGTGGGCCGGCCGGACCGCATGGTGTGGGCCATCGACGGTGATGGCTGTTTCCAGATGACCGCTCAGGAGCTCGTCACGGCATCGGCGGAGCGCATCCCGATCAAGGTGGCCATCCTGAACAACGCCTACCTGGGAATGGTGCGCCAGTGGCAGGAGATGTTCTACGACGAGCGCTACTCCGAGGTCTACCTGTCTCCGGACCTGCCCGACTACGTGAAATGGGCCGAGGCGATGGGTTGCGCCGCGATGCGGGTGGAGTCCACCGATGAGGTCGATGCGGCCATCGAAAAAGCCAACGCCATCAACGACCGCCCCGTCGTCATCGAGTTCCGCACCGACGCCCGGGAGAAGGTCTTTCCCATGGTTCCTGCCGGTAAAGGCAACTCCGAGGTCATGGTCGACCCCAGCCAACAAGCCGAACTGGCTCGGATCCGGGCGCTGGGGCTGTGAGCGTGATATCGAATTACCACACCCTGGTCGTTCTGGTGGAGAACAAGCCCGGTGTGCTGGCCCGGGTGGCGGGGCTGTTCGCCCGCCGTGGCTTCAACATCCACTCCCTGGCGGTCGCCCCCACCGAGGACGAGCGGATCAGTCGAATCACCATTGTGGCGGACACCGCCTCTTCGCCGGTCGAGCAGGTTGTCAAGCAACTCGACAAGTTGATCAACGTGGTGAAGATCGATGAACTCGCCCCGCAGGACTCCGTTGAACAGGAGTTGCTGATGGCAACGGTGCAAGCGTCCGTCGGTGAGCGCAGCAAGGTCTTGGAACTGTGCCAGATCTTCTCGGCCAAGGTGCTCGACACCGGGATGCAGGAGATGATGGTCCGCCTTGCTGGCTCGCCAGCCAAGCTCGACGATTTCGAGCAGTTGCTGCGCCCCTTGGGCATCAGCGCCATCCAGCGGACCGGGCGAGTGGCGCTGCCCCGCCTCGACCATTCGGTCCTAGGGGCGTCGTTGCGTTCGCTGAACTGACGGGTAGGCCGGGCACATCGGACCGACCCTTGCCTCGGCGCTGGCGCTGATCGGGTGCCCCGCGTGATCGATGGTGAGGCGGCCGGAAACCGAGACTAGGCTCAAGACCCGCTTGCGCCAAGATGCGTGGGCGCTGTTTGTTCACCAGCCGAAGGAGCCCGAGCCGTGGCCACGATCTACTATGAGAAGGACGCTGACCGTTCGCTCCTCGCGGGCCGCAAGGTGGCCATTTTGGGCTACGGCAGCCAGGGTCATGCCCATGCGCTGAACCTGCGCGATTCGGGTATCGACGTACGGGTGGGCCTGCGGCCCGGTTCGGCGTCGGTGGCCAAGGCCACCGAGTCTGGCCTGCGTGTGCTCTCCATGGCCGACGCCGCGGCCGAGGCGGACGTCATCATGATTCTTGTGCCTGACACCCAGCACGGTGACATTTTCGAAAACGATGTCAGACCTCACCTCACCGCGGGCAAGGCGCTGTTCGTTTCGCACGGTTTCTCCATCCGCTTCGGTACGGTCAAGCCACCCGCAGATGTGGATGTGGCCATGGTGGCCCCCAAAGGCCCCGGCCACCTCGTGCGTCGTACCTACGAGGAGGGTGGCGGTGTGCCGTGCCTCATTGCGGTCTCGCGGGATGCAACCGGCACCGCTAAGGGCTTGGCCCTGGCCTATGCCGATGCCATCGGCGGTGCCAGGGCAGGTGTGCTCGAGACCACGTTCGAGGAAGAGACCGAGACCGATCTCTTCGGCGAGCAGGTCGTGCTGTGCGGTGGCCTCACCGAGTTGGTGCGCGCCGGCTTCGACACGCTCGTCGAGGCTGGCTACCAGCCTGAGGCGGCCTATTTCGAATGCCTGCACGAGCTCAAGCTGATCGTGGACCTCATGTACGAGCAGGGCATCTCCGGCATGCGTTACTCGGTGAGTGATACCGCAGAGTATGGCGATCTGACCCGTGGTTCCCGGGTTATCGACGATCATGTGCGACAGACCATGAAGACGATTCTCAAGGAAATCCAGGACGGCACTTTTGCCGAGCAATGGATCGCGGAGTCCAAGGCCGGCAAGCCAAACTTCTTGCGCCTCGAGGCCGAGGGCAAGAGGCACTCCATCGAGGTGGTCGGCGAGGAGTTGCGGGACATGATGCCGTGGATCTCCGCCGGCAAGACGAAGGTCCAGGAGGCCTCCGGCGGTCAGGGCTGAGCACATCGATCTGGTCAACTTCGCCCCGTGCCCGGCGTGAGAGCGCCGGGCACGGCCGCGTCCTTTCGACCGCAACGATGGGCACGGGGCGAGTCACGCTGGGAATGTGGCCTGCCGCAGCACTGGTGGCATGAAAGCGTCATCGCCCTCATCGAAGATCGCGGCGGCCACCGTGTCTGGACACACGTCGGCCACCGATCGATCGCTGGCCGCGGGGTCCTCCGACACCGCTGAGGCCCACCAGGTGAAGGACTCGGGCAACGCGCCGAGCTGGCCCGCAGGGACCGTGAAGTCGACCAGCGGGCCGACCGGTGCTCCGATGGGATGCGAATAATGGTCGCCTCGACCGCTGAAGTTGCTCAGGCTTGCGTGCCAGCCGGCGTTGCCGGCATCGCTGCCAGCGGAACTGATCGAAATGACGTACAAGATGTTGCTGCCATCGGTGAGTAAGACCTGCCACGAACTGCTATAGCGGTGCGCGGCGGCCGCGGCCGGGGTTCCTTGCACTTCGAAGCGAACGTACAAGCCATCGCTGACTGCTTCGAGGGCCACATCGACCAGGTCGAGTTCGGCCGATCGACTTGGATCCAGATCGCCTGCCGGGTCAGCGCAGCGCGCGCTCAGGGGCCCCGACGCGACGGTGCCGGACTGGCCTGATTTCATCGTGGCATTGCCAAATAGCGGCCTTCTGTCCGTAGCTTGGCCATCGGGGCTGGGGTCACCAGCGTGGTTCAACGTTGGCGCCCCTGCTGCCGCCGCATCGTCGCGCTCTTGTAGCGCGCGTGGTGGTGGACCAAATGCGCCGACCCAGCCCTGGTCGCGGACCAGGGTTGTTCCCAACGCGGCCAGGGCCGCAAGACACAGCGCCAGGGCGATGATGCCAGCATGGGCGTGGCTACGGCTGGTGGGCCGAGCGGTTGCCCCGCCCGGTCGTGGGGGAGCGGTGAGCCGACGCCGAGTCCTTCGGTGCGGGCCACCATTGCTCACCATGGTGTCCACCGTATCGGTCAAAGGCGATGACGCCACCGAAGCGGGGCCATACTCGGACCGCCCTTATTCCGACGGAGCGGGTCAAGAATCGGTGTGTAAGGTGGGTCGCCGCTCAGCCCGCCGGGCGGCCGATCGATGAGCCTGCCAAGGAGCACCGCATGAGCGAAGCCTGGGGTTTCGAGACCCGCCAGATCCACGCTGGAGCGTCCGTGGACCCGCCCTATCGGGCGCGGAACACGCCGATCTACCAGACCACCTCGTTCGTCTTCGAGGACTCTGCCCACGGCGCGCGGTTGTTCGCCCTGCAGGAGCCGGGCAACATTTATACCCGCATCATGAACCCCACCCAGGCGGTGTTCGAGGCTCGGATGGCCTCCCTGGAGGGCGGTATCCCCACGGCCGCAGGCGGCATGGTGCCGGGGGCCCTAGCGGTGGCGAGCGGTCAGGCCGCGGAGACCCTGGCCATCTTGAACCTGGCCGAGGTGGGCGATCACGTGGTGTCCTCGGCGTCGCTCTACGGCGGCACCTACAACCTGTTCCACTACACGTTGCCCAAAATGGGCATCGACGTCAGCTTTGTGGACAACCCCGAGGATATGAACGCCTGGCGGGCGGCAGCCCGGCCGAATACCAAAGCCTTCTATGGCGAGACGATCCCCAACCCGAAGAACGACGTGCTCGATATCGAGCCGCTCGCAGCGCTGGGCGACGAGCTCGGCATTCCCCTCATCGTGGACAACACGGTGGCGACGCCTTACCTGTGCCGTCCCATCGAGTGGGGGGCGCACATCGTGGTGGAGTCTGCGACCAAATTCATCGGTGGGCACGGCTCGGCCATCGGTGGGGTGATCGTGGACAGCGGTCGCTTCGATTTCGGCCAGTGGGCCGACCGCTTCCCCAACTTCAACCGGCCCGACCCCAGCTACCACGGCTTGAACTATTGGCCCATGCTCGGTGCGGGAAGCTACATCGTGAAGGCCCGCATCCAGCTGCTGCGGGACCTCGGCCCTTGTACCACGCCGTTCAACTCGTGGTTGTTCCTCAACGGCCTCGATACCCTCAGCCTGCGCATGGAACGCCATGTGGCCAACGCCAAGGTCGTGGCCGAGTTCCTCCAGGCAAGGCCCGAGGTGGAGACGGTGTACTACGCCGGTCTGGCCAGCTCGCCTCATCACGCCCGGGCGGAGAAATACCTGCCCCGCGGGGCGGGTTCGGTGCTGGCATTCGTGATCAAGGGTGGGGCCGAGGCCGGCCAGAAGTTCGCCGACGGGCTGGTACTGCACTCCAATTTGGCCAACATCGGCGACGTGCGCTCGCTGGTCATCCACCCGGCGTCGACCACCCACGGTCAGCTCACGGCAGAGGAGCAGCTGGCATCGGGTGTGGAGCCGGGCCTGGTGCGCTTGTCCGTCGGGATCGAGTCCATTGAGGACATCATTGCGGACCTTGAGGGTGGGTTCCGCGCCGCGGGGGCCTGAGCGCGGCACGGTCGGGACCTCCATCGTGCCAAAGGACACACCGTGAAGGTCCCGACCGTGGCCCGTTTTCGTTGGCGTTGGCGGTACCGTCGGCCCGATGAGCGCTGCTGAGCTTGACGAGTTGGATCTGCCCCTGTTGCACACCCGGACCTATGAGGTGCGCTCCTACCGACAGAGCGACTCCGAGTTCCGTTTGCGGGGCCGGGTGACCGACGTCAAGCCACCGGGCAACTTCATTGCGGAGGACCCTGAACCGATGACCATCCACGACATGGTGGTCGACATCGTGGTTGAAATGCCCGCCATGGTCATTACCGCGGCCGAGGTGGTCATGGCGACCCACCCCCACCACCATTGCCCCAGTGTCGTGGAGCATTATCAGAAGTTGATCGGGCTGAGCATCGCCCGCGGCTACACCCATCGGGTGCGGGAGCTTTTCGGGGGACCTAACGGGTGCACGCACACCACCGCGTTGTTGGTGGCCATGGCCCCGGTGGCTCATCAGTCCATGTGGTCCATGATGCGTCCGGTCGAGGGGGAGGCGCCGGTGGAGATCACCCTTGAGGTGCAGCGCGAGCGCATGGTGTGGAACAAGAACACCTGTCACGTGTGGGCCGAGGATGGGCCCATGTTCGCCTCCCTGGAGCGGGGCGAGATGATCCCCCCGCCGAAATGGGGCGTCGAACGTCTCGAGCAGTTGGGACTCAGCGTCGAGGATTGGTACCGCCGCGGCGCACGCTGAGCGGCGGTCGGGTCCAGGCTCAGCCGATGGCGCTGACCACATGGTCGATGCAGGCGCATAACGCCGCCACGTCCTCGGGGTCGATGGCAGGGAACAGGGCGATGCGCAGCTGGTTTCGGCCCAGCTTGCGGTAGCTCTCGGTGTCCACGATGCCGTTGGCCCGCAACACCTTGGCCACGGTGGCCGCCTCCACCCGGTCCTCGAGGTCGATGGTGGCCACGACATGGCTGCGCTGGGCCGGGTCCGCCACGTAGGGCGTGGCGTAATCCACCGTCTCCGCCCAGTCGTAGATGATGGACGCGGAGCGGTCACAGCGGCTCGCGGCCCATTCCAACCCGCCGTTGGCGTTCATCCACTCGAGTTGGTGCACCGTCAGAAAGACCGTGGCCAGCGCCGGGGTGTTGTTGGTCTGGTCCTGGCGCGAGTTGTCCAAGGCGATCTTGAGGTCAATGGACGCCGGGACCCAGCGCGACGATGCCGCGAGCCGCTCGATCCGTGTGACCGCGGCGGGGGAGCAGCAGGCAATGAACAGCCCGCCGTCCGACGCCAGGCACTTCTGGGGGGCGAAGTAGTACACATCGACTTCGGACGCCGCCCAGCGCAGACCGCCCGCGGCGGAGGTGGCGTCCACCGCCACCAACTGCGCGGCAGTGGACCCGGCCGGACGCTGCGGCGTCATGGCCACCCCGGTCGAGGTCTCGTTGTGCGTCAGCGCATAGAGGTCGATCCGAGGATCCGCGATCAGGTTCGGGTGGGTCCCGGTGGGGGAGCTGATGACCACCGGATCGTCCAGAAACGGCGCCGCCGCGCTGGCCTGGGCGAACTTGGAGGAGAACTCGCCGAAGCTGAGGTGCAGGCTGCGCTGCTCAATCAGCCCGAAGGTGGCGGCGTCCCAGAACGCGGTGGACCCGCCGTTACCCAGCACGACCTCCCAGCCGTCGGGCAGATCGAACAGCTCGCGGACCCCGCTGCGCAACCGGCCAACCAGGCTGCGTACCGCCGGTTGGCGGTGTGAGGTGCCCAGTAGGTGCGGCGCGGCCTCGGCGAGGGCGGCAACGGCCTCGGGTCGGATCTTCGACGGGCCGCAACCGAAACGGCCGTCAGCGGGCAATAGCGATGAGGGAATGGTGACCTTGGGGGTACTCACGGCGGATATTCTGCCCGTTTCTCCGGCGTTGACCCACCAGCGTTCGTGTCGACCGTGGCCGTGACGTGCCTCGGCGGCCCTGAGATGACGTTCTGCGCTGCCTTCTGGGACCCCCCATTGCCCCTGCGCGCGGGAAAGACGGTAGAAAGATGGCGTGACCTCCCCTAACTCACGTGTGTCGCGCCGTGTCGGCGCTATCGCCCCCTCCGCCACCCTTGCGGTGGACGCCAAGGCCAAGGCGCTCAAGGCCGCCGGTAAGCCGGTTATCGGCTTCGGTGCCGGCGAGCCCGACTTTCCTACGCCGGAGCACATCGTGCACGCCGCCATCGCCGCCTGCGCCGACCCGGTCAATCATCGCTACACCCCTGCGGGCGGGCTCCCCGAGCTGAAAGCTGCCGTCGCCGCCAAGACCCGGCGTGACACTGGGGTCGAGGTTGGCGCCAACCAGGTGCTCATCACCAACGGCGGCAAGCATGCGGTGGCCGCCTCTTTCGAGACGCTGCTCGACCCGGGCGACGAGGTGCTCGTTCCTGCTCCGTACTGGACCACCTATCCCGAAGCCATCGCCCTCGCGGGCGGGGTGTCGGTGGAGATCGCTACCGACGTTGAGGCCGGATTCCGGGTGTCCATCGAGCAGCTCGAAGCGGCTTGCACGCCGCGGACCAAGGTGCTGCTGTTCGTGTCCCCATCGAACCCCACCGGCGTGGTCTACCCCCGCGACGAGATCGAGGCCATCGGCCGTTGGGCCCTCGATCGTGGTTTGTGGGTGATTACCGACGAAATTTACGAGCACCTCACCTATGGCGGCCACGAGAACCATTCCATCGCGAAGCTGGTCCCCGAATTGGCCGATCAGACAGTCATTCTCAACGGGGTCGCCAAAACCTATGCCATGACCGGCTGGCGGGTGGGATGGATGATCGGCTCCAACGACGTCATCACCGCGGCCACCAACCTCCAGTCCCACACGACCTCCAACGTCTCGAATGTGGCCCAACGAGCGGCACTTGCCGCGGTGGCTGGTGATCTGGATGCAGTGGCCATGATGCGCGCCGCTTTCGAACGCCGGGGTCAGGTCATGTACCGCATGCTGAACGAGATCGACGGCGTGACCGCGCTCGAGCCACAGGGTGCGTTCTACTGTTTCCCCTCCTTCGAGGGTGTCCTGGGCCGGACCGTGGGAGGTCGCCTCGCCAGCAGCACGGTCGAGCTCGCTGAGATCATTCTCGAGCAGGCCGAGGTGGCGCTGGTCCCGGGCGAGGCCTTCGGTGCTCCAGGCTACATGCGCTTGTCCTTTGCGTTGTCCGATGCCGACCTCGTCGAAGGGGTCGGGCGGGTGGCGGACCTGCTCGGCAGTAAGGGCTGATGCCGTGAGCGGCCCGGCGTCGGGCGAGGCCACGGTGCAGACCGCGCCGTATGGCAGCTGGTCCTCACCAGTCACCACCGCGTTGATCGTGTCTGCCGCGGTGGGTCTGGGTGAGGTCTGGCTGGATGGGCCACGTACGTGGTGGTCCGAGCTGCGCCCGACCGAGGCTGGGCGCGTGGAACTCGTCGTGGACGGTGCAGACGTACTCGGCCCGTCGTACTCGGCCCGAACCCGGGTGCATGAGTACGGCGGTGGGGCGTGGTGGGTGCACCAGGGCGCCGTTTTCTTCGCCAACTGGGTCGATCAACGGCTATACCGACTCGATCCCGGTGCGGCGCAGCCAAGGGCATTGACCGCCGCCCCAGAGCAGCCCGCGGGCTTGCGCTACGCCGATGGACGCGTCAGCGCGGACGGTCGTTGGGTGGTGTGCGTTCGTGAGCAGCATCGTCTCGGGGGCGACGCTGAGCCGGTGAACGCGGTGGTGGCCTTGTCGGCCGCGGGCGATCCGCTGGTGTCGGTATTGCATGACCGTCACGACTTCGTCGCCGCCCCGCGCCTGAGCGCGGATGGTGCCTGGCTGGCCTGGCTGGCCTGGAACCATCCCGACATGCCGTGGGACAGCACGGAGCTGTGGGTGGCGCGTTTCAACGATGGGACCGTTTCCGACGCTCGGTGCGTGCTCGGCGCGGGTCGAACCGAATCCGTGGTCCAGCCAGAGTGGGGTCCCGACGGCAATCTGTACTTCTGCACCGACCGGTCGAACTGGTGGAACCTCTACCGCCTCGAGCATGACGCCGAGCACGGCCCGGCCGGTGTGGCGGTGCCCATCACCACCCTCGAGTCCGACATCGCCCTGCCGGCGTGGGTGTTCGGCCGGAGCCGTTACGCCTTCGGCCCCGACGGTGACGTCGTCGTGTTCGCCTTCGGTGGGGGCGACAACGTCCATCTCGGCGTGGCCGATTTGGCTACTCGCGAGGTGCGCGTCATCGAGACCGGCCTCGCCGCCTTCGAGGCGTTAGGGGTTCGACGCCGCCCCGACCACGATGGCCTCGAGGCGGTCGGGGTAGGGGCCGGGTTCAGCACCGAGGCCGCCGTGGTGGCCATTTCCCTCGACGACGGCACTCATCGACTGCTGCGTGCACCGCGGCCGCTCGATCTGCCGGTGGGACTGTTGTCCACCCCCGAGCACGTGAGCTTTCCCACCGAGAACGGCCGGGTGGCCCACGGCTGGTTCTATCCGCCGTCCAATCCCCGCTACCAGGCGCCCGAGGGCGAACGGCCACCGCTGATGGTGCTCTCCCACGGTGGCCCCACGGCGGCGGCGAACCCTGCGCTGAACGTTGCGGTGCAGTTTTGGACCTCCCGAGGGTTCGCCGTGATCGACGTGGACTACGGCGGCAGCACCGGTTATGGACGGGCCTACCGCCAGTTGCTCAACGGGGCCTGGGGGGTGGTTGATGTCGAGGACTGCTGCGCCGCGGCGCAATGGCTTGCCGCGTCGGGGCGTTGCGACGGCGAGCGAATGGTGATCCGCGGCGGTTCGGCCGGCGGTTTCACGACCCTGGCGGCCTTGGCGTTCCGCTCGGTGTTCAAGGCTGGCGCATCGCATTATGGGGTAGCGGACCTCGCCGCACTCGCCGCGGACACCCACAAGTTCGAGGCGCGCTATCTCGACGGGCTGGTGGGACCGTACCCGGCAGCATCGGCGGTGTACGCGGCCCGATCACCAATCCACCACACCGACGGGCTGGATTGCCCGCTCATCCTGTTGCAGGGCAGTGAGGATGTGATCGTGCCCCCCTCGCAGAGCCGGGCCATGGTGGCGGCCTTGGCGGCCAAGGGCATTGCCCACGCCTACCTCGAGTTCGACGGCGAGCAGCACGGCTTTCGTCAGGCGGCCAACATCGAACGGGCCCTGCAGGCGGAGCTGTATTTCTATTCTCGGGTGTTCCATTTCGCGCTGGGTGACCCAACGGAGCCCGTGGACATCGTGTTCGGGGAGCGTCTCTGAAATGGCCCGCGTCTCATGACCCGCGTGACGTCCACGAGCCAGCGTCGGGCGGTGGTCTTGGCCGATTTTGGCCAAGTGGCCGAGGCCGAGAGGTTGGCGGCGCGCCTGGTGATTGAAGGGATTGGTGCCGAAGTGGTCTCGGCGCAAGCGGCGGCGGCGTTGCTTACCGCGGGCGACGCGCCGATCGGCCCGACGGTGGTGGTCGCCCGAGTCGATCATGAGCACGCCAGTACCCTCGCCCACCTCTTCGCCGAGGTCGATCAGGGTGTCAGCACCTGGGCCCCTCCGCCGCAGGACCTGTGGCACGGCTCCGTTTCGCGGCTGCTTTTCGGGACCTTCGTGGTCGCAGTGTTCATCTTCGTGGTGCTCGTGCTGCTCGTCACCGCAATCTGAGGACCCACTAGGGGTCCCAGAGTTGCCAATGGTCACCTGTGGTTGGGTTCGTGGGGGCGTTGAACCTACGCTAAGGGACGCGTCGCGCCGTAGATGTCTGTGTCGCTGTCGCCCCGCCTACTGTTCAAAGGACATCGTCGCATGGCCCGGATTCTGGTCACCGAGGAGATTGCGGACAGCGGGCTGGATCGCCTGCGCGCCGCCGGCCACGAGGTTGACGTGCAGCTTGGTAGCTCACCGCAGCAGCTGGTGGCCGCCATTTCCACCGCCAACGCCCTCATCATCCGTTCCGCCACCGAGGTCACCGCGGAGTTGCTGGCCGTAGCGCCCGATCTGGTCGTCGTCGGCCGGGCGGGCATCGGCCTGGACAATGTCGACGTTGATGCGGCCACCCAACGCGGGGTGATGGTGGTCAACGCTCCAGAGTCGAACATCTTGTCTGCGGCGGAGCACACCATGGCGTTGTTGCTGGCTCAGGCCCGCAACATTCCCCAAGCCCATGCGGCGTTGGTGGCTGGCCGTTGGGAGCGCTCGAAGTGGGAGGGCGTGGAGTTAGCGGATAAGACTCTCGGGGTCATCGGCCTCGGCCGTATCGGGCGCTTGGTGGCCCAGCGGGCGGCGGCGTTTGGGATGCGGGTCATTGCCCACGATCCCTACATCTCCGCCGAGCGGGCCCGTCAGCTGTCCATCGAGGTCGTCGAGCTTGACGACCTTTTGGGCGAAGCCGATTTCATCACGCTGCATGTGGCCAAGACTCCCGAGACGATTGGCCTGCTCAACGCCGATCGGCTGGCCCGAACCAAGGCGGGGGTGCGGATCATCAACGTGGCCCGAGGGGGCCTCATCGACGAGCAGGCTCTGGCCGACGCCGTGCTTTCAGGTCATGTCGCCGGCGCCGCCATCGACGTGTTTGCCACCGAACCGACGACGAAATCGCCGTTGTTCGGCCTGACGCAAGTGGTGGTTACCCCCCACCTCGGCGCCTCCACCCGTGAGGCCCAGGACAAGGCGGGCGAGACCATCGCCGAGATGGTCGGCCTCGCCCTCGACAACGAGTTCGTGCCCTTCGCGGTGAACGTCTCGGCGGGGGAGGTGTCGGAGACCACGAGACCGTTCCTGGCCCTCGCCGAACGACTCGGGGCCCTTTTCGTCGCTCTCGCCGAAGGGGTACCCGACGTCCTCGAGGTCGGCTTCCATGGCCAGATCGCCTCGGGCGACACCCGCATCCTCACCGTTGCGGTACTCAAGGGCCTCTTCTCACGTGGCAGCGAGGTGCCCGTGTCCTATGTGAACGCACCGTTGATCGCGGCTGACCGCGGCATCGATGTGCGGGAGAGTCGCAGCTCCACGGCGGTGGACTATGTGAACTTGCTGACCATCCGGGGCGGTCAGCACTCCTTGGCTGGCACCGTGGCTGGCCTGAAGGCCGAGCAGCGATTGGTTCGGGTCGACGACAACATTGTGGACCTCCCCCCGGCGCGGCACATGCTCTATGTCCGCAACGAGGACCGCCCGGGGATGATCGGCAAGGTCGGCACCATTCTCGGTGAGAGCTCGGTGAACATTGACGATATGGACGTCGGTCGCGATCCCAACGGTGAGGCGTCGATGATGATGGTCGCCACGGACCGTCCGGTGCCGAACGAGGTCGTGCAACGCTTGCGGGCCACGCCAGGAATCGTCAGCGTGAACGTGCTGCACTGCTGAGGGTGGCGCTGGCCCCTTTAGCGTTGTCAGGACAGGGCCAGCTGACCAAGCACGGCGAGCGTCTTAAGGGCGTTGGCCTGCACCATGGTGTCGCTGAGAGCAAAGATCGTGTTGCCCACGATGACCGTGCGGTTCAACGGCGGCAGGTACTCGAAACACCCCGGAACCGGAGCGATCGCGCTCGCTTTGGTCGCGGAGGAACTTGCGCCAGAGGAACCTGCGCCAGAGGACGTGATGCGCTCACCCGGCGGGGCGCAACTCGTGGCAGTGCTTTTCGGCAGGATCCGGCCGCGTTCGCTGATCGTGGCCGGCCCGATATCCAAGCCGAGCACCCCGCCGATGCTCATGGTGCCATCGCCGGAGGTAAACGTACCCGTCATGAGTGCGAGCTGTTCGGGCTCCCACCACAGGAACGATTGGTGGTCCCACTCAGTGTTCAGCCATGCCGAGGCCATGGTGTAGACCGCGGTGCGCGTTGGGGCTGAGGGGTTCGATACGTCGAAGGTGGCCACGAGGGCCCCGGTGATACGGCCGGTACTGTCGGCGTTGCGGCCGACCCCCAACAACCGGTCTTCGCCGATGGGGTGCAGATAGCCCGAGTACCCGTTCATTTTGAGCTCACCGGTTACCGCTGGTGCCGCCGGGTCACGGAGGTCGATGACGTAGAGGGGGTCGGTCTGTCGGAAGGTCACAACGTAGGCATTGGTACCCACGAAGCGAACGGCGTAGATGCGCTCGCCGCGGCCGAGGTCACCGACCTGGCCGAGCTGGATCAGTTCGTTGCCGACAGCCTTGAACGTGCTGACCGAGCTCACCGATTCGGGGCCCCAACCCCAAGGCGCACCTGACGTGGTGGCGACGCGAAGGATCCCGTCGCGTTCCGACATCGAGAAGTCGTTCATCAGGCTGCCCTGCACGCTGCCGGTGGCGGTGTAGTTGGCGCGGTCGCCGTCGAAGGCGAAGCGGTGGATGGCGGTGGTGGAGTCGTTGTCGGCTCGTTCGGGCCGTAGCGGTGCTTGACGGCCGGTGGCGGCGCCCGTTGCCGCCGCGATGGTTGCCCCGGAGTCTTCACCCGCCGCCGAGCTGTCCGGCCAGACTCCAATGGCCACGTAGAGGTTCGACGGCGAGGCGTAGACCTGCCCACTGTCGGCCAACACCGACGCGCCATTCGGCTCGGCGAGGGTCTTGGCCACGTTCACGCTCAACAACGTTGTCGAGGTGAAGCCATGAAAGGTCGGCGGCTTGGAGATCGACGTGCACTCCGCGAGCAGTCCCTCGCTGAGGGTACGGCCGTTCGCATCGAGCAGTTGGAAGCCTCCGATCCAATCTTCGAGTTTGGACTCGGCGATGACGTCCTTGTTGGCCTGTTCGGCTCGGGCCACCGAGCCGGGCCCGGTCGGAGCTAGGAAGTCCAGCGATGGCGGTGTGGTGCGCACGACCACTCTGGCGACGTCGCCGGTCATGCGGATGCTGAGTATGGAGCCGTCCACGACAAGCTGGCGTTTGAGCAGCGGAGTGGCCGGCTTGGATACATCGACCTGCCAAATGGCGCTGCGATCGTTGTTCCCGGGCAGGGTCTCGATCCGGTCATCGGGTGAGGACTTGGAATTCTGGACTTGGGTCTCCGGTTGGCCGGTAATGAGCAGGGTCGTACCAACTCGTACCAGTTGAGTGGCCGTGCCAGGCAAGCTGAGGCTGGCCACTAGCTGCGGGGACGGCTCGGTGGCGGACACGATATGCAGGCGCCCCTGGGCGAGCACGAAGAGGTGTGCCCCGTTGGTCTTGACGACGTCACCCTCGTCGATGCCAGCCTCGACCGTGTTGGTAGTGGAGTACGCGCCCGGTTCGGCCATGGCACTGGCCGCGTTGTCCGTGGGAGCGAAGTCGGCGGACGGCGCAGCACTCTTGAGGGTGGATGTGGCATCGGCGGCCCGCCCCGCCTCGAGCGCCATGGGCTGAGCGAAGCCACCGAAGCCATCGAGGCCCTGGAGTCCATAGGCCGTGACCCGTTCGTTGGCGACCTGCTTGAGGTAGCCGAGCAGGTCGTCGCAGGCGCTGAAGCCTTGGAGGGACGATGCGAGCGCGAAGCGTGGGATGGCCCCATCGGGCTCATTTGCGCCTGGCAGGCGATCCGGGTGCGAATCTCGACAGCCGCTGGCGAGAAGGGTCAGACAGCCGAAAGCGATCAGGGCACGTACGGAATAGCGGAACGGTTCCACGGGCTTCCTCCGGGCTCAATTCGGGCCGGAAAGCACCTTGTTCGGCCACCGGGCCGATTGGGTGCTTGACCGCCTAGTCCAGTGTGGCCGCGTTGGGACCCATTGTCAGCGCAGGGCGCAGCTTTCTCAGGCCAACGTTGGCTTGAAGGCTGACCGGGTGGCTTCGTAGGAGGTGATGTCCTCGGCCATCCGCAGGGTCAGACCGATCTCATCGAGTCCTTCGAGGAAGCGTTCTTGGGTGGCCGAATCGAGGTCGAAGGAAGCCTCGATCCCGATGCTCGGCACGGCGACCACTAAACGCTGCACGTCGATGGTGATCTCGGTGCTGGGGTCGGCCTCCACTGCCGCCATGATCGCGGCGACCACTTGGGTGTCGAGTTGGGCCGTGACCAGCCCGTTCTTGCCCGAGTTGTTCTTGAAGATGTCGCCGAAGCGAGGGGAGATGACGGCATTGAAGCCGTAATCCATGATCGCCCAGACGGCATGTTCACGGGAGGAGCCGGTGCCGAAGTTGGCTCCGGCGACCAGGATCGTTGCTCCCGCATAGCGTTCGTTGTTGAGGACAAAGTTCCGATCGTCGCGCCAGGCCGAGAACAGCCCGACCCCGAAGCCGGTTCGCTCGACGCGCTTGAGCCAGGAGGCGGGAATGATCTGGTCGGTGTCCACATCGGAGCGGTTGAGGGGGACCGCGGTACCGGTGACGACGCGTACTGCTTGCATGACGTGCTCCTTCAGCCCAGGTCGGCGGGGGTGGTGAAACGCCCGGCGATGGCGGTGGCGGCGGCTACCGCAGGCGATACGAGATGGGTTCGGGCCCCGGGTCCCTGGCGCCCTTCGAAGTTCCGATTGGACGTTGATGCCGACCTTTTGCCTGGCGGAATCTTGTCGGGGTTCATGGCCAGACAGGCCGAGCAGCCTGGCTCGCGCCACTCGAATCCGGCGTCGGTGAAGGCATGGTGCAGTCCTTCCGCTTCGGCCTGGACCTTGACCGCGAAGGAACCGGGCACGACCCACCCCGTGACCCCCGAGGCAATCTGGCGGCCTTGGACGACGGAAGCGGCGAGGCGCAGATCCTCGATACGGGAGTTGGTGCACGAGCCGATGAACACGTAGTCCACCGCAATGTCGCGGATGGCCATGCCCGCCGTCAGCCCCATGTAGTCCAGGGCGCGGGTGCAGGCGTCGCGCTCGATGGGATCGGCGAAGTCCTCTGGTCGGGGAACATGGGCATCGATGGCGTCGACCTGAGCGGGATTGGTACCCCAGGAGACCTGGGGCCTGATCTGGGAAGCATCGAGGTCGACGGACTTGTCGAAGACGGCATCTTGGTCGGTGTAGAGCGTCTGCCAGTACTGCATGGCCCGGTCCCACGCCTCACCGACGGGCGCTTTGGCCCTGCCCTTGAGGTAGTCGAAGGTGCTCTGGTCGGGGGCAACGAGGCCGGCTTTGGCGCCCCCCTCGATCGACATGTTGCACAGGGTCATGCGGCCTTCCATCGACAGCGCCCTGATGGCCGAACCGCGGTATTCGATGATGTAGCCCATCCCGCCGCCGGTGCCGATAGAACCGATGACCGCGAGCGTGATGTCTTTGGCGGTGCTACCCGGGGCCAGGGTGCCCTCAACGTTGACGGCCATCTGCTTGGGCCGGACCTGCGGCAGGGTTTGGGTGGCGAGCACGTGTTCGACCTCGGAGGTACCAATGCCGAAGGCGATCGCCCCGAACGCACCATGGGTGGAGGTGTGTGAATCGCCGCAGACGATCGTCATCCCCGGCTGGGTGAGTCCCTGCTCGGGGCCGATCACGTGCACGATGCCCTGGCCCGGGTCGCCCATGGCATGCAGGGTGAAGCCGAACTCGGCGGCATTTTGGCGCATCACCTCTAGCTGGCGGCGGCTGATGGGGTCTTCGATACCCTCAATGCCGTCCACCGGGGTGGTGGGGACGTTGTGGTCCTCGGTGGCCACCGTGAGTTCCGGGCGGCGGATCTTGCGGCCCGCGATGCGAAGGCCGTCGAAAGCCTGGGGGCTGGTCACCTCGTGCACGAGGTGCAGGTCGATGTACAACAGGTCGGGCTCGCCCTGATTGCCGGATCGAACGGCGTGATCTTCCCAGATCTTCTGTGCCAGGGTGCGGGGCTGGGTCACGGTGAAACCTCGCTTGCCGGGCGTCCTTTGGGGTTGCTCCGGCGATGCTTGCTCCATCTCAAATATTGAGACAGACTTCCGACTGATGGACAGCAGGCTATCCGGGGTCGGCGTCGTGGACAAGGCCATCGCCTTGCTCGCGGCGGTGCAGGGCGGGGCGCGTACTCTCAATGAACTGGTCGAGGTCACCGGCTTGGCTCGTCCGACGGCACATCGACTGGCCGGCGCCCTCGTGGCTCATGGCTTGGTGCGCCGGGACGACGATCTGCACTACCTGCCCGGGTTGCGCTTGATCGCGCTCGGCCACGCCGCTTCGCAGTCCTTGCCGCTGGCGCGGGTGGCCCAGCGCCCGCTGGAAGATCTGCGCGACGCCACCGGCGAATCGGCCCAGTTGTATGTCCGCGAAGGTGACCATCGGGTCTGTGTGGCCGTGGCCGAGTCTCCTCACGGGTTGCGGACCATCGTGTCCCTTGGCGCCGTTCTGGACCTCAGTCGTGGATCGGCAGGGGCCATACTGCGAGCCGAGCCCGTGGCGCTAGCCAGGGGCTACGCCCAAAGTGTGGGAGAGCGCGAGCCGGGGGTGGCGTCAGTCAGTGCCCCGGTTTGGCACGGCGAACGGGTCGTGGCGGCGGTGAGTGTGTCCGGTCCGATTGATCGCACCTCACGCCAGCCTGCCCAGCGCTATGCCGGGGCGGTTATCGCTGCGGCGCGAGCGGTACAAGCTGCGGCCGGCCTGCACTGAGGTAGCCCCTGCGGTCCGTTGGTTGCTCTGGCCAGCTTCGGGTGGTTCAGACGTGGATCGCAACAACCTCGACGCGCAGTTGTCCACCTGGTGACGAGTAGCTCACGATGTCGCCCGGTTTGGCGCCCAACACCGCCTGGCCCAGCGGCGAGCCAGGCGACATCACCGGATGTTCGCTGCCGCGCTCCTCGATGGAGCCCACGAGGTACTTCTCGACATCGGTGTCGCCCTCGTAGCGGACGCTGACCACGCATCCGACCTGGACCACACCGGCATCGGCCTCGCCCTTTTCGACCACCTTGGCGTTGCTGAGGATTACCGATAGACGGCCGATACGGCCCTCCATCTTGCCTTGCTCCTCCTTGGCCGCGTGGTAGTCGCCGTTCTCGGAGAGGTCGCCCAGTTCTCGAGCGGCCTCGATACGGCGAGCAATGTCCACCCTACCCCGGGTCTTGAGGTCCTCAAGTTCAGCCTTGAGGCGATCGTATGCAGCGCGCGACAGCACGTGAACTTCAGCCACGCCATCATGTTACCGACCCTCATCGCCATGATGGCGCACGGGGGCCACGGCATGCGGCCACGGCAGGCGGACACGGCGGGCCGAGGTGGGCGTCCGCGGCTTGGTCGTTCCAAGTCGGCCGCGCCGGTGCGGGCCGCGGTTGACGTTGTGGGGGAGACGCGAGGAGACTGCGGGGTGATGCACGCAGCAACCCGCGTCCACATCAGCATTCCGTAGCGCACGCCGCCCCCCGGCGTGCGCGTAAACCGTCCACCCTGGTGGGCGGTTTTTCCTTTCACGGACAATCAAAGCCTCAGGTGTGGAGGGCCATACCCGAAGCAGCGTCTGGGGTGGGCCCCCGGACAAGAAGCAGGAGGACGGTTCAGCATGGCCAGCACGTACCGGGTGGGCGTGGTCCGCGGGGACGGTATCGGTCCCGAGGTAATTGATGTAGGTCTCAAGGTCATCGAGGCGGCCGGGGTCGGCCTGGAAACGGTCGACTACGACCTCGGTGGCGCGCGCTACTTGCGCGACGGCACCGTGCTGCCCGATTCCGTGCTTGAGGAGTGGCGCGGGCTCGATGCCATTTACCTTGGCGCGGTGGGCACCCCGGGGGTGCCCCCGGGCCTTATCGAGCGTGGCCTGCTGCTCAAGATGCGATTTGAGCTAGACCTCTTCATCAACCAGCGGCCCTTCGTCGACACCGCCAAAGGCATCGACTTCATCGTCATTCGTGAGAACACCGAGGGCACCTACGCCGGTGAGGGCGGGTTTCTGCGCAAGGGGACGCCGCACGAGATCGCCACCCAGGGTTCGGTGAACACCAGGATGGGGGTGCAGCGTTGCGTGCGCTACGCCTTCGACCTCGCTCAAGCCTCGGCTCGTCGCGGCCATCTCACCATGGTGCACAAGACCAACGTTTTGACCTTCTCCGGTGACCTGTGGGAGCGCACCTTCAACGAGGTCCATGACGCCGAGTACCGCGCTGTCGCCACGGCCTACAACCACGTCGATGCGGCCTGCATCTACCTTGTCGAGGACCCGCAGCGTTATGACGTGATCGTCACCGACAACCTCTTCGGAGACATCCTGACCGATCTGGCGGGCGCGGTGACCGGCGGTATCGGCTTTGCCGCCTCGGGGAACCTGAACCCCGATCGGACTGGGCCTTCGATGTTCGAACCGGTCCACGGCTCTGCGCCCGACATCGCCGGACAGAACAAGGCCAACCCCACTGCGGCGATCCTGTCGGGGGCAATGATGTTGGACTTCCTCGGTGAACCGGCGGCGGCGGATCGTATCCGGGCGGCGTGCGCGGCATCGATGAGCGGCGAGATAACCGGCTCAACCACCTCCGTCGGCGAGCAGATCGCGCGTCGGCTGTGAGCGCGACGCCCGACTCGTCGGCGATGGCGCCAGTGGACCGATCGCCCCGTTACAACCCTTCGTGGCCGGCGGCAGTTGAGGTGTTCGACACCACGTTGCGCGACGGCGCACAGTTCGAAGGCATCTCGCTGACCGTGCAGGACAAGCTCGCCGTGGCCGAGGCGCTCGATGAACTTGGGGTGCATTGGATCGAAGGCGGCTATCCCGGAGCGAACCCCAAGGACGAGGAGTTCTTCCGCCGGGCGGCAACGGAACTGAACTTGCGCCACGCCACCCTGGTGGCCTTCGGCTCGACCCGCAAGCCCCTCGGTCGCAGCGACGACGATCCGACGTTGCGCACCTTGGTGCAGGCTGGCGTGTCCACGGCCTGCATCGTGGGCAAGGGCTGGGACTACCACGTGCTCGAAGCGCTGCGCACCACCCTCGAGGAGGGCGAGGCCATGGTTGGCGAGTCGGTCGCCTTCCTCAAGGGCCACGGCTTGCGGGTGTTCTTCGACTGTGAGCATTTCTTCGATGGCTACAAGCGCAACCCCGAGTTCACCCTGCGGGTGCTCGAGGCCGCGGCCACCAACGGCGCGGATTGCCTGGTGTTGTGTGACACGAACGGCGGCTCACTGGCCCATGAGGTGGAGCCGATCGTGCGCGAGGTGGTGCGACATTTCGGCAGCCTGCCGATCGGTATCCACACCCAGAACGACACCGGTTGTGCGGTGCCCAACGCGTTGGCTGCGGTCATCGCCGGCGCGACCCAGGTGCAGGTGACGATGAATGGCTACGGCGAACGCACCGGCAACTGCGACCTCGTGCAGTTGATCCCAAACCTGACGCTGAAGATGGGCATTGCGACCTTGCCCGCGGGCCATCTCGAGCGGCTGACGGATGTCTCGCGTCGTGTGGCCGAGTTGGTCAACCTGCCGCATCAAAACCAACTTCCCTATGTGGGCCAGTCCGCTTTCGCCCACAAGGCGGGCCTGCACACGTCCGCCATCGCCCGCCGCCCCGATTCCTATGAGCACATCGACCCGGCGCAGGTTGGCAATGGCACTCGCTTCTTGGTCTCGGACCTGTCCGGCCGCGCCACGATGGAGTTCAAGGCCTCCGAATGGGGCATCGAGCTCGACGGCAAGCAACTCGGCGTGGTTCTCGATCAGCTCAAGCAACTCGAATCGGCGGGCTATCACTTCGAGACCGCCGACGCGTCCCTCGAACTGCTCATGCGACGCGCTACCGGCTGGCGGCCGGAGTCCTTCGAGCTGGAGAGTTTCCGGGTTACGGTGGAGCACCGGCCGGGGGTCACCAGCGAGCTGGTGGAAAACCCTTTGGGCCATGCTCGCGGCATCGAGACCGAATGCACCATCAAGCTTCGTGTCGGTGCTGAGCGGCTCATCGCCACCGGCGAGGGAAACGGCCCCGTGAACGCTCTCGATGCTGCCATGCGGGCTGCGCTCGGTGAGCGCCTACCGGTGCTGGCTCGGCTCAGCCTGAGCGACTACAAGGTGCGGGTGCTCAATACCGAAGGTGGCACCGCCGCGGTGGTCAGGGTGCTTATCGAGACGACCAACGGTACGCGCAAGTGGACGACGATGGGCGTGTCGGAGAACATCATCGAGGCGTCCTGGCAAGCCCTCGCCGACGCGTTGGACTACGCGTTGCTCTTGGGTTGATTCCGTCGGCGGCCTACGGCGATCTACGCTGCAGGGGCTATGTCTGCGCCGCATTTCGTCCCCACCCCACCCTTAGCCACCGTGCGGTCCTATGAGTCGCCGCCCCGACGCGATCGTGCCTGGGTGGGGGGCCGCCCCGGCGACCTTGAGGGCGAGGGTCAGCCTGATGGGACCCATCTTGGGGTGCCAGGCCCCGATCAGGGCTACGCCTACAAGCTGGTCCGTGAGTTTGCGGGCAAGGTGTTTACGGCCGAGGGTGAGCACGACGACGATGTCGTCGCCGGGGTCATCGCAGTGGCAACCAAACGGGCATCGCTGTTCGGTCGGGCACCGGTGATCCACGATCTCACGGTGGCGTTCACGCTCTGGGGATTTTTGGATGAGAAGCCTCCGGCGGAGCTTGTCCGGCGGCGCCTCGCGCTGTTCGAGGAGGTTTCCAACCCTCATCACTACCGGGAGCTACGCGATGTGGCCGACGCGGTGCCAGCGCACACCCTGCGTCGTCTGCCCGCCGACCTCGAGGCCGCATACCGCCAGGACTGGCAGGCGCTGCTGACCGCGGGCGACTAAGCGCCCCCCGATGGCGTGGCGTTGGGCCCGGCAGCGCGTTCGGCCTCGGCGAGAGGGCAGCTAGCGTTGCGCCGGTGACCATGCGTTGTCGTTTCGCTCCATCCCCGACGGGGTATCTGCATGTCGGCAGCGCCCGCACTGCGCTGTTCAACTGGCTCTTCGCCCGTCATCACGGCGCCACCTTCGTGTTGCGAATCGAAGATACCGACGCCAGTCGCAACCAACCCGAGCTGGTTGCCAACATCCTCGACAGCCTGCGCTGGCTGGGTTTGGACTGGGATGAAGGCCCCTATTTCCAGTCCGAGCGGGCTGGTCGTCACAACGAGGTCGTCGACGCGCTGTTGGACCGCGGGCAGGCCTACATTCAGGACGGCGCGGTGCGGCTACGAGTGGCGGAGCAGGGTACGGTCGGCTGGGACGATGTGATCCGGGGCCGGGTCAGCTTCGATCGGTCCCATATCGAGGACTTCGTGATCCGCCGCTCGGACGGCAGCCCGTTGTTCTTGTTGACCAACGTGGTGGATGACCTGGATATGGGCATCACTCACGTCATCCGGGGCGAGGACATGATCAACAACATGCCCAAGCAATTGTTGTTGCTCGAGGCGTTGGGGGTCGATCGCGAGGTTTGGTATGCCCATCTCCCGCTGCTGGTCGACGAGCAGCGGCGCAAGCTGTCCAAGCGCTACGGCGATGTGTCCATCGAGAGTTACCGTGACCGCGGATTCGTCGCCCCAGCCATGACCAACTACCTGGCCACGTTGGGCTGGGGAACCGCCGATGGGGTGGAGATACGCCCGCTCGGCGAGATCGTGCAACGCTTCGAACTGGCGGCGGTGAACAAGTCTTCGGCCTTCTTCGACCTGAAGAAGCTGACCCACTTCAACCATGAATACATTCGGGCCATGCCGTCGGCCGATTTCGCCGCGCTGGCCCAGCCCTTCGCGGCCGCGTTTGATCTCACGGCGCTTCCGGCCAGCTATCTCGCCGACATCCAGGGTCGTACCCAGACCTTGACCGAGCTGGCGCCCATGATCGATTGGCTCTATCCCGGCGAGCCGCCAATGGATGGCGATTCATGGGCCAAGGCCATCACCGCCAACCCTGTCGCCAACGCCATTCTGGACGGTACGTTGGCGGCTTACGCCGATTGCGAATGGGCCAAGGACGTCTTGCACCAGCGCTTGGCCGCGGTTGGCGAGGCCCATGGACTCAAGCTGGGTAAGGCACAGGCGCCGGTTCGGGTGGCGGTCACCGGCCGTGCGGTCGGGCCGCCATTGTTCGACGGGCTCGAAGTACTCGGGCGCGAGCGCACGTTGGCCCGCCTGCGAGCGGCTCGGCATCAGCATGGCCCTCGCCTCGCCAAGGACAGCCGTGACGCCATCTAACATCGCGCCGTGCAGATCGAACTGATGCCGAGCCGCTGGCTCAACGCTTCTGGCGCGCTGCGAGTTGCCCCCCGCCGGGGTTGGTTGGGCGGCGCAAATCACGGGCCAGACACCCGGGTTGGTGTGAGGCGGCGGGCATGAACCCAGATCTCGATGCGGTCATCGAACTCGTCGGCACGCTAGGGCGGGAACGATTCGCCCCTCGGGCGGCGGCCAACGATCGTGACGCCGTGTTCCCCTTCGAGAATTACCGCGATCTACGCCAGCACGGGCTGCTGGCGTTATGCATTCCCGAAGCACACGGGGGTATGGGTGCCAACTTCGAACAGTACGCCCTGGTGGCGGCGGAACTTGGCCGCCACGACGGCGCCACCGCACTTACGTTCAACATGCACAGCGTGTCCATGCTGTGGTCGAGCGTGCTGTGCGACGACCTCGGCCTGCCAGCAGAGGTGCAGCAGCCCCACGAACAACGCCGAGCCGAGCTGTACCGCTCGGTGGTCCAAGACGGCTTGCTCTACGCCCAACCCTTCTCCGAGCCGAGTTCAAACCTCGCCGGCACGGCATTGGTGTTCTCGACCATCGCCGCTCCGGTCGAGGGTGGCTGGGTGCTCAATGGCCGCAAGCACTTCGCCTCGCTGTCTGGTGCGGCGGACATGTACACCGTCACCGCCACCGAGGTCCTCCCCGGAGGGACCGGCGGGGCAAGCTTTTCGGACACGCTGTTCCTGGGTGTGCCAGCCGATTCGCCGGGGTTTTCCATTTCGGGCTCTTGGGACCCGCTCGGCATGCGGGCCACGGTGTCGCGCACGCTCGACCTCGTCGACGTGTTCGTGCCCGAACAACGCCAGCTGATGCCGCGTGGGGTCTACGCCGAGTTGGCCCGACGCTGGCCACACATGTTTATGACGTTGTGCCCGACCTACGTCGGTGTGGCCCAGGCCGCTTTCGATTTCACGGTGGCGTATCTGCGGGGGGAGGTGCCAGGCACAACGGGTGAGCCGCGGCGGCGCAGCACCACCAAGCAGCTCGCGGTGGCCGAGATGCGGGTCAAGCTGGACCAGATATGGGCCATGTTTCTGCGGGCCATCGGCGAGGCCAAGGTCGACCCGTCACGCGCCGCGATGTTGCGCGGGTTTTCCACTCAGTACAGCGTGATGGAGCTCGGTAACGACATCTGTCGGCTGGCCATTCGGACCTGTGGGGGAGGGTCGATCTCACGCGCCTACCCGCTGGAGCGCTACTACCGCGACAGCCGTTGCGGCGCGCTCATGCTGCCTTGGACCGCCGAGGTCTGCCTGGAGCGGCTCGGTTACGACAGCCTGTATGAGCGCGGTGAGCGCGCTGATCGCCCCATCGCCACCCCCTGAGCTAGTCACCGTACGCGACGTAGGGTGGTTGTCCTCCGGGTGAGGCAGCGGGTATCGTGATAGTTCGCCCAATCGGGGGTGGTGTAATTGGCAACACGACAGGTTCTGGCCCTGTTGTTAGGGGTTCGAGCCCTCTCCCCCGAGCGTGAAGCAACAACGGCCATCCGGCGATTCCGGGTGGCCGTTGTGGTTTTGATCGGTGTCACCCGGTGCGCTCGCAAGCTGGTGTGCACCGCAGGGCGGCGTTGGCTTGGCGCCATTGCGAGGCCGCGGTGGCGCCGGCGGCATTGCTTCATGGCGGCCTCGGCCACTAACTTCTCAGTGCTCGCTCGTCGTGCGAACGCCGAGCGGCAGGCCTGCCCCTATCGTCTAGAGGCCTAGGACACCACCCTCTCAAGGTGGCGACACGGGTTCGAATCCCGTTAGGGGTGCTCCGCACATCGGTTTCAAGGCGCGGCACGGGATGGCCTTTCGCTGCTTGGCCCTAGGCACCGCGATAGGCGAGACTTCGCTGGTGAAGGACTCAGAGCACCACACTGCTAGTGCGCATCGCCCCGGCGACCGTTTCCGCATCCGCTGGGGTTTGGCTGGCGGCGTGGCCCTGCGCAGCATTGCTGAGGTCCGCGATCAGGCGGCCTGGGCCGACCAGGCGGGCTTTGACAGCTTCTGGGTCTCCCACGGCATGGCCGTGGATCCAATCGTGGCCCTAGCGGCGGTGGCTGATGTGGCCCCCGGCCTCGGTGAGGTGGGCACCTCGGTCGTGCCGCTGTACGGACGTCACCCGTTGAGCTTGGCCCAGCAGGCGCGGACTGCGCAGTCCGCGTGGGGTGGCCGCTTCACCCTCGGGGTCGGGCCGTCGCATAAGGCCATGGTTGAACCCTGCCTCGGTCTGTCGTGGGCTCGGCCACTGGGTTACACCAGGGACTTTCTGGCCGGTCTGGCGCCATTGCTCGAGGGTCAGCAGGCCGATGTCGATGGCACCGAGATCGTCACCCATGCCGCCCTCGGCATCGATGCCGCGCCCACCACAGTGCTGCTTGCCGCCCTCGGCCCGAAGATGCTGCAGTTGGCGGGCCAGGTCACCGCGGGTACCACGGTGGGCCAGTGCGGGCCGCGGACGATCGCTTCGTTCATCCGTCCGAGCCTCGACGCCGCCGCCGAGGCGGCAGGACGGCGTGGCCCCTTGCGGGTCATGGCGCTAGTGCGCATCTGCGTGACCACTGACCGCGGCCCGGCCTACCGCCTCGCCCAGGAGATTGGAGCGGTCTACAAGGCCCTGCCGTCCTACGCCGCGGTGCTGGCCAAGGAAGGCCTCGACGAGCCAGCCGATCTGTTCCTCATCGGCTCGTGGGATGAGGTGGCGGAGGGGTTGGCGGCCTATGCCGCGGCCGGGACAACGGACTTGCGCATTGAGATCTGCGCGCCGGACGAGGCGAGCCGGCAAGCCACCCGTGAGGCGCTCGCAAACCATCTCGGTGCCTGAGGGTTGGCATCGGCGCTGAGCCCGAACCGGGGGTGGTGCGCCCGCCGTACCGGGGCCCCTCCGAGGAGCGGGGTAGGCTCGTGATGTGGTTGCCTGGGCCGTTGTTGTCCGACCGATGAGCGGCTGTCGCCTCGCGGCGGATCAAGCACGCCGGTGAGCGGGTCGGACCGGTTTCGTCCCGAGCAGGTCGCCTGCTTCCGCTATGTCGATGTCGACTTCGACAAGGCGAGTGGCCGGCTGCGTTGTCGCTATGGCCTCGACGAGTTGGCGTTTGAAGAATGGGTGACGTTCGCTCCGGCCCGACGCGAGCCAGTGGGGCTCGAAGCGGCTGCCAGGCTGGTGTTCCTGCTCGCTGGCCTGTCTTATTACAAGGCCGCGGCACCACCGCTGGTCTCGGTGCCTTTCGCTCTCACGCCGGGCGAAAGGGCCCTGCTCGAGGCGTCCTATCGGGACGGACTCGGTGAGTACGCCTATCGCAACGACCTTGATCTGAGCGGTCTGGTCATCGACGCCGCGGCGGCGATCCCGTTCCGAACGACGCGGCCCGCCACCGCCGAGCGAGCTCTCATCCCCTTCGGCGGCGGCATCGACTCGATCGTCACCGTCGAGGGAGTCCGGCCCGGCGCAGCATCGGCGGCGCTGTTCGTGGTGTCGCGTCAAGGGGACCGTTTCGACGCTCTCGAGCAGGCGGCGGCGGTCAGCGGCCTACCGGTGGTGCGGGCCGAGCGTCTGCTCGATCCAAAGGTCCTGCGCTCCGCCGCCCTTGGCTACCGCAACGGGCATGTTCCGGTGACCGCCATCATCTCCGCCATCGCGGTCATGGCAGCGCTGCTCGATGACCGGGACGCGGTGGTGATGTCGAACGAGTGGTCGGCATCGTCGGGCAATGTCGATCACCAGGGCCGACTGGTGAACCACCAGTGGTCCAAGACCCTCGCCTTCGAAGAGCTGTTCCGATCCGCCCTCGCCGACGTGCTGCGGACACCGCTGTCGTACTTCTCCTGGCTGCGACCCTTCAGCGAGCTGTGGGTCGGCAAACGTTTCGCCGAACTCACCGCCTATCACGGGGCCTTTCGCAGCTGTAACCGGGCCTTCCACATCGATCGGGCGGCGCGTCTCGACCACTGGTGCGGTCGCTGTGACAAATGCTGCTTTGTGGACCTCGTGCTGGCCCCGTTCTTGCCCGCCGAGGCGCTTCGAGCGGTGTTCGCCGGCAACGAACCGCTCGACAACGCCGAGTTGAGCACCGCGTTTCGTACCCTGGCGGGCCTTTCGGGGGAGAACAAGCCGTTCGAGTGCGTCGGTGATGTCGAGGAATGCATCACGGCGGCGCTGCTCGCCGCGGCTCGTGTCGATCGGCTGGGCAGCCCCGTGCTCGGCCCACTGGCCCGCGAGTTGAGCCCTGCAGTGGCCGATCCGGCCGCGATGTTGGCCAAGATGCTACGCCCGCAAGGGCCGCACCACATCCCCCCTCGTCATGCGCCATCTGATCTCCTGGTCTGACCTGCGCCACGAGCGCGTCGCCGTGTGGGGCCTTGGTATCGAGGGCACGGCGAACCTGGCCAAGCTGCGCGCTTTAGGTCTCGAGCCCGTCATTGTTGACGACCGGCCTGAGCGCATCGGCTCGGGCGAGACGGTGCTGAACACCGCGGGCGAGGGTCTCGCCGCGCTGCTCGATGCGACGGTGGTGGTGAAGACGCCCGGCATCAGCCGCTACCGCCCTGAGGTGGCCCGCCTCGAAGCGGCGGGTGTCGCCGTGGTCGGTGGGCTTGGTCTGTGGCTGCAGGAGGTCGACCGGTCCAAGGTGGTGTGCATCACCGGAACCAAAGGCAAGTCCACCACGACCGCGGTCTTAACCCACCTGGCCCAGCGCCTCGGCGTGGACGCCTTTGCCGGGGGCAACCTGGGCGCGCCGCCCTATGCGCCCTCGGCCCCGGCGCAGGCCGATCTCTGGGTGATCGAGACCTCGAGCTACCAGGCCACTGACGTGGCCTCAAGCCCGCCGCTGGTGGTGGTGAGCTCGCTCAGCGCAGACCATCTGCCCTGGCACGGTGACTTGGAGACTTATCATCGGGACAAGCTGTCGCTCTGCTCGCAGCCAGGTGCTGCACTGACGGTCGCCGCCGACGCCGAGGTGCTGCGGCAGCGGCGGGATCTACTCGGGTCTCGCGTTCGTTGGGTGGCTATCGAGCAGACGACGCGCCGGTGGGCAGGACAGTTGGGTCTGGTGGGTGAACACAACCTGGCCAACGCGGCGCTGGCCCGGGTGTGCCTGGAGGAACTCGGTGTTCCTGGTTGCGGCGATGAGCAGACCTTGGCCGCGGCGTGCCACGGTTTCGAGGGCCTGCCCAGCCGCCTGCAGTACGTCACCACGGTGGACGGGGTGGACTTCTACGACGACAGCCTTTCGACCAATGTGCTGCCCACCATCGCCGCGGTCCAAGCCTTTGCCGGTCGGCGGGTGGCCCTCATTGTGGGGGGCATGGAACGCAATATCGACTACGGCCCGCTGGCGGAGGCCTTGGCCCGACGCGACCTCGAGACCCTGGTGCTCACCCTTTACACCACGGGTCCGCGAATGCGCGAGGTCATCGACGCGGCCCATGGCCCTTTGGTGCAGACCATGGCCGGTGAGGACTTGCACCAGGCGGTGCGGATGGCATGGCAGTGGGCCCAACCCGATGGGGTGGTGTTGTTGTCGCCAGCCGCGGCGAGCTTCGATGCCTTCGCTGACTTCACTCACCGTGCCCGGGTGTTCCGCGACGCGGTGTCCGAACTTGAGATGCGCTGACCGAGGTGACCGACCGTCACGCCTCGTTGCGGGACTGAACCTTATGTTGGGCCCGGATCTTGCGGTATTCGAGCAACACCGGCACCAAGGAAACCGCGAGGATGAGCACTGCGACGTAGTCGAGGTTCTTCTTCACGAAGTCGATCTCGCCGAAGTAGTAGCCCGCGGTGGTCAACCCGATGCCCCATAGGGCGCCGCCGATGACGTTGTACAGCACGAAGGTGCGATAGGGCATCGCCGCGACCCCCGCCACGATTGGGGTGAAGGTCCGCATCACCGGCACGAAGCGGGCCATGATCACCGCGGTTGGACCCTTGCGATCGAAGAACGTCCGGGCATGTACAACCCGGCTGGGGTTGAACAGGCGGCTTTGGGGCCGGGTGAACAGCGACGGGCCGAGCCGCCGACCGAACAGGTAGCCGACCTGATCGCCAGCCACGGCGGCGAGGAACACCACCGCCGCGGTGATGGGCAGGGAGGGCAGAATCGGCCCGCCGGCCGATGAAGACAGGAACCCCGCAATGAACAGCAAGGTGTCACCGGGCAGGAAGAAGCCGATCAGCAAGCCGCTTTCGGCGAACACGATGGCTGCGAGCAGCAAGAGGCCACCAGAAGCGAGCCAGCTTTCGACGTCGAACACGGGCAGTCTCCTCGGCCGGGTGGGCCTCGGCCCGCAACAAGACTCTAGGCCTAGCGTTCACGCGTTCCGCGGGTGGGGCCGACCGGTGGGCACCGCCTGCATAGCGTGCGAGTCGAACGGAGGCGGGCCAATGCGGAGCTGGGCTGATCGGGCCGGGTCTACGCTGGCGGACGCGACGAGACAGGGGGCTGCACATGGCCGAGGAGCGTGACGCGGCGACGGTCCGCGACGAGGTGCGATCGTGGCTGGAGCAGAACTGGGACCCGGAGCGACCGCTGCTGGAATGGCGTGGCCTACTAGCGGACTCCGGCTGGGGTTGTCCGGTGTGGCCCCGTGAGTGGTATGGCCGTGGATTGGCGGCCGCTCAAGCGAGTGTGGTGACCGAGGAGTTCCGGAACTTCGGCGCGGTCGGAACCGGCGCCGGGGCGGGGGTGAGCTTGGCCGCCAATACCATCTTGGAGCACGGCTCTGATGCGCTCAAGGCCGCCTACCTGCGGCCCATCATCACGGGCGAGCACAAATGGTGCCAGCTCTTCAGCGAGCCGGGCAGCGGGTCGGACCTCGCGGGACTGACCACCCGGGCGGTGCGCGACGGTGAGGAATGGGTGGTGAACGGCCAGAAGGTGTGGAACACCGGTGCCCACAAGGCCCACTACGGGATGCTGCTCGCCCGTACCGACTGGGATGTTGCCAAGCACCGGGGGATTACCTTCTTTGTCATCGACATGGCTCAAGCGGGCGTAGAGGTGCGCCCGTTGCGCCAGATGAACGGACATGCCAGCTTCAACGAGGTGTTCCTCAGCGATGCCAGGGTGCGCCACGATCATGTGGTCGGTGTCGTCGGTGGGGGCTGGGGTGCTGCTACCACCACCCTCATGCACGAACGGGGGATGGCCGCGGCCATCGGTCAGCGCAGTAGCGGCGCCGGTCGGTCCAACGCTCCCGCTGGGCGCACCCGCCGCGAGTCCGACGCGGAGGCGGCGGCGTACCGCGAGACCTACAAGTGGTACCCGCAGCGCGCTGGCCGCATCGATCTGATCGAGGGCCAGGTTCGCGCCCACGGCCGTTCGCAGGACGCGGTGGTTCGCCAGTCCTTTGCCGCCACGCTGGCCTTCGAGCAGTCCGCCCGTTGGACGGCAAAGCGGGCTAGGGCCGCCCGGGCCGCGGGCAAGGCACCGGGGCCGGAAGGCTCGCTGGGCAAGTTGGCCTCCAGCGTGACCGCCCGGGCCGCGGATCGCACCCATACCGCGATCCTGGGGGCTCACGGCATGCTGAATGGACCCGACACCGATCACGCGGGATTGGTGGCTGAGATCCTCGTGTCCACGCCGGCCCAATCCATCGCCGGCGGGACCGACGACATTCAGCGCAACATCATGGGCGAACGGGTACTTGGCCTGCCCAAGGAGCCTGCCGTGGACGCCGGCGTCGCCTTTCGAGAGGTACGTACCAATGCTCTGGTGACACCGGGCTGACCAGGTCGGCGGTGCTCGGCTGCGACCTGTCCGCTCAGCTCACCAGAACCTGGTCGAACTGGGCGAAGGTCGGATCGGCGGCAAAGTTATCGTCATGGCTGATCAGGGTCAGCACGTATTGTCGCCCCGCGACCACGGCCACGCTGACCTGTCTCCAGACCCCGTCGTTTTTGCAGGTTTTGGGCAGGATGGTGGTAACGGTCTTCTTCGTCTTGTCGTTCAGGGTGGCGGTCACCCAGTCGAAGGCGACGGTGTCGGGACAGTTGACCTTGTACCAAAAGGACAGAGTGGTCTTGCCCGTGGGGACGGTGAAAGCGGTGGTGGTCAGCTTGGAGTCGCCTTGGGTGGCTGTCGTGGATCCGGCCCGGCCCGACCATGATCCCGAATAGGCCGCTGGGTTGGTAATAGCGGCTACGGTGCCGCTCCTGGTCCAGCCCGTCAGGCTGGTGCCCGCTTCGAACATGCCGTTGGTGACCACGCTGTTGGCCGGCGAAAGCCCCGTGACCGTCAAGGACAGCGTCGTGCTGCGCGTGGTGCTGCTGCCGGTGCCGGTCACCACAATGGTCGAGGTGCCCGCCGGGGTGGACGACGACGAAGCGATGGTGAGCGTGGAACTGTCGCCCGAGGTGATCGTCGCGGGGTTGAAGGTGGCGGTGGCCCCTGGCGGTAGGCCGGAGGCGGACAGGACGACGCTTTGCGCCGTGCCCTGGTTGGAGGTGGCGATAGTGAAGCTGGTCGACCTGCCGACGGCGACGGTGGCGGTTGTTGGGTTGGGTGTCAGGGAGAAGTCGGGCGTGATCGGCACGGAGCAGCCGGGAAGCTTGAACGGACTGGTGTACGTCGACCAGTTGTAGGACCCCGATGCCTTGAGGTATTCGGTGGAGAACCAGAACGTGCACTGATCGGCGGGGTCGATGCTCATGGTGGCGTAGTCACCCCACCGGGTCAGGGAGCCAGTCTGGGCACCACCACCGGCTTTGACGGTGGTTTCACCCTGTCCGAGGGTGCCAAGGGCATCACCCGAGAGGCGCCCATTCACCCTGATAGCAGGGAACATGCTGGCACTCGACGCGGAATAGCCGATCGCGATATTGCCGACCCCGTCCATGGCGATGCTGGGCATCCAGCGCGCCGTGCCGTCGGGCGCGTAGGTGCCCTGCTGGTAGACCGACAGTGCCGTGCCGCTGCGACGCAATTCGTACCAGCGCACCCCGGTTGTGCCATTGGCGCTCACGGAATGTGATACCAAGAAAGACTCGTGGTCGCCGAAGTTTCGGTATGCGAAGCGGTTCATCAGGCGATCGCCGAGTGAGTCGAGCCTTGTGGCCGTTCCCTGCTGTGGGATGCACACGCCGCCGCCGCAGGCTGGGGTGTAGGCGGCCACGGTCAAGGCCGTGGGGCCGGTGATGGTGCTACTGGCGGGAGTGGCCCAATTGACCTTGAGGGACCAGTACGCCAGCGTCGTGCCCGACAAGCCCAGGCTCACCATCGGTGCCGGGGAGCCGTTCGGCGGTGGGGCGGCCGAGTCGACATCGGGCGGCAGGGGCGCACCGTAAAGTTTTGAGAGGCTGAAACATTGCTGGGTTGCGCTCAAACCATCCAGCATCTTGGCTCGGTCCAGGGCGCACACCTTTGGTCCTGCCCAGGCAGTGGTTGTCGCCTTGTACATGTTGTAGGTCACGTAGTACGCGTCGGGCCACACGCCGAGCTTGGGATAGTCGGGGAAGTCGGGGTACATGAAGGAGTAGCGGTGCCACGAGCCGGTTGGATCGCCGCTGGCGGACACCGCGATGCACTCGTAGAACGGGCCACTTGAGACGGACCTGTTGGCGAACTGGGTGAGAATGAAACGCTGCGCCAACAGGTCAAATCGGACTAGCGGATCGCCGTCGTTGGTGTTCTGGCACGCTCCGCCGAAGCCGCTGAATACGGTGTTGATGCCGACAGGGCCATACAGGATCGTGCCGGCCTTGTTCTGGATGAGCAGGTTGGTGTTCACCGCGGTGACGACGTGGTTGGGGCCGATGGCCGAGGAGGTGTCCGGAGGTGACATGCCGTTCGCCGCCGGCCCGTCAAAGCCGCCGCCGAGGCTTGGGGCCAACACCGTCGGTGCGGGCAGCTTCGATGCTGCTGGAGGGGCTTGCAGCGCAGCGTCTCGTCCATCGCCTTTGGGGTGAGGGGAAATATCTTTGCGCTCGGCTCCCCGCTTGCGGGCGGCGGTGAGCGGGGCGGGGGCGATGTCGCGCAGCGCGGGCGAGGTGTCGTGACTGTCGGCGATGATCGTCGTGGCCTCTTCGGCCCCGGCGTTGGGCCCGCTCACCGCACCGGCTGGCGCGGCGCCAGGGGTCCTCACTTCCGATCCGGCGCAGCTTGCGGCGAGACCCACAAAGGCTATGAGGCAGGCGACGGCGAGCGAAGCTTTGTGGGGACCCATAAGCCCAGGATAATTCGTCCTCGAGCCTATGGCTCGTGGCCATTGGTCCCGGCGCCACGATGAGCCGGCGGGCGCGGATTGGGTTTGCCGCAGGGCTCAGGCCAACGCCACCCCTGGCTGGGGGGCGCGCCGACTCGACCAGTGCAGTCCGGCCACGAACAGCAACGAGACGGCATTGGCTGCCGCCGCCACCACGAACGCCCAGCCGTAGCTGCCGGTTTGGTCACGGATCCAGGCCGCCACGAACGGTCCGAAGGCGCCCAACGAGCCCGCACCGGCGAACACCGCACCGACGATGGCACCGGCGTAGGCCCGCCCGAAGCGGTCTCCGGCCAGGGCGGGAAACAACACGGTGGAGCCCCCGTAGCCCATCCCGAACAGGGCGGCGGCGGGGATGAGTACCGGCAGCGAGGTGGAGGCGGCGAAGGCCAGGAAGGCCACGATCTGCATGATCAAGGTGACGGTGAGTGTGGCGAGCCGCCCCAGGCGGTCTGACGCGTTGCCCGACAGGCCCCGGCCGAACAGCCCGCCCAGACCGATCAAACTGACCAGGGCAGCCGCCACGCTCGAGGAGGCCCCGGCGTCCTTGGCGTAGGGCGATAGGTGTACCAGGGGGATGAACACCACGAGCCAGGTAAACAGGAACACTCCTACGATCAGCCAGAAGTCCACGGTACGCGACGCCGCCCGCAGGTCGAGGCTGACCACGTCATTGGCGCTCGCGGCGGTGGGTTCGGTGTTGGCCCCCATCTCGTTGTGGATGCTGAGGCCCTTGGACTCGGGGTCGCGGTACATCAACCGTGAACCGACGAGCAGGGTGATGGTGGCTAATCCGGCTCCGGCCACGTAGAGCGTGCGCCAGCCGAACGAGTCGACCAGGCTGCCCATGGCCAGGGGAATGACCACGGAGGCGAAACTCGATCCGCTGGTGGAGATCGACAGCGCTCTCCCGCGGCGGTGCATGAACCAGCGCACCACGGTGGCATTGCACGGTACGAACGCCGCGCTCATGCCGATACCAGCCACGAGCCCGAGGGCCACAACCAGCTGCCACGAGTTGCGGGCCTGGGAGGTGAGCAGATAGCCCGTCCCGAGGAACGCCGCCCCTAGGACGAGCACGTAGCGTGGCCCTTTGCGGTCGGTGAGCAGACCCGACGCGGCGGAGAGCGACGAGTACACGAAGACATAGACCGCGAACGCCAGGGTGCCCATGGTGCGACTGACGCCGAGGTCCTTCTCGATGAAGGGAAGGAAAACCCCGAAGCAGTACTGCACGCCGTAGGCCACCGTGAGTACGGCGAAGGCGGTCCAGGCGATGACCCAGCCGTAGTAACGGGGTTCTGATCTGCCGGTGTCCACCGCGTTGGGCCCTGCATCCATGGCCACGGACCGTAGTTGGTCCGCGGCCCGGCCGCTCCCGGTCAGGCCTCGAGGCGGATGAGTTCGACCACGGGGATCACCCGCGTGGTCCGGCTCTGGTATTCGGCGAAGGTGGAGATTTTGGCGCAGACCTTGGCGAATAGGTCGTCGCGATCGGGCCCTTCGGTGACCGCGGCACGCGCCTGGTAGGTGTCCGCGCCGATCTCCACCGTGACCTCGGGGTTGGCGACGAGGTTGTGATACCAGGCCGGGCTTGACGGCGCGCCGCCCATCGAGGCGATGATCAAGAGGCGTTCGTCGATGCTGAGGTAGGCGAGCGGGCTGATCCGTTCCTTGGCCGACTTGGCTCCTTTGGTGCTCAACAGCAGGAACCGTGAACGGGCCAGTTCGCCCGAAAGCTTGCCCCCGTTGGCCCGGAACTCGGCGATGAGCGCCTCGTTGAAGGACTTGGTGGTGTCGGCCGGACCGGACTCCGAGCGTACCTCTTCGCTCATCTTCACCAAGTTGCCCATCGTGAGTTCCATACGATCGGTCATGACGTCCTCCCGGTGGCGCCTCGCAGCGGCGCCGCGCCCGCAGGATAGACCAGCCCTACTCGCGATCGCCGCCCCTGGCACCCACCGCCATGGCGGTACCCGGGTAAGTTTGCCGCGATGTACGACGACGTGCGGGTTCTCGATTGCAGCGACCATCGTGGCCACTTTGCCGGTTACTTGCTGGCCGGCCTCGGGGCGGAGGTCATCGACATCGACGCCGCACAGCTCAGCGCGGCTCGAACCCGGCCTCCCCGGGCGGCCCAAAGCGAGCTGTCCTTGGAATGGTGGGCCTACCACCGCGGCCGCCGTCGGATCGGCCTGGAGGAGCTGGCTCGATTCGCGGCATCCGCCGACGTGGTCATCGAGTCCGGGGCGGTGCCAGTGGACCTGGCGGCTTTACGAGCGGCCAACCCCCGTCTGATCACCGTATCGATCACGGCCTTCGGCGCAACGGGGCCCAAGGCGACCTGGCCCGCGACGGATCTGACCATCGCCGCCGCGGCGTGCACCATGGCCATCACCGGCGATGAGGACCGCGCCCCGGTGCGCTGTAGCGCGCCGCAGGCGTGGCTGCACGCCGCCGGCGACGCGGCCGGTGGGGTAGTGATGGCCCTCGAACAACGGCGTCGCAGTGGACGAGGTCAGCATGTTGAGGTGTCGGCACAGGTGGCGCTGATGCAGGCCGCCATCCCTGCCGCGTTGCTGGTGCCCAACGGCAACGCCGCGGTAGGTCGAATCGCCGGTGGCATCGCCCAGGGTCCGTTCCGTCTGCAGTTCGTCTATCCGGCACTCGACGGGCACGTGTCCATCACCGTGTTGTTCGGTTCGACCATCGGCCGTTATACCGCCCGGCTGGTCGAGTGGTTGTACGAAGAGGGGCTGGTCGATGCTGAACTGCGCCATCTCGACTGGATTGAGTTCGGTAACGCCTTGTTCGTCGATCCGGCGGCGCCGGCTCGCCTCGAGGCGGTCAAAGTGGCTCTCGTGGCGCTGACCAGTGGGCGCACCAAGGCGGCTCTTTTCGCCGAGGCCCAACGCCGCGAGCTGCTGCTGGCACCGGTCGTGACCCCCGCCGAGCTTTTGGCCTCCGAACAGCTCCGCGCCCGGGGGTACTGGGAGACGGTCGAGGCTGAGTTCGGCTCGGTGCTCGCTCCGGGCCCGCTGGCCCACTTCTCCGCCGGTCAGCCCCCCGCGTTGGGTGCGCCCTCGACGGAGGTGGCGCTATTGCGGCCCGTTCCAGTGGCGCCGGCCCCGAGCGGACGGGTTGACGATGCGCCGCTGGCCGGTCTGAAGGTGGTCGATCTCACCTGGGTCTACGCCGGGCCATTGAGCACCCGGGTGCTGGCCGATTTCGGGGCCACCGTGGTGAAGGTGGAAGGTCCGGCTCGGCCGGACGCGGCTCGGGGCGGTGGCGGGTTCCTGAACAACCGGCTCGACTTGGAGTCCTCGGTGCAGTTCGGCAGCTTCAACGTGGACAAATTGGGCGTGGCGCTCGATCTGACCACCGAGGCCGGCCGTGGGGTGCTCATCGACCTCGCCCGTTGGGCGGACGTGCTCATTGAGTCCTTTACCCCGGGCGTCATGCGCGACTGGGGTTTGGGCTGGGAGCAGCTACAGGCGGTCAACCCTCGCCTGATCATGGTGAGCACCAGCCTGATGGGTCACAGCGGCCCGCAGAGCAGCTTCGCTGGGTTCGGCAACCTCGCCGGTGCGGTGACGGGCTACTACGAGCTGACCGGCTGGCCCGACCGGTCCCCGTCGGGGCCGTTTCTGGCCTACACCGACTACTTGGCCCCCAGGGTGACCGTTCCGCTCATTGGTGCCGCGCTGCATCGCCGGGAACGGGTCGGCGAGGGCTGCCATATCGACTTCGCCCAGGCCGAAGGTGCGGTGCATTTCCTCGCCGCCACCGTGCTTGACGCCACCGTCAACGGGTTCAGCCAGAGCCGGCTCGGTAACGCCGATCGGTTTTTCGTGCCCCACGGGGTGTATCCCGCCGCGGGCGATGACCGCTGGCTGGCGGTGGGGTGCGAGACCGACACCCAGTGGTCGGCGCTGGCCACGGTCGTGGGCCGGCCGGATCTTGCCGAGTTGGGCCTCGACGAACGTCGCGACCGCGAACACGAACTCGACGCGCTCCTCGTCACCTGGTCCTCGATCAGAGCCGAGGCGGACGGCGAGGCGGCGTTGATTGCCGCTGGGGTGCCGGCGCATCGGGTACAGAACAGCGGCGACTTGTTGGAGGACCCCCAACTCGCCCATCAGCAGCACTTCCGTACCGTGGCGCACCCAGTGCATGGCTCCATGGTGGTGGAGGCCTCGCGCATCGTGTTGTCCGCGACGCCGGCGGTGCCGGGCCGGGCGGGGCCGATGCTGGGTGAACACACGGCACTGGTGCTACGCGAGTTCCTCGGCTACGACGAGGACAAAGTGGCCGAGTTGGTACTGGCCGGGGCCTTGGGCTGATCGCGGCCGGTGGGGACCCGTCGCGTACCGTCCGCGGGGACTGGCCGGGCCCACCGCCAGGCTAGGTTGCGGGCACGTCGAGGAGCGACGGCGCAGCGGGGGTGCTCATGCAGTTCGGGGTTTGTCTGCATTCCAAGATCGACGACATCGACCTCGTTGTGCGGGCGGAAGAACTTGGTTACACCGCAGCATGGTTCGCCGATTCGCAGATGCTGTGGGGTGACGCCTACGCCTGCATGGCCCTTGCCGCCACTCGAACCAGCCGGATCCGCATCGGTACCGGGGTGTCGGTGGTCGATACGCGCATAGCGCCTGTCACCGCACACAGCATCGCCACCATCAACGTATTGGCACCCGGGCGGACGTTCCTCGGGGTCGGAAATGGCTTTACTGCGTGGCGGGTTATGGGCCGCAAGCCGGCTCGACTGAGCGAATTCGAGGCGTTTCTGGACACCACTCGCACGCTGCTGCGAGGCGAAGAAGCGGCGTTCACCTACCGGGGGGCAACAACCGACGTGGCCTTTCAGATGGCCGATCTCGGCTTTGTGAACGTCACCGACCCGGTCGAGATCCACGTCTCGGCCTTCGGTCCCAAGGGCCAGCGGCTCGCTGGTGCCTACGGCGATGGGCTGGTGGTGTCCGTCCCCCCTCTGCGCTCGGCCGTGGAACGCTGCTTGGCCAACGTCGCCGCCGGCGCCTCGGAGGCGGGGCGCCGCTTCGATCGTGCCACGTTCCAGTTGACCACCCTTACCTCGGTGGCCGTGCTCGAAAAAGGCGAGGGACTCGATTCGGACCGGGTGATCGAGCAGTGCGGACCGATGGCGGTGATGGCCTATCACTATGCCTATGAACGACAGCGCCAGTTCGGCGTGTCGCCGCCACCGCACCTGCGGGAGCACTGGGACCGCTACGTGGCTTTGGTGGAGGCCACGCCGCAGGCGCAGCGGCACTACCGAATCCATGCCGGACATGGCACGTACCTGCACCCGGAGGAGCGGGTTTTCGCTACCCCGGAGCTGATCGGCATGACTTCCATGGTGGGCACGCCGGGGGAGTTGGCCGACAAGATCCGGGCGCTCGAGGCGGCCGGACTCGACCATGTGATGGTTCTGCCCAGCTTCGCCTCCCGCTATCGGGCGTTGGAGGAACTCGCCACGAAGGTCTTCCCGTTGTTGGGTTGAGCGGGTCGAGGACCGCGAAGCCCGGCTCGGTTCGGGGTCGCTCAGCCGTGGCCGACGTGACTGGCGCGACCTAGGAGGAGCATGGCCTCGACCAGTTCGTCGCCGCGTTCCCGCACCGGACCGGGCGTTTTGCTGAAGGTGCCCTCGGTGGCCCAGTACAGCGTCTTGCGGTTGCGGGCGGTGGAACCGAGGTAGAAGCGTTCGTACAGGGCGTGGCGTCCCGCCAGAGCGGAGCCACAGAAATCCCACGCCAGGCGGAAGATAGCGGCGCGGCTCTCGGCATCGAGATCATCGGCGCCGCCCATGTAGCGCTCCAGCAGGCCGCGCAGTCGCTGGTCATCGAGCATCGCCCGTGATGGGGTGGCGATGAGGTTGTGACTGCCGATCAGGATGAGGATCTCGAACGCCCGGGGGATCCACTGGGTGAGGGTGGCACGTAACGGGGCCAAGGGCCGCTCGTCAGGGAAGAACACCCCGTCGCCGTAATCGCGGGCGTGTTCGATGGAGAGCAGCAGGCCGCTTCTGGTCATCTCCACATAGGTGAGCAGCTCGCCCATCAAGTCCATGGTCAGATCGCTGGTGTCGCCGATGGCCCGGCTCATGCGCGAGGCCAGTCCGTAGGCGAACTCCAGCTTGGTCAGGGCCCGAATGGTGGTCTGCTGCATGATGTTCGGCCACCAGGTCAACCCCATCACGGTGTTGTACACACCGATGTCGCCGTCGATGAATACGTTCTGCTTGGGCACTTCAACCTGGTCGAAGATGACGAACGCATCCTGTTCGTCGAAGTTTGTCGACAGGGGATGGTCGAACGCATCGCCGTGGACCGAGTAGCTGTCGCGGCACAGAAAGATCAGCCCCGGACTGTCCATGGGGACCGTGAAGCTGAGGGCGTACGGTTCGAGTCCGTCGGCCTTTGCGGTGAGCGGGAAGCCGGGGTACACGGCGAGTTCGTCGGCGAAGGGGGCGGCGGTGGCAAGGATGCGAGCGCCGCTGACGATGATGCTGTCTGCGGTCTCGCCGACTTTGTGCAACGGCACGTCGGCGCCGGGGTAGGGGACGTCACCGCGTCGCTTGTCCACGGTGGGATGCACGATGGTATGGGTGAGGGCGAGGTCTGAACGGCGTAGCCGCTTCTGAAAGGCCACGAGGTTGTTCGCACCGCGGGCATTGCGTTCGCCCGGTCCGGCCCATTCTCGCCACCGTCCGGCGAAACCGGCGAAGGTCACGTTCTTGTAGTCCGGCGTACGACCCATGAGCCCGACGCTGATCTCCGCGATGCGTTCAAGGCCACGGTGGCGACGCCACAGATCCTCCCGTGAGCGCGGAATGAGGTGGCTGACGTTAATGGGCTCCGCCGTCTCGGGGTCCGCCATCAGGCAGTCCTCGGCACAGTCGAACTGTCGGTCGAAGACCCGGGCCATGGAGTGGGCCGCGGCCTGTAACGATGGGTGAGCGACGACGTCATGGACCCGTTCGGAGCCGAGCCAAAGCTCACGGGAGGTTGATTTCAGGCCCTCGAGGTACTGTCCACCAGTACGTGCAGGCATGGTGATTTTGCCTTCCGATGAACGTCGCCGAGCAGCACCCCATGGCCCTGGCCTGAGCTGGCGCACTGTACCGGCCTCTCCCGAACCAGGCAAGCAAATGCTTGTTCAGCCCGAGGCGAGACCGCATGGTGCCGCTCAGTTGCGGCCGAGGATGAGGCCCCAGGGATCGGGGCAGGCCGGCATCGGTACTTCGATCAGCGCGGGCCGGTCGGCGTCGATGGCGCGGCGCAGGGCCATCTCGAGTTGCGTGGGGTCGCTCGCCCGCTCGCTGTGGACCCCGAACGAGCGGCCCAAGGCCACCCAGTCGGGGTTGGTGAGTTCGGTGCCGAGGTGTACACCGTCGAATTGGGCGTCTTGCATGCGCTGTACGTTGCCGTAGGCCCCGTCGCTAAAGACCACCACCACGACCGCGATGCCGTAACGGGCGGCGGTGGCAAGCTCGCTCAAGCCATAGCCGAACCCACCATCGCCGGTGATGGAGACCACGGCCCGAGTGGGGTTGCCGACCTTGACGCCGAGGGCGGTGGGGTAGCCATAGCCAAGGGTGGCCTGGAATCCCGGCCACAGGTAGCTGCGCGGCGCATGAACGGGGTATCCCGCCATGGCTACGTAGCCCACCTGGGTCAATTCGTTCACGAGAACCCCGTCATCGGGGATGGCTCGGCGAAGCGCCTCGCAATAGGACCACTGCGGCTGCAGTTTGGCCAGCGCCGCCGCTTCACGGGCTCGGACGGCATCGAGGTCCTCAGCCCAGCAGCGTCGGTCGGGGCCCTCGATTCGTTGGGCCAGCGCGTCGAGAGCCGCGGCGGCATCCGCAGCGACGCTCACCGTGGGGTGGCGCGGTGGTCCAAAGTCCTTTGCCTCGAGCGTGATGTGCACGACTTTGCAGCCCTCTGCGGCCGGCAGAGCCCGGGCGCTTTGGGTGAGGCCGCGGCTACCGACGATCAGCAACACATCGGCTCGTTCTTGCACTTCTCGGCCGGCCACCGTCAGCAGGGCCAGCGGGTCACGATCGTCGATGGCCCCGCGGCCGTTGGAGGTGGTGGTGACCGGGGCGCCCAACCGGCGGGCCAGAGCCAACAGTGCCCCATGGGCCTCGCTGGCCACGACCCCACCCCCGGCGACAATGAAGGGCCGCTGCGCCGCCCGAAGTACGTCCGCGGCGCGGTCCAGGGCGGCGGCGTCCCCGGCCTCGGGGGTGGCTTTCGGTTGGGGGGTCAACAGTTCGGCCGCGGTACGACCCGAGAGGATGTCCGGCGGCAACTCCACCGCCACGGGGCCGGGCCCATTGGCGAGCTGGGCCATGGCTTGGCGGATGGCGCCGGGCACGCGATCGGGGTCCGTCACCAGTTCTGCACCGCGGCTCAGGCTGCGCAAGATGGCGGTTTGGTCGGGGATTTCATGGACCATGCCCAGTTGGCGTCCCAGGCCGCGGGTGGGCAGCTGGCCGGTGAGCAGCAAGACCTTGGAACCCACCGACCACGAGGTGACCAGCCCAGCACCGGCGTTGAGCACGCCCGGGCCGGGCACGACCATGCCCACACCGACCTTACCGGTGGTACGGGCGTAGCCGTCCGCGGCAAAGGTCGTCGTCTGCTCATGGCGACAAGCGATGAAGGTGACGCTCTCGGTCACCTTGGACAACCCCGCAGTGGCGTAGTCGAGTTGCACGCCGGGGATGCCGAAAATGTGTTGCACGCCTTCGCGGGCGAGCTGGCGGGCCATGGCCTCGCCGCCGGTCATCTTCTCCGTCATGGCTTCTGCCTTTGCTCGACTTGGGCCGAGATTACCGGGAACGCAGCGTTGTGCCGGGCCGTGCGCATCGGGGCTTGCCGGCCGGTCAGCCGATGGCGGAAGCCAGCATGACCTGGGACAGACCAAATGGTATGGAATGGCGACGTAGGACGACACGCTCGACCGAGCCGAGCCGAGACAACACGGCACTGCTCACCCGCCCGGCCGATGCCGCCTCGTCGGTGTCTGCGGTCAGCCGGCCCAACGGGGTTCGCCGTAGCGCGATGGCCGGTGGGACGAGATAGGAGAAGAAGTAGCTGGAGCGCTCAACTCGGAAGTGGGCCGAGCCCACGGCGGCGGTCAGTTCGGCGAGGCGGTAGCGGCGGCGGTGCCCGGCCCGTACGTCATGGGCGCACCACAGCCACTGGTAGGACGGCACGGTGACCAGCAAGAGTCCACCTGGCTTCAGTACCCGACGGTACTCCCGTAGGGCGCGGCGATCGTCGCTGAGGTGCTCCAGGACGTCGGAACTGACCAGCACATCGGCGCAGCCATCGGCGAAGGGCAGCTGCTCGGCGGTGGCTGCGAGTACGGCACCTTGCGGGTGGTGACGGGCGTAGGCCAGGGCGTTCTCGGACAGGTCGGTGCCGGCAACCCGGTGGGCGCCGAGTTGGCGCAGCACGGCCATGGTCTCGCCGGTACCGCAGCCCACGTCGAGCGCTGTTGCTCCGGGTTGGACTCGCCCTGCAAGCAACTGACGGAACAGCTCGCGCCGGGCGACGTACCACCAATGGCCCGTGGCACGCGCGGCCATCACCGCGAAGTAATCGGCGTCGGGCTGGGCTGCGCCGTTCATGGCAACCGGCCTGTCAGCAGCAGATGCGGGTGCGGGTAACCGCGGTCGAGTTGCTGTCGGGTTGTGCGCAGCCCGGCGGCCTCCATGGTGGCCGTCAACTCTTCGATGGCCACAAACCGTACGACCTCACCCTGGGTTATCTTGGCCAGGCGCGTTGCCGCCAGCTCTTGAGCTCGACTCAAGCGGTACTTCCAGGACGGTCGGGTGTCGATCTCCTTGATGACCAGCATCCCCCCGGGCCGCAGCGATGCTGCGCACGCCCGGACCAGATCGAGCGCGGCCGCCGCGCCGAGCAGGTACAGCACATCGCAGATCACCACGGCGTCCCATGTCTGGCTGGCGGGGGGGCGCCAGTCTGACGGAACTGCAGCGAAGCTGACCCGACCGTCTTGCTCCAACGCCGCCGCGGCCTGGTTGGCCTGGTGGATCTTGGCCACGTCGATGTCGATGCCGTGCACCTCACGGCCGGACTCGGCGGCGGCGAGCACCAGGGACAGCAGCCCGTGGCCGCAGCCGACCTCGAGGATCTGGCCCGTTCGGGGCAGGGCTGCTTCCACTGCGGCGAGCGGCGCCGTGACCCAACGGAGCAGCACATGGGTGCGCGTCCTGCGTGCCAGGCCGCGGTAGCAGCGCAGTGCCGTGCGGGCGGCGGGAGTGAGGTGAAAGCTCATCAGCAATGGGTCAGAGATCGGCGAAGGAGCCCAGCACGAACCCGTGCCGTTCGATGTGCTCGGCGATGGTTGGGTCGCACAACGCCAGAAGCTCCTCCGACCAATGGAAACCCCAACGGTAACGGTCGCGGTCGGGATCATCGTCGAGTCCAGGGTGGCAGCCGATCTCTGCCGAGGCAAACGGGCCCAGGGCCTGTAGTACCGCTTTGAGGCGAACCTGGTCGAGCGATCCCGATTCTTCGAGCCCGGCGAACACCTGTGGGTGGCGAAGACCGGCGGCGTGGGCGGCGGTACCGAGCCGATCGGCCAATCGGTTCAGCAGGAATGGCCTGGCCCCCCGGGCCATGCTGCGAGGTACCCGGATGGCGTCGATGCCGTGCTGGCAGGCGAGGTCGACCACGATGCGCCGTACCATCGGCCACAGGTGCAGGTGCTGATGGCTGTCGACGTGGGTAGGGACGATTCCCACCTCCTCGATGCGGCGTAGCTGGGCGCCGAGCTCGGCGCGGACCTCGTCCGGGTCGATCCGGCCCGCGCTGGCTCGGGGCAGGAACTGCTTCCACGATGGCGGAAAGTGACCGCGGGCATCGACGAGGGATGGAATCTCACGGGCGCTGAGCAGCGGGGGGTCTTCGCCGACGAGGGCGAAGTGCACACCGATGCCGAGGCCGGCGCGTGACGTTGCGCGCCAGCACGCCACGGCATCGTCGAAGGCAGGAGCGACCGCCAGTAGGGAGGTGGACGTGATGATCCCGTTCTCGAAGCCGTGGATGATGCCGCGGTTCACCCCCGGGGTAAGACCGAAATCGTCGGCGTTGACGATCAGCAGTGCTTGATTCATCGAGCGGCGCGTTCGGCCTTCAGCTCGGGGTACAGCTGGTACATCTCGCGCAGGATCTTGATGATCACCGATGGAGAGGACAGGGTCGACTCGCCTCGGGAGCGGGGGAAGTAGTCCACGCCGAACTGAATGGTATGGAAGCCGGCCGCATTGGCTTTGCAGAGCAGCTCGGCGTCAATGAAGCTGCCCTCGCTATGCAATTCGATCTTGTCGAGCACCGTCCGACGGAGCAATTTGAAGGCGAAGTTCACGTCGCGGACCCGCACCCCGTACAGCAGACGGATCAGCGTGTTGTAGGCATAGCTGTACACCGCCCGGCGGGGCCCTTCGCCGGTGCGATCGAACCGGTAGGCCGATACGACGTCCGCCTCATAGAAACGCAACAGGCGCATGGCCTTGATGGTGTCGAGCAGGTCGAAGGGAAGGTCGGCGTCGGTGTAGAGCACGAAGTCGCCCCGGGCGGTGGCGAATGCCGTTTGTAGGCTGCCACCGAGCTTGCGGTTCGCGGGGTGGTGGACGACCACAAGGTTCGGCACCTCGAGGGCCAAGCGGTCAGCGATGGCGCCAGTGGCGTCCGTTGAGGCGTCGTTCACCACCACGATCTCGAAGGCGGCGACCTCGCCTTCGGCCACCAGCCGTTGGCCTGCCTCGCAGGCCGCGGCGACGGTGCGCTCGATGATTGCCTCTTCGTTCCACATGGGGAACACGAAGGAGAACAGTCCCTGGACTGTCGGCAGGTCGGAACTGGGTGGCCCCACCGGGCAAGCCTAGGCGATCGCCTCGCCCTCGCCGGGGACTGCGCCGGGTGGGGCCCGCCGGGCCCAGTGGTGCTCTAGGCCACGTAATAGCCGCGGCCGTAAAGGTGGCTCCAGAGCAGCAAGGTCAGGCCTGAAGCGATAAGCAGTCCTCGGCGGGTCCACCGCGATTGGCCGGCCAACCACAAGCCGCCCCACGCGAACAACGGGAAGGCCGCGAGCAGGTAGCGGCCCAAACCTTGGAAGTCCTTGCTGCCCAGCACCGGAATGGCCAGCGAAACCGCGACCAAGGTGGCGTAACCCCAGCCGAAGCTCCGCCGGATACGGGGCACCGCAAGGAGCGCGCCCATCGCCAGCGCGCCCTGCAGCACACAGCCGATGATGTACAGCCAGCGGTCCTTGAACTTGAGCAGAATAATCCCGGCCAGGTGTAGTTTCAGCCAGGTCACCGGTCCGCTCGGTTGCTTCCAGTACTTCTGCACGCTGGCAAACAGCAGCGGGTCGCCCCACCGCCACCACAGATAGCCGCTGTAGGCCACAAAGCCTGCCGCAGACACCAGCACGAGGCCGTCTCGCGGCTGCAGTCTTCTCCACGAGATCCCGACGGGCAGCTCCCAGGTGCGTCCCCGCCATGTTCGTTCGATGGTTCGCAGCGCGCCGCGCCGTTCAATTTGGCGGATCGCCAGCGCGAGAACCACTGCCGGGCCGACGGGCCGGGTGGCCGCGGCCAGCGCGCCCAAGAGGCCCGCAGCCAAGGTGCGGTCACGTTCCAGAGCGCTGAACGCAGCGATGGTGCTGACCAGGAATAGCGCGTCGGCGTACACGGCTCCGCACAGGTACCAGGCGTAGGGGTACAGCAGCAGCAACGCCAGGGCGAGCTTTTGGGCTGCCGGATCGAGCCGCTCGCCGCACCAGCGCCAGAACAGCATCACTGCCACCAGGCCGCAGGCGAAGGTGATGGCGATGCCAGCACCGAAGCTCGATCCGAACAGGTCTTTCAAGGCCCGAATCAGCACCGGGTACAACGGGAAGAAGGCCACGTTGGACTGCTGGCCCTCGATCAGGCCATAGCCGCGCTCGGCGATATCGCGGTACCACGAGGCATCGAACTGGACCCAGCCGGAGAGCCAGCTTGACCCCGCAAAGCGGGCGTGCGGATGTTCCTTGGAGTGGCCGAAAAAGGCATTGGCCACCCAGATCCAGCCGCTGAGCAGAACGGCCATGCCGACAAAGCAGGCCGCGGCGCGTCCGCCGCCGCGGCGCCCCGCGGCGGCAGCAGGCGCAGCAGCAGCGGGGCGATCGCGGGTGGGCACGGCGCTTACGTTACGCATCGGGCGCTCGGGCGCCGGGCACCGTCGATGACCGCGGTCCGCCCCCTCAGCCGATGACGGCGACGGCCTCGATCTCGATCCGCCACTGCGGTGCAGCTAGGGCCGAGACCCCGACCAGGGTGCTCGCCGGTGGCTGTGCCGCGGGAAGGTACTTGGATCGGATCGCGGCGATGACGGCACGGTCCTCGGGCTGGTAGTCCACGACGAAGGTGGTGATCTTCACCACATCGGCGAAGGTGGCCCCCGCGGCGGCCAACGCGGCCTGCAAGTTCTGCATCACCTGTTCGGTCTGTGCCGCGAGGTCATCGAAACCGACGGACTCGCCGCTGGCATCTACCGCGACCTGACCGGAAATGTAGAGCGTCTCGGCCCCGCGGGCGCCCACGACGTGGGTGTAGGCCGGGCTGTTGGCCAGGCCGTGGGGCCGGATGTGTCGGAGCTGGGACATTGGGGTCTCCTCGGTATTCAAGCCGCCGGCCCGTTCGGCTGGACGACGATCTTCACGTGCGCTTCGGGTTGGGCCAGGGTGGCAAATGCCTCTGCCGTGTCCTCGATGCCGACCCGACCGGTGATCAGCGGGGCCACGTCGATGCGGCCCGAGGCGATGCCGTCGAGGCTGGAGGCGAACTCCTCGGCGTTCCAGCCGAGAACGAACTTCACGGTGAGCTGGCGAGAGATGGCGATGGTCGGCTCGATCACGTCGGGCTCCATACACAGCCCGACCACCACGATCTCGCTGCGCGAGGGTGCTGATCGCATGGTGCTGGCGATCATGCCTGGCACGCCGACGGCCTCGAAGATGACCGCTGGACCGCGTCCGCCGGCGGCGCGCCAAGCGTCCACGGCTGGTTGTTCTCGCGGGTCGACCACGACCTCGGCGCCCATGACCTCGGCGAATCGACGACGAATCGGCGAGAAGTCGGCGGCGACGATGCGCCCCACACCCTGCAGGCGCAGCGCGGCGATAACCGCGAGGCCGACCGGGCCGCAGCCCACCACGATGGCCCCGCCGGCGGCGACGGCGCTTGAGGCGTTGACCGCGTGCAGCCCCACGGCAAGCGGTTCGCACAGCGCGGCGTGGATGGGGTCTGTGCCGTCGGGTATGGCGAGCACCCCTCCGCTGTCCACTACCAGCCGTTGGGCGAACGCGCCGGGAAAGACGTTGTGGTAGCCAACCGAGCAGGGCCGGTTGCCGTCGCGCACCAGTGGATGGGCGACGACGGCGGTGCCGGGAGCGAGTCGTGGGGCGGCAGAGCCGTCGATGGTGGGGCCGTACTCGAGGACCCGGGCGGAGAACTCGTGGCCCATCACGAGGTCGCGGTCGGGGTCGAACGCGAACAGAGTCATACCCGACGCCTTGGCTGCCTCGGTGAAGATGCGGGCATGACGGGCACAGTGCAGGTCACTGCCACAGATGCCACAGGCGATGGTCTCAAGCAGGACCTGGCCCGGTCCGGGGGCGGGTTCGGCGACCTCGTCGATCACCATTTGGCCCTGTCGAAGGATGGCGGCACGCATGGAGACTCCTGGTTCGTCGGCGCCGCAGCACCAGCGGTGTTCCCGCGGTGCGCGTTGGGTTGCGGCCTGACAGGATACAGCCATGAACGAGCAGCTCTGCCTCTACGAGGTCCGCGATGGTGTGGCGCTGGTGACGCTCAACCGCCCCGAGCGCAACAACGGCATGAACGGTGACCTCGAAGTCGCCTTTCTGACCCGACTCTTGCAAGCCTCGGACGATGTTGCCGCCCGGGCGATCGTGATCACGGGAGCCGGCAAGGCGTTCTGTCCCGGAGCAGATCTCGCCGGCGGCCCTGGGGCGAGCAGCGAACCGTTGCCCAACACCAAGATCGCCGTTGACGTCGCCCGTCGGATCAACAAGCCGCTGATCGCCGCCATCAACGGGGGTTGTGCCGGGGTTGGTCTGGTGCAGGCGCTGTATTGCGACGTGCGATTTGCGGACGTGGCGGCCAAGTTCACCACGGCGTTTCCACGCCGGGGCCTAGTCGCGGAGTACGGCATCGCGTGGATGCTGCCCCGCCTGGTCGGCCGCGCTGTGGCCACGGACCTGTTGCTGTCGGGCCGCACGTTCACCGCGGCCGAGGCGCTGGCCATGGGCCTGGTTAGCCGGGTGTGCGAGCCGGGTACCGTGCTGGAGGAGGCTCTCGCTTATGCCCGTGACCTGGCGATCAACGTGTCGCCGGCCTCAATGGCCACCATCAAGCGCCAGCTCGAGCGCTACGAGTGGATGGATTGGGACGGCGCCTTGGCCGACTCGCACTCGCTGATGGGCCAGTCGATGGGCCAGGCCGACGTCATCGAAGGCATAGGTGCCTTCGTCGAGCGCCGCGTCCCCTCCTTTGTGCCTCTGGGCCAGGGCAGCCACTTCGCCTGGATGGACCGGCCCGAACCGACCGGTTCTGCGGTTCGTGGCCTGACGCCCGAAGGGCTGGTCAAGGTGACGGGTATCTTTCATGCGGTCGAGTCGGCCGGTGGCCGCCTCGTCTGCATCGCGGGGCAGGTGGCGTGTGACGCGGCAGGAGACATTGTCGGCGTCGGTGATCTTGCCGCACAGACCGCTCAGGCCTATGCCAACGTCGAGAGGGCCCTCGCTGCGGCCGGGCTGCACCCGCGCGACGTGGTGCGGCTGACCTACTACATCGTCGGCCTCGACCCGCAGAAGTCGGCCCAGTTTGGTGTCGGTGCCGCGGCGGCGAAGGCCGCAGGGGTGGCCATGCCCAAGGCCGCGGCGACCATGGTCGGCGTCACCGCGCTGGCCGATCCGGCCTATCTCGTCGAGATCGAAGCCCTCGCCGTTCGCTGAGGTTTTCGGCCGCGTCGTTCACCCCTGGGGCCGTGTCCGTCGTCGCGCCTGCTGCGCCCCATCTTGGTTTTGACCTGGCCATACCTCACCGTATGAGACCTGGCCGTGGCAGCGCCCGCTGCGGTCCTGGCAAGATCTCGGTGTGGATCTGAATGCGCCTGTACAGGACCTTGTCGAACGTCAAATCGCCCAAGGGCGTCAGATCGGGGTGCAGGTGTGTGCCTACGTCCATGGGGACAAGGTGCTTGACGTTGTCGCCGGGACCCGGGGACCCGATGACGCCAGGCCGGTGGAACCTGACTCGCTCTTCCTCAGCTTTTCCACCACCAAGGGCATCACCGCCTTGGCGCTACACCAACTCGCGGATCGGGGGCTCGTGGACTACGAGGCCCCGGTCGTGACCTACTGGCCGGCCTTTGGTCGCCACGGTAAGGATCGGCTCACGGTCGCCCAGGCGATGAGCCACCAGGCCGGTCTTCATGCCCTGCCCAATCCAGTTCTACCGGAGCACTTGACGGACTGGGACGCCGCCATTGCCCGCCTTGAGGATGCGATCCCCGCGTGGGAACCGGGTACGGCCACCGGCTATCACGCGGTCACCTATGGCTGGATCGCCGGCGCCATCATCGCCGGCGCCTGTGGACGTCATGTCCGCGAGGTGATCCGAACCGAGATCGCCGAGCCCCTCGGCGTGGCGGACGAGTTCTTCGTGGGTTTGCCCGCCGACCCTGCGGTTGAGGCCCGGCTGACCACTTTGGCCATCCTGGCCGCCGGCGACGGTCTGCCCATTCCTGACGACGCTCCGTTCTATGCCGCCATGCCCAAAGGTATGTGGCCGCACTTCAACGACCTGGCGTTTCGGCGCGCATGCATGCCCGGCGCCAACGGGCACTTCAGCGGGCGGGCGCTGGCGAAGATGTACGGCGCCCTGGCGAATGGGGGCGAAATCGACGGGGTGCGTCTGGTTAGCCCGGGTCGTATCGCCGCCATGACGCAGCTGCGCACCGCCGAACTCGATCGGGTGCTGATGGCCCCGATCCGCAAGAACTGCGGGTTCTTTCTCGGCGGGTTGGGTTCCGATCTGCAGGGCAACCTGGTGCATGGCCCGATGGGCCCGCGCCACAGCGCCTTTGGTCACCCCGGTGCCGGTGGCTCGGTCGGGTTCGCAGACCCTGAGATCGGTCTCGGTGTCGGCCTGACCATCAACAAGATGGCCTATCCCGCGCCAGGGCAGGGCACGACGCTGGAGATCTGTGATCTCATTCGCTCCCTGGTCGAAGGTTAAGGTCCCGGGCGTCGGAGCGAAGGGGAGGACGGGATATGTGGTTACGAATTCGCCAGATTGCCTTGGTCGCTGAGCACCTTGAACCGGTGATTGAGGACTTCAAGGCCGTGCTCGGCCTCGACGTGTGCTTCGTGGATCCCAGTGTGAAGGTATTCGGTCTGCGCAACTCGCTGATGACGGTGGGTAACCAGTTCATCGAGGTGGTTGCCCCGGTGCAGGAAGGCACCACCGCCGGCCGCTACCTCGAACGACGCGGCGGTGACGGCGGCTACATGGTCATCACCCAGTGCGACGACCACGCACGACGCCAAGCCACAGTGGAGGCGCTCGGTGTGCGCCAGGCCTGGGGGATGCAACACGGCGACTACCGCTGTATGCAGCTGCATCCCAAGGACACCGGGGGTTCCTTCTTCGAGATAGACGCCATGGTCGGGGAGGGCGCGCACGACCCCGACGGTCCGTGGGAACCAGCCGGGGGACGAGGCTGGGAGCGTTACCGCCGCCTCGAGCGAGTGGGATCGATTACCGCGGCCGAGTTGCAAAGCCCCGACCCCGCTGCGCTGGCGGCACGTTGGGCCGCAATTGCGGAGCTGCCCGTTGGTGCCGATGCCGACGCCAACCCCATTGTCGAACTCGACAACGCGACCCTCCGTTTCGTAGTGGCCTCCGATGGTCGTGGCGAGGGCCTTGGCGGTATCGATGTCACCGTCGTGGACCGGACCGCCATCCTCGACGCGGCTCGTGCTCGCGGTGCCTATGTCCACGACCACCAGGTAGTACTTGGTGGGTTGCGGGTGAACTTGCGCTGAGCAACGCCTGCCGCTGAGGGCGGCGGCGCGCTGAATGGGGCTCAGGCCTCCTCGAGCACCTGATTCTCCAGCAGTTCGGCGAAGCGCTCGCGGGCAGCGTCGCGCAGGGTCAACGTGTGCTGGGTCGGGAACAGGCCACTCGTAGGGGTGCACTCGGAGAGCACCAGACGCGCCAGGGTGGCCTTGTGCACCTCGGTGGGGCCATCGGCCAGTCCCATGTGGAAGGACTCGATGACCATGGCGGCAAAAGGCATCTCGTTGGATGCGCCGAGACTGCCGTGGATTTGCAGCGCTCGGGCCGCCACGTCGTGGAACACCTTGGGCATGAGGGCCTTGACGGCGGCGATGTCCTTGCGCACCCGCTTGTAATCCTTGTACCGGTCGATCTTCCACGCCGTCTGCAACACCAGGAGCCGGAAACACTCGATGTCGATCCAAGACTGGGCGACCATGTCTTGGACCATCTGTTTGCGACCGAGCATCTCGCCCTGGGTGTGACGGCTGACGGCCCGCTCGCAGAGCATGTCGAAAGCCTTGCGGACCTGGCCGACGGTGCGCATTGCATGGTGGATACGGCCGCCACCGAGGCGGGTCTGGGCCACTACGAACGCGCCGCCCCGCTCGCCCAGCATGTTCTCTTTGGGTACCCGTACGTCGCGGTACTCAAGGTAGGCATGGCTGCCCTCGCGTTCGGCTTGGTAGCCGAGGGCGACATTGCGTTTGACGATGATGCCGGGCGTGTCGGCGGGAATGAGGAACATCGACATGCGTTGGTAAGGCGGGTTGTCGGGGTCTGTCACCACCATGGTGATGAAGAAGTCGGCGTAACGCGCATTGGAGGAGAACCACTTCTCGCCGTTGATGACCCACTCATCGCCGTCGGGCTCGGCCCGGCAGGTGAACACCTTGGGGTCCGCCCCGCCCTGCGGTTCGGTCATTGAGAAGCAGGACACAATTTCGTTGCGTAGCAGCGGTTCGAGAAAGCGTTGTTTCTGTTCCGTGGTGCCGTAATGGGCGAGGATTTCGCTGTTGCCCGAATCGGGAGCCTGACAACCGAAGGTCACCGGCGCGCATTTGGCGGTGCCGAGGATCTCGTTGAGCAGGCCGAGCTTGACCTGGCCGTAGCCGGGGCCGCCGAGGTCGGGGCCGAGGTGGCAGGCCCACAGGCCGCGCTCGCGGACCTTGCGCTGCAGAGGTGGGATGACGGCCTGGCGGATGGGGTCACGCAAGTCGTAGGGGCTGGCCACGATGTGGTCGAGCGGAGCGATCTCGCTCTGGACGAAGTCGCGCACCCAGTCCAGTTCCTGCTCGAACTGCGGGTCGGTCTCAAAATCCCACGACATGTGGTTCCCCTCGGCTTGGCCGTTCAGCGGCAATTGCGATCGGTGCAGCCTGTCATCTCTGGCGGCGGGTCGGCCAGCACAGTGGGCGTGTAGCAACCGCGGACCAGGCGGCGGCGTATTCGGAGGCGGCGTCATCCCAAGTAAGCGCGGTGTGGGTTCGGGCCGCTTGGAGGTCGCGCCAGTAGCGTTGCAGCGGTTCGCGTGGGGCCAGAACGGAGCCCCCCGATGCTTCCTAGGGCCGGTCGACGGCTCGGGCGCCCAGCCGGACCGAGTACGCGGTGTCACGCCGCAGGGTGGCGCTTTCCAGGCCGCTCGGGCTGTGTCGATCGCGGTCCAGCGCGGAGCTAGGGCGGGTACCTGTTCGAGGAGGGGTTGGGTTTGGTGCGCCACGGCAATCCTTCTTCGGCCGGTTCGGACCCTTCATGGCCCATTGTGGGGTCGGGTTTGTCGTTCGGATTTCACGCCGTCTCGGCGTGCCCTACACGCGTGGTGGGATCGGGCGGCGGACTTGGACGGTGTGGCACGGGTGGGGGAGCATGGGTCATGCGTAGACCGCAAGCCCGTCCCTTGCCGAGCACGATGGATACCCGCTCTGACCAGTTCCGCCGCAACCGGGCCGACATGGAAGAGATGCTCGCCGTTCTCGATGGGCTCTACCACGAGGCCGCGGCGGGCGGTGGGGTCAAGTCCCACGAACGACTCGCCGCTCGGGGCAAGATGCCCGTACGGGACCGTATCTCCTTGGCGTTGGATCGGGATTCGCCGTTCATGGAACTCAGCCCGCTCGCGGCGTGGGGCACGGACTACACCGTGGGCAGTGGCATGGTGCTCGGTATCGGGGTGATCTCCGGCACCGAATGCGTGATGCTGGCCAACGACCCTTCGGTGCTCGGCGGGGCCATCACCAGCTTCGCGGTCAAGAAGCTGATGCGGGCGCTCGAGATCGCCCGGCACAACCGGATGCCTTACATCCAGTTTGTGGAGTCTGCTGGAGCGGACCTGCGCGGTGATCCAGACCCCGAGCGTTCGATGCGGACGAACACCACCCATTTCGGCGAGTCGGGCCGAATGTTCTACGAGATCACCGAACTGTCCAAGATGCGCATCCCAACCATGTCGGTGGTGTTCGGCAGTTCCACCGCCGGCGGTGCGTATCAGCCCGGTACGAGCGACTACAACATCATGATCCGCGAGCAGTCCAAGGTGTTCCTGGGGGGACCACCGCTGGTGAAGATGGCCACGGGGGAGGACTCCGACGACGAAACGCTGGGTGGAGCAGCGATGCACACTGAGATTTCTGGTCTGGGCGATTACCTGGCCAACGATGAACTCGACGCGATACGTCTGTGCCGCGAGGTGGTCGCTCACCTGAACTGGCGCAAGTTGGGACCGGGGCCGACGATGCCGTCCGACGAGCCAGTCCATGACGCGGAGGACCTGCTGGGCATGGTGTCGCGTGACCTGCGCCAGCCACTCGACATCCGCGAGGTCATCGCCCGAGTCACTGATGGCAGCCGGTTCGAGGAGTTCAAGGCCCGGTACGGCACCACCATGGTGTGCGGTTGGGGGTCGATCCACGGCTACCCGGTGGGCATCTTGGGCAACAATGGCGCCATCTTCTCCCAGTCTGCGGAGAAGGCCACCCAGTTCATCCAGTTGTGTAACCAGATAGATGTGCCACTGGTGTTCCTACAGAACATCACCGGCTACATGGTCGGCCGCGACTTCGAGCATTCCGGCATCGTCAAGAACGGTTCGCTCATGATCAATGCCATGTCGAACTCGACCGTGCCTCACATCACGGTGATCGTCGGGTCCTCCTATGGTGCAGGGAACTACGGGATGTCAGGCCGCGGTTTCAACACCCGTTTCACCTACCTGTGGCCCACCGCCAAGATCGCGGTGATGGGCCCCAAGCAAATGGCGGGGGTGATGAGCATCGTGGAGCGCAACAAGGCCCAGCGGCAAGGCACGATCTTCGACGAGGCGGCGGACGCCCAGCGGGCAGCATTCGTCGAGGAATGGGCGGAGAAACAGTCCCTCGCCCTGTACGCCACCTCCCGGGTCAGCGACGACGGCATCATCGACCCGCGAGATACCCGCACGGTGATTGGCATGAGCCTGTCCTACTGTCACAACAACACGGTGCAAGGCGCACCGAATTACGGGGTGTTCCGGCCATGACCACCGCCACGTCAACCAAGAACTCCAACGCCGGCGCCGCGGTCGGTCGCCCCATGGCCAAGCTGCTCGTCGCCAACCGGGGCGAGATCGCCCGCAGAATCATCCGCACCGCCCATGACATGGGCATCGCCACCGTGGCGGTCTACGCCGAAGGCGACAGCGGCGCCCCGTTCGTGGCCGAGGCGGGACAGGCCTATGCCCTTGACGGCCGTTCATCGGCGGAGACCTACCTCGACATGGCGAAGGTGCTCGACGTCGCTCTTCGCAGCGGGGCCGATGCGGTGCATCCCGGCTACGGCTTCCTGTCGGAGAACGCGGCCTTCGCCCGTGCCGTGATCGCCGCCGGCCTGGTCTGGGTGGGCCCGCCACCGCAGGCCATCGCCGCCATGGGTGACAAGCTCGAGGCCAAGCGACTGGCCATAGCGGCCGGGGTGCCCACCTTGCCGATGGCTACCGAATTGGCTGACGCCGCGGCGGCGGTGGGCTTCCCTCTTCTCGTCAAGGCCTCCGCTGGCGGTGGCGGTAAGGGCATGCGCGTCGTGGAGTCCGCGGCTGACCTCGTCGAGGCGGTGTCCTCCGCCCAACGCGAAGCCCGGGCATCTTTCGGTGATGACACGGTGTTCTTCGAACGGTATGTGCGCCAAGCCCGACATATCGAGGTGCAGGTGCTCGGCGATACCCACGGAACCATCGTGCATCTCGGCGAACGGGAATGTTCGATCCAGCGCCGCCACCAAAAGGTGGTGGAGGAGGCGCCATCCCCGGTGATCGACGCCGCGCAGCGGGCCGAGATCGGCGCCGCGGCGGTGGCCGCGGCCCGGGCGGTGGGATACTGCAGCGCGGGCACGGTGGAGTTCCTCTACGACGAGCAGCGGCGGGAGTTCTCCTTCTTGGAAATGAATACCCGCCTGCAGGTTGAGCACCCCGTCACCGAGTTGGTCACCGGCATCGATCTGGTGCGCGAGCAGTTGCGCATCGCCGAGGGTGCCGCGCTCGGCTACAGCCAGCAGGATGTGAACCTGTCGGGTCACGCGATAGAGGTCCGGCTGTACGCAGAGGACCCGGAGCATGATTTTCTGCCCGCCGCGGGCACGGTCGTGGTGTGGGAGCCGGCCGCCACCCCGGTCGTGCGCTATGACAGCGGTATCGAAACCGGCTCGGTGATCGGTGTGGAGTTCGATCCCATGCTGGCCAAAATCATCTCCCACGCGCCGACCCGTCGAGAAGCGGCGCTGAAGCTGGCCTTAGCGCTCGAGCGCACCCGCTTGGCCGGTTTGGTCACCAATCGAGATTTTCTGGTGGCAACTCTGCGTCACGAGGCGTTCCTGGCTGCTGATACCACCACCGATTTCATCGAGCGTCATAGCCCGGCGCGTCGTCGGGCCGACAACGAAGACGAGCGGTTCACCGCCGCGGTGGTTGTGGCGATGTACCAGCAGGCGGTCAACCGTGCCTCGGCGCTGGAGCTGGGTACCATACCGAGCGGTTGGCGCAATAGCGTTATGCCGGCCCAGCGATTGGAGCTGGCCGAGCATACCTTGCAGTATTCTGCCCGCCGAGACGGCCGTTTTGCGGTGGCGTTGGGCGAGCGACAGGGGATTGTCCGCCTGCATGCGGTACAGGGCGAGTGGGTAGACCTCGAACTCGACGGGCATCGCATGCGGGCTGCGGTGGCGACGGTGGCCAACGGCTTCGTGGTGGAGCTACCGGGTGCATCGGTGGCTCTGGAGCGGGGCGAGCGCTTCCCCCAGCCGGACCAAACAGGTCCTGCGGGAGGGTTGGTGGCTCCCATGCCGGGCAAGATCATCGAGGTGCGAGCCGCAGTGGGTGACGCCGTCACCGCCGGGCAGGTGCTGGTGATCATGGAGGCCATGAAGATGGAACACCATCTATCCACTCCAGCCGATGGCACGGTGGCCGAGGTGCGTGTCGCGGTCGGCGACCAGGTCGACAACGGTGCGGTGTTGCTGGTGGTCGAGGGGGACTGACCCTGACGCGAACCGGCCGGGATCACCGAGGTGACTCCGGCCGGCCTGGCGCGTCGCGTCGCGTCGCGTCGCGTCGATGGTTCAGTCGCCGGTCAGATGGGCGATGCGGGGCATCACTTCATGGGCGAGAAGCTCCATGGAGCGCTTCCAGGCCGGTTCGTCATCCATGTAGTCGAACCCGAACAGCAGCAGGTGACCGAACCCGCCGACATCGGCGTAGACCTTCTCGATCTTGTCCGCCACGGTTTGCGGCGAGCCGACGAACCAGTTGTGACGGGCGCAGTACTCGACGGTCACCTCGTTGTCGGGGGTGGATGGGTCCTCTTTGTAGAAGTCGAGGAATCCGAAGCTGCCCAGTAGTGGCAGGAAGTACTCGTTCATCATCCGGCCCATGTTGCCGTTGACGGAGTGCTCCCAGGCTTCCTCGTCGGTGTCCGCCACGAAGATCTCTCGCACCATGCGCCAGCTGCTGCGGCTGACGGTGTGCCCCGCGCGGCGGGCGCCTCGCTCGTAGGAATCCCAATGACTGCGCACGTAGCCGGGGTTGAGGTTGAGGCTCATGGGGATCCAGCCCTTCTCGCCCGCCAACTCCAGGGTCGGTGAGGGGGAGGACAACCCGGCCACTCCAATGGGTGGGTGCGGCTGTTGCAGCGGCAGGATGTGACGCTTGAGTAGCGGTGGGATCTCGTTGGGAACGGCGGCGTTCCAGTACTTGCCCTCGTACTTCCAGCCCGGCTCCTGTGTCCACAGGTTCATGATGATCTCGATGGACTCGCGGGTCATGTCGCGGTTCTCACCGTTGGCCCCGTCCACGCCGAACATCTCCCAGTCGGTGGGTGAGCCGGAGGCGGCGAAGCCGAAGTTGAGCCGCCCGCCCGAGATGTGGTCGAGCATGGCCACGCGGTTGGCCAATTCCGCCGGGTGGTGGTACGGAAGGCAGAACCCGCCGGGCCCGATGCGGATGTTCTTGGTTTGGCGGAACCCTTCCACCACGAGCAGGTCGGGAGCGGGGTGCGGTTCCCACACCATGGCATGGTGCTCGCCGATCCACACCTCCTCGAACCCGAGTTGATCGGCCCAGATGATGTTCTGCAGGTCCCAGTCGTGGCCTTCCTTGAGTCCCCGCTCCGGTGGGTGACTAGGCATTGTGAACATGCCGAGCTTCATGGTTACCCCTTTGTTGGCCAGCGGACCGGCACACCAAGCGGCGCCGGTCGGAGATTGTCCAAAGCGATTGTTCCAGACCACGAGCCGCGCCGCCTGACCATTGGCCGACCGTGCCGGCTGACCCTCGCCCAGTAGCCGGCGCGACCGTCTCGATTGGCTCCTTGAAGGCGCCCAGTGGTGACAATGGTGGGCCATGATGTTGCCCGAGCCAAGAAACTACGCCGAGATGCTGGCGCTGAAACCCTACGGCCCGGACACGTTTGTGGGGGTCAGTCCGCCCTATCGATGGGGTCGCATCTATGGCGGTCAGGTCATCGCCCAAGCCCTCAGCGCGGCGTGTTCGACGGTGGACGATGCCCATGGTGTGCACTCCTTGCACGCCTATTTCATTCTTGGCGGCCGACTCGACGAGCCGGTGCGTTACGAGGTCGACCGGGTGCGAAACGGGTTGTCGTTCTTGACCCGCCGGGTGGTGGCCCGACAGTCCTACGGCGCCATCCTCACCCTGGAGGCGTCATTCCACAGCCCGGAGGAAGCCCCGAGGGTGCAGACGATGATGGCTCCGCTCAACGTGCCCGACCCCGAGACCTTGCCCGAGGAGGGCTGGGGTTTCATGTTGGAGCGGCGCACGGTCCCCTACGTGCATGGCAGCGGTCGGGTTCTGACCTGGGTGCGCGTGGACGAGTCGGTGGGCGACAATCCGGTCGCGCAGACCTGCGCGCTGGCGCTGGCATCGGACACGTCGGCGGTGGCGGCGGTGCGGGCTACCCACCCCCAAGGCGACATTCCCCGCGAGCAGCACAACGACGTGTTCATGGGGGCCAGCCTCGATCATGCCGTGTGGTTTCACCAGCACACCCGGGCCGATGACTGGCTGCTTTTGGACTTCTCCTGCCATTTCGTGGGTGGGGCGCGGGGTTTGTCGATCGGCCAGGTGTTCGACCGCGACGGTCAGCATGTGGCGACCATTGTGCAGGAGGCGTTGCTACGCGCCCGTCGGGCGGCAGGCACCCCGCCGCCGCCTTCAGCGCCAGATTGAGCCAGTGCCCGGTTCGAGCTACCCGCCGAGGGGATCGGGCCAGCTCGCTCTGGCTCGCCGTTCAGTCGAAGCGGATGCCGAACTTGGCCGCTTCGACGGCCGTGGCGTGTACTACGGCGGACACGAAGTCAGGGTAATCGCCCATGGGCACGCCGCCCTCAGCGCCGATCTGACGGCGGAGAATCTTGCGATACACCAATTCCGCTCGCTGTTGGGCGGCACCGGCACCGGTGACATCGCGGGCTTCGGCCCACAATTCTGTGGCGTCGAGGAACAGGCGATCGGTGACCAGGGGCCGCAGCCGCGCGTTCACCAGGCGGGTAAGGCTGTCGCAGATGTGTTGCTCGTGGTCCTCATCGGGAATGGTGCCGGTCCAGCCCTCGGGCGTGGCGACGACGCGCCGGAACGAGTCGGTCAGAGCGGCGATGAGGTCACCGGCGGGACGCATCGACTCGTATTCGTCGCTAGCCGTACGGGCGTAGCGGACACACAACGCCCGTACCTTGGACCAATGGGCGGGCCGGATGGCCGGGTCGGTATCGACCCCCAGCCGGAGTTCCCAGTAGCGCAAGTAAGCCGCGACGGCTTCCTGAACGGCGCGATGCAGCTGGTCGTGACCGTAGTGCGGCAGCGACTCGCCGATATCGAGCGGGTGGGCCTCGACCCGCAGCTGTCCGAGGAGCCAGCGCAGTTCGGCGTGGGTAGGCGGATCGGACGTTTCGGTCACCACCTCGTTGAGGCGGGCCATGAGGTAGAGGTTGCAATCGAGCCGCTGCCGCAGCAGCCGTTCGGTTGGGTAACCCAACTCGTTGCCGATGGCGGACAGGACTTGATCTACCGAGGCGATCACGTGGTGTCGGCGGGCATCGTGGGTGGGCAGGTTGGGACCGTGCACCTGTTCGAAGTGGGTGAAGCAGACGATGAGCTTGTTGCCGTGTCCGGCGGCGGCGATCTGTCGCATGGCCGCCACGGGTGCCGCCTGCATCGGCTGGCAGGCGTTGTCAACGATGATGATGGTGTCGACCTCGTCGAAGGCTCTGGTGGTCGAACTGGGCAGGCTCGACACCGAATCGGGGGTGTGGCCGAGGCCTTCCCGGTCGATCAGCATCACGTAGGGGATCTCGCGGGCCCAGGACGGGTGGAACGGTCCACGGACCCGCAGGCCGTTGATGATAGGGGTGAGCAGGTGGCCGAAATCGGCGTGGTCGTTTCCGGCGAAGGTGCGTAGCCGCTTGAGGAACACGTCTCGGTCACTCTCATGGCAACGCCAGTACAGCGGCCAGCCGTCACGTGAGGTCACGACGTCGGTGGGGGCGAGGATCGCCACTCGGGCCCGCACCTCGGCGATGAGGAACTCGACGATTTCGATCACGATTGGGTTGGCGGCGAGGCGGTCCTTGAGCAGGATGTGTAACTCCTCCTCGGGGGTCTGCGCAGTGGCGGCACCGGTGGTCACCATCACGTCGACCTCTTCGGTGACGGCTTCCTCGAGCAGGCGGTGAATCTCGTTGACGATGGCGGTGATGTTGCCCGACAACGCCTCGTCGGGTGCCACGGCCACGGGGTGATCGCCGGTGAGCGGCTCGCCGAGCAGGTAGCGGAGGCGGAAGCGCTGGTCGACGTGGTCGAGAAGCCGGGCGTGTATCTCCGCGCCCGGACGGTCATCGAAGAAGGCGAGCCCCGCGGCGACCACGTTCTCTTCGAGGTAGGCCTGGATCTCGGTCAGCGGCATGAAGGTGGCGACGGCGTAAAAGTCGCCCGGGGCGAGCAACAACTCCGTCTCGGCCACCGTGGTCTTGGACGCCGAAGTGGCCGGGAACGCTTCGTGGGCCGACGTGCCCATCAACTGGCGTATGAGCGTGGACTTGCCCGCGCCGGTGGTGCCAATCACCAGAATGGTCCGGTAACCCGTGCTTTGGGACGGTCCTGGCAGGACCATCTCCCGTAGGCCGTAGTAGGTCTCGCCGCTCATCAATACTGGTTGTCGGCAGGTCGGCGCCGTGCCTGAACCGTCACCATCGCACCCACGATAGCGCCGCACACGCGGCCGGGGGGCGAGCCGTGCCGGCCCGGGCTTCGGCCGCGAATCGAGCGGCGCTACCGTGGCTCAGCCACCTTCGCCCAATGGTGGCCGAAGGGCAGGTTCATTGGCTCGTTGGCTGCAGATGGCAGGCTGTTGTCCATGACGCACCAATCGGGCGTCCTGTTCGAAAGACGGCAATGCCCCCGATGACCGACGACGCCGAGTTCGACGTGACCACGGTTCCGATCCGCCCCGCGGCCACGGTGATGGTGGTGGAGGACGTGGCCACCGCCCGCGGCGACGAACTGCGGGTCCTGATGCTGCGCCGCACCTCCCAGGCCGTGTTCGGCGGGGACATGTGGGTCTATCCGGGGGGTCGCGTCGATGACCAGGACGAGGCGATTGCCGCGGGCCACGTGGTTGGCCTCGATGCGGCCGAGGCCAACCGTCGGCTCGGTGTGTCCCACGGCGGTCTGGCCTATTGGGTGGCGGCGTTGCGCGAGTGCTTTGAGGAAGCTGGCATCCTGCTGGCCCGGCGGGCCTCGGACGGCGAAGCCATCGACGTGTCCAGCCCGCAAACCGTGGCCCGTCTTGAGCGGCACCGGGCGGACCTCAACGGTGGCACACGAACCTTCGCCGACATCATCGCGGAGGAATCTGTGGTGCTCGACGCGGCACGTATCCACTACATCGGCCATTGGATCACCCCGGTCGGGCCGCCGCGCCGGTTCGACACCCGTTTTTTCCTCGCCGCGGCGCCTGCCGGACAGGTCGCCGCCCATGACGACAACGAAATCGTGCATCACGAATGGGTGGCTCCCGCGTTGGCGGTTCAGCGCTGGCAGGCCGACCAGATGGCGATGATGTCGCCCACTGCCCGCATGCTCATGTGCCTGCTGCCCTTCGCCCGCGCCGCCGATGCGGTGTCCGCGGCCGCGCTCGATCTAGAACCCCACCAGATCCGCGTTCAACGTGAGGGCGAGATCTACCGGATTCTGCTCCCGGGCGAACCCGGATGGCAGGACGGCGACCCCGACACGGAGTTCGGCTGGGTCAAGCTGCGCCGTGGGGGCACGTGAGCCACGGCCAAGGCTCCCTTCGTCGTGTCGTGGTGGATCCCGCCGATCCGGCGCTCGATCCGTTCCGCAATCTGACTGACGCTCAGTGGCGGCGATCGCCCGAGGGCCCCGATGGTCTATTCCTCGCCGAGTCCCTGCACGTCGTACGACGGGTCCTTGAGCATTGTCCGCAGCACGTCCGCACCGTGGTGGTGACCCCTCACGCCGCGGCCCGCCTCGCTGATGTGCTGCCCGCCGCGCCGTCGGTGCTGGTCGCCCAACCGGCGCTGCTCGCCGCGGTGTCCGGATTCGACGTGCATCGTGGGGTTCTGGCCGCGGTGCAACGGCCACCGGTGGCGGACCCCGACCAACTCATCGCCGGTTCTCGTCGGCTGGCGGTGCTGGAGGATCTCACGGACCAAGCCAACCTCGGCGCCCTGTTCCGCAGCGCGTCGGCTTTGGGCATCGACGCCATCCTGCTCAGCCCCCGTTGCGCGGACCCGTTGTACCGCCGCACCGTGCGAGTGTCCATGGGCGAGGTCCTGCGGCTGGCGTGGGCCCGGCTCGATCCGTGGCCCGACGGCCTTGACCGGCTGCACCGGCAAGGCTTTGAGGTGCTGGCGTTGACCCCCACCGCCGCCGAGCCGCTTACGGTGCCTCGGCGCGCGGCCAAAGTCGCGGTGCTGCTGGGCAGCGAGGCAGACGGACTCACCCGGGCCGCGCTCGCCGCCGCCGACAAGGCCGTTCGTATCCCGATGCGGCCCGGTATCGACTCACTCAACGCGGCTGCGGCGGCAGCCATCGCTTTCGCCACGGTTGGCTTGGTGTGAGCGTTAGCCTGCACGTTGATGGCGAGCTCTGATTCGGCTGGTGCCCGTGGTCTGTGGGCGGCACACCTGCCGCCTGGCGTGGGCCCCGACAACATCGATCTTGCGCCGGCGGCCAACCTCACTGCGCGTATGGTCGGCCATTGGCGCCGGGAACCGACGCAGGTCTTTCTCGCCGATGTCGATGGACGCTCGCTCACCGGGGCCGAACTTGACGATGCCACTGCGCGGGCCGCCGGTCGCCTCGCCGGGCTGGGCCTCAACGCCGGCGACCGGGTTCTGTGCAGCTGCGACGCGACCCTCGAACTGGCCATTGCACACCTTGCCGCCCTGCGCTTGGGCCTGACCGTCGTGCCGACCAATACGGCCTACCGGGCGGCCGAATTGGCTCATATCGTGTCTGACGCCAAACCGGTGCTGGCCATCGTCGATGACCGCGAGCGTGCGGGGTGGCTTCGTGAGGCGTCCGCCGATCTGACGGTGCTGGGCCCGGACCTTGCGGTGCCCGATAGCGTCGTGCCCAGCCTCGACGAGGCGACCTTGGCCTCAGTGGGGCTGCTCGCCTACACCTCTGGCACCACTGGGCGTCCTAAGGGGGCCTTGCTTAGCCACGCCAACCTGTTGGCCTCGGCCGAGGCGGTGCGCCTCGCCTGGCGCTGGACGGCGGAGGATCGCCTGTTTCTGTGCCTGCCGCTGTTTCACCTGCACGGTCTCGGTGTGGGGCTGCACGGCAGTCTCGTCGCCGGGGCGTCGGTGTTGCTAAGCCCTCGCTTCGAACCCGACGCGGTGCTCGACACGGCGGAGGCCGGTCGGGCAACGATGTTTTTCGGGGTGCCAACGATGTACCACAGGCTCGCTGCCTCGCCCCGCGCCGACGCGCTGGCCCGGCTGCGCCTGGTGGTGAGCGGTTCGGCGCCCTTGCCAACGACGGTCCAGCAGGCCATCGAGCGAGCCAGTGGGGCGCGGGTACTGGAGCGCTATGGCATGACCGAAACGCTGATGCTGGTGTCCAATCCCTACGTCGGCGAACGCCGGGCGGGCACGGTGGGTCTTCCGCTGCCCGGTGTCGAGGTCAAGCTCGACCCGGTCAACTCCGAGGTGCTCGTGAAGGGGCCGAATGTGTTCGCCGGGTACCTGGGGCGCCCACAAGCCGACGTCGAGTCCTTCACCGAGGACGGCTTTTTCCACACCGGCGACGCCGGGGTGTACGACGAGGCGGGCTATCTCATCTTGGTGGCCCGGTTAAAGGAACTCATCATCAGCGGCGGTTACAACGTGTATCCCCGGGAGGTGGAGGACGCGTTGCGAGAGCACCCCGCGGTGCTCGATGCTGCCGTGATCGGCGTGGCGGACCCCGAATGGGGCGAGGCAGTGACCGCGTTTTGCGAGACCGATGGCTCCGTTAGCGGTGAGGCCCTCGTGGCCTTCGTGGGCGACCGTCTGGCGCGCTACAAGCGTCCGAAGCGGATCATCCTCATGGACAGCTTGCCGCGCAATGCCATGGGCAAGGTGCTCAAAACCGAGTTAGCCCGCGAGTAGGGCGAAGGCTGTGGTGGCCTCGGCCACCCGACGCGCTCCAGCGGAGGTTCAGACCGCGGCGCTGAGCCGAGAGGCTCCCACGGGATGGGCGGGGACGAACCCGGCCTGGACACGCTGCTCCTCGGTCTCGCCGCCCCAGAACCCGTGTTCATGGTGTATCCGGGCGTAGGTGCGGCACTCGAGCAGAACCGGACACGACTGGCAGACAGCGCGGGCGGATGCCTCCCGCTTGAACCGCGACCGGGGGCGTTCGGCCGGCGGGGGAAAAAAGAGGTGGGTCTCCCCGGAGCAAGCCCGGTCCGCCATCCACCCCTGTTGGGACCACCGCGGTAGCAACCACACCGGCCTATCCCGGTTGGCATCATCCATGGTGACGATGCTAGAGCGATGCTCTGAGCAATCGGGGTAAACGACCGTACGAAACCGCGCTGGGGTCATGTGCGGGGACCACTGCCGCCTGGGCACCGGCAGGCCGAGCACCGATTGCCGGTTGCGCTAGGGCGCCGAGGATACGTCGGGGGACTCGCGCCCCGGATCGTTCTCGAAGGCGGCGAGGAGTTGTTCGGCGGCGAGGGCGGCGGTGAGCGTTCCCGCCTGCACCATCGGTTCGAGACGCTGGGCAAGATGATGGGTGCGCGAGTGCAGATGTTCGAGTAAACGCCCCTCGACCATGGCCCACATCCAGCGCAGCTGCTGGGCGCGACGACGCGCGGCCCAATCGCCGGTCCCTTCCAGGAGCTGGCGGTGGCGCTCGATATGGGACCAGATCGCGTCCAGACCTCCACCCGTCTGGCCCGAACAGGTCATCACCGGAGGCTGCCACAATGCCCCCGAAGGGGTAATGAGATGAACGGCCGCGGCGTAATCCGCTGCCGCCGCCGTGGCCCGCTTGACGTTGTTGCCGTCGGCCTTGTTGACGGCGAGCAGATCGGCAAGTTCGAGGATGCCCTTCTTGATGCCCTGTAAGTCGTCGCCCGCTCCCGCCAGCATCAGCACGAGAAAGAAGTCGACCATGTCCGCCACGATCGTCTCGGATTGGCCGACCCCGACGGTTTCCACCAGGACCACGTCGTAGCCCGCCGCTTCCACCACGACGATCGTCTCCCGCGTGGTTCGGGTCACGCCACCCAGCGTGCCGCGGGAGGGCGACGGACGCACGAACGCCGCCGGGTCGGTCGACAGCTGTGGCATGCGGGTCTTGTCGCCCAGGATCGAGCCCCCGGTGCGGGAGGAGGTTGGGTCGACCGCGAGGACGGCCACCCGGTGACCGAGGCCGGTGAGTTGCATACCGAACCGCTCGATAAAGGTCGATTTTCCCACCCCGGGCACGCCGGTGATGCCCACCCGGTGCGCGGCACCGCTATGGGGTGCCAGGCGGATGAGCAGAGCCTGAGCGAGCTCCTGATGGGCGGGCCGGGTGGACTCAACCAGGGTCACCGCCCGCGACACGATCATGCGATTGCGGGCTAGGACACCGTCGTAGTACTCGTCAAGCGTGAGGGTCGGCGCCACGGATGATCACGCTACCGGCTGGGTTGGGACGCACTGCAGGTTGCGCCGAGCCCGAAATCAGGCCGCAGGTCCGTGCGGGCCCGAATGGCCGAGCAGCTCACTGAGCTTGCCGAGCAGGTCCACGGCGGCCTCAGCCACCACGGTGCCCGGCGGGTAGATGGCAGTAGCACCGGCCGCGAGCAACGCGTCGTAGTCCTGGGGCGGTACGACCCCGCCGACCACAATCAGGATATCCCCGCGGCCGAGGGCCTCGAGCTGTGCTTTCAGCTCGGGTACCAGGGTGAGGTGTCCTGCGGCGAGGGAGTTGACGCCGACTACGTGCACGTCCGCATCTACCGCCTGGCCGGCCACCTCAGCCGGGGTTTGGAACAGCGGGCCGATGTCCACGTCGAAGCCGAGATCGGCAAAGCCGGTGGCGATCACCTTCTGACCGCGGTCATGGCCGTCCTGTCCCATCTTGGCGACGAGTAGCCGTGGCCGTCGCCCGTCGTGGGCCTCGAAGGACTCCACGAGTTCCTTGGCCCGTTGCACGGTCGCGTTTGTCATGCCGACCTCCCGGGAGTACACGCCGCTGATGATGCGGATCTGGGCCACGTGGCGGCCGAAAACCTTCTCCATGGCGTTGGAGATCTCCCCGACGGTGGCCTTGGCGCGGGCCGCGGCGACAGACAGATCGAGCAGGTTGGCATCGCCGCGGTCTGCGGCGGTGGTGAGTGCATCGAGCGTGCTCTGCACCGCTTGGGGGTCGCGTTCGGCCCGCAAGCGTTCGAGCTTGGCGATCTGTCCGGCCCGTACCGCGGCGTTGTCCACCTTGAGCACGTCTACCGGCGGCTCGTGGTCGAGGCGGTACTTGTTCACTCCGACGGCGGTCTGGCGGCCGGCGTCGATGCGGGCCTGGGTGCGGGCCGCGGCCTCCTCGATGCGCAGCTTGGGTACCCCAGCGTTGATGGCCTCCGCCATCCCGCCCATCGCCTCGACCTCGCTGATGTGGGCCCAGGCTTTGGCGGCGAGGTCCGCAGTGAGCCGTTCCACGTAGTAGCTGCCGCCCCACGGGTCGATGACCGCGCAGGTCCCCGACTCCTGCTGGAGGACCAATTGGGTGTTACGGGCGATGCGAGCGGAGAAGTCGGTGGGCAACGCCAGTGCCTCGTCGAAGGAGTTGGTGTGCAAGCTCTGGGTGTGGCCCTGGGTGGCGGCCATGGCCTCGACACAGGTACGGATCACGTTGTTGTAGACATCCTGCGCGGTGAGCGACCAGCCCGAAGTTTGGCTGTGGGTACGCAACGACAGCGATCGTTGGTCTGTCGGGCCGAACGGCTTGACCAGCTTGGCCCACAGCAGCCGCGCCGCCCGCAGTTTGGCGACCTCCATGAAGAAGTTCATGCCGATCGCCCAAAAGAAGCTGAGCCGAGGAGCGAACGCATCCACCGCGAGCCCAGCCTCGGTGCCTGCCCGCAGGTACTGCACGCCATCGGCCAGGGTGTAGGCGAGTTCGAGATCGGCGGTGGCGCCGGCCTCTTGCATGTGATAGCCGCTGATGGAGATGGAGTTGAACCGCGGCATGTGGCGCGACGTGTAGCGGAAGATGTCCGAGATGATCCGCATCGAAGGCGCCGGCGGGTAGATGTAGGTATTGCGGACCATGAACTCTTTGAGGATGTCGTTTTGGATGGTCCCACCGAGTTGTTTGGGGGTCACCCCCTGTTCCTCGGCCGCCACGATGTACAGCGCCATCACCGGAAGCACCGCACCGTTCATGGTCATCGACACGGTCATGTCATCGAGTGGGATGCCGTCAAAGAGTTGACGCATGTCGTAGATCGAGTCGATGGCCACGCCTGCCATGCCGACATCGCCCACCACTCTGGGGTGGTCCGAGTCGTAGCCGCGGTGGGTGGCGAGGTCGAAGGCGATGGATAGTCCCTTCTGGCCGGCGGAGAGGTTGCGGCGGTAGAAGGCGTTGGAGGCTTCCGCAGTGGAGAAGCCGGCGTATTGGCGCACGGTCCACGGCTGGTTCACGTACATGGTGGGGTAGGGGCCGCGGAGGTAAGGGGCAATACCGGGATAGCCGTCGACGAAGTCCAGTCCGTCGCGGTCCGCGGCGGTGTACAACGGCTTGATGGCAATGCCTTCGGGGCTGTCCCAGCCGAGGTCCTCGGGGCCTTGGCCCGTTGCGGCCTGCACGGCGGTTGCCCAGGCCGTGCTATCGGGCGGAGAAGCGTGTAGGGGGCCGAGGTCGACGGCGGCGAAATCGGGGATTGAGCTCATCAGGGCGGAACCTCCGGGGGGAACTTTACGGGTCGGCCTTCGGCGCGGTCGAGAAACCAAGACCGGCGCCGGAGGGGTGCTTAGATGGATCAGCGCTCGAGGGCTCGACCGAGGATGTCGAGCAGGTCACAGCCGAGGAAGACGAACTCGTCGATCCCCGCCGCCTCGTAAGCGGAGCGGGCATCGCCCGGGTTGCCCGCCAGGTACAGCGTCGCGCAGCCCGCGTTCTTGAGCGCGGTGGCGGTGGCGGTGGCGAGTTCGGCGTAGACCGCGTCGGAGGAGCAGATGACTGCCCGGGTACTACGGGAGGCAGCGAAGGCCGCCACTGCATCCTCGGGGCGGGCGAACCCGTCGTTACCGATGGCACGAATGCCACCAACCTCGAAGAAGTTCTTGGCAAAGCTCGCCCGGGCAGTGTGTACCGCCACTGGGCCGAGGTTGGCCAGCCAGACCGAGGGTCGGCCCGTCGGCCCATCGGCCATGCGGTCGGCGCGGTC
>CAMDQT010000015.1 GCA_945906305.1 Ferrithrix thermotolerans DSM 19514 | reverse complement strand
AAGCTCTTCCGATCGGCGAGCGGGTAGGTATCGCCTTCTCCGGTGGCCTCGACACCAGTGCGGCGGTGGCGTGGATGCGTCATCACGGCGCGATCCCCTGCGCCTACACCGCCGATCTTGGTCAGTGCGACGAACCGGACCTCGGCTCGGTACCAGGGCGCGCGGTGGGCTACGGAGCGGAGATCGCCCGGCTCGTCGACTGCCGTGAACTGCTGGTCCAAGAAGGCCTCATCGCGCTGCAATGCGGGGCCTTTCACATCGCCACCGGCGGCAAGACCTACTTCAACACCACCCCGCTCGGTCGGGCGGTGACGGGCACGATGCTGGTTCGCGCCATGCAGAACGACGAGGTCAGTATCTGGGGTGACGGCTCGACCTACAAGGGCAACGACATCGAGCGCTTCTATCGCTACGGGCTGTTGGTCAATGCCTCGCTGCGGATCTACAAGCCGTGGCTCGACGCCGCGTTCGTGAGCGAGTTGGGGGGCCGGAACGAGATGAGCGCGTGGCTCGCCGAGCACGGCTTTGCGTATCGGGACTCGGCCTCCAAGGCCTACTCCACCGACGCCAACATCTGGGGAGCCACCCATGAGGCTAAGAAGCTCGAGCTGCTGAGCGAATCGATGGAGCTCATCGACCCGATCATGGGCGTACGCCACTGGGACGACGCCGTGGCGATCCCCGCCGAGGTGGTATCGGTGCGCTTCGTCGAAGGCTGGCCGGTGGCCATCAACGGCGAGGAGTTCGCCTCCGCCGTTGATTTGGTGATGAACGCCAACGCCATCGGGGGACGGCACGGCCTCGGAGTGAGCGACCAGATCGAGAACCGCATCATCGAAGCGAAGAGCCGCGGCATCTACGAAGCACCAGGCATGGCCTTGTTGCACCTGTGCTACGAGCGTTTGGTGTCCGCCATCCATAACGAGGGCACCATCGACAACTATCGGACCATGGGCCGGCGACTCGGCCGCATGCTCTACGAGGGCCGCTGGTTCGATCCCCAGGCGCTGATGCTGCGCGAACCGTTGCAGCGGTGGGTGGGCGCAGCCATCACCGGGGAGGTCACCGTAAGGCTGCGCCGTGGAGATGACTACACCGTGTTGGACACCACCGGACCGCATCTGACCTACGAACCAGAACGGCTGTCCATGGAACGGGTCGAGGATGGTGCGTTCGGACCGCTCGATCGCATCGGTCAGCTCACCATGCGCAATCTCGACATCGCCGATTCGCGCGCCAAGCTCGACGTCTACCGCAGCGCAGGGACCCTGACCCCCGCCAGTAGCACCGAGCGCGGCCTGCTCGGCCCCGCCGCCCCGGCCGACTGACCGGCGGGAAGTAGCGGGCAGCGCATGGGCCGGGGTTGGGCCGACGAACTCGCCGAAGTGTCCCTGGCCCTGCCCTGCTCGGGTGAGGTCCACCACCTGCGCTGGAGGGCGGGGCGGGTACGGGCTTCGGCGCATCGCGATCTCGCCGGTGAGGAAGGCCTCGCCGCCTTTGGTGGTGCGCTACCGGCCTGTGTGGACGCCGTCGCAACCTGGCGCCGGGCGGTGGCCGACGGCGGTTTTCTGGCCGAATGGTGCGACCATGACCTCGACGACGCGGTGTATCGGCACCACTTGCAGGTTGCCATGAACCGGCTTCGGACCGAGGGAGTGCAGGACCTGTTCCGAACGCTGACCCCCCGGCAGGCCGAGGCGATGGGTCGGTTTCTGCTTCGTTTCCCGCAGAGCTGGATAGATCGGGCCGCGCTGGGAGTCATTCGCCGCCACCGTCATGACGGACCCGGCGCGGGCCTGTCCGGATTCACCCGCCGGGCGGTACAAGTACGCGCCCGCACCGCTTTCGTGGCCAGCCTGGCCCGCTGGCACCCTGCTGTCCGGCCAGCAGCGCTGGTCCCCTTCGAGTGCGTCGTCACCCCATGGGACAGCACCCCCTACGTCACGGGCGTGTTGGACGGTACCGCTAGCTGGTGTCGGGTGGGCCTGAGCCCGCGATGGCTGGTCGAGGTGTGGGGACCGGGACGGGCCCTCGATCATCGGGGTGACCTCATGCTGGACCGAGCCGGATTGATGCTGCGTTGGGAGCCCAACGCCACGGGACAAATGACAGCAGGTGTCCACTTGGCCGGTGGCTCAGCGCTGGCGTAGCGCAGTCAGGCCATCGTCGAAGCTGTGCACGCCGATGACCTTGATTCGGCCCTGAGCGGCGGCAACCGCTTCATCGGCCTGCTCGGCGGGGACAAGGAACACCTCAGCCTCGAAGGCCACCGCGGCGCGGACTTTCTCCTCGATGGCGCCGATACGCCCGACGGTACCGGCCAGGGACAACGTTCCGGTGCCCGCGATGTGGCGACCGGCGGCGAGGTCCTCGTCGGACAGCGTGTCGTACACAGCGAGCGCGGTGAGCAGACCAGCGGAGGGTCCTCCGACCCGACCACCATCAACGGCAACCTCCACCGGCAACTCGAAATGGAGGTTTGCGGTGGCGACGCCGATCCCCAAGCCGAAACGGCCCGACCCGCTCAGCCGGCGTAGCTGCACCGCGACGGTGCGCACCGTCCCATCGAAGGCACGAACGGTCAATTCGGTCGGCACGCTTTGCTCATCGAACGTCGTGGAAGGGGCCGGGTCTCTTCCCGCCGCGCTCGTCACCGCGATCAACGCCTCGCGCAACGCAGCGTCGGTGGTCACCTCGATGCCACCGAGGGCGATCACCACATCGCCCACCACCAACACTCCGTCCGCGGCCGTACCCGGTTCAATCGCCGTCACCAAAGCCCCGTCACCGAGTTGGCGAACTGCTTTCCCCAGCTTCTGCTCCGCCACCGCCACTGCCACCGCGCTGGCATCCACGAACCGCTGGCGCTCCATCGCACGGTGTTCGGCGTCGTCCCGTCCGGCGGGGACGATGGCCTCCCGGGGCACGATCTCGTTGATCGACCCGCTGATCTCGTGCCAGGCCCAGCCGCCGAGGGTCAAAGTGACGGACCGAACGGTGAGGCCGCTGTAGGTGCCATTGAGTGCTTCCGCTCCAGCCACCCCGGGTTCCCGAACCAAAATGGCCGAGTTCAACCCGATCAGCGAGCCAGGCGAAAGCACGTAATAGGGCAGCGGCACGGCGCCGACCAGACAAAGTGCCGCGCCGGCCACCACACAAAGGCCGTAACGCAGCCACGTTCTCGAAATCGCAAGGCGGTCCGCCGGTAGGAACCGGGCGCAGGTGGCCGCGGTCAGCAACATCGTGGCCGCGCCGAGCAGTGCCCCCGCGAGGGCGTCGGTGGCGGTGGCGTGGCCCGCGCTGACAACCGCGACCGCCATGGCGCTGGCGACCGCGGCAACGGCAGCGCCAGCAGCGGCCTGACGTCGCCTCGAACGGCGCGGGGCCGGCCGAGGCCACCCGCGCCCGACGACCACTGCGGTGAGCAGCGCAGCCACCACCGTCGTCGCCCCGGAGGGAAAGGTGAACACCGCGTCGAAGCGTCGGCCGATCACCGGACGGGCCAACAACTGACCGGCCACCAGCGCTGCCAACGGGCCCACCACCAGGCAACTGCTCAGACGCCGGTCGGACCGCTGATCCCCCCACCAGACCAACCCGGCCCAGGCGACAAGGGCCGGCGCGAGCAGCCAACGACCATCCAGACGGTCGAGTTGCCCCGCCATGAGCCACCCCGCGAGCCGCACCGCCACCGGATCGATGATCCGGTCCAACGCCAGCAGCCCGCTCTCGCCGAACACTGCACCCGCCAGCCATCCGAACAGCGCCAGCAGGACCGCGCCGCTCAACGCAAGGCCGCGGGCCGCCACCACCGGCGGCTCGGTGGCCTCGCGTCTATCGGGCAACTGTTCTGGTGGTCCTTGCGGGCCGGGCTCGACGGCGGGGGCAGACACCCCACCATGGTGGCCGAATTGGGCCCGCGAACCGAGGCGGTCGGACTGAAGTCCCGAGCCGAGGGGAACGCTCGGCGGGCGAGAGGTATCGGGCACGAGCCGACGGTACGTCAGCGCGTCGAAAGATCGGCGAAGCTTCAACGCGCGGCTAGGGCCATCCCCAGGTCGGCGTTCATGGCGTCGAGTGCCCGACGGGCGGAGCCCACCCAATCCACTTCGTCGTCATCGCGCCACGCAGCCAGAATCTGGCGGGAGGAGTTGACCAGTAGCCCGGCATGCTCCCCCGGCCGTGCGCCGGCCACGGCGTCTGCTGCGGACCCGCCCTGGGCGCCGTAGCCTGGTACGAGGAACAACGTGTCGGGCATTCGCGCCCGCAACTGGCGCGCTTGCTCGGGCCACGTGGCCCCGACCACCGCACCCACCGCACTAAGGCCGCAGCGGCCAACGCGGGATCGGCCCCAGGTCGTCACCAGGTCCGCCATCGTGTCCGCCACCGTACCCGCGTCGGTGACCTGATCCTGCAGATCCGCCGCGGAGGGATTCGAGGTGCGGACCAGCACGAAGATGCCATGCCCGCCAGCATTGGGGTCCGCCGGGGCACCGAGGAACGGCTCGATGGCGTCGCCACCGAGATAGCCGTTGACGGTCAACCAATCCCCACCAATACCAGACAGTATGGTCCCGTCAAGTCCGGGTGCTCCGCCGAAGGTGGCCTGGGCATAGTGAGTGGCGGTCGAACCGATGTCGTTGCGTTTGCCGTCGATGATGACCACAAGGCCGCGGGCTCGGGCCGCCGCGACCGTGGCTTCGAGGGCCTGCCAACCCGCGGCGCCATAGGCCTCATAGCAGGCCACCTGCGCTTTTACCGCGGGACAGCGACCGGCCACGGCATCGAGGATGCCGAGGTTGAATGCCACGAAGGCATCAGCCACCGCCGCCGCACCGCCGCCGTCGAAACGGTCCAGCGCGGCGCGGCGCAGCAGCGGCGGAATCAGCTCCGGCCGAGGATCCAGCCCCACACAGGCCACCGACCCGGTGGCGGTGATGGCGGCGTCGAGACGGTCCGCGGCATGGTTTTCGAAGGGGTCAAACCCTTCGGTACGCTCAGACATCGTGTTCATCCCGTCGGCAATTGGTAGTCGGCGAAGCGACTACGGAGATCCTTTTTTGAGAACTTCCCGGTCGAGGTCTTCGGCACCTCATCGATGAAAAGCACATCATCGGGAAGCCACCACTTGGCAATCCGACCGTCGAGAAAGGCGAGGATCTCCTCCTTGGTGGCGATCACCCCGGGCTTGAGCACCACGCAGGCCAGCGGTCGTTCCTGCCAGCGAGGGTGACTCACCCCGATCACCGCCGCCTCGGCGACCTTCGGATGACCCATCAGCTCATTCTCCACATCAACCGAACTGATCCATTCGCCACCAGATTTGATCACGTCCTTGGACCGGTCCACGAGCTTGACATAGCCGAACTCATCGACCACGGCGACGTCACCCGTCTTGAGCCAGCCGTCCCCGGTGAAGCTGTCGGGTGAGCGCTCGTCGTCGTGGTAGCTGCAGATGACCCAGGGCCCACGTACCTGTAGTTCGCCCGAAGTCTGCGCGTCCCATGGCCGCTCGGCCAGAGTATCGGGGTCGACCACGCGCATCTCGATGCCGGGCACTACCCGACCGACAAACGTCCGCCGCTCGGCCGCTTCCTCCGCCGAGATGCCATCGAAGCTCGAAGCGAGGTGGCCCACCGCGGCAATCGGTGAGGTCTCCGTCATACCCCACGCCTGCAATAATGGCTTGCCGGTCACGGCCCGGTAGCCCTCCGAGAGGGCCTTGGGCACCGCAGACCCGCCGCTCGCAATGGTGCGCAACGCGGAGGTGTCGCGACCCTCCAGCAACGGCAGGACCCCCATCCAGATGGTCGGCACACCCGCCGCCACGCTCACTCGCTGTTCGACCAACAGATTGGCCAGGGTGGGGGCGGACATGTCTGGGCCGGGCATAACCAGGGTCGCCCCACTGGTGACCGCCCCGTGGGCTAAGCCCCAGGCGTTCACATGAAACATCGGCACCACCGGCATCACCACATCGCGTTCGCACAGACCAATCGAGTCTGTCGCCATCAACGCCATCGTGTGCAGGTACGTCGAGCGGTGGGAATAGACCGCCCCCTTGGGGTTGCCGGTCGTGCCCGAGGTGTAACACATCGACGCGGCCCGGTTCTCGTCGAGGTCGGGCCAGACTTCCAGCGGTATCGCCGCGGCCAGCAAGACGTCGAGATCGTGCACCGCAGGAGCCCCACGATGGTGCAGTTCGAAGGCGCCATCACCGCCATCGTTCATCACCACGAGATGCTTCACCGTGGTGAATGTCGGCACGAGCGGAGCCAGCAACGCAATAAGGGAGCGGTCCACGAAGATCGCCTCGTCGGCGGCATGGTTGACGATATAGGTGATCTGTTCGGGGAACAGACGGATGTTCAGCGTGTGACACACCCGGCCCGAGCAAGGCACAGCGAAGTACAACGACAGGTGATTGGCCGAATTCCAGCCGAAGGTACCCACCCTGGCATCAGCGCTGAGACCGAGCCCATCGAGCACGCTCGCCAAACAACGCGTGCGTTGCGCCCAGGCCCCGTAGGTGGTGCTGGCGAGGCCGTTGCTGGTGTTGGTGACAATGTTCTTGCGGTGGTGGTAGCGCTCCGCCCGGCCGAAAAGGTGGCTGAGGGTGAGCGGCACGTTCATCATCAAGCCGTCCATAGAGACCTCTCGTTGGGGTGGCGAAGGGTACAGGGGCCTCTACAGTGCCACTGCACCGTTTCGACGTCGATTCGGCGCACCCCAGCCTCATGCCGCCTCCCACTTCACCCCAATCGCGTCACCCATCCCGGCGGCGCGTCGTCAGCTTGGTGGTGGCACCGCTCATCGTGATGGTGGTGGCCGCGAACTCGGCCTTCTTCCTGTGGCCGTCGTTGGTAGACACCCATCCCCTGTGGCTGCTCACACTCAGCTCACAGAACCGTTACCTGGCCCTGACCACCAACAGCTTGGACGCGTGGTCCTATTACCTGGTCGCCACGTTACGACTGCTGGCGCCGGACCCGCTGTTCTTCCTACTCGGCTCGTGGTACGGCGCCAAGGCGATCGGCTGGATGCAACGCCGCGCACCGTCACTCGCGGCATCAGTGACGTGGGTCGAAAAGGGCTTCGGCAAAGCTCGCTATTTGGTGGTGTTCATCGCGCCGAACAACATGGTGTCCCTGCTCGCCGGTGCGGTCGCTATGCCACCAGCTCTGTTCGGGATCCTCAACGTCACCGGCACCATCGCCCGGCTGGTCCTGATCCGTCTGCTGGGCAACATCTTCCAAGCGCCCATCGACGCGTTTCTCGCCTTCGTGAAGGACTATCGGTGGTACCTCATCGGAGCCTCGGTGCTGCTCGTGGCGTTGTCCACCTGGTCAGATCACCGCAGCGGTGGTGGCGAGGTCGAGGCACTGCGCCACCTCGGCGAGGACCTCGGCGAGGAGTCCGACCCGCCAGGGAGCACCCCGCGAACCGACGATGAGTCCCGTTAGCGCACACCATCAAAACGCCAGCCCATCAAAGACCGAGTATCAACGGCCCCGGCCACCCCGGTAACGGAACTGGCCCCGATCAGAGACCGAGCAGCGGCTCGAGGCCGATCGTCAAACCCGGGCGTGCGCCAATGCGCTTGACCGCAAGCACCACCCCGGGCATGAATGACACCCGATCGAAGCTGTCGTGGCGAATGGTGAGCATTTGCCCCGCGGTACCGAACAGCACCTCCTGGTGGGCCACAAGTCCACGCAAACGCACCGAATGGACGTGGATGCCGGCCGGCCCCACCCCGCCACGGGCACCGGGGAACACCTCGGTGAGCGTTGGATCCGGCGCCCATTGGGAGGACGACTCGGCCATGCGCCGTACTGTTTCAGTGGCCGTGCCCGAAGGCGCATCGACCTTGTTGTCGTGGTGCAACTCGATGACCTCCACCGAGTCGAAGTAGGGGGCGGCTATTTCCGCGAATCGCATCATGAGCACCGCTCCGATGGCAAAGTTCGCCGCCACCACGATGTTGCTGGAGGAGAAGGCACCGCGCAACGCCGAAAGATCCTCGGGGGTCAACCCGGTGGTGCCGACAACCGCGTGCATCCCCCACGCCGCCACCCTCGGCAGGTTTTGGCGAGCCGCCTCAGCCACCGTGAAATCGACGACGACCTCGGCGCCTGCTGTCTCGATGGTGCCAAGGTCATCGCCCTCGTCGACCGCCGCCACCAGCTCCAGTTCAGGATCGGCGGTGACGGCATCGCACACCGTCGCCCCCATCCGTCCCCTCGCTCCCAGCACTGCAACCCGGATCGTCATGAGCTTGAGCGTAGAAGACGCGCGCAGCGCGAACCCGCTCAACTCAACCGCGAGGTACGAGACGCCGCCGCCGACTCAGCGCACCGAACGCGGGCCCACCGTGGCGAGCGCCGGTGCCACCGAAAGCACGGCCGCGGCGACACGTTGCACGTCTTGGAGGCTCACCGCACGGATGTGTTCGAGATAGGTCTCGATCGGGGTCACGCCGCCGTAGTTCAGCTCCAGGTACGCCAGCCGAGCCATACAGGTCGACGCCTCCTCGAGGCCCAGCAACGTCGAACCCACGACATAGCCCTGCGCCGCAGCCAATTCGGCCGCGGTGATACCCCCCTCAGCGAGGCGGGCCACCTCACCCTCGATCACTCGCAACGTCTGTGTGGCGCGTTCGGGGGCTACCGCCGTAGCCACGAGCAAGGTGCCGACATCGCTGTACAGCGACAACGCCGAACCAACGGAGTACGCCAGTGAACGAAGTTCACGCACCTCGTTGAAGAGTCGGCTGGCCGGACCATCACCTAGGACATGCTCCAACACCGTCAGGGCATGACGATCGGCGCTGTGCAGCCCTCCGCAGCGCCAACCGAGGGCCAACTGGGTCTGCTCAGTCCGTCGCCGCACATGCACCCGGCCCAAACCGCTCCCGCCGGGCGCAAGGCGCCGCGGTGAATCACCGCGGGGCAACGATCCGAGCCACCGGCTTACCGCATCGACGAGTCGACCGTGATCGATCACCCCGGAGGCAGTTACGACGACATTGGATCCATGATGACCTTCGCCCACACAGCGCACCACGTCCTGCCGCGTGATGGCCCCAACGCTTGCGGCGCTACCGATGACCTCGCGGCCGAGCGGATGACCGGCGAATAGCACCTCATAGAGCTTGGTGTCCGCCCAATCGGCCGGGTCATCCTCCGCCCCGGCGAGTTCCTCGAGGATGATCTCCCGCTCGCCGGCAAGATCCTCTTCGCGCAGCGCCGCCTGGGTGACCGCCTCCAGCAGGAGATCAATCCCAATCTCTTCCGCTCCAGCCGGTACCCGGCTGTAATAGGCGGTGCGTTCCTTGGCGGTGTAGGCGTTCATCTCGCCACCCACCGCGTCGAACGCGACGGACAACGAGCGGGCATCGTGTTCTGCGGTGCCTTTGAAAATCAAGTGCTCGAGGAGGTGACACAACCCGGCCTGCTCCTCGGGCTCGTCACGCGATCCCCGCCCGACCCACACCCCGACCGAAAGCGAGCGGGCGCCCGGGACGGGTTCGGACAGGACCCTTACCCCGTTCGCCAGCTCCGTGCGCTGCCACGTCGGCGACGGTGACGAGTCGCCGGGCACGGCAAGGGGCCGCCCGCCTGCCTGACGGCGACGAGCGGCCCCTCCAGTTGAACTCAACGAGTGCGGCGACGCGGACGGCGACCACGGTCGCTGTCACCACCACCGCTGTCGCGACGCGGACCGCGATCGGAACGGTCACGGTCACCCGGAGGCCCGCCATGCACCGCCGCGGGACCAAGGTCGCCGAACTCCTCGCGCAACTCGCTCTCGAAGGAATCCTCGAACGAGACGTACTCTCGGCCCGGGCCACTCTCGTGCCCACCGCCGTTGGTGGATTCAGTCCCACCCTCGGTCCGCTCCGGTACGTTGGCGGGACGCAGGGAAATCTTGCCGTTCGGATCGACGTCCTCGACCACAACCTCGATCTCCTCACCGAGGGTGAGCACGTCTTCCACGTTGTTGATGCGGCGGCCACCACCGAGCTTGGAGATGTGCACGAGGCCGTCGCGGCCGGGCAGGATGTTGACGAACGCACCGAACTTGGTGATATTCACCACGCGGCCGGTATAGGTCGCACCGACTTCGGCCGTCGGCGGCTCAAGGATCAACCGCACTTGACGTTCGGCCTCACGCAGAGCGTTGATGTCGACCGCGGAGATCGTGACGGTGCCCTCGAAGCCGTCGTCGTCGACGGTGAGACCGGCACCGGTCTCGGACTGGATCGAGTTGATGACCTTGCCCTTGGGGCCGATCACCTCGCCGATCTTGTCCATGGGGATGGTGAAGCTGATGATCTTGGGAGCGGTCTCGCCCACCTCGTCACGCGGGGCGGCGATGGCACCGTGCATGACCTCGAGAATCTGCATCCGGGCTTCCTTGGCCTGGGCCAGGGCTGCGGCGAGCACGTCAGCGGGGATGCCATCGATCTTCGTGTCAAGCTGTAGGGCGGTTACGAACTCGCCCGTACCGGCAACCTTGAAGTCCATATCCCCGAACGCGTCCTCGGCTCCGAGGATGTCAGTGAGGGTGGTGTATTTGCCGTCGGCGAACACCAGACCCATGGCGATACCTGCCACCGGGGCCTTGATCGGCACGCCAGCATCCATCAAGGACAGGGTCGAGCCGCACACGGAGGCCATCGACGTCGAGCCGTTCGAGGACAGCACCTCGGACACCAGACGCATGGTGTAAGGGAACTCGTCTTGCTTGGGAACCACCGGTAGAAGGGCCCGCTCGGCCAACAGGCCATGGCCGATCTCCCGCCGCTTGGGCCCGCGCATGAAGCCGGTCTCGCCCGTGGAGAACGGCGGCATGTTGTAGTGATGCATGTAGCGCTTGCGTTCGGTCGTGTCGATGCCGTCGATCATCTGGTCCATCCGCGCCACACCAAGCGTGGTGATGTTGACCACGTGGGTCTCACCCCGCTCGAAGAAGCCCGAGCCGTGCACGGTGGGAAGGACCCGCACTTCGGCGGCCAGCGGACGTAGGTCCTTGGGGCCACGGCCATCGATCCGAACGCCCTCGTTGACAATTCGACTACGGACCAGCTTCTTGGTGAGGCTGCGAGCAGCCGCTTTGATCTGCTTATCGGCATCCGGCGTGCCCGCGAACTGCGGCAGGACCTCGGCGACGATGGCGGCACGGACCGCCCCTTCGGCCTCATCACGCTCCGCCTTGCGGGCGATGGCGATGACTGGCTTCATCCGCTCCGCACCGGCCGCCTCGACCGCGGCGAAGATCTCCGGCGAGTAGTCGACCTGCTCCCGGTAGGCCATAAGCGGCTTGGCACCGGCCTCGGCGACGAGCTCCTTTTGGAGCTTGATCATGTCCTTGATGTGGACTTTGGCCGCATCAAGACCCTGCGCTAGTGCCATCTCATCGACCTTGTGGCCGCTTGACTGCACGTTCTCCCACGTGGAGACGGTGCCGCCAGCCTCGACCATCATGATCGCGACATCGCCGTTGTCGAGTTCGCGACCGGCCACGACCATCTCGAAGGATGACTCGTCACCTTCCTGATAGGTCGGGTGGGCCAGCCACTGTCCGTCCGCGGTATAGGCGAGGCGAACCGCACCGATCGCCGACAAGAAGGGGATGCCCGACAGCAGCAGAGCCGCCGAAGCGCAGTTGATGATGAGCACATCGTGCGGATTGACCTTGTCCGCCCCCATGACCGTGGCGATGACGTGGACCTCGTTGCGGAAGCCGTCGGGAAAGTTGGGTCGCAGCGGACGGTCGGTCAGGCGGCAGGTGAGGATGGCACTGTCGGGGGCACGGCCCTCACGCCGGAAGAAGCTGCCGGGGATTTTGCCCGCGGCGTAAAGCCGCTCCTCGACATCCACGGTGAGCGGGAAGAAGTCGACGCCGTCGCGAACAGTCTTGGCGGCAGTCGCGGTGACCAGCACGTAGGTGCCGCCGATCCGCCCGATGACTGCCCCGTCGGCCTGTCCGGCAAGCTTGCCGGTTTCGAGGGAGAAGATCTTGTCGGACGCGCCGGTGACCGGCGCGCTGACGCTGATGGATTGCGCCATCTGTTTGGTCCTTTCCGGGCTCGCTCCTGGAGCCCGAACGAGGAGCCGGGGCACCCACCAGTTCCCAGGTCTCAGCATTCGGGCAACTCGGCTTTGGCCGGTACCGAATGCTGGGAGCTGGCAGCTGGTCGTTCCCGTCCGGACACCGCCCGGACGGACCCTTACTCCTGGATTGTTTACTCTGTTTCAAAGATGCGTATCCCGAAGCGAGTTCGCGATGCGCAACGAGCGGCCTGGAGGCCGCTCGTGGTTCGGGTCAGCGACGCAACCCGAGTTTGGCGATAATCGCCCGGTAGCGCTCGACGTCGTTCTTACGGACGTAGTCGAGCAGTCGGCGGCGACGGCCCACCAGCATCAACAAACCTCGCCGAGTGTGATGGTCCTTCTTGTGGACCTTCAGGTGCTCGGTGAGATAGGTGATACGACCGGACAACAGTGCAATCTGTACCTCGGGCGAACCCGTGTCGGTCGCATGTTGGCGGTGGTTGGCGATGATGTCGGCTTTTTCGGCCATAGCCGTAGGTGGTTCCCTTCAGGGTGTGGGCATCTAACCCTGCCCCTTGGTCCGGTCCCGTCAAGCGGATACCGTGACCAGGCGCGGTCGCTCGAGGAATGCCGAGCACCATGATGCTAGCAGCCCCTCCTGCCCCAACCGCCCCGGCCGATCGACCCGGCTCACGCCATCAACGCAGACGCTCGGCCAGATAGCCGACCAGTCGGTCGATGGACACCCGATCCTGGCTCATCGAATCTCGTTCGCGCACCGTCACCGACCGGTCCTCGAGGGAATCGAAATCCACCGTGACGCAGAAGGGGGTTCCGATCTCGTCCTGGCGACGATAACGACGGCCGATGGCCTGGGTCTCGTCGTATTCAGTCATCCACAGCGGCTGCAATTCGCCGAGGACCTGACGCGACAGTTCGGTCAAGGGAGCCTTCTTCGACAGCGGCAAAACCGCCACCTTGTAGGGGGCGATGCGGTGATGCAGCCGGAGCACCGTGCGAACATCCCCCTTCACCTCCTCCTCATCGTAGGCGGCGATGAGGAAGGCCATCATCGAGCGCGTGGCCCCCGCCGCCGGTTCGATGACGTGAGGCACGTATCGGCTTTTGGACTCCTGGTCGAAGTAGCTCAGATCAGCACCGGAGTGCGTGGCGTGCTGGGTGAGGTCGTAGTTGCCCCGGTTGGCGATGCCCTCAAGCTCACCCCAGCCCCAGGGAAATTGGAACTCCACGTCCGAGGTGCCAGAGGAGTAGTGAGACAACTCGTCGGCGTCATGGGCGCGTAACCGCAACTTCTCTCGGGAAATCCCGTGACGGACGTACCAGTCGAAACGCTCGGTGCACCAGTACTGGTACCACGTCGCCGCCTCGTCGGGCGGGACGAAGAACTCCATCTCCATCTGTTCGAATTCTCGGGTCCGAAACACGAAGTTGCCGGGGGTGATCTCATTTCGGAAGGACTTGCCCACTTGGGCAATGCCGAAGGGAGGTCGCTTGCGGCTGGTGTTCAGCACATTGGCGAAGTTGATGAACATGCCTTGGGCGGTTTCCGGGCGCAAGTACGCCACCGCCGCCGATTCCTCCAGCGGACCGGCGTGGGTCTTGAACATCAGGTTGAACTGGCGCGCCTCGGTGAAGCTGCCCCGGGCCCCACAGGATGGGCAGACCATCGCATCGTCGAGGTGGTCCTCGCGGAACCGCTGTTTGCAGTTGGTGCAATCCACCAACGGGTCGGTGAAGTTGGCCAGGTGGCCTGACGCCTCCCACACCGCAGGGGGCGAGAGAATCGACGCATCGAGGCCGACCACATCGGTGCGCATCTGCACCATGGTTCGCCACCAGGCATCCTTCACGTTGCGAAGCATCAGTACGCCAATGGGTCCGTAGTCGTACGTGGAGCGAAAGCCGCCATAGATCTCTGCCGACGGAAAGATGATGCCTCGGCGCTTGGCAAGGTTGACGACCTTCTCCATGAGGTCGTGCCGCATGAGGTCGTGGGCTGGAGCGTCCTGTTCGGCGGATCCTCGCTCGGCTCCCGCCGGGCCGGGCTCGGAAGGGTTTAAGTCCGAGTCGTCCGGAGCCGATGTCGGAGGGGAGTCACTGGCCATGGCGGGGCAGGTTACCCCTCCTGCACGCCGCTCCCGCAGCACACCGCCCGCCACCAGCGAGGCACCGAAGGACCCCGCGATGACCAGTCCCACCGTGCCTCGCAGCCGACTAACGCCCGGCTTTACGCTGCTCACGCGGCGCACCGTGGCGTTCGGCATCGATCTGGCGATGGTGGTTGTCGCGGTCCTCGTGGCGCGTCGCTTACTCGGAACCGGCTTCGGTTCCTTGGCGATGGTGGCACTGGTCCTCACCGCCGTCTTCGGTGTGGTGGAAGGCGAAACCGGTTTCACCGCGGGCAAAGCGTTGTTGGATCTGCGCCTCGTCAACGAACGGGGCCAGCCGCCAGGAACGACGGTCGCCATCATCCGCTCGGCGGCCTGGGTGGTGGACGGCCTACCCTGCCTCGGCGCTCTCGCGCTGGCGCTCATCTGGTTCTCGCCCAAACACCAGCGAATCGGCGATCTTCTCACCGGCAGTAGGGTCATCTCGACCCGCGACGAGCCGGCCGAACCCGCGCCCACGGCGGGCCCCGGCCCCGCGCCAGAGCATTACAGCCTCACCGTGGAGCAGGAGACCCAACACTTCGACCCGATCTGGGATGATGCCCTCGCGGCATACGTCCAATGGGACCCGGTCGAAAGACGGTGGATGAAGTACGACGACGCACTTGGCGGTTGGGGCCCCGTCCACGTCGTCTGAGCGCACCGCACGTCCAAACCATGCGCTGGACCGAGCCAGTGGGGCGCTAAGAATGGACCCGTGAGGACCTCGGTGAGGCGGGCGAAAACCAGCGGTTCCACCGCCGCCGGCTCCGCGGCGCGCCGGGAGAGGCCCGAACGTCTCACGGACCGGGGGTTGTGGACCCGGCGGGCCATCGCCCGGCTGATCGACCTGACCACCGTGGCGGTCCTCTTCGGCGTGTTGTGGGTCGCAGGGTCCGCGGTGCTGGAAACGCGGCCCGGGGCATGCGACCCAGCACCGTCGCCTGGGTGCAACGTTGCCGCTCAATCCGACCGGCTCGATCAGGTCGGCAACACCATCATCGAGTTCACCCTCACCAACGGCCGGGTGATCGACAGCGACCACACCACATTCCGAATCGGCGATCGCGTCTACATTGCGGACCCACCCTCACCGTCGGTGTACCTCGTCACCTTGGCCTACGTGCTGTTGGTGCTGGTCACCATTCAAGGGGTCAGCGGTTGGACACCGGGCAAGGCGATCGCCGCAATCCGCTTGGCGGACAGCACCCAGCGTTGTGTCGGTCCGATTCGCTCCTTCGTCCGCTGGGCTCTGCCCGACGGGGCAATCGGCGTGGTCGGTATTCTGGGGGCCATCGTCGGGGCGCCTTGGCCGTTGCGACTGCTGGTGCTGTTCGTTCCGTTAGGCGTTCTACGAGTGCTCGGAGAGTTCATGCCGGCACTGGCCGGCCCCCTGCGCGACGATCGTCTCGGTGTGGGTGTCATCGCCCGAGCCAATTTCATCGCCGGTCGCCCGCTCCTCCCAGTCCAACCCCAGGCGGATCAACCGGCCGATCCAGCGACGATGGCCGAAGCCGACGATGGCCAGGGCGAGGACCAACCGCAGCTATCGGCCGAGCCGATGGCGCCATCTCCGGCCCTGGTCCCAGATGACACCGTTGCCGTTAGGCCACTGCCTGGCGGCGAGTTCGGGGCCGAGACGGGCGGTGAGGGGAGCGATTTCGGGTCCCTGGATGAACCGGAGTCTGAGCCCGAGGGCAAGCCCCAAGCCCCCCAAGACCACCCCTATCCGCCCCAATGGGACGGCGTCCGTGAGGCCTACATCTGCTGGGAGCCGGTGGCCGAGGCGTGGCTCGAGTGGGACGATCAGGCCAAACAGTGGGGCCCCATCAGCCGGTAGCCAACCGCCGAGCAGGCCCCTCGCGGGAGGGTCCCTTCAGTGGGTATTGACCGTCGCGGCCCGTAAGCGCCGCTCGAAGTGCTGCTCAACAGCGGAGAGCACCACGCGGTCCAAACCCTCGGTGTCGAGGGATCGTTCCTCGTTGAGGGCGCCACCAAGTTGGCCGCCGAGCATCATGCGAGCAAGCTCGAAGCCTCGCGGGCTCAGCAGCATGCCCGACCGACACGCCCGACAACGCGCCCCCCCGGCCTGCGGGTCGAGCGCAACGAGCTCCTCGGTCTGACCGCACCCGGTGCAGGCATCGAGCACCGGCACCACCCCGTCGAGTTGCAGCAGCTTGAGCAGCATGGCGCTGACCAACAGTGGCCGGTCCCGACTCTGCATCGTTCGCAACGCTCCGAGCAACAGCTGATAGCGACGCTCATCCGGCTCGCGGTCCAGCGTGGACACCTCAACCGCCTCAAGCAGCACCGCGGCCCGAGCCAACCGATCGAGATCGTTACGAATAGCGGCGAAGGTATCGATGCCCTGCACCTGGGTGACGGTGTCGAGATCGCGTCCCCGGTAGAGCTGTAGGGCAACATGGGCCAGCGGTTCGAGTCGAAGTCCATGACGTGCCGTGGTCTTGCGGACGCCTTTCACCACGGCGCGGATCTTGCCGTGCTCCAGACTGAACACGACAGCAATGCGGTCCGCCTCGGCCACTTTGAACGTACGCAGCACGATGCCGGTCGCCCGGTACAAGCTCACCGGTCGCGCTCCACCTGGTTCAGGCCAAGCCACCGAAACGTCGGTCGCGCACCTGGTACTCCCGCACCGCTTCGACCAGGTGCTCCCGCCGAAAGTCCGGCCAGTAGATCGGGGTGAAGATCAACTCCGAGTAGGCCAATTCCCACAGCAGGAAGTTCGAGATGCGGAACTCCCCCGAGGTGCGAATCACCAGGTCGGGATCAGGCATGTCCGGGGCATAGAAGTAACGCCGCAAGGTCTTCTCGCTGACCTTCTCCGCTGACACCCCGTCGCGCATCATCGCCGCTACGGCGTCGATGATCTCCGCTCGGCCGCCATAGTTGAAGCAGACCGAGAAGGTCATGCCGCGGTTGCCTGCGGTCAACTCGACGGTCTCGTCGATCACCCGTAACAACCGGCGCGGTACCCGCCAGTCGCGCCGGCCGAGGAACTGGATGCGTACGCCCTTGGCGTGCAGTTCGTCGCGATGGCCCAGCAGGATCCGGCGGTTGAAGTCCATGAGGAACCGCACTTCGTCGGTGGGCCGGCTCCAGTTCTCGGTGGAGAAGGCGTAGACGCTGAGCCAACGCACCCCCAGCTCGAGCGCTCCGTTCACCGCGTCGAGCAGTGCCTCTTCCCCCGCGGCATGGCCTTCGGTTCGCTTGAGGCCTCGTTGCTGAGCCCAGCGACCGTTGCCGTCCATGACACAGGCGATATGGCGGGGAATGCGCCGCGGATCGAGCCCGAGTGCCCGAATCCGCTCGTCGTCGCCACCCTTGCCCCTGCGCGCACCAACCACGTTGGGCAAACTACCGGCTCAGCTGCAGCAGCCCGCGCACCTGACCCTCGGCGCGGCCCCATGGGCCTCGTCCTCAGAAGCCGAGACGATCGAGCGCCGCCGGACGCCGTTGCCAGTTCGGATCGACCTTGACCGCGAGCTCGAGGTACGCCCCGGGCGCCAGCGCCTTCCGCACCTCGGTGCCGACCGCCTTGAGTACCGACCCGCCCTTGCCGATGACGATGCCCTTCTGCGAGTCGCGCTCGACGAGGATCTCGCACCGAATGCGGGGCCACTCCCATTCCGTCACTCGGGTGGCAATGGAGTGCGGCAACTCGTCCTCGGTCCGCGCCAAGAGCTGTTCGCGCACCAGTTCGGCCACCCAGAATGCCTCGGGGTTGTCCGAGGTTTCATCCCGAGGGAAGAACGCCGGCCCTTCCGCAAAGCCGCTGACGAGATGGTCCAGCAAGCGTTGGACCCCTTCGCCGGTTCGTGCCGACACCGCGAAGTACTCGCGTCGGTCCAGCCCCGCCCCGCCCTTGGCCAGGGCACTGAGCTTCGCGAGCTGATCGAAGATCTTCTCCCGGCTCATCCCATCGATCTTGTTCAACACCACCACCGCGTCGGCCGGCGCCCCAGCCAACACCCGCTCATCGCCACGACCCACGCCGGAGGCACCGTCGACCACCACGCAGACCACATCGACCCCACTGGCAGCCTCGTAGGCCCGGCTGTTGAGCCGATCACCAAGCGGGGTTCGAGGTTTGTGCACCCCTGGTGTGTCGACGAACACCACCTGGGCGTCGTCAAGGTTGAGTACCCCACGGATCTGGGTCCTCGTCGTCTGTGGCTTGTCGGACACGATGGACACCTTGGTCCCGACCAAGTGGTTCACCAAGGTCGACTTGCCGACATTGGGACGACCGATAAGTGCCACGAAACCGGACTTCATGGCCCTGAAACCTCCCCGTCGCTCGCCCGCTCGCCCGCGCCTTCTGGCGGCTCAACATAGGGGTCCAAACGCAGGACAAGCGTAACAATTCGCCGACCTCGCATCGAAGCAACCTCAAGCACATGATCGCCGAACCGGGCAACGTCACCCACGGCAGGGATCGCCCCGAAGTGGTCGATGACCAGGCCGCCGAGCGTATCCCAATCGCCTTCTGGCAAATCGAGATCGAGTTCGTCATTGACCTCGTCAAGAGACAGCCGAGCCTCGATGCGCGTTGCCCCGTCCGCTAGATGCTCGATCGCCGGACGGCCCTCGTCGAACTCGTCCTCGATGTCACCGACGAGTTCCTCGATGATGTCTTCCATCGTCACCAACCCGGCGGTCCCGCCGTACTCGTCGATCACCACAGCGAGGTGCAGCTTCTCCTGTTGCAGCTCACGCAACAACGTGGAGACCTGCTTCAATTCGGGCACGAAACGAGCCGTGCGGACCAGTCCCGCCACGCTTTGCTCGACGCGACCCGACAAGGCGGCTTCGGCGAGGTCCTTCGCATACAGCACTCCGATGATGTCATCGATGGACTCACCGGTAACCGGATAGCGGCTATAGCCCTCCGCACGGACCTTGGCCAGCGCTTCATCGAGGCTGGCCGACCCGTCGAGTGCCACCATGTCCGGCCGGGGCACCATGATCTCTCGCACCACGGTTGTGCCGAAGCCGATCACCGACGCCAGCAGATTCTGGCTGTCGAGATCAATCCGGTCCGACTCGCTGGGTGAACCGGCCAAAGCCACGAAGGACTGGTCCCCGAGTTCGGCGAGCGGGAGGTGCGCGCCGCGCGGAAACAGCCGGTGCGCCAGGCCCAGCGCCCCCCTGGCCACGAGGTGAACCGGCCACAACCGACGCACGAACACCCCAGTTGGTCCCGCCACGCGTACGGCCCGGTTGAGGTTGTGCAGCGCCCACGCCCGCGGCAGCGAAGCCGCCAGGAGGAACATGACGGGCACGAAGATCAGCAGTACCACCAGCACCGCCCATCCGTTGCCCGCCACCCGGTAGCTGACCAGGGTCACCAGTGACGCCGCGACGACGTCGCAGGCCAACTCCAGCAACAGCACGGGGTGCAGCGATTCGTCGCGTTCCTCCAGCAGCCGGCGCACCGAACGCACTGCGGTGTCGGTGGGCTGCTCCTCGGCCATGGCCTCCATTCGGGCTCGGGTGACTTGGGTGAGCACGGTGTCGGTAATGGCCAGGACCGCGCTCGCCGCGATGGCCAACGCCACGACGGCCAGAGCGGCGATATCGGCAGAGCTCAGCACGGTCATGACCGCGGGCTCATCGGTTGAACGCGGGGTCGAGGAAGGCACGCAGATGCCGAAGTTCATGCTCCGCCATCAGGGCGGCCTCATCTGGCTCTGCGTGATCGTGGCCAAGGACGTGCAGCACCCCGTGAACCACCAGCAGGGCCAACTCGTGCTCCGTGGATCGGCCATGTTCGGCGGCGTAGCGGCGCGCCACCGCCGGACAGACCACGATGTCACCCAGCAGCGCCGCCATGCCGACCGGGCGCACCTCGTCCGGATCGTCCAAGGGGAAGGCCAACACGTCAGTCGGGCCTGTTTCGCCCATGTGGGCGCCGTTCAATGCGGCCATCGCGGCCTCGTCGACAAAGCTCAATGTGAGTTCTGCCGGGCCGTGCACCCCTTCAGCGGACAGGACTGAACCGGCCAAGGAGGCCAACCCCGCGGCATCCACCGCGACGTCGTTCTGCTCGTTGCCCACCTCAATGTCGACCGCGGCCAGGGTCGGCGCGTCGCGAACGGCGCGGCGGCGCATCATCGTGCACTACGTGGCTGGCCGCCGGCCCGCTCGTAGGCGTTGACGATGTCCGCCACGATGCGGTGGCGCACCACGTCACGGCTGCTCAAGTGGACGAAGGCTAGGCCGTCGATGTCACCGAGCATCGGCTCGAGACCATCGAGACCGCTACGGCCACCAGGCACATCGACCTGGGTGGTGTCCCCAGTGATGACCGCCTTGGATCCGAACCCGATCCGAGTGAGAAACATCTTCATCTGCTCGGGGGTGGTGTTCTGGGCCTCATCGAGGATGATGAAACTGCGATTGAGGGTGCGGCCCCGCATGAACGCCAGCGGTGCCACCTCGACCAGGCCGCGGGCCAAAAGTTTTTGGGCCCCCTCCGCCTCGACCATGTCGTACAGCGCGTCATAGAGCGGCCGGAGGTACGGATCGATCTTGGCGCTGAGGTCGCCGGGAAGGAACCCCAGCTTCTCCCCCGCCTCCACCGCGGGTCGGGTCAGGATGATTCGCTCGACTTCCTTGTTTTGCAGCGCCTGGACCGCGAGCGCCACCGCGAGCCAGCTTTTGCCGGTGCCCGCCGGCCCAACCCCAAAGGTGATGATGTTGGAGGCGATTGCCTCGACATAGCGCTTCTGCCCGGCCGACTTCGGTCGCACGGAACGCCCCCGCGCCGCCCGCAGCACCTCCGCGGTGAGCACCTCGGAAGGTCGTTCATGGGCCCGGACCATGTCGATGGTGCGCGCCACGCTGCCCGGCTCGAGCACGTGACCGAGCCGCGCGATGGTCACCAACTCCTCGAAAACCCGCACCACCTCTTCGGCGTCGGTACCGGCGATGGATATCTCGTTGCCCCGAACGTGGATGTCTGTCGCCGGGAACGCTTGCTCGACGATGCGGAGCAACTCGTCGCGCGGGCCAAGCAAAGCGGCCATGACCTCGTTGCCGGGAACGGACAGCTTCAGCGGGGTGGGGCTAGGAGACGATGCAGTCATGAGGTGATCACAGAACGCCAACGCCGGTGAGGCCGGCCGTCATTCCGTAGAGGTGCAGCATGGCATGGACGCCCGAACCGAACAACCGACCCGACGCGAACGTGGCCGAAACTCCACCACCGCAACCGGGTTCGACGGGTGAGGAGTGGGCCGATCTGCTGGCGCGTTTCGTCTCCGACGCCCGCACCGACGAACGCGTGGCGGAGCGACGACGACGGCACTGGTTACAGCGTGAGGCCGTCGAGTCGAGCTCGTTCGCGGGCTTGCTGTGCAATCTCGCCGAGCGCGTCGCGACCGTGCGGCTGCTCACCGCGGCCGGCGGAACCCACATCGGGGTCCTTACTGCCGTCGGAGCCGATGTGGTGGTGCTGAAGACGACCTCGGGCCGCGCCGTACTCGTGGCCATCGCCCATCTCGTCGCCGTGCAACACTACGGCACAGACCCTCTCGACGGTGACCGGGGCAACGCCGCGGGCGGGCCGTCGCTACGTCACCTGCTCGCCGAGTTGGCCGATGTCGACGCCGAACTGAGCTGCACCTTGGCCGGAGGCACCGTGATGAGTGGCCGCCTGATCTGGGTCGGGGAGGACCTGTTCGCACTCGACCCGACCGATTCCCATTCGAACGGACCGCAAGGGCCACTCACCGACGGGTACCGCTACGTGCGGCTGCTGTCGTTGATTGACGTGTCGCCGAGAGTCTCCGGGTAGAGATGTTCAAGCGTTCCGGGGGCGATTCGGCACGCCTCGATGAAGGTATCCACCTCGTCCTCCTTGAGCCTGATCACCCGACCGAAACGATAGGCAGGTAGCTGCCCTTCGTCGATGAAACGGTAAAGGGTCCGAGGCGTAATGCCAAGGCGACGGGCCGACTCGGCCGTGCTGAGCCAACGTATTTCATGGCTACCCATAGGCAGTCCATTGTATCCGCCCCTTGCGCGTTTTCGATCCTTTCGGCAAACTCTCGCAAGGACATAAAAAACAATGGGATGACATGGATGACATCTAACAGCAAGAGAAGGATCTCTAGCCCGCTTGGCTCGGCCGATGACCCCCTCACTCCGCCGGACATCCATCACCGGCGCCGACGCCATCGTTACATAGGCGGCTCCAGACGTCTTCCGGGGCGACGAGCGATGATCGGCGCGCTGCTCGTCACCGCCGCCGCGGTGCTCGCCTTCGTGGCCTCGAGCGGCGGCAACGATGGACCGAGGGAACGATTCGTGGTGGCAACACGCGACCTCGCGCCGGGCGACCTCCTAACCGCGCAGGACCTCGCCTTGGCCGTAGTCGACCTGCCACCTGCCATGGCGGCGAGCGCACAGCGCAACCCTGTGCGCCTTGAAGGCGCTGTCCTACGCGGGCCGGTGGCGGCCGGTTCGCTGCTCACCGCGGCGGTCGTCGGTCTCGATGATGCTGGCCCTGATGGCACTGCAGCCTGGCGCTACCGTGAACTGTCCTTCGCCCTGCCCCGCTCCCGGGCCCTGTCGGGCAACCTTGACCGCGGCGACCGCATCGATGTCCTCGCCACCATCAACGAACACACCGAGGTGTTGGTACAGCGGGCGCTAGTGCTTGGCACCTCGAACCGATCGGACAACGCGCTGTTGGCCTCCGAGGACGTCGTGCTCACGGTGGCCTGAGCGTGCCGGAAATGCGTCTGTGCTGGTCAGCGGCGTGCCCGGCGGTAGGGTCCGCGGTCGTGTTTCGGTCGCTGCCGTTCGTTGTCCGTCTCGTCGTGGCCCGTGTCGGGCTACTGCTGGCCAGCGGCGATCGTCGCGATGCGGAGATCCTGGCGTTGCGTCACCAGCTGCTGGTGTTGCAGGGGCAAGTGCCTCGTCCAGCCTTCGATGACCGGGACCGCACCGTGCTCGGCGTGCTGTCCCAGGTGTTCGATCGCGACCGTCTCGGGCAGGTGTTCCTGATCGTGCAGCCGACAACGGTGCTGGGATGGCACCGCCGGCTCGTCGCTCGTCACTGAACACATCCCGCCCACCGCAAGCCCGGCCGTCCGCGGACAAGCCGGGAGATCTGCCGGCTCGTCTCGCGGCTCGACAGCGAGAATCCGACCTGGGGCAACCGGCGGATCCACGGAGAGCTCCTCTCGGCCACAAGATCGCAGCTTCGACGGTGTGGAGCACCTTTGCGCGGCGCCGGCCGCGAGCCAACACCAGCCAGGTCGGGGCCGTCGTGGTCGGAATTCATTCGTTCCCAGGCGAAAGCGGTGATCGCAACCGACCTCTTCACCGTGGACACCGTGTTGCTGCGCCGGTTCTACGTGCTGTTCTTCATCGCGGTGGACACCAGGATCGTGCACCTCGCTGGGATCACCACCAACCCGACCGGACCGTGGACGACCCAACAGGCAAGGAATCTGCTGATGCGCCTCGACCGTGCGGTGCGGTTCGTGATCCACGATGGCGGCGGCCAGTACACCCCCAGCTTCGACGACGCGCTCACCGCAGTCGGGGCCGAAGCAATCACCACCCCTCCCATCGCTCCCCAAGCGAACGCGTTTGCGGAGCGATGGGTCCGAAGCGTCCGTCACGAGCTGTTGGACCGCACCATCATCTGGAACGAACGTCAACTGAGGGCGTTGCTAGCGGAGTACGTGACCCACTACAACGAGCATCGCCCGCACCGGTCGCTCGGACAACGCCCACCGGCAGGCGACGACGTCGCTGGGATTGGTTCGGCCGAACCGATCCAGCGACACGCGACCTGCGGCGGACTCATCAACGAGTACCACACCGCAGCCTGAACCAACGACCACGGCCAAGCCACCGGACCCCCTGTCCTTGCCGCGCTCGACCGCCGCCACGCAAACGGCGGGATTGAAGTTGGCCGACGCACCAACGCAGCCAACGCGTTCTCGGCACCTTCAGCCTTCTGCCTGTGGCTCTGGAAGGGCGGCGATGGCGTTCGTGTTTCGGTCGGTTGAGGGGTCGTGCCGTTCCTCGGACAGAGAACGGATGATAAGCGTGCACTGACTTGGCGGCGCCCAAGGCGCCGCGGTCAGTTAGGGATGTTCGACGGCACGGGGACCCTGGTCAGGTGGCATCGGCGACCGTCGAGGTTGGCGCCGGTGCGCACGTCGAAGCGGAAGCCATGCCATGGGCATTGGATCACCCCATCAATCACGGGGGCGTCGTCGAGCGGGCCAAGCAGGTGCGGGCAGCGTGCCTTGAACGCGCAGGGCTCGCCGTCGACCTCCACAACCCGCACCGGTGTCCCAGCGCGATCGGCCAAAGCGGCCTCCCGCCCCACCATCATTGCTTCGTCCTCGTCGTAGAGCCGCCCATAAAGGCGGGCATAGGATGCGCCCAGCCGGTCCGCTGTCTCGACGCGCATATCGGGCACATGGAACGTCACGGTCACCTCGCAGGAGTGCGGTCCTGTCGCGACCGCCGTGCTCCAAATTTCGCTGGTTCCCCGGCCGTCTACGGTCCGGCTGACCCACGTTGCCCGCTCGGTATCGAGTAAGAGCTCTAAGCCGACTTCAGAGTTCGACGCGGTCAAGCCCACCGTCGCCCGGAAGCCCCATGGGCCGGCGTCACTACAGTCAATGGAGTTGAACGTGGTCGCGTGGACCCATGGCAGGTGCTCAAAGTCCAGCGCGTTCTCTAATAGCCGTTCGAGGCTGGCGGCGAGCGGCCGCCGGTACGACCCGACAACGGTAAGGTTCATGCACCCACCGTACCGTTCACCCCACCCGTTGTCGCTGTGACCAGCCGGCTCCCGCAACCGCTGCACCCACGCCGGAAGTACTGCCAGTCTTACAAATCGAGTCCGAGGTCTCTAGAGGGATCGAGATGTACCAGGAGGCGCGCCGGATGCTGGCCCGGGTGTGCCGAGGCCTGTGCGTGCCAGTCTCGGCTCGATCATCGGTCGCCCCGAGGCAGGTGTCCGCTACGCCCAAACCGCGGCGGAGTTGGCAAACGATGCGCGCTACGAGCCTTTCGCCAACGGCTTGAACCGTTTCTGGGAGGCGAATGGCCATCTTATGGCCGGCGAGCTTGAGCGAACGTTGGAACTCGTCACGGACCTCGCGGGCCAGGACGGGCCCGCCCGCGTGTATGGCCATTGCGGGCAGACCATGCTGCTGGCCCGGCTCGGGCGCCACAATGAGGCCACCGCTATCGCCGAACAGGGCCTCGCTGCTGCCCGGGCGCACGGCAACCCGTTCGTCGTCGCTTTGGCCTTCTTGAGCAACGGGCTCGCATACTCCCGGAGCGAACCCGCCCGAGCTCTCGAAACGTTCAGCCAAGGACTCGCCTGGACCCGCAAGCACCGCCTGCCGTTCCACGAGGTGAACATTGCCCGAGAAGCCGCCCCACTCGAAGCAGTCCACGGCGACCTCGACACGGCCCTCAGCATGCTCGACGACGTCATCAACTCTCTTCAACAGGCAGGCCAGGTCACCCAGCTGGCCTTGGCGCTCGCCAACCTTGTCGTGATCGTCGACCGCGCCGAACGAGCCGAGATCGCAGCCACCGTCTACGGCTCCACCATCAACCACCCCGGCACCAAGGCAATCTTCGAGGTCGCCCGCGTCGTGGACCACCTCCGTGCCATGCTCGGGGACGAGACATTCGAACGCTTTGTCGCCACCGGCAAGGCCATGGAACTACCTGGGGCCGTCCGCTACGCCCGCAACCAGATCCAACTCGCCCGCCAAGAACTCGCAACTCCGCGCCAAGCCGATGGCACACGATAACAATCGACCCGTACAGCGTACGGCCCGCCCGAATTCATGCGATCCCGTTCTCGACGGTGGGGTTGGCGTTCGAGTTCATCAAGTCCGACGAAATAGCGGTGGCGTGCTCTCAACGGGCCGCACCTCGTCGCCGTCGTGCCCACACGAGATTCGGCGCGAAGGGCACACCATCTATGTGCGCATCGTGGTCTGCGACGGGCTCACAATCTGTGCGGTGTTATCAAACTTCCGGTTTGGAACCGGCCGACACCAACAGCACGCAGGCGGCAAGGCTGGCCGCCACCATCTTGACTCGTTTTGTGACTGACATATCACTGACGGTAAGCGCACCTTTAGCCGGAACTCGATGGGCTAATAGGCCCTCGGTCCCATCCCCAACGCCGATGGGTTGCGGCGGACGAACACCGATTGGCAGCCGCCAAAACGCCAAAGATGCCGGGCAAGCCCGGCATCTTTCGCGGTTTTCGACGGGAATCCGATCAGCGCACGACGCGCAGGCCGAGCCCTTCAAGACGCGGCGTTGTCTCCTCCACGGGAGTCCCAAGGATGCACGCCAAGGCGCGGATATCGTCCCGGCGGATGGTCAAGACCCGGCCGTTGAAATCCTGCCGCTGCACCTGGACCATGCTCAAATAGCGGGAGAGCATCTCGGCCTCAGGTCCGTCAAGTTGCTCCAGACGGGTCAGGTCGATGGTCACCGACACATCGTCGAAGGCGCCCCGCACCACTCGAGCATTGTCAAAATCTGGGCCTTCGTCCTTGGGCAACAACTGATCCACCGGCACGCTGTAGAAACGGGCCAAACGCTGGAGCCGGGGCACCGATATGGCCCGCTCGCCCCGCTCGTAGGCCCCGAGCACCGACGCCTTGAACTCGTGGTTCGAAGCAGCTTCGACGTCCTGGAGGGAAATCCGCTTTTGCCGACGGATTCCTCGGAGGCGTTCGCCCACCTTGCGACCGTAGTTGGAGGGAATCTCCGACCCGCTCACCTCATTTTCGCTGAGCATCCGCTCTCCCACTTTCGCTCCGTAGTTTCCGCGCTACCGAACAAGGATTTACCCTGATCTGGTTACGGAGTGTGAGAGTACGCACCGATTCTGCAGAAATCAACCACCGAAAGTGTTTTCAGCGGCCGATGCGGGAGGCAACACCATGCCTGAACGCATCGCCATTAGCAGTGTTACGGCGACCACCGCTGCCGTCTCCACCCGTAGTACCTGCGGCCCGAGGCCCACCGTGGGTAATCCCCGACCGGCTTCCGCAGTGCTCCAACCGCCCTCTGGGCCGATCATCACATTCCGGTAAACCCGGGAAATAGGTCCCCCTCCCGGAACCGCTAGACAGGAACCAAGCGCCTCCGCGGCAACATCAACGCCCAGCGGACCGCTCAGCTGCGGCAGCCATGCCCGACGGCTTTGCGCCGATGCCGACCGGGTAATCCGACTCAACCGATCGAGCTGGCGCGAGGCCTTAGCCTTCTCCCAACGCACCACCGAGTGGTCGGTTTCCATCACGACGATCCGGTCGATCCCGATTTCGGTCACCTTTTGTATGAGCCAATCGCCACGATCGCCTTTGGGCAACGCGACCGACAGGGACAATTGGGACTCGGCGCGAGCGTCGCACTGCTCGTCGGAGGTCCAGCTCAACGCGGGACCAAATGCTGCTTGGCGCCATGAACCTCGACCGTCGCAGAGCATCACCGCATCACCGGAACGAAGGCGCAACACCCGCTCGAGGTGATGGCGGTCGTCATCCGCGACAGCCGGACGCGATAGGTCCTCGACGTAGACAATCGGACCCCGAGTGCCAGCGAGTGTGGCGCATGGCGGCGAGATTGTCACCGCATCAACGAATCACCGAGCGGAGACGGGCCAACAGACCCTTTTCCGGCTCCGCAACCTCTTCGCCCCGCAGGTCCGCGAAGCGCCGCAAGACTTCCTCCTGCTCCTCGGAAAGGTCCGTCGGGGTTCCGATCGCCACCTCAACGAGAAGATCGCCCCGCCCGCGGCCTCGAACCTGAGGTACGCCAAGTTCACGAAAGCGGAAGACGGTGCCGGCCTGCGTGCCTGCGGGCACCACAAGTTCCACCTCGCCGTCGAGGGACTGATACGCCATCGTGCTGCCGAGCGCAGCCTGGGTGAACGTGATAGCCAGCCGGTGGTGCAGGTCGTCGCCCTGGCGGGTGAGATAGGGGTGCGGAGCGACTCGCAAGTGCACGTACAGATCGCCCGCGGCGCCGCCCCGAGGGCCAACCGCACCGCGTCCAGACAACCTCAGCGTGGTACCGCTGTCGACGCCGGCGGGCATCTCCACCGGATAGGAGCGTTCCTCGGTCACCCTCCCATCGCCGCTGCAACGCGAGCACGGTGAGCTGATCATCTCCCCTGATGCGCCGCAACGAATGCAGGGGTTGGTGGTGACCATCTGTCCCAAGAAGGACTGACGCACTCGCCGTACTTGGCCGGAGCCACCGCAATCACTACAGGTGGAAACGGTGGTCCCTTCCGCCGCCCCGCTGCCCGAGCAGTCCGGGCAGTGGACCGCGGTTCGCACCCTCACGTTCTTCTCGCTACCGAACACCGTGTCCTCGAACGCGAGGTCGACCACGGTCTCAAGGTCAGCGCCGCGGGGAGGACCAGGCCGACCCCGCTGGCCTCGACCGCCGCCGAACCCGAATCCGTCCATGACCATGCCGAGCAGGTCGTCGAGCCCGCCATTGAACCCGGGATTGGACGGGCCTGCCGCCCCGCCCTCCTCCGGACCGAAACGGTCATAACGGGCCCGACGTTGCGGATCCGACAGCGTCTCGTAGGCCCGAGAGATCGCCTTGAACGTCGCCTCGGCCTCCGGTGCGGAGTTCACATCGGGGTGATACTGGCGTGCCAGTCGTCGGTAAGCCTTCTTCAGTTCGTCGGCGCTTGCCGTGGAGGAGACTTCCAACAACTCGTAGTAGTCACTCAAGAATCTGACCCTTCCGACAGACGGTGCCCCAGGCTTCTACTCACCACCGCGACCGCGGCGAGGGCTTGGGGATAGTTCATTCGCGTTGGGCCAAGGACGCCAATCGACCCAATGGCCTCACCATCGACGGTGTAGGGCGCAACCACCAGTGAACATTCCGCCAATGGTGCCACGCCGGTTTCGGTACCGATTGCGACCTGAAGGCCTCGACCGAGCACCTCCCGGATAAGTCCGACGACCACGTACTGCTCCTCGAGTAGGGACAGCACGCTACGCACGGTCTCCGTCGCGGCAAAGGCACCGGCAACATTGGCCGCCCCACCGACATACACCCGCTGAGCATCGTCGGCCTCACGATGGCGAATGGCGGCGAGAACCCGCTCGACCACCGAGTCGACCCTGAGGTCGCCCGAGGCAGACGGCGCGTAGGCCAGGTGCAAGGGATGAGCGATCAGGGCCCGACTCAGCACCGCGCTCGCCGCGCCCATATCGACATCAGTGGTAGCGGGATCTACCTCAAGATGGTGCTGGGCGACGGTCCCATTCGAGAGCACCACCACCACAATGGCCTGACGCCCCCCGAGGCCAACCACCTGCACGCTGCGCACGGTGGCCGTTTCTCGTGGCGGGCCCACCACCACGCCGGCGTAGCTGGTCAATGTCGAAAGCAGTCGGCTGGTCTCATGCAGCATCTGTTCGAGTTGGGTATGGGCTCGGTCGAAGAACGATCCGACCGTCTGCGCCTGAGCCGGGTGCAGATCCGGTTCGCTCAGATGGTCGACAAAGAAGCGGTAGCCCTTCTCGGTAGGCACCCGACCAGCGCTGGTATGCGGCTGATGCAGAAACCCCTCGCGTTCAAGGAATGCCATGTCGTGGCGGATCGTGGCCGAGGACACGGCCATCTGGGCCGCGGTTGCCACATGGCCGGAGCCCACCGGCAGCGCGGTCTGGATGTATTCCTCGACGATGGCCGAGAGAATCGCCGATTTCCGTTCATCGAGCATGCGGCAACCACCCGTCCGACGCCGGACTAGATGATACCCAGCACCGACGCGCAACGTTGGACGACCAGAGATGGCAATTGTCCGGTCGATACCGTTGACCCGCATCGATCAATCCAGCTTGAGCGCGGAAATGAACGCCTCCTGCGGCACTTCCACCCGACCGATCGACTTCATGCGCTTTTTGCCCGCTTTCTGCTTTTCAAGCAGCTTGCGCTTGCGGGAGATATCGCCGCCGTACAACTTGGCGGTGACGTCTTTCCGGTAGGCCTTCACCGTCGATCGAGAGATGATTCGTCCGCCGATCGCAGACTGGATGGCGACATCAAACTGCTGACGGGGGATGAGTTCCTTGAGCTTGTCGGTCATCGCCCGGCCATATTCGTCGGCCTTGTCGCGATGGGTGATCGCCGAGAAGGCGTCCACCGCATCACCGGCGAGCAGGATGTCCACTTTGACCAGGTTTCCGACGGCGTACCCGGCCGGTTCGTAGTCCAGCGACGCGTAACCCTGAGTACGGCTCTTGAGCTGATCGAAGAAGTCGATGACCACCTCGGCCAGGGGCAGACGGTAGGCCAGCTCAATGCGCTCGGGGGTCAAGTACTCCAGCTTCAACATCTCACCCCGACGGGTCTGGCAGAGGTCGAGCAAGGTACCGGTGTAGTCCGCGGGGGAAAGGATGGTCGCCTTGAGATAGGGCTCGGCTATCTCCTCGATCTCGCCCATGGGGGGCATCTCGGACGGGTTGTCGATCACCAATTCCTTGCCACCATGAACCGTGACCCGGTATTCCACCGATGGGGCGGTGGCAATGAGGGCCAGGTCGAATTCTCGCTCCAGACGCTCCCGAATGATCTCCATGTGCAACAGGCCGAGAAAGCCGCATCGGAACCCGAAACCCAAGGCACCGGAGGTTTCCGGTGCGAAGGTGAACGAAGCGTCGTTGAGACACAGCTTCTCGAGGGAGTCACGCAACCGGGAATAGTCGTCGCCTTCGATGGGATAGAGCCCGCAAAAGACCACTGGCTGCGGCTCGCGATACCCCGTCAACGGTGCAGTGGCCGGGCGGCCCGATTCGGTCACGGTCTCCCCGGAACGGGCCTCCCCGACGTCTTTGATTCCCGCGACGAGGTAGCCGACCTCGCCGGGACCGATCGACTTCACCGGGCTCGGCGCGGGCAGGCGGACCCCGACTTCGTCTGCGTCGTGGGTTGCGCCAGCGTGCATGAAGCGCAGCTTGGCACCGGTCGTAAGCGTGCCGTTCATCACCCGCAGCGAGCTGATGACCCCCCGAAACTGGTCGTAGTACGAGTCGAAAATCAGCGCCTGCAGTGCGGCGGCAGGGTCCCCACTCGGTGCTGGGATGCGTGCAATCACGGCGTCGAGTAGCTCCGGTACGCCAGCGCCAGTCTTGGCGCTGATGAGCAACACCTCCTCGCCGGGGATACCCAGGATTCGCTCGATCTCGTCCTTGCAACGCTCGGGGTCCGCCGCGGGCAGGTCGATCTTGTTCAGCGCGGCCACGATGGTGAGATCGTTCTCCATCGCTTGGTAGCAATTGGCCAGGGTCTGGGCCTGAATGCCCTGGGCCGCATCCACCAGCAAGATCACTCCCTCAGTGGCGACGAGTGACCGCGACACCTCATAGCCGAAGTCCACGTGACCTGGGGTGTCGATGAGGTTGATCACGTAATCGCGATAGCGCAGGCGAACCGACTGGAGCTTGATGGTGATGCCGCGTTCGCGTTCGAGCTCCATCGAGTCGAGGTATTGGGCGCGCATCTCGCGGGGGTCGACTGCGTGGCAAAGCTCGAGGATGCGGTCCGCGAGCGTCGACTTACCGTGATCTATGTGGGCGATGATGGCGGTATTGCGTATCCGGGCGAGGTCCATGTCAGTGCCAAGGACGCTACCAATTCCACGGTGCCACACGGCAGCTCAGCCCACCGGCGGCCTTCAACGTGCTTGCGGGGACCGCGGCCGCTATCCTTACCAGGCTGCAATCGAGACCAGGCTGCAATCGAGCTAGAGGAACCTGCCCCGTGGCAAATATCAAGAGCCAGATCAAGCGCAACCTGCAGAACGAGCGGCGACGCCTCGCGAACAAGGCGGTGCGCTCCGAACTGAAGACCCGCCGTAAGAACGCCATCGCCGGTGCCGACGCTGGCGCGGAGAACGCCGTACAGCTGCTGCGCCTGGCGATTCAAAAAATCGACAAGGCCACCGTCAAGGGCGTCATCCACAAGAACAAGGCGGCTCGCGATCGCTCCCGCCTGATGCGGCGAGTGAACGCCACCAACGCAACGTCGTGATGGTGCGGGCCGGGTGAACCGGCCCTGCTACAGCCACCGCGTCTCGGCGATCGTGCCGCTGAACGTCAACATCTGGCCCCTCGGCCTCCGTCGAGGGGCTTCAGCGCGCTAAGGCCGCCAATCGCGCCACCAGGACCTCCATGACCAACCGGGGTTCCCACGCTGACCCGCCTCGCAACGCGACATCGGCCGTGGCGAGTAGGTCTATGGCCCGGGCGATTTTGGCCGGGCCGAGCTTTCGGCCCTGATCGAGCGCCTTGCGGGCGGGAAACGTCGAACCCTTGAGACCGAGGAGACCAGCTGCGTCCTTCTCCGAACGGGCGCTGCTGCCCGAAAGCGCCAACATGCGTTCGAGGTGATTGGTGAGGGTGACCATGACCTGCAGCGGATGGCGATCGCCCCCACCCAACATTCGCTGCAACCGACGAACCGACTCGGCGATGTCGCCTCGGTCGATCGCATCGGTCAGCTCCCATGGAGGCACCGAACCGGCCTCGCCGAGATAGGGGGTCAACTCCTCGACCCCGATGCGGGACCCGTCGCCGTAGACCGCAGAAAGGGTAAGTAGGAGCGGCACCAACCGGTTTACGTCCTCACCGAGGGAGGTTTCGACCAATGCCGCCGCAGCTTGGTCGAAACGCATTCCCGTCCGGCCGATCTGCTCGTCGATCCATTCCCGCTTCGCGCCCCGTGCGCCGGTTGGTACCGGATTGAGCGTCGTGCCAGCGGCACTGGCCAAGGCGTCGGTCAAAGCCTTGGGCACTCGGCCTTCCTGCCAGACCAGGACCAGATCGGTGCTGTCGAGCGGGTCCGCCAGATAGGCCACGAGCGGGCCGAGTTCGGCCGCTTTGAAGCGGTGAATCCCCCAGCCCACCACAACCCGGCGTTCGGTGAGAAAGGGCCGAGTCTGCGCCGCGTCGACCAGCTCCGCGAGCAGATAGTCCTCCCCCGCGAACTCCGCTAGCACCAGAGACCGATCGGCCCCGCCAACACGCTCGTCGATCAGGCGGAGAACGCCATCACGGACCAGCACGTCGTCGTCGCCGCGTACCAGCACCGGATGGTGACCCGCCTCAGCATTCACGGCCCAACCTCCCCCCACGATCGCCGCCACCCCAGCGGCGGTCAGCCCACACAATTCTGCCCCGCTGCCTTAGCGTTGCGCAGCTCACCGCGAGTCTGCTTCGTCACCGGTCACCTCGATGGCCAATGGGCTGGAGGACGAACCAATACTGGCCTGGCTACCGACGTTGACGTGTAACTGACCGAGAACGTACTGGTCACCGGGGCCGATGAGCGTCACTCCCGGGTGGGCCACTGGCGCCAGCACCAATCCCGGCCGGTAGACCTCCATGACCGCAGCCCCGGCCTGCCAGGCACCCCGCGCCGAGGAGCTCACCACCACGATCTCCAGCTCGCCGCTGATCCGACCCCGCAGCGCCCGCAGCACAGCCGACCCATCGACTGGGCGCGTCACCACGAGCACTTCGTACAAGCCTTGACGATGCAGCCGAACCCCAGCCGGAAGCACACCAGCCCGATGCTCCAGTGGCCCCGCCCCCAGCCAGAGCCCCACCGCAAGCACCAACGCGACGGATCGGCGGCGATAGGCCATGGAGCGTGCACGTCGGGCGGTCCACCACCACCATGGAGTCGCCAGCGCTAACGCCACGACGACGGCGGAAAGGCCGACCTGCGCCGCAGGCAGCCGGGACGCGGTCACCGCGACCGTCGCGATCCACCACAGCAAGACCCGACTCGGTAAACCCAACAACGCCGCGAGCGGCCCGGGAAGATACCCAGCGAGCAGACCGGCCGAGGACCCCCACGTCATCACCAGCCCAGCTGCTGGCCCGGCCAGCACATTGGCCGGTAAGGACACCAGGGAAAGGCCACCGGTCCGACCCGCCAACAACGGAGCGGTGGCCAATTGCGCCGATAACGGCACGGCCAGTGCCGTACCGAGGCCCGCCGGCAGCGCGAGCCATCGGCTGATGGCCGGGGCGAGAACCAAGATGCCAGCACTCGCAGACACCGAAAGTTGGAAGCCCAACGCCCGGACCAGCAGCGGGTCCACGAGCAGCAAGCCGATGACCGCCAGGCAGAGAACCCGTAGACCCGATGCTGGACGACCCACTGACGCCGCCGCAGCCGCAAGGCCGGCCATGACCACGGCGCGTAACACCGACGGTTCGAACCGCGTGACGAGCGCAAAGAAGCCCAGCAAGGTCACTACCACCACGAATCGGGTTCGGAGACGAAACCGACGTAGCACTGGGGCGGCGGCGGCGAGCACGAAGGCAACGTTCTGCCCGGACACGGCAAGCAGATGGCCGAGACCCACCACCGCAAAGGCATAGCGCATGACCGGCGATTGGGCCCGGTCGTCGCCAAGCACCAAACCTGCGAGCAGGGCGCGGTCCGGCGAAGGCATGGATGCCGCCCCGTGTTCGAGGCGGCGATGGACCTCGTTTGCCCAGCTGAACGGCCACGACCCCGGCTGCACGGAAAGCACCGTCGTGAGCTCAACACTGCCTACGACGCGCCGCCATGGATCCGCGGCTATAGCCACCGACGAGCGAGTCTGCCTCGTGCCCTGAAACTGCACCACGTCACCCGCCAGAGCGTGGCGCAGCGCGCCGGCCGAGCGACCGTGGGCCCACAATTGCACCCGTTGGCCGTCCAACCGCGCCACGGCCGTGGTGCCTACCACTTTGCGCTCGGGATCAGTGACGAGCACCGCTCGGCCCTGCACCGCGCCGGCCACCGCCGGATCGAGCCCCGCCCAAGCCCGCGCTGACAACAGCGAAGCACTCAGCAGCAGCACCAGAACGAACGTCGCCGGTCGCCGCCACACCAACGCCAGCACGAAGGCAGTCAGTACCGCCGCCCAGGGAATGGTCCGCGGCATGGCCGCGCCGATAGCGGTGGCCGCCGCCGCGAGCAGGACCCAGGCATCAGCAACAACCAGCTGAGACCCACGATCCTCGCCGATCGGGTGGTTCGCGAGCGCCGGAACGGTCGGATCGACAACGCTCATACGCGCACCAACGGGCGTAAGGCCTCGAGCTTGGCGGGCCCGATACCACGCACATCGGCCAGCGCATCGACGGACGCAAACGGGCCGTTACGGGAGCGATGCGCGACGATGGCAGCGGCGGTGGCGGGCCCGACCCCGGGCAACACGTCGAGTTGCGCTTCGGTTGCGGTGTTGAGGTCGAGCGGGACGCCGCTCAGGACCGCCGCAGTCGAGCCTGCCGCCGCCCCGCCGGAAGCTGCCAGCGGCGCCGGCGGGGGCAGTTCACCGAGCGCCATCACGTAGATACGGCTGCCATCGAACACCCGCTCAGCAAGGTTGAGACGGCCTGGATCGGCGTCGGCTCGAAGCCCACCGGCGTCGGCGATGACATCGGACACCCGGGCCCCTTCCAGCGACTCGACCAGGCCCGGACGCACCACCGCCCCCGCGACGTGCACCACCAGCGCGGTGGGTGGTGGTGCGCTGGTGGTCACCCGCACTGCTCGCGGAATCTGCACCAGCGGGTCGGGCGGGTGCTCGACGCGCGGTTGGGCCCACAGCACCAAGACCGCAACGGCGATGCCGACGACCGCGCTGATACCCACCACGCCCAACGGCCCGGCGGCCCGGATCAGAGCCAGAACGCGGTCAAACGAGGGCCGCAACCGCGGAACATCGGACATGCTTAGCCTCCGGGCGCGCTGCGCACTCAAGAGGGGAAGCAGAGCTGATGCTAGTGGGACCGCCAGTCCCAGCCGCACCTCGACGGGCGTGCCGTCAGAACAATCGCGACGTCAACTTCTTGCGGTACTGCGCGGTACGGGGGTCAGTCGGCCCCATGAGCTCGAGCAGGTCGACGAACTGCTGACGGGCTTCCTCGTCGCCTTTGACCAGGTCGAGCAGCGCGTCGAGCTTGGCCTCGTAGCCATCATCGGGGACCTCGGTGCGAGCCTGGGCCGCGATGTGTCGCGCTACCGCACTGTCGGGAACGCGGGCGAGCAGCGCAAGCGCCTCCTCACCACGGGCGCTGTCCACCAGCAGTTGGGCCAGAGCGTGCACGGCCGGTTCGAAGCCCGGGTCAAGCTCGAGCGCCTCACGCAGCGAAGCCTCATCACCCTGGTCCACCAAATCGGCCAGGGTCCGTTCGCTCTCGGTCGGCACAAGCCGCGCCACGAACTCGCGGATTGCGGCCTCACCTTGGGCCCCAACGAAACCATCCACCACTTGTCGGCCCTGCAACGCGAACACCGCTGGAATGGACTGGACTTGAAAGGTCTGCGCAACCCGAGGGTTCTCATCCACGTTGACCTTGGCCAGCACGACCGCGCCCTTCGTGGCCTCGACCGCCTGTTCCAGCAACGGCCCGATCTGCTTGCAGGGACCACACCACGGGGCCCATAGGTCGACCACCACGGGCGTCTGATCCGAGCGTGCCAACACCTCGGCTTCAAACGTTGCGTCGGTGACGTCAATGATCATGGCCTCACCCCTTGGATTGCTTGCCGGCAAATGAACCCGGTGGCCTTTCCGCGCAACCTAGCGGAGCAGGCCACGAGCCACCGTAGTGCCCTCCTCCACAGGGTCGATGTCGGCCTCGACTGGCGAACGATCGTGCTGGGTACCCACGACGCGGATCGGCGCTGGTTCAGGCCGGAGACAGTTCCCCTGCCTGATAGCGCTGCTTGCACAGCGCCCGCTGCAACTTCCCCGAACTGGTCTTGGGCAAGCTACCGGGGGCTACCAGGGCCACGTCACGCACCACAATGCCGACGGCCTCTCTCACGGCGCGCTTGACCGCAGCTTTCAGCGGCTCGGTATCGGCTACTCGTGACTCGGCCACGACGATCAGGCTTTCCTTGGTCGGGCGCGCCGTCACCCCGAAGGCGATCACGTTGCCCGCTCGAATACCCTCGACCTCGCCGACCACCCGCTCGATGTCCTGCGGATACACGTTTCGGCCACCAACGATGATCAGGTCCTTGATACGCCCACAGATGACGAGTTCCCCATCGACGAGGTAGGCAAGATCGCCAGTGCTCAGCCAACCGTCGCGAAACAACTGCTCGGTGGCCTCAGGATTGTTGTAATAGCCCGGGGTGACCGAGCTACCGCGAATTTCCAGCTCACCGACCACTCGGTCGGCCCGAACTGCTCCGGTGGATGGGTCGATGATGCGCAGTTCCATGCCCTGGAGCACGGTGCCGAGCTTGACCAGCTCACGACCGGCTGGTGTACCCGCCGGCACCGCAACGGCAAGTCCCTCCCCCTCCAGCAAGGCGGCATCGACGAGGTCGGTTCGCAAGCCGGCCATCGGCTCGGGGAAGGTTGCGCCGATGGCCACCTCGGCCATGCCGAACGCCGGGAACACCGCTCCAGGACGCAACCCGTGACGTGCCCCCGCGGCGATGAAGGCCCGCACCGAATCGGGGTCAACGGGCTCCGCTCCGTTCAGGCCGATGCGCAACGTTGACAAGTCGAGGGTGTCGGGGCGCTGACGCAAGGCTCGCGCCGCCAACACCCAGGAGAAGTTCGGACCGGCAGTGGCCGTGCCGCCGTAGCGGGAGATCCATTCCATCCAGCGACCGGGATTACCGAGAAAGTCCTGGGGCGCGGCCAAGACCAGACTGGCGCCCACCGCCATGCCCAACAACAACAATCCCACCAGGCCCATGTCGTGGTAGAGCGGCAGCCAGGACACCAGCACGTCGGCCTGGGTCATGGTGGCCCGCTCGATCATCGCGTCGTGGTTAGCGGCGATGATCCGGTGCGGGATCATGACCCCCTTCGGCTCCGAGGTCGACCCGCTGGTGAACTGCAAGATGGCCAGATCATCCGCCCCGACCGCAGGCCGGAGGTAGCCAGCGGCACCGAGCGCGACCGCCTCGTTCACGGTGTCTTGGAGCAACAACACCGGCGGGGCACCGGGCGCGGTCGCGGCGGCACCGAGGAATGGGGCGAGGTCGTTGTCCACCACCAGCACGGTGGTATCGGCGTTGACGATCCGACTCTCGGTCTGGGAGACGAACTCCTCCAGCGAGCCCATTCGCATGGGTAACGGCAGCACGATCAGGGTGGCGCCGGCCAGCCAGGTGGCCTGCATCATGGTGACTAGGGCACGAGAGGTGGGAGCAAGGATCGAGACGTGGCTGCCGATGCCGACACCGGCGCGTTGCAAACTGGCGGCGACAGCGCGGGCCTCCTCGTGGAGTTGACTCCACGGCACGAGCTGGGGCGCATCGCCGAGCACGAAGGTGACCGTCCCGGATGTGCCCGCGGCCTTTTCGATCCGATCCACAAGGGTTTGCACAGCGCCTCCGACCCGGTAACGGCCCAAAGTTTTACACCACCGGCGCCATTGGTCACTGCGCTTCGGTCAGAGCGGCTGGGCCAACTACCGTACATCGCCATGTCCAGCTCCGAGCACGCTGCAGACCGCACGGGGGCCGAGCTGCCCGAACATCGCTACACCGCCCGACTGGCCGAGCAAATCGAGCTGTCGTGGCAGAACCGATGGGACGAGCAGTCGACCTTCGATGCCCCCAACCCCACCGGACCCCTCGTTGGGGCCCGCGGCGCGGACGCCGACCGACCAAAACTGTTTGTCCTGGACATGTTTCCCTATCCCTCCGGAACCGGCCTTCACGTCGGCCACCCGTTGGGCTACATCGGCACCGATGTGTACACCCGCTACAAGCGCATGTGCGGCTACAACGTTCTGTACACGATGGGCTTCGATGCCTTCGGCCTACCGGCCGAGCAGCGAGCGGTGGAGACCGGAGAACACCCGCGAGTGTCGACAGAGGCCAACGTGGCCAACATCAGTCGCCAGCTACGGCGGCTCGGCCTCGGCCACGACCGCCGCCGTGTGGTGTCCACCACCGACGTGGACTATTACCGCTGGACGCAATGGATCTTCCTGCAGATCTTCAACAGTTGGTACGACGTGTCGCGGCGCCAGGCCCGGCCCATCGCCGAACTGGAAGCGGAGTTCACCGCCGGGCTACGCCGCACCCCCGATGGCCGCGCCTGGTCGGCGCACAACCGTTCCGAGCAGCTCCGCGTGCTCGACGGATTCCGCCTGGCCTACGTCGCGGACGCCCCGGTGAACTGGTGCCCGGGGTTGGGCACCGTGGTGGCCAACGAGGAGGTCACCGCCGACGGCCGTTCCGACCGCGGCAACTTCCCGGTCTTCAAGCGCAACATGCGGCAGTGGCTGATGCGGATCACGGCCTACGCCGATCGCCTGGTCGATGACCTGGACACGCTGGACTGGCCCGATCCGATCAAGAGCATGCAGCGGAACTGGATCGGCCGTTCCAACGGCGCGAGGGTCGATTTCGGCTCACCGGCCGGGCCACTGACCGTGTTCACCACCCGCCCTGACACGCTCTTCGGGGCGACGTTCATGGTGCTCGCTCCCGAGCACCCGTTCGTCGGTTCGCTCACCACCACGGCGTGGCCCGATGGCACCCGGCCGGCGTGGACGGGCGGCGCCGCCACGCCGGGCGAAGCCGTCTCGGCCTACCAGCGCGCCGCCCAAGCGAAGTCCTCGGTATCCAGACAGGAAACCAACCGCGACAAAACGGGGGTTTTCACCGGCAGCTTCGCCATCAACCCGGTCAACGGCGCGCCATTGCCGGTGTTCATCGCCGACTACGTGCTGATGGATTACGGCACCGGGGCCATCATGGCCGTACCCGGTCAGGACGAGCGGGACTGGGCGTTCGCGCAGGCTTTCGACCTGCCGATCATCCGCACCGTGCAGCCCGCGCCCGGCTTCGAGGGCCAGGCGTACGTCGGCGACGGCCCGGCCATCAACTCGGACTTCCTTGACGGATTGGGCATCGATGACGCCAAGGTGGCCATCGTCGCCTGGCTAGAGAACCAAGGGAGCGGCCAGGGAACGATCACCTACAAGCTGCGCGACTGGCTGTTCTCCCGCCAGCGTTACTGGGGCGAACCGTTCCCCATCGTCTACGACGAGGAGGGCGTCGCGCACGCTCTGCCCGACTCCGTGCTGCCGGTCGAACTGCCTGATACCGACCAGTTCTCACCACGGACCTTCGACGCCTACGACGAGTTCTCCAACCCCGAGTCGCCGCTCGACCGGCTCGGCGATTGGGTCAACGTCGATCTCGACCTCGGCGACGGTCGAGGCGTTCTCCCCTATCGACGCGACACCAACGTCATGCCCCAGTGGGCCGGTTCGTGCTGGTACGAGCTGCGCTACCTCGATCCGACCAATGACCAGGCCTTCGTGGACCCCGACGTTGAGCGCTACTGGATGGGCCCAGACCCCTCCCGTCCCGGTCACCCTGGCGGAGCGGACCTGTACGTCGGCGGAGTCGAACACGCGGTGCTGCACCTGCTCTACGCCCGTTTCTGGCACAAGGTGCTCTACGACCTCGGCCACGTCTCCTCCAGCGAGCCGTTCTACCGCCTGTTCAACCAGGGATACATTTTGGCCGCGGCGTTCAAGGACGAACGTGAGATTTACGTCGAGGCGAGCGAGGTGCAAGAGCGCGACGGCGGGTACTACTACCACGATCGTCCCGTGAGCCGGGAGTACGGCAAGATGGGCAAGTCGCTCAAGAACGCCGTGACGCCCGATGAGATGTACAACGCCTACGGAGCGGACACCCTGCGCATCTATGAGATGTCCATGGGACCGATGGACGCGTCTCGCCCATGGGAAACTCGGGCCGTACCTGGTGCCTATCGGCTGTTGCAGCGGATATGGCGCAACATCGTGGACGAAGACAGCGGCGAGGTCCGTTTGACCAACACCGGCCCAACCGAGGAGACGTCGCGCCTTGTGGCCCGAACCATCCACTCGGTGCAAGCTGACTTCGACGGGCTGAGGTTCAACACCGCGGTGGCTCGTATCACCGAGCTGAACAATCACCTGACCTCGATCGCCGCCACCACCGGCTTGCCGCGCTCCGTGGCCGAACAGCTCGTCCTCCTACTGGCGCCGCTGGCCCCCCACATCAGCGAGGAGTTGTGGCGCCGTCTGGGCCACTCCGAGTCGCTCACCTTCGAGACCTTCCCGGTGGCCGATCCAGCATTGTTGGTACAAGACACGCTGGAGGTGCCGGTTCAGGTGAACGGCAAGGTCCGTGGACGGCTCAGCGTCGCTGTGGGTACCGACGCCGCGGCCCTCGAAGCCGCGGGTCGCGACCATCCCAAAGTGGCGGAACACCTCAGCGGGCGGACCGTGCGCAAGGTCATCGTGGTACCCGACAGGCTCGTGAACTTCGTGGTGGGCTAACGGCGCGCGGCGGCCGAAGCGGCCGTCGCGCGCCGCATCGCCGGGGCTCCCGCCCCTCGCCGTGGCCCCGAATCGAGCAGCGAGTCGGACCGGGTGGCTACATTCCAGCGATGGCCGACCTGCAGCTCTACGAAAAATACGAACATCTCCTGTTCGAGCGCCGTGACCACGGGATCCTGTGGATCACAATCAACCGTCCGGAACGCTTCAATGCCACCAACAGCCGCCTGCACTGGGAGCTGTCCAAGGTGTGGCTCGATGTCGGCGAGGACCCCGACACGTTGGTCGCGGTGATCACCGGCTCCGGCCAGGCGTTCTCCGCCGGCGGCGACTTCGAGCTGATCGAAGAACAGATCGGTAACTTCAACCGGATCCAAGAGGTCGCCAAGGAAGCGGCCGACATCGTGTACAACATCGCCGATTGCCCCAAGACGGTGATCTCGGCGATCAACGGCGTGGCCGTGGGTGCCGGTCTCGTCGTCGCCCTGATGGCGGACATTTCCTTCATGGCCCAAGAGGCTCGGATCACCGACGGCCATACCCGTCTGGGGGTCGCGGCTGGCGACCATGCGGTCATCCTGTGGCCGCTGCTGTGCGGCTTGGCCAAAGCGCGCTACTACCTCATGACCTGCGACTTCGTGGATGGGGTCGAAGCCGAGCGCATCGGGCTGGTCAGCAAGGCGGTACCACGGGCCGAGCTTGACGAAGCAGTCATGCAGTGCGCGGTCAAACTGGCCACCGGGCCGCAATCAGCGATCCGCTGGACCAAACGCAGCTTGAACCTGTGGCTCAAGCAGGCCGCACCAAGCTTCGAAGCCTCGCTGGCCTACGAGATGCTCGGGTTCTTCTCTGACGACGTTCGTGAAGGCGCCCGCGCCCTGCAAGAACGACGGCCGCCGAAGTTCCCCTCGGCCCGCTGACCGCGTCTCGAACGGCACCGTAACGGCGACGGGTGGGTGGGTAGCGGGACGACCAAGTCGTTCTCAGCCCACCCACCTTCGAGATTCAGTTCAGGTAGTTGTTCACCTCACCGACCTGGCACGTCGCCACCGCGGTGCCGGGGACATAGCCCACCACCGCCCAGAATTCGACGTCACCTGGAGCGAGGTTCAGAACCAGGCTGTCGGCCTTTTCGATCACACTGTCGTCGCGTGCGAACTCGATCTCGATCTCGAAACTCTTAATCGACCCCGACGTGTTCTCAATGACCCCCGAGGCAGTGACCTTGGCGTTCTGGCTCGTTGTGCACTCCTGGAGCAAAATGCTGAAGGTCGTAGGGTCTGCCGGCCCAACCGCAGATTCGAGTACCTCGGACACGTTGTCGACCGCGAGAAACACCGCGACCCAAGCCAGGGCTCCGACCACCACGCTCAGGACACCCAGGACGATCCCGGCGATGGCCTCACCTCGCTTGGCGCCACCGCGATGGGCACCTCGGTACAGCCCAACCACCCCGAGCACCACCGCGAGCGCGCCGACCACAAACGTCATACACAGCACCAGCGACGCAATACCGGCAACGAGCGAGGCGATGGCCATGCTGTTGCTCGGCCCGGCCACGCCACCCCGCGGTGGCGCCATCGAACCAACGGCTGGCGGGGGTCCATACCAATCCGGCTCGCCTAGCCGCGTGGTTTCAGGTTGATCGCTCATCGCTTCGCGCCCCTCACCTGGGAAGGGGCCCAACGCTACCCTGCGGAGTCGGCAAGCTCTAGGCGTTGAGCCGGCCTGGGTTGCGGTTCGCTCGCACAGACCTGGTAACGTGATGCGCCGCACGGGGCTATAGCTCAGGTGGAAGAGCGCTTGCATGGCATGCAAGAGGTCGAGGGTTCAAGTCCCTCTAGCTCCACCCCGTCCTCAACCTCGTCGTCAGGGTCCCGCCAAGTGGGACCCCTTGGCGGCGGGGCACCCGCTTCGGTTGGCGCGAGGTCAGATAATGGCGTGACCGAAGAACGTGCGGTGCGGAGCCACGGTTCGCCAGCACACCAGCGCCGCCGCGTAGGCCGGGCCGATAAGCATGATGGCCATCGCCCAGGCCGGACCATCGGGGTAGACCGCAGACATCCACACGAATGCGAGTAGGTACACCGCCGTGAGGGAGAGGGTCAGCCAGCGCAGTGCCTGGACTCTCACCAAATGGGGGAACTTCAAGTCGGTGAGCTGTAACGCGCAGAACAGCAACGCCACCGCCATGGTCGTGCGAGGTCCCGTGCCGAGCAGCACAAAGGTGGGAATCACCACATTCCACATGGCCGGGAATCCGTTGAACCACGAGTCGGACGTTTCCTGATCGGAACGCGCAAACCACAGTGCACTGGTCAACAGGATGAGCCCGGCAAAGAAGGTGGTCCACCGGGCGGGAACGAGTTGAAGCTGGATGAGCAGTTCTACGGGCACCACGACGCAGGTGACGTAGTCGACCACCAGATCGAGGGTGCGACCGTCGATATGTGGAGCCTTTGTGGCCGCGTCATAGCGCCGTGCGATCGGTCCGTCGATACCGTCGAGCACCTGGCAGGCGATGAGCCACAACAGCGCGGCCCGCACATCGCCGTCAATGACGCGCTGCAAGGCGACCAGACCAGCGATCGCCCCGCTGGCGGTGAGCAAATGTACGAGTGTCCCCGTGCGGTCATCTCGGGTGGCGGTAGCGCGGGCGAGCACACCAGTAATCTAGGTCCTTGGGACCACGGCTCCTTACACGTACCGCGTCGAGCACCGCTGGCGCTGGACCCTGGGGTGCGCAAGCGCTGCCGGTGCGGGGCGCGGTTCAGGCCGCCGGTGCGACGCTAAGGCCCGTGACCGCATGCTTGGCGATGAGTTCCCCCACCAATCCGCTGGCCTTCGCGTCTTCGACGAAAGCGGCGAGGTAGGCGAAGCCGGCCTCGTCCCGACCTCGTAGCGTACCCATGGCCTGTTGCACGGCGGTGAACTTGTCTTCAAGTAGCCGGGCACCGGGAAGACGCCCGACATCGGTGATGAGCCGAGGACGCAGCCCGGCCAGGGCATCGCAGTTCTGCGCCACGAACGTGTCGAAGGACTCATCGAGACCCTTCACCTGGACAAGTTCGGCCTGTTTGATATTGCGAACCAACCACAGGTCATAGGCGCTGCGAGCTGCGCTGACGATGCGCATGCCCGGTTGGTCCACGTCGGCGACCGTCTGCACCGAAGAACCCGCCGGCACAATGTAGGTGGCCTCAATCTCGCAATACGCGGCACTGAAGGCGATGGACTGGGCCCGGGCCGGCTCAGCGCCGATGTTGCCAACGTCCCAGGTGCCCGACTCGGCATCGTCGGCGAGTTCGCCCGGCGTCTTGTAGCGCTTCAACTCGATGCCTACCCCAAGTCGGCGGGCCAACTCCCGCGCCATATCGGGCGAAACCCCCTCGGGGTTGCCGTCCGCGCCGCGGCCGGTGACGAGCAGGAAGTTGCTCAAGTTGATGGCGGCACGCAGGGTGCCAGTGGGAGCCAGCGCGGCGATGGCGGCAGACGACGGGTCGGGCAGGGAGCTGACAGCCATGGTGTTCCGCTTTCGGCAACAGGGATCGAACAGGGTTCACCGTATTCGACAACGTGGCCCCGCAGGAACCCGGCTGGCCAGCGCTTCGGGCCTCGACCCCCTGCTCCGATCAGCGGCCGGTAAAGCGAGGCGGACGCTTCTCGAGAAAGGCCGTACGGCCCTCGGCGAAGTCCTCCGTCTGACGGGCCAGATGCAGAGCGAGTCCTTGATGCTCGTAGGCCCGGTCCAGCACCGTTTCCTCGTAACCCCGGTAGACGGCGACCTTGGTATAGCCATACACCCGAGTCGGACCCTCGGCCAGGGTGCGGGCCAATTCGGCCGTGCGGGGCTCAAGATCTTCGTCGGCCACCACCTCGGTGACCAGGCCCCATCGCTGCGCCTCCGCGGCGCTGAGCGTCGGAGCCAGCAGCGCCCATTCCATGGCCTTGCCTACCCCGACGTACTGCTGCAACAGACTCGTGCCGGTGGCCAAGCCCCGCTTCACGAACGGCACGGCAAGGGTCGCGGACCCCGCCATCAGCCGCAGGTCAGCAGCCAACGCGAGGTTGAACCCCGCACCGTGGGCGTGACCATTGATGGCCGCGATCACCGGCTTTGCCGTGGCCCGCATCCGGGCCACGACCCTGGGCCAGCGACCCTCACCATTCACGTACTGCTCGATCGGGTCGCTACGCAGCACCGGTCGCTCCCCCGCGGCGCTAAGTCCGCGCAGGTCGTCGCCGGCGCAGAACGCCCGGCCTGCGCCGGTCATCACCACGACGCGTACCGACCGGTCGGCGTCGAGTTGGTCGAACACCGCGAGGAGTTCGACCCCCATCTTGAGGTTGAGGGCATTGAGGACTTCAGGCCGGTTGAGGCGGACGGTGGCGACCGCGCCGTCAATAGCGAGGTCGAGGTGTTCAAACGTGGCGTCCATGACGGGGACAGTACCGGGGTCGCGAAGCGAGCGAAGGGCGAACGAAGGGCGAACGAAGGGCGAACGAACAGCGGCGGCGGCTTGGGACGCGAACGGTCACTGCATCATGGACTCGACGCGCTGCATGGCGTCGATGAACTCCTCCACCATCTCAAGCACGACTCGACGGGTCGGCTTCACCTGGTTCATATCTCCCACGATCTGGCCGACGAAATAATTAGCCAGTTGCGCCGCTTTCGAGTTCGGATCGTGTGCGGCGCGATCCACCCGGCGCGATGCCTCATCGATGAGCACCGGCTGCAGCGGCATACCGAGCGGTCCCGGGGAGGTCGGCCCTTCCCATTCGTCAGTCCACGCGGAGCGAAGCTGACGAGCGGGCTTGCCGGTGCGCGAACGCGAACGCAAAGTGTCCGATGAACTCGCAGCAAGGAACTTTTGCTTCACGGTCGGATGGGTCTCTGCTTCCTCGGTGGTCAACCACACCGACCCACACCACACGCCCTCCGCACCGAGAGCGAGCGCCGCCGCCAACTGCCGCCCTCGGCCGATGCCACCGGCGGCGAGCACCGGAACCGGTGCCACCGCATCGACGATCTCCGGCACGAGCACCATCGTGCCGATCTCGCCGGTATGGCCGCCGGCCTCATATCCCTGGGCGATGATCAGGTCGACGCCTGCTGCGGCGTGACGCACGGCGTGGGCCTTCTTGCCCGCGAGCGCCGCCACCTTCACGCCGAGCTCGCCGGCCCGGTCCAGCATCTGCTTGGGCGGCGGGCCGAGTGCGTTGGCAATAAGGCTTATGGGATGGGCAAAAGCCACATCGAGCAAGCCCGATGCCTGGTTCATCGACATCGGTGCGGGCCTAGTCGTGCCCCGGCCCGCCGCGGGGTCGCTATCGGGCAACGCAGGCACCTCGTAGCGACGCAACAGATCTTCGAGGAAGTCCTTGTGTGCTCGAGGGATCATGTCCACGAGCTGGCCCCAACCGAGACCACCTTCGTCCTTGCCCTCGTACTTGGCCGGCACGATCACGTCGACACCGAAGGGGCGTTGGCCCACCTCGTCGCGAATCCATCGCAGGTCGATGTCGAGTTGATCGGGGCTCACGCCCGCGGCCCCGAGTACCCCGAGCCCACCTGCTTTGGTGACCGCGGCAACCACGTCACGACAGTGGCTGAAGGCCAGGATGGGGAACTCGATACCGAACATCTCGCAAACCCTGGTGCGCATGCGCGCACGATAGCCGCCACCGACAACGGCTCGGACCGAAGCTGGCAGGCGGCACCCATTCGGGTACCGGCACGCCGCCTCTGGCGCCGTTTAAGCCTCCCAGGCCAGCCTGGCGGAGTCTTTCCATAGGCGCTCGAGGTCGTAGAAGGCCCGCGACTCCTCGTCGAAGATGTGCACCACGAAAGACCCGTAGTCCATGAGCACCCATTTGAGATCGTCGAGCCCCTCGACCCTGATCGGCTTCAGCCCGTAGCCGAGTCCAAGTTGGGCCTCGACCTCGTCGGCGATGGCTTTGACCTGCCGATTGGAACCGCCGTGGCAGAGGACAAAAAAATCGGTGATAGCCAAGACATCGCCGACATCGAGCACGACGATATTGCGCCCAACCTTGCCCTCCGCAGCCCGGGCCGCCGCCGCCGCGAGTTCGGCCGGCGAGGCCACCACCCCCGCGGCGCGATCACGACCGGAAAGACGTTCAACCCACTCGTTTTCGATCACTGCACACCGTTCATGCTCAGCACCGTCATCCTCAACACCGTCATCCTCAACACCGTCATCCTCAACACCGGAAAACCATCCCTGCCTGGGATTTGTGTCCCGTCCAACCGGGTCAGCGGCTCGTTGGCGGGCCCACTAGAGGCGTCTTGCGGACTGCCCCTGGCGAGGAAAAATCCTTGCCGACGATCACGCTGACATCAACCGTGCCGTCGGCTATCGGATTGAACACCGGCGAGGCTACCCCCAGCGCCACGGCCAAGGTCACGGCGTGATTCCGCTGGGTCTCATCGAAGAACTCAACCATGGTATTCGCATAGTCGAACCTATCAGCGTTGCCGAATACCGTGATTTCCGCACCTGCAGGCACCAGCTTGGCCGATGCCGCAAGTGCGCCGGTCTGATCACCGATGCCATTGAGCAGCCGAACGCGAATGCGGTCCCCCGGTCGCGCCGCGCTCGGAAAAGGCACGATGGTAGAGAGCAGAGCCATGGCCGGATCGACGTCGAGGACGTAGAAGACCTCGCGGTTGAGGGAGTCTTCAACCCCCTGAGCGAGGCTGTTCGTGGACACCCCGACCTCAACCTGGGACGCAGCCATGGCGTCCGCTTTGACTACGGGTAGCTCGACCACCACGACCGAAGCCTTGGCCATTGCATGGACCATGACGGAGAATGGGTCCCTGGTGCTTGCAGGGGAACCCTTGGCCAGGGATTTGAACCATGCGGTCCACAGCAGATCGTTACGGAACAACCGCCCTCGATCCTCCTCAGCAGCGTTGCGCAGGCGCGAGTAGGGCTCAAGGTCTTGGGCCTGCAGGGTCAATCGGCCGGGTTCGAAGCGCACCTGACCATCACTATCCGCGAGCTGATCGGGGTTTTCGAGAACGACTGTATGGCCAGCGGCGGCGGCCTCCCAGTCAGCGGCGTCAAGCGCGACCACCTGGGCGAAACCGATGTGCAACGCCCGAGCGACCGCCGCCGCCACTTCATCGACCCCACCCGCGACGAACACTGAGGCCAGGGTGCGGCCCCGACCCGATTCAGCGTCGACGACGAGGCTGGTGGGGATCAGCAGCACGGCGCTGCTGTCGTCGCCAACCTGCGCCAACATCGAAACCCCGGCTAGCTCAGCTGCGGGGCTTCGGTGTACCAGGAGCATCGTCGGGGTCGGCGACACCATCGCCCGGTACCCAGGAGCGGCCACATCGGCCGACGACGCGGCGGAAGCCTCGTCACCGGCGGCGAGAGCATGCTTCCAGCCCATGCGGGCGAGTACCGGAAGGGCGGCCACCAACGCCACCATGGAAAGCGCGAACCCCAGGCGTCGCAACCACCGAGGAGCACCGTCTGGCTCGCGTCGTGCAGGAAGCAGCACCGACCGCGATGTTCTGGCCCGACCTTCAGGATCGGGAGTGGTTCGACGCACTGGCAGCTTCCTTCACGGCTGCCCACGATAGAGCTGCCAGGCGGTGAGAACCGATTGCACCGCCTCAGGGATGAGCCAATCAACGGACCGGCCGGCCCGCCAACGCTCGCGGAGTTCCGTGGAGGAGATCGCCAACCCAGGCATGGAGACCCGCTCGACACGGAAGCCGTGGAGAGCAAACTCGCTGGCACCGGGACGCTCGAGCACCACCAGCGTGGCGAGCTCCGCCAGGGTTTGTGCATGGCGCCAGGTGGGGATCCCCGCCGCCGCATCGGCGCCCAAAATCAGGAACAGTTCGCTGTCGGGGTTCTGTTCCTGCAGCGCGACCAGGGTTTCTGCCATAAAGGAGTCGCCCCCGCGGTCTATTTCGACCCGACTCAGCTCAAAGCCAGGGTGAGCGGCGATGGCCGCTTGGACCATCGCCACCCGCGCCTCAGCGGGCGAGATCTGCCGTTCCCCAACCTTCTGCCAGGGAACGTTGGAGACGACAAAGAGCAGGCGATCCAAAGAAATCGCCTCAAATGAGTAAAGCGCGGCGACAAGATGACCGATATGAAGAGGGTCGAATGTCCCACCGAAAACACCGAGTCGCTCCCTTTGGGATGTCACCCAAGTTGATCGTACGTGAGACAGCGGCCACCGGTGCCCCATTCCTGGTGAATTTGGCTCGGTGTCGTTCGGTTAATGAACACAAGCGGCAAGCGTGGGCAGGACTGTCATGAGCGATTCGGTCGGGCAATACCTCAACGAGATCGGACTTGTGCCACTTCTCAACGCAGAGGTGGAACGAGAGCTGTCCCAGATCATTGAGGCTGGCCAGTACGCCCAAAGGCGGCTGGACAGGGGTGATTGTGGACACGAGCTGACGGCCGCGGTGCATGCCGCGGGCGCGGCCAAGGACCGCTTCATCCGGGCCAACCTGCGGCTCGTGGTCAGCGTCGCCCGTCGCTACCCCCTGCCTTCGTCAATGGAGTTGCTCGACCTGGTGCAGGAGGGCAACCTCGGCCTTGAACATGCCGTGGACAAGTTCGACTGGCGCAAAGGGTTCAAGTTCTCCACCTACGCCACGTTCTGGATCCGCCAAGCCATCGGCAGGGCTTTGGACCAAAAGGCTTCCCTGGTCCGCCTTCCCGGTGACCGCTCGGCTTCCCTCCGCGCCGCGCTGCGCCAGGTCGGTGGGGACGGGGACGAACTTGACGAGGAGCACGCCCGCCTTCACCGCTTGACCACTCCCACCTCACTGGACCGAAGCATCGGCGACGACGACTCCAACGAACTGATCGATCTGCTGCCCAACGCGGTGCCCGGGCCGGAGCAGGAAGTTCTGGCCCGCTCGGAGGAGGATCTCATCACCAACCTTCTCGACATGCTCGACGACCGGGCCCGCTTCGCCGTGGAAGCACGATTCGGCCTGCACGATGGACGCAAGCGGAGCTACCGCGAAGTCGGGGAAGGTCTCGGTGTCACCGCCGAAGCCGCCCGGCGGTTAGTCAAGCGCGCCGTAGGTTCGGTACGCGAACAGGTCACCGCAGCAGCAAGCGCAGCCTGAACGCTGATCATGTCGTTTGGCGCGTCGAGCCAGTAGCGGCGAGGCTTGTGCGGTGAGTACCGACACGTGGAGCCCGACATCGTGGCGCAACCATCCAGCCGAGCAACAGCCGCAGTGGCCGGACCAAGTCGCGCTCGATGACGCACTGAAGACCCTGGCCGGCTTCCCCCCCTTGGTCTTTGCCGGTGAAGCACGTGCGCTGACCGCGCAAATGGGCGAAGTTGCCGCAGGCCGCGCCTTTCTGCTGCAGGCAGGAGACTGCGCGGAATCCTTCGATGACTTCGCCGCCGACAAGATCCGCGACAAGCTGAAGGTCATCCTCCAGATGGCCGTGGTGCTGACCTACGCCGCCGGAGTGCCGGTGGTCAAAGTCGGCCGTATCGCCGGCCAGTACGGCAAACCGCGTTCGTCGAACACGGAGACCATCGAGGGCATCACCCTGGCATCGTTCCGAGGTCACAACGTGAACTCCGAGGTTTTCTCTGCCGAAGGCCGTCGTGCCGACCCCGCCCGCTTGCTCACTGGCTACCACCAGTCCTCGGCCACCTTGAACCTGCTGCGGGCCTTCACGAAAGGCGGCTTCGCCGATCTTTCCCGCGTTCAAGCCTGGAACCAGGAGTTCGTGGCGAGCTCCGCGGAGGGCCAGCATTATCAGGAGATAGCCTCCGGAATTGGACGGGCGCTGCAATTCATGAAGGCGTGCGGCATCGACACCGCCTCCGAGGCGCAGCTCCACCAGGTCGACCTTTTCACCAGCCATGAGGCGCTGTTACTCGGCTACGAACAAGCCCTGACCCGACGCGACTCCCTCACTGGCGACTACTACGACTGCTCGGCTCACTTCGTGTGGATCGGTGAGCGGACCCGTCAACTCGACGGTGCGCACGTGGAGTTCCTCCGCGGCGTCTGCAACCCGCTCGGGGTCAAGTTAGGTCCGAGCGCCAGCGCCGAAGAAGTGCTCGCGCTGTGTGAGGTCCTCAACCCCGAGCGACAGCCCGGCCGGCTTTCCCTGATCACCCGCATGGGTGCCACCAAGGTTCGAGCGACGCTACCGCCGCTGCTGGAGGCGGTGCGCGACAGCGGCCACCCCGTGGCCTGGGTCTGTGACCCGATGCACGGCAACACCTTCACCTCCGGCTCGGGGCGTAAGACCCGAGATCTCAATGACATCATGGACGAGGTGGCGGGGTTCTTCGCCGCCCATGCGGCGGTGGGCACCTGGCCTGGTGGAGTCCACGTGGAGCTGACCGGCGACGATGTTACGGAGTGTCTCGGGGGTAGCTCGAGGACTCTCGATCACCACCTCGACACCCGCTACGAGACCATTTGCGATCCCCGTCTCAACGGCCGTCAGGCCCTCGATCTGGCCTTCAGGGTTTCTGAGCTCCTCGGCGCGGGCTGAGCACAGCGTCAACCGCCGTAGCTGTACCCGAGCCCGGCTCGGGCGTCGTTCTGCACGCCGTAGGGCGGAATCGGGTAGCGCAAGCCGTTGCGGGACAACGCGTCGAGACCGGCGACCATCTTCGGCACGAATTCCGGTGGCGTCGCCATCAACATTTCGTCATCGGGCACGCCGCCATAGCGACGCTCGGCGAAACACGGCAGCGACACCGAGGGTTCGCGCAGCTTCAAGGCCCGGCCCCACGAGTCCGCACAGGCCGACTCGCCGACGCAGCCCCATTCAAAGTTCTTGTAGCCGGACCACTGCAGCCCGTTGATCATCAGGATCATTTGGGCTGGATTGGCGTAGATGAGGCAGATATCAGGCGGATCAAGCCGCCCCGCGGTCAACGGCGACACCGCCACCGCCTCATACTGCCCAAACGGCACGGTGTGCATGGCCTGCTGGTGGGCTGAGGCGTCTTCGATGGTCTCATACCAGACGCCGGTCATCCGTTCGCCCGAAAGCCACGCGTCGTCTCGTGGATGCAGCCCGACCACGGCACCACATTGATCGCCGACGAAGTTGGCGCGGGTCGCCCCGACGGTCCAGCCGATTCGAGACGCCATCGACACGATCTGATCCATCGTATGGATGCTGGTGGGCCGGCGGATCTTGGGAATCGCTTCCATCTGCGCCGTGGTGGCGAACATTTTCATCCCAATCGGCGTGGTGCGCAGACGTAACAAGCGATTGAGGTCTGCCACCAACCCCGGCCAGTCGTAGCCCCCGGGCCCAGCCATCCCCGTGATCGATACGCTCTTACCCTCAAGGTCAGCTGTCGTCATGTGGGCAACCCTAGACCGACGTCACCGCCGCGATGGGCGCGACCCAACGCCAACAGGGGCCCAATCAACCCACGGTGGCTCGAGGAAGGCCGGCCAGGTGAGCGGCATCGTTGTAGCGAACAAGCCGCCAACGATGGGGATGGGTGCCCGCAGGATGAGACGCCGCCAATTCCGTAATCGACGCATTCAGCGTCCACAGGTCGTACGCCGGCCGAAACGGCAACCCCAGTGCCGCCCGGAACACCACATCAATGACCCCTCCGTGGCAAGACACCAGGACCGTTGATCCCAGGTTGGCCTCCACCAGGCCGTGCAGCGCCATACCGACCCGCTGGTGGAACTCGGCGGGAGATTCCGCCCCCGGGGCGAGACGCCGATGCGGGTACTTCTCCCCCTCGTACGGGCCGAAGCGACCCTCCACCTCGGCCCAGGGCACCCCATCGGCAGCGCCGGGACGATGCTCCTCGAGGTTGGCATCGAACTCGATCGGCAGCCCACAAGCCTCGTTGAGGATCTCTGCCGTCTGCACTGCTCTGGGCATCGTGGAGGAGTACAGGCGGCGCACCAGCGGCTCATGACCAGCGGCGAGGCGATCGCGCAGCCGCTCGGCCTGGAGGCGACCCAGCGGCGACAACCCGGTGCACGAAGCGGCACCGCCCACAATGCGCTCCAGGGTCGCCATCGACTCGCCGTGGCGTACCAGCAACAAGGTGGTTGTGACGAGATCGGGCGTCGGCATGACTCCAGATAAGCAGAACACGGCGGGCCACCCAGGGGTGACCCGCCGTGCAGAGCGAGGTGATTGAACTCTCCTCGCGGAGTACCTATGCCAGGTTGTCCACGAAGCCTTCGAGCTGACGCAGGTTGCGGCACTCAAAGGTACCGTTGCAGTACTGGCCGTACTCACCAACGATGGAATCTCCCGTGTCCCAATAGGACCGCGGCTCGGGGTTCAGCCAGAACACCGAACGTGCTTTGGACCGGATCTCCTTGATGATCCAACTCTGAGACGAGTGGTAGTTGTTGCGGGCATCGCCGAGGATCAGCACCGTCGTACGGGGCGTGATCTCCTTGCCGTAACGCTCCCAGAACACTTCGAAGGCGTGGCCATAATCGGAGTGCCCGTCGACCCACACCACGTCGGCTTCGGTATTAACCCGATGCACCGCGTCGATGATGTCCTCGGTGCCCTCGAAGAACTTGGTCACCTCGTCGAGGCCGTCGATGAACACGAACGCCCGAACCCGGGAGAACTGCCCGGAAATTGCATACACCAGGTGCAGGGTGAAACGGGCGAACGCCGCCACCGAACCGGAGATGTCCGCCACGATCATGATCTCGGGCTTCTTCGGACGGGGTCGTCGGAACTTCGGTTCCGCCGGCACACCGCCGTAGGAGAGCGAGTGCCGCACGGTGTTGCGGAAATCGAGCGCACCGCGGCGACCGTGCAGACGCTTGCGCTGGAGGCGCACCGCCAACTTGCGGGTAAGGGGATAGATGGCCCGGCGAAGCTTCACCATCTCCTCTCGGGACGCGTGCATGAAGTCCACGTCCTCGGGGAGCGGCTTGCGTAGCGTCTTGGCCATCGCCTCGACGCCGCGATCGGCAACCAGACGGCGACGGATCTCCGCCTCGATCTCCTTGCGGAGTTGGTCGACCCTGGCCTCGTACTCGTCGTTGGCGAGGCGCTGCTCCAGCGGGGTCATCTCGCCGCCGACCTGCTCATGAGCCTGCTCCATGAGCTTGGCCATGATGCCATCGAGATCGAGGTTTCGCAGCGTCCGATACAGGTAGTAGGTACCACCAACTGGACGCCCCGGCTCCATTCCCGCAAAGCGCCGGACGGAGACCTTGGCCACCATTCGCATCAAACCCTGGTCGCCGGTCATGAGGGCGTTGTAGAGCATCTGAGCAAGCTCTTCCGGCGTCATCTGCCGGCCGCCGCCACCACCACTGCCGGGGCCTTCGCCCTCGCCCTCGCCTTCGCCCTCGTCCTGACTGTCCTCGTTGTCGCCCTCAGCGTTGTCGTCCTGGTTCTTCAGGTCGTACTCGCTGCCGCGAATCGAAAAGTAGATCTCGAAGACGGTCTCGAACGCTTTCCAGTGGTTCTGGTTTTTGACCATGGTCGCGGCCAGCGCATACTTGAAGGCCTCGCGGTCCTCTAGCGGGATGTGCTTTACCGCCACCATGGCGTCGAGGTTTTCGGTCAAGCTGACCGGAATACCGGCACTGCGAAGCTCCATGACAAAGCCATTGAGCAGCTCCAGAATCGGTTGCCCGATCTCAGCCGGCGCGGGACCGTCCTCGACCAGGGTCATGACGTCTTCTGAAACTTCGATGGAGTGCTGGTGAGTTCCTTCGCCGCCTTGGCGATGTCGGTCTGATATTTCAGCAGGATGTGCAGCGTGTCGACCGCTTCAGCCTCGGTGATGTTTTGCACACCGAGCAGGATCAACGTGTTGGCCCAGTCGAGCGTCTCGGACACCGAGGGCGACTTCTTCAGCTCCAGGTTTCGGATGGTGCGCACGATGCGGGCCACCTGATCGGCGAGGTGCTCGGAGATATCGGGCACCTTCGTCAACACGATCTGACGCTCCCGCTCGATGTCGGGGTAATCGATGTGCAGGAACAGACAGCGACGTTTCAGTGCCTCGGACAGTTCACGGGTGTTGTTCGAGGTGAGAAACACCAACGGGATTTGCTTGGCGGCGATCGTGCCCAGCTCGGGGATGGATACCTGGTAGTCGGAGAGGATCTCCAGCAGGAGCGCCTCGGTCTCCATCTCGACGCGGTCGACCTCGTCGATCAGCAACACCACCGGATCGTCGGCTCGGATTGCCTCGAGCAGCGGACGGGTCATCAAGAACTCGCTGGAGAAGATGTCGTCGGACATATCGTCCCAGGTCTGGCCGGAATCCTTGGTGTTCCGTTCGGCCTGGATGCGCAGCAACTGCTTCTTGTAGTTCCACTCGTAGAGCGCCTTGGCCTCGTCGAGGCCTTCGTAGCACTGTAGGCGGATGAGCCGGGCACCGAGGATCTCGGCGACGGACTTGGCCAGCTGGGTCTTACCAGTCCCGGCGGGGCCTTCGACCAGCACCGGCTTGCCCAAGCGGTCGGCGAGAAAGACGACACCGGCGATGCCATCGTCGGCCAGGTAGTCCACCTTGCCGAGACCTTCGCGGACCACCGAGACCGATTCGAAACGAGAAGTCATCCTTCGAGCATACGGTCCCGAGCCTTCAGCGATGCAATCTCTCCTGACGTCCCCGTCAACTCACCCCCTGATGGCGCCCAGGGTGGCCACGAGTGGGGGCTACGGTGAGCGCATGGCCTCCGCCTTCGACGATGCCGTTGCCGATTTCGTGACCGACCTCGGCGCCTCACTGGCCGAGGTAATGAGCGCCGCGTCCATTGGCGATGCGCAGCTCGCCCGGTCCGACGCCACCCTCGAGGCCTACTCGCTGGCCTGCGCCGTGATCGACACCGACGATCGTCATGGCGATGACGAACTGTGGGCCATGATCACCGCCTTCGCGACCCGTTTGGACACCGGACTGGCGGGCGCGACCCCCCAGACGATGCGCGAGGCGGGAATGGTCATGGGCCGGGCCAAATGGCTGGCGAAACCTTCGGAGTTTTTCGACACCCTGGTGGCCTTCGACCGCCGTGAAGGATCGATCCACGCCCGCACCTACATCAATCGGGCCTTCCGGCTGGGCTTGGCGCTCGCAGCGGTCGACCTTGTCACCTCCGAACCCGAGCTGCGGGCCATCGAGGCCATGCGGGTCATGTTGCTGTCAACCGCACCGACGGAGCGCGACTGGCCGGCCGTTTCTGCTCCTGGACCAGCAACTGTCACCGCTGCCTCGGGGGATTCACCTGCTCCGACCGACGCCGATCTGGCGCCGGCCCGCCCTCTCGATGAGCTGATCGCCGAGCTCGATGGACTCGTCGGCCTGGCCGGGGTGAAGGCTGAGGTCAAGTTGGTGGCCAACTTGCTCGCGGTCGGAAACCTGCGCCGCGAACGCGGCCTACCCACGCTGGCGGCCAGCCACCACCTCGTCTTCACCGGCAATCCCGGGACGGGCAAGACCACCGTTGCCCGGCTGCTGGCCCAGATCTACCGCACGCTGGGGGTGGTCGCTCGCGGTCACCTGGTCGAGACGGACCGAGCCGGCATGGTGGCGGGTTATGTGGGCCAGACCGCCCTGAAAGTGACCGCCGTGTTCGACTCTGCGGATCAGGGCGTGCTCCTCATCGACGAGGCGTACACCCTGGCCCGCGGGGACGAAAGTGATTTCGGCCAGGAAGCCATCGATACCCTCGTCAAACTCATCGAGGACCGCCGCGACCGCATCGTGGTCATCGCGGCCGGCTACCCCGCCGAGATGGCCGACTTCGTCGATGCCAACCCCGGGCTTCGGTCGCGACTGCCCAAGACCATTTCCTTTCCTGATTACGACACCGAGGAGTTGGTGCTGATCTTCCGCCGACTCGGTGAACGCAGCCGCTACACCCCCGACGAATTGGCCACCGGGAAAGTCCGTTCCTTCTTCGAGACCCAGCCCCGCGACAAGGGATTTGGCAACGCCCGGCTGGTGCGCAACCTCTTCGAAGCGGCGGTGGCCAACCACGCCAGCCGAGTTGTCGGATTGGGGCAGCCAAGCGACGAACAACTGTCGACCTTGGTCGAACAGGACATCCCCGAGAAGCTCAACGGATGAATCCCGCGGCGCGCGCAGCGGCCAGCTGCGGTGCTGCGCCGTCTACGTTGGGGTGATGATCGCCGTTCTCCTCGTCGTCTTGGCCCTGCTCGTGGCCTGCGGCGGCGTCGGCTTCGGGTTGCAGCGTCGAAGCCGTGCGCAGGGGGCGCGAACCCCCTCCATCAGCCGGGGATCCATCGATCCGTTCACCATCAACGAGCCTTGGCGTCGGTTCGTGCAAGATGCCCTTCAAGCGAGGTCCCGATTCGACGATGTCGTGGCCGGGGCGAAACCAGGACCGTTACGCGACCGCCTCAAGGAAATCGGCCGTTCGCTCGAAGCCGGGGTGCGATCCACCTGGGACACCGCCCGTGAAGGCCAACTGCTGCGCGACGCTCGCCGCAAGATCGATGTCGCCCAAGTGCAACGGCGCCTGCAACAAGTACGTGACGCCGCCGATGCAACGGCAGAGGCGATGACGCGGTCGCTCGAGGCCCAGTTGCAGGTGGCCGCCCGCCTCGACGCCGTGAGCGCCGAGGCGGAGTCCAAGCTGCGCTTGATGGTAGTTCAGCTCGACGAATCGGTGGCCCACGCCGCCGGAATGTCGGTGCGGGCCGGTGATGTCAGCGACCTGGTGGGCATCGAGACCGAGATCGCCCAGGTGGCAGAGCAAATGCATGCCTTGCGGCTCGCCCTCGAGGAGACCAATCAGCTCGGCCGAACCGGCACCACGGGTGGCTGACCTGCACCGACGGCGGTCAGCAACGAAAGGTATGCTCCGCCAATGCTGAAGCTCGCTCGCCGTTGGTGGAACTACCTCACCGCCAAGCTCACCGGGACCTTCAATGCGAAGGCAGACCCCAAGGTCCAACTCGAGCAGGCCATCCTCGAAGCCCAAGAACAGCACTCCCGGCTCAAGGAGCAGGCCGCCAACGTCATCGCCATCCAAAAGCAGACGGAGCTGCAGCTCAACCGCAAGCTCGACGATCTCGACAAGGTGACCGCTCAGGCCCGCCAGGCCGTCATCATGGCCGACGACGCCGCCAAGCGAGGCGACGCCGCCAAGGCCGTCGATTACACCCGCGCCGCCGAAGCCATCGCGACCAAGCTCATCAGCCTCGAGTCCGAGGTCAGCGACCTGAAGGCCCGTTCGCTCCAGTCGGCGCAGGCATCCGATCAGGCCAAGGCGGCAGTCGCCCAGAACGCGTCGGCCTTGCAGAAGAAACTGGCCGAGAAGAACCAGCTCATGGGTCAACTTGAGCAGGTCAAGATGCAGGAGCAGATGAACAAGGCGATGGACTCCCTCAACGAGTCCGTCGGCGCGGACGTTCCGACGTTCATCGAGATCCGCGACAAGATTGAGGCCCGCCACGCCAAGGCCACTGGCACCGCCGAACTCGCGGGCGAGTCCGTCGAGGCCCACATGCTCGAGATCGAACAGGCCGTGCACAACAGCGAGGCCTCAACCAGGCTGGCCGAAATCCGGGCCCAACTCGGGCTCCAAAGCACCCCAGCCGCAGACTCCATCGCCCGGACCGCTACGCCTCAGGGCGAGGTCAACCCCGGCACCTGAGTGCCGACCCACTCGGATCGGTCAGGGGATCAGGACCAGCTCATCGCGGTGGATCACCTCAACGGGGTCGTCCGCGGCGAGTTCCTCGGTGCGGCGCCCCTTCATGCGCTCAAGGTTGCGCGAGCTGACCCGGCACAAGCCCTTGGCGAATACCGCACCGTCCGCGGTGACGAGTTCCACCGCGGCGCCACGGTGGAACTTGCCCCGAACCTCCACCACGCCAACCGGTAGCAACGAGCCCGCCGCCTTCACCAGGGCGCGATGCGCCCCGGGGTCCACCACCAACGAACCCTCCGCCGCGACGGCGAAGGCAATCCACAGTTTCTTGGCGGGCAGATGCCGCTCCTGGGCAAGCACCACCGTTCCCACGCCACGAACCCCCGAGACTGCGTCCACCAGCACGTCGGGCCGTTCCGCGGACGCGATGACCACTCGAACACCTGACCAAGCGGCAATCTTGGCCGCCGCCAGCTTGGAGGCCATGCCCCCGCTGCCACGGGCCGTACCGCTGCCGCCCGCGAGGGCCTCGAGGTCGGCGTCGATGTGGCTGATCTCCTCGATGAGTGAGGCCGAGGCGTCCAGACGCGGGTCTGCGGTGAACAGCCCCGGCGTGTCGGTGAGCAGCACGAGTAGATCGGCGCTGACGAGGTGGGCGACCAACGCCGCAATGCGGTCATTGTCCCCGAAACGGATTTCGGCGTCGGCGAGAGCGTCGTTCTCGTTGATGATGGGCACGACACCAAGGCCGAGAAGCCGTTGCAGGGTGGCCTTGGCGTGTACGTATTGAGCTCGTTCGAAGAAGTCGAGCGGGGAAATCAGCACCTGGCCCGCGAGGAGCCCCCACGGCGCCAACAACTCGTTGTACGTCTGCATGAGCCGGCTTTGGCCCACCGCGGAAAGCGCCTGAAGCGTGCGACCGTCACGAGGACGTTCGGCCAGACCCAAGGCGGCCATTCCCGCCGCCACCGCTCCGGAGGACACGGCAAGTACCTGATGGCCCAGGACGCGTAGCGCGGCGATTTCGGCGCAGAGCTTGACCACCGCCGCCTGGTCGATTCGACCGAGGGAGTCGGTCAGCGACGAGGTACCGATCTTGACCACGACGCGCACGACCGACTCACAGTCCGTCTTCGAAGTACTCGAACACGAACGTGGCGATCCGCACGGTGTCCCCATCACGGGCGCCCGCTCGGGCCAGCGCCTTTTCGACCCCTAGGCGCTTGAGCCGTTGACGCGCATAGTCCGCCGCGTCGGGGTTGGTGAGATCGGACAGCGCAACCGCCCGCTCGGCCTGGCGCCCGAGCACCCGAAAGGCGCCGTCGTCCTCCCGCTGGATACGAAACCCTTCCGGAACGGGCCGATGCACCACGTACCCATCACGTTCGGGTTCTGCTCGACGGGCCTCATCCACCAGGTCGGCCAAACGAAACACCAGCTCGTCGAGCCCTTCCCCGGTCACCGAAGAGATCCGTAGGTCGCTGAAGTCGGGGTGTCGGTCGCCCACGAAGCCTTCGAGATCGGCCCTGGATCCGACCAGCAGCCTGGGTCGGTGCAACAACTGGGGCCGGTAGGCCTCCAACTCGGCCAACAAGACGCGAAGTTGTTCCTGCGGCGAGATGGCTTCGATCATGGCGAGGTCGACCAAGATCACCAAGACCCGGGCTCGTTCGATGTGGCGAAGAAACTGATGTCCCAACCCTCGGCCTTCGGCGGCCCCTTCGATGAGTCCGGGGATGTCAGCCATGACGAAGTCGCGACTGTCGCCCACCCGCACGACGCCGAGGTTGGGTTCAAGGGTGGTGAAGGGATAGTCAGCGACCTTGGGCCTCGCGGCTGAGACTCGCGAGATGAGCGTCGACTTGCCGACATTGGGGTAGCCGACAAGCGCCACATCGGCGACGAGTTTGAGCTCCAGGCGTAGCCATCGCTCCTGGCCCACCTCGCCCTGTTCGGCAAAGGTTGGCGCCCGGCGATGGTTGGAGAGGAACGAGGCGTTGCCGTGGCCGCCGCGCCCACCCTCTCCGGCCAGCCAGCGATCACCGTCGCCGACCAAGTCCACCAGCATGGTGCCGTCTCGGTCCTTGACCACGGTGCCGACGGGCACGTGGGTGACCGTGTCTTTGCCGGTGCTGCCGTTGAGCTTCTTGCCCTTGCCGTGCACACCGTCACCGGCGCGGCGATGCGGATGGTCTCGATAGGCGATGAGCGAACTCACATTACGGTCCGCGACGAGCCATACGTCGCCGCCCTTCCCACCGTCACCGCCATCGGGACCGCCTCGCGGTACGTAGGTCTCACGGCGGAAGGACACACAGCCCGCGCCGCCATCGCCCCCTCGCACGTTGATGGCACACTCGTCGATGAAGGACGACACGACCTCCCAGGATAGGCGGCGCGCCACCACCGCCCGTCCACCACAAGTTTGCTCCCCCGTCGAAGTCCACGCCGGAGCGTCCTAGCCACTCTCTACGATGGACGCAGCGACCTTGTCGGGTGGCGCTCAACCGAGAGCGCACGGTGACGGAGGAACAGACGATGCCAGTGCACCACGAACGAGCTCGCAACCTCAAGTGGGCGGCCACCATGCATGGCGAGGACACCGGCGCCGGGCTGGTTCTCGCCCATAGCCATGCGCCGCCCCCGCCCGTTCAAGGCCGCCTCGTCACCCGGGAGGACCGCGAAGTCGCCGAGGACAGTTCCCTGGCCCCGGGCGCAACGCGCGCCATGGGCGCAGGCAATCGGGTGCGTTCCGAGGAACCGGACTTGCTGCGTACCTGCTTCGAACGCGACCGCGACCGCATCCTGCACGCCAACGCGTTCCGGCGCCTAGCCGGCAAAACCCAGGTTTTCGTGTTCCCCGCCGACCATCAACGGACCAGACTCACCCACGCGCTCGAGGTTGCTCAGGTCGCAACGGCCGTAGCTCGTGCCGTGGGGCTCAACGTGGCGCTCACCGAGGCCATCGCGCTCGGCCACGACTGTGGACACGGCCCAGGGGGCCACGCCAGCGAGGACGCCTTCGACCTCTATCTACCCGAGGGCTACAACCACGCCATCTGGGGTGCTGATGTGGTGTTGGCCCCGCTGAACCTGTGCGCAGAAACCCTCGACGGAATCCGTCACCATTCGTGGTCCCTGCCCACCCCCACGACGCCAGAGGGGGCGGTCGTGAGTTGGGCAGATCGTTGTGCCTACAGCGCCCACGATCTCGAAGACGCGGTGGACGCCGGCATCCTCAAGCCCACCGACCTGCCCGGCTCGGTGGCAGACGTCGTCGGTCGCACGCGTTCCGAACAGCTCCGCACGTTCGTCCAAGCCTTGGTCGCCTCCATCGCCGAGTACGGGGTAGTGGGCATGGACGCTGTGCACGCCAGCGGCCTCGCCGAGCTACGCGCCTTCAACTATGAGCGGATCTACATGAGACCAGAGTCCGTAGCCCAAGGCGAAGCGGTCATCGACGTTCTACGGGCGTTGGTCGACTATTTCCTCGAGCACCCCGAGGCCTTACCGACTCCCGCCACCGCAGCCCGCGACCAGGCTCATGCCGTGGTGGCCTACGTCGCGGGCATGACCGATCGTTACGCCTTCGACCGCGCCGTCGAGCTGCTCGGCTGGGACAAGCACCGTTTGCCTCGCGGCATCGACCTCCCGGAGCGATGACTCCGAGGCGGGCCAGGCCAACCAGGCCGCGGCGCAACTGATCGGCGGGCCGGGCCATAGCGATGGCAAAAAAATTGCCCCGCCGACAGGCGGGGCAATTGGAAGACTCGAACTCACCCGGGACATCGCCCGGCGTTGCCCGTTCAGTCCCCGAAGACGTTGATGACCCGGCGACCCTTGGCCGTTCCGAAAGCCACCTTGCCCGCGGCGGTGGCGAACAGGGTGTCATCGCCGCCACGGCCGACGTTCTCACCGGGATGGAAACGGGTGCCACGTTGACGAATCAGGATGGAGCCCGCTTTGACCTGAGTGCCGGCGAAAGCCTTCACGCCAAGTCGCTGAGCGTTGGAATCGCGGCCGTTACGGGTTGAACCGCCGCCTTTGGTCTTCGACATGGCGAAACGCTCCTCAGCCCTTGATCGAGGTGATCTCGATGGTGGAGTACTTCTGGCGATGGCCCCAGCGGCGACGCTGGTTGGCCTTTGACTTGTAGGTGAAACCAACGATCTTGGGGCCCTTGGTCTCGCCAACCACGCGCGCGGTGACCGAGGCCCCGTTGAGCTGGCTAGGAGTGGCCTTCACGTTGTCACCATTTACGACCAGCACAGGCGAAAAGCTGACCTCGGCGTCGACGTCGGAGCCCAATAGCTCCACCGCGAGGCGCTGGCCCTCTTCTACCCGGTACTGCTTGCCCCCGGTTTTGATCACGGCATACATAGCGGTGCGCCATAGTAGTCGGTCAATGAGGCCGAGCGGAAAGCGGCGCTCACGCATCCTCCCCGACGAGGTCCTCATCGAGCAGCACGCCCCGGCCAGAGCAGTGCGGACAGGTACAGGACACCGACTCGACGAGGCCCTCCCCGATTCGCTTGCGGGTCATCTCGACCAGGCCCAGCTCGGAGATTTCAAACACCTGCGTTCGGGTTTTGTCCCGACCTAACGATTCACGAAAGGCCCGGATCACCTCGTCGCGATTCTCTCGGATCTCCATGTCGACAAAGTCGATGACGATGATTCCGCCGATGTCGCGCAAGCGCAGCTGGCGGGCGATCTCCACCGCGGCCTCAAGGTTGTTGCGAAATACCGTCTCTTCGAGGCTCGACTTGCCCACGTTCTTGCCCGTGTTGACGTCAATGACGGAAAGGGCCTCGGTGTGCTCGATGATGAGCGACCCTCCCGAGGGCAGCCAGACCTTGCGGTCAAGGGCGCGGAGGCGTTGCTCGTGGACGTGGTGGCGTTCGAACAACGGCAAGGGCTCAGTGACGGGGTCGAAGAACTCCACCCGATCCGCCAGGGCAGGCGAGATGGACGAAACGTAGGACCGAACCTCCTCAAAGAGCGCTCGATCGTCGATGATGATGCTGCGGTACTCATCGTTGAACTCTTCGCGGATGACCCGCAGCGCCAGATCCGGCTCCCGGTAGAGCAGGGCAGGGCTGGCCGACCGCTTGGCCAGCGCCTCGATCGCCGCCCACTGGGCAAGCAGACGGCGGACGTCACGCTCGATCTCCTCCTCGGTGACGCCTTCAGCGGCGGTGCGCACAATCACCCCGTGCTGAGGCGGTTTCACTTGGTCGAGAATGCGGCGCAAGCGCTTTCGCTCGTTATCGGCCAGCCGCTTGGAGATGCCATAGGTCGAGCTGTTCGGAATAAGCACCACAAAGCGGCCTGGCAGTGAAACTTCCTGCGTGAGGCGAGCCCCCTTATGGGCGATGGGGTTTTTCGTGACCTGACACAGAATGGTCTGACGAGCGCGGAGAACCTGTTCGATGCGAGGCTTGCCTCCAGGACCCGATGCCGGCCCGTCGAGGTCTTCTCGCTCGTATTGCACATCACCGTGGTACAACACGGCGTTCTTCGGGGTACCGATATCAACGAAGGCAGCCTCCATGCCCGGCAGCACGTTCTGCACCTTGCCGAGGTAGACGTTGCCGTGAATTTCTGTGGCGTCATCCGCCAGCCGAGAGACGTAGTGCTCAACGAGGGAACGGCCTTCCAACACCGCTATCTGCGTCGCCTTGGGGGCCACGTGCACGCACATGACGTAACGGCCCACCGGACGGCCATTGCGCTCCTTGCCCTTCCGGCGCCGCAGGGCTCGCTCGTCGAGCTCGACCGAATCGTCGTCGTAGAGGACTTGCTCGACCGGCTGAAGCTGCTCTGGCTGACTCCGAGCGCCTCGAGCTTTCACCTGGCGGGGCTCCGTGACGCGGGGCCCGGCGCCCTCGCTTTTGTTCCCACCCCGTCCGCGGCCACCCCGACGGCGGCGACGGCCAGGCCCGGCCTCGGCCTCACCCGTCACCTCGACCGCAGGGCCATCCGCCGCGGTGGGCGGGGGCTGAACCGCGGCCGGCATCGTGTCACCGATGCGCGGCTTGCGCGACACCAGCGCCCGCTCGGCGGCCTCGACGGACTGGGGCTTGCCTTCGAAATGCCGCTCGGGAAGCTCGGGGTTGCGCTCGTCATCGAGGCTCTGGGGCTCGCTCGTGCTCTGACCGCCACGACCGCGACCGCCGCGCCGACGGCCACCCTCTGAACGGTTGGCGGGAGGTTCTTCGCCCGCGACTTGCGAGCCGACCGTGGTCGACGGTGGGTCAGACGGGTGGGGCGAGCCGAGTTCTCCCGCGGCCGCGGGTGGTGGGAAGTCAGCGGGACTTCGGGGGGCTGGTGCGTTGTTCCCCAGCGCCGGGATGACCGGAAATGGGGGGATATCAGATCCAGGCGTAACCGGGACCTCTGCCATGGGCGTTCCTTCTCATGTGGCGCACACATCGGTGCGCAGCCACGGGATCGGCCCGGCGGGTAGCGCAAGGGGCTCCTGCCGTCCGTCCTCGTGGTCGATCCATTGGGCAAGCCTGACCACACGACGCTCTCGCCACATCGGTCCGAGAGCGCCGATGAGCTCGGCTGGGCGCAGCGTGCGGGGCTGGGTACCGATCTCGGCGCGTAACACCACGCCGTGTTCACAATCGGCCCGGTCACCTTCAAGCAGCAGGTTGCGGACATAAGGGCGGATGTCGTCGTTGACGGTCTTGCCCTTGCGTTCGCGGGTGACAAAGACGGATGACGCCCCGAGGAGCGCCTCCACCGAGGCGGCGGCGTCAAGAAGCGACCCGCCATCCATGGCGATCGACCACGTTGAGCTGGTGACCGCCTCCTGTAGGGAAAGTCCGCCGCTGGAAGCCACCACGGCGAGCGCCGTGCAGTCCACCCCATTCGGCAGTACCGCGCTGAACTGTGCGCTCAGCGCGGCCAAGGTGACCTCGTCCAAATCTTCCGTGAGGTCGACATCGAGATATTCAGCCCAGGACTCGTGACCCACCGAGAGCGCCAACCCGAAGTGAAACCTCGGGCGAGGCGAAAAGCCGCTCGAATACGCCACGGGTAGGTCGGCGCGCCGCACGGCCCGCTCCCAGATCCGGGCGAGGTCGCGATGGGACACGAAACGGACCTTTCCGAGTTTGGTGAAACGTGCCCGTAGCCTCATGCGTTGCCCGCCCCGACCTCCGCCGCGGACGCTGGCCTGCGGCTGATCAGCGAAACGGGCACTACGTGGCCCGAGGAAAGGTCCTGGCCGGTGCCCTGGCTACCACCCGCGGGTGGTACGGCGGAGGCAACGACATGCTCGATGCCGTACCCGGTACACGCCCCGCAGTCGTAGCACGGGGTCCAGCGACAATCGGCCAGCCCGACGGCCTCGAGCGCATCGCGCCAGTCCTGCCACAGGAAATCCTTGTGCAAACCAGCGGACAAATGGTCCCACGGCAGTGCCTCGTCCTCGGTGCGGTGGCGGTGAACGTACCAATCCGCTGACAGCCCGGCGTTGGCCAGCGCATCGACCCAACGGTCGAGCCGGAAATGCTCGGTCCACTCTTGGAACGTGCCGCCGCTTCGCCACACCTCTTCGATGACTGCCCCGACTCGTCGGTCACCGCGTGCCATCAATCCCTCGATGAGCGTGGCCTTCGGATCGTGCCAGCGCAGTTGTACGCCCCGCGACCGGCGGGCGTCGCTACGCAGCAGGTTGATCTTGCGTTCGAGTTCGGAAACGGTGTTCTGACCAAACCATTGGAATGGCGTGAATGGCTTTGGCACGAATCCGCCGACCGAAACGGTGACCGACGTTCCCTTCTGATGGCGCTGGCCGATCGCCACACAATTGCGGGCAAGTTCGGTAATGCCAAGCGTGTCCTCGTCGGTCTCGGTCGGTAGCCCAGTGAGAAAGTAGAGCTTGACCCGCCGCCAACCACTGGAGAACGCCCCGTCGACCGCGGCGTAAAGATCTTCCTCACGGATGAGCTTGTTGATGACCTGCCTCATGCGCCAGGTGCCGGCCTCGGGGGCAAAGGTCAATCCGGCCCGGCGGGCCTTTTGGAGCTGCGCCGCGATGCCCACGGTGAACGCGTCCACCCGCAGCGACGGCAGGGCGACGCTGATGTTGTCGCCGAGGTCCATGATGGAGCCGACCACCGCTTCGATGCCGGAGAAGTCCGCAGTGGACAACGAGGTCAACGCCACCTCGTCATAGCCGCTGCGGCGCAGGCCAGCGGCCACCATCGTGCGAACCTGCTCCGCGGAGCGCTCGCGTACCGGGCGGGTGATCATGCCCGCTTGGCAGAAGCGGCAGCCCCGGGTGCAACCTCGGAACACCTCGACATTGAGGCGATCGTGGACCACCTCTGTCAGCGGAACCAGCTGTTGACGGGGATAGGGCCAGTCCTCGAGGGAGGCAATCGTTCGTTTCTCGACGCGGGCCGGCACATCGCGGTATCGGGGCTCGATCGCCACCAGCCGGGGCCCGTCGTAGGTGACGCGGTACATCGAGGGGACGTAGACGCCAGGCACCGAAGCCAGTCGCCGCAGGACCTGTTCCCGCGACCCCTCGGTGCGGCCGGAACGTTTCCAGTCAACCACGACCTCGTTGATCTCGGACACGACTTCCTCGCCGTCGCCGATCACGAAAGCATCTACGAAGTCGGCGAGCGGCTCCGGGTTGTAGGTGCAATGACCCCCGGCGATAACGAGCGGGTGGGCTTCCCCGCGCCCCTCGGCACGGACGGGCACACCGGCGAGATCGACGCAATTGAGCAGGTTGGTGTAGGTCAGTTCGGCGGCGAGATTGAAGCCGAGCACATCGAAGTCGCCTGCTGGCAGATGATTTTCGAGGGAGAACAGCGGTACCCGGTGGGCGCGTAACTCAACCTCTAAATCAGTCCATGGCGCATAGGCCCGCTCAGCCAGCGCGTCGTCGCGCTCGTTGAGGATCTCGTAGAGGATCTGCAAGCCCTGGTTGGGCAGCCCGACCTCGTAGGTGTCGGGGTAGATCAGCAGCCAGGCCGCCTTGTGCGGCGCGTGCTGCGGGGTCTGGGCGCCGTCCTCGCAGCCGATGTAGCGAGCAGGTCGCTCCACCCGGGCCAACAGCGGTTCGAGACGAGGCCAAACGGTCGACATGTCCCGGTGAGGCTACTCGACGCTGCTGTCAACCCTGCGGTAGCTAGCAACCCCGCTCAACGAAAGCGGTGCATGTGCACCGACAGCACGATGCCGATACCGGCGCAGGTGGTCAACATCGAGGAGCCGCCGTAGCTGAGAAAGGGCAACGGAATCCCCGTGACCGGGGTGATGCGCATACTCATGCCCACGTTCTCGAAGACCTGGAACATGATCATGGCCAGCACCCCGCAGCACAGCAACGTCCCGAAGTCCTCCCGGGCCAGCTGTGCAACCCGTAGCACCCGTACGGAGAGGACCAGGAACAACGCCAGCACGGCGGAACCTCCGATGAAACCGAGTTCCTCGCCCACGACGGTGAAGATGAAGTCCGTTTGCTGCTCGGGCACCCGCCCCTCCTGAGTTTGAGGGCCTTTGCCCCAACCCCGCCCCGTGAGTCCACCGAGGCTGATAGCGGTCTCCGATTGGTCGACGTTGTAGCTCTCCGCCAGACCACTGTCGCGATCCGATGAGCGTTCGATGAACACCAGCAACCGGTCGCGCTGATACTGCTCGAGGAGGTCGCTGTTGAGCACGCCGATGGTGCTCACCACCCCCAAAACCAGCAGGGCGACGAGGTAGCGAGCCTTGGTGCCCGCAACGGCGAGCAAAGTGAGCGTCACCACCACGAAAACCAAGACCGTTCCGAGATCCGGTTGGAGCATGATCAGGCCCATCGGCATCCCCGCGATGACCAGGGCCATAGCCACCCGCTTCGGCGTCAAGTCAGCACGACGGTTTGACAGGTAACTCGATACCTCGATGATCAGCGCCAGCTTGGCCGGTTCGGACGGCTGCAACTGGAATGGTCCGAACCCGAACCAGGCCTGCGCGCCCTTCACGTTCTGGCCCACAACCAGCACCGCGGCCAACAGCAACAGGGCCACCGGGTAGAACACCACGGCCAACTCGCGCAGCTTGCGGTAGTCGACGAACGCAAAGCCCGCCATCAGGCCCAAGCCCAAGATGACGGCCAACATCTGCCGGGCGACGATCCCGGTGTGGGGGTCAGGCCCGCTGCCTTTGGTGGCACTGAAAATGGCCGCCAGCCCGATGCTGCTCAGCATCAGGCTCAGCGCGAGCAAACTCCAATCGAAATGGCGATACGGCGCCCCAGGATCGCGTCGCAACGACTCCACCGACGGCGAAAGCTTGGTTAGAAGGGACACCGGGGCCTCCCGGCGGTCAGAACCAAATGGTCGCGGCGCCGCAACCTGCGTCGCGCCGCAACACCGACCATCACCGTGACGGGCAACAACAGCAACGGGGACGCGGCCCGTGCCGGCGCCGCGGTCGTGATGGTTGGCGTTGCCGCGGCCGGCGCCGCTACTGGCGCCGGTGGGACAGGCCGTATGCCCACCAACCACTCGAAAACCTGTCGAACCAGAGGAGCGGCCGTTTCGGCCGAAAATCCGGCCTCCTCGATCACGGCGACCACCACGTACCGCGCCTCGGGAACAGGCCCGAACGCGGCGAACAGCGCGGTGTCCGCCTTGGGGGGCACCTCTGCGGTGCCGGTCTTGCCCGCCACCTCAAAGCGGTCGAGCGGGAAGCCTTGGAAGGCGCCGTAGGCGGTTCCGTCCTTGTCGTTCACGACCCCGGACAGTCCGTCGATGACAGGGCCGCGAATTGCCGCCGGCAGGTTCACTGTCCCGATTTGGCGGGCGGCGTAAGACAGTCGAATGGTGCCCGTGCTGTGATCGAGCAGCGCTTTGGCCACCGAAGGGGCATAGAGGGTCCCTCCGTTCGCCAGCGCGGCATACGCATTGGCCAACTGCAAGGGAGTGACCCCCACATCGCCCTGGCCAATCGCCAAGTTGACGTTGTCACCGGTGAACCACTCGCCAAAGGGAAAGGCGGTGGGGTTGTCCTCGTGACGGGCCCTCTTGAACTCGGGGTCGGAGATCAACCCCGCGGCCTCTCCTGGGAGCTGCACCCCGGTGGCGGTGCCGAGGCCGAACACCCGAGCGGTGTCCTGGATGGCGGACTGCCCGATAGCGCCTTGGTTGACCCACATCTGCTCGCCGAGTCGATAGAAGTACACGTCGCTCGAAACCGTCATGGCCTGGCGTAGATCGATCTTGCCGTAGCTGGTCCCCCCGGCGTTCTGAAAGACGCAGGTGTCGGTGCAGTCCTTGAGCTCGTAACTGCCACGGTCGGTGAAAACCTCGGCCGGGTCAATCACCTCGCGCTCCAACGCGGCCACCGCGGTGAACGGCTTGAAGGTCGACCCGGGCGAGTACAGACTCTGGATCGCCCGGTTGTGAAACGGGAAGAAGGCCCCGGGATCGTTCATCTCGTTGAACCGGTAGGCGCTAATGCCGCCGATGAACTCCGATGGCTCGTAGGTCGGATAACTGGCCATCGCCAGCACCTCGGCGTTCGTGGCGTCGAGTACCACCAGCGCGCCGGCCGGGGCGCGTAGTTCCGGGTCCGTCGGTCGTCGCTTGGCCTGCTGACGAGCGGCGATCAACGCCTCCCGAAGCTTGGTCTCAACGTACCGCTGCAGGTCGATGTCGATGGTGAGCTGCAAGTCGCTGCCCGCTGTCGCCGCACTGTCCGACCGGGTTCCGATCTCCCGCTCGGTGGCGTCAACCTCGATCGTTCGTCGACCCGGTGTCGCCCGCAGCTCACCTTCGAAGATTCGTTCCACTCCGGCCTTACCAATGTCATCGCCTGGTTGGTACTCCTTCGGGTCCTCCTTGCGGGCCTGCAACTCCTCGCTGTTGATGGCACCGGTGTAACCAATGACGTGTGCCGCCAGCGTGCCATGGGGGTAGGTACGGATCTGCTCGCGGATCACGTCGACGGAGGGCAACTCGTAGAGCCGCTCCAGGAGATAGGTCTCTAGCTCGATGCTGACGCCCTCGGCGATGGGAACGGGCTTGAGTGGGTCGTAGCGGGGGTCTTCGATTCGCGCCGCGATGTCAGACACCTTGATGGGGTATCCGGCGCCGTTGAGCGCACGCGCCAGCCGCAACTGGAGACCATTGGGGTCCACCAGCGCGTCGAATTGCCCACGGTCGATGGTGACCACAATGGACTCTCGGTTGTCCACGAGGACCTGGCCGTTTCGGTCCAGGATGCGGCCGCGGATCCCCTCGTAGCTCACCTCCCGAAAACGGGGGCCTCCGAACACCTGCTCCAGGGTCGTGTTTCGAAGCACCTGGAGGTAATAGAGGCGGGCGAACAACGCCGAGAACATCGACACCACGACGATGCCCACGAGGGCCACTCGAAGGGCAGGTTGCTCGGCGGTCATGGCCGTCTATTTGAGCAGAGCGACGATGACCAAGCAGAACGGGCATCGCCAGATGAGGAGGAACTGCGGCCTGAAACCACTCAGGTCGGCACCCGTAGCGGCGCCTCGGGAGCAAAGACCCACGCCCACAACCTCAGTACGGGAAGTCCGAGCACGCTGTTTACCACCCCTGCCACGAGTGCCACCCGCACGATCGCGCCCGTGGTTGCGGCTACCGCATCGAAGAGCAGCCCCACCATCACCCACACCACAATGCCGACCACCGTTCCGACCCCCACGAACAACATGCGGGCGGGCGGGCGGCGCGTGGCCATCTGGAGCTGAACCGAACCGATGGCGTAGGCCAGCAGGGCGTAGATGAGAGCGCTGAGCCCGAACGGCGTCTGCAAGAACAGGTCATAGGACAATCCGAGGACAAATCCGAGGACCGCGCCCCGATCCGGTCCGGCGGCTACCCCACCGGTCACCGCTAACAACAAGGTGACTTCAGGGCGCACACCGAACATCGACAGGTGACTCACGAGGCCCGCTTGCACGATCATCGCGAGCACAACCACCGCCGCTGCCCGCACCACAACCACGCCACGATCCGCGGTCACCCTTTGCGCTCCCACAGCAGGACCGTCACAAAGGACAACGACGAAGGGTCGACCACCGGCGTGACCTCCACCGCGCTGACCCGGTTTGACCCACCGGCAGCGCCGCTGGGATCAGGAACTCGACTGATCGCGCCGACCACGATGTCCGGCGGAAAGGCGCTGCGGTCAAGGCCGGAGGTCACCACGGCGTCACCGACCTGCACCGAGCCCGCGGCGAGTTCTCCCTGCACGTGCAACGGTCGTCCGGCGCCCTGGCCCCGGAGCACGAAGTTGGTGGGCGCAACGGCCGAAGCCGGTCTCACCCCAACGCCGAAGTTCCGGGAGTCCATAAGCTCGACGACCGCCTGGCTGTCGGTCACCTCGGCGACGCGGCCGACGAGTCCCGCCGCGGTGACCACCACCATCGCGGGGCGAATCCCCGATGAACTGCCCTTGTCGATACGGACGTTGTTCTCGAAGTTCGCCACCGGCCCCGAGATCACCCGAGCGATGCGAACATCGGTGTTCGCCGCCGTCACGATCTGCAGTTGGGCCTTGAGCTCGTCGAGTTGTTGCTGGGCGTTCTGCTGCCGCAGCGGGTCGCTCTCCAACTTCTCGATCTGCAGGCGCAACTCGGCGTTTTCTCGTTCGACGGTGCTGTAGTCGGTGACCCCGCGCCAGGCATTGCGGAAGGGAGACAGGGCCAAATCGCCCACCCCCACCATGGGCTCGAACAGGCCCCGAACCGAGCGCTGAACCGTCCCGAGAGGACCAAAGCCCCGAAAATCCAAGGTGACCAAGGACAGCGCGGTGACGATGAGCAGCAAAAGCACGAAGCGAGATCGGCCGCTGCGCATTGTCGCTCAGGCGTATGCCGAGGAGAACAGCACGCTCTTGAGCGCCTCGAACTCCTCTAGGGCCTGTCCAGAACCGAGAGCCACGCAATACAGCGGATTGGCGGCGATGCGGATGGGCATCCCCGTCTCGTGCGCCAGCCGACGTTCCAACCCGTTGAGCAGGGCTCCGCCTCCGGCCAGGGTGATGCCCTGTTCCATGATGTCTGCGGCCAACTCTGGTGGGGTCTTGTCCAAGGTCGCCCGCACGGCGTCCACAATGGAGGCCACGGTCTCGGCAAGCGCCTCGCGGATCTCGCCGGTGGTGATGGTTATCGTCTTGGGCAGGCCGGAGATGAGGTCGCGACCCCGCACATCGGCCTGCAGTTCCTCATGCAGCGGCCAGGCGCTGCCGAGCGCAATCTTCACTTCCTCCGCGGTGCGCTCGCCAAGCGCCAGGCTGTATTCCTTCTTGATGTACTGGATGACGGCTTCATCGAGCTCATCACCGCCCACCCGGACCGACTCCGACGCGACGATGCCACCGAGGGAGATCACGGCCACCTCGGTGGTACCGCCCCCGATGTCCACAATCATGTTGCCCGCCGGTTCTTGAACCGGCAGCCCCGCGCCGATGGCCGCAGCCATCGGTTCTTCAATGATGTGGGCCGGCTTCCGTGCGCCGGCATACTCCGCCGCTTCAAGCACGGCCCGTTGTTCGACCCCGGTGATCCCCGATGGAACGGCGATCACCATGCGCGGCTTCACCCAACGGCGGTGATGGACCTTGTGGATGAAGTAGCGCAACATCTTCTCGCAGATTTCGAAGTCGGAGATGACCCCATCTTTGAGCGGGCGCACGGCCTGAATGTGGCTGGGCGTCCGGCCAATCATGCGTTTGGCCTCCATCCCGACCGCCAAAGGTCGACCATCGTGCACGTCGATGGCGACGACGGAAGGCTCGTTCAGCACGATGCCTTGACCGCGCACGTAGATGAGGGTGTTCGCGGTTCCGAGGTCAACCGCCATGTCGCGGCTTACAAATCCGGTCAGCCTGTCGGCCATGGCAACCGCCCGTTCTGGCGAGCTTGATTGAGGAGAAGGTTAGGGGGCAACTTGCACAGGCACAAGCGCATGGGCAGATCAGCTTCCTTGACCAAGACCAGGGAAGAAAATGGCCAGTTCACGAACCGCTGACTCCATCGAATCGGAGCCGTGCACGAGATTTTGGGTGAAATCGATGCCGAGGTCACCGCGGATGGTTCCTGGGTTGGCCTGGCGGCAATTGGTCGCGCCGATCATGGTGCGCACGACCTCGAAGGTGTCCTGGGGGCCTTGCACGGCCAAAGTCACGACAGGCCCGCTCGACATGAAGGCCACCAGGTCACCGTAGAAGGCCTTGCCGACGTGTTCGGCGTAGTGGCGGCCGAGCGTCTCGGTATCGAGGAGCCGCAATTCCATGGCCGCGATACGCAACCCACGACGTTCAAAGCGGCTGATGATCTCACCGACGAGGCCACGAGCGACGGCGTCAGGCTTGCAGATGACGAGGGTTCGGTCCACGATGGCCCAACGCTAGCGGCTCGACATCAATTTCACTCACCGTGTTCGCCGCCAACCACGACGCCAGCCGTGCGCGGCGCTGGCGCTCCAAGCCCTATCGGAGCAACGAGCGAGCCGCCCCGACCAGGTACAGCGAGCCGGTCACGAAGATCAGGTCCGAGGGCGTGGCCGCATCGAGGGCCCATCCGATGGCCTGTTCAATGGTGGATGCCACCCGACAGGCGATGCCCAGCGACGCGGCGGCAAGGGCCAGCTCATCGGCGGGTAGCGCGCGGGGCGAGGTCGGGGTACAGGTGATGACCGTGTCAAACCGATCTGCCCGCAACGCCGTCAGCATCAGCTGGGGATCGCGTCCTTCGAGCATCCCGCACACCAGGACACGACGGCCCTGCACCGCAAAGCCCTCTTCGAGAACTGCCGCCGCAGCCTCCGCACCATCAGGGTTGTGCGCACCGTCGATGATCACCAGCGGGTTGCGGCGCAGCACCTCAAACCGGCCCGCCACCTCGGTTGAAGCCAATCCCTCGGCGGCGACCTCAGGGTCGAGCGCTCGACCGAAGAACGCCGAGGTTGCCATGAGCGCCAGCGAGGCGTTGACTCCCTGGTGCGCGCCGTGCAACGGCACGAACAGCTCGGTCAGACGTTGGTAGGGCGTGCGCAGGTCAATGAGGCGACCCCCCACGGCGAGCCGGTTGGCCTCAAGTTCGAAATCCTCACCGGCCACCAGCGCCGCGGCGGGACCTTCGCCGAGGAAGACTTCACGCAGTGCCGGATCTTTCTCTCCCAGTACCAGCGTGGAGGTCGACTTGATGATTCCGGCCTTCTCTTCGGCAATCTCCCGCCGCCAGTCGCCCTGGGCCGTGGTGTGGTCTCGGCCGATGTTCGTGATGACTGCGACGTCTGCGGTCACGATGTTGGTGGCATCGTAACGCCCCATCACGCCGACCTCGATGACGGCGACATCAACCGCCTCCTCGGCGAACAACGCCAACGCGCAGGCGGTGAGGCACTCGAAATGGCTGGGCCGTTGCCCCAACATCGGCTCAAACCTGCTCAGCTGCTCGATGATGTCGGCAAAGCGCTGGTCATCGACCTCGGCGTCGTCGATGCGAATCCGCTCGTTGTAACGCTCAAGGTGCGGGCTGGTGTAAGTGCCGACCTTGAGCCCATGAGCCATGAGCAACCGCGTCGCCATGCGCGCGGTAGAGCCTTTGCCGTTCGTGCCGGTGATATGGATCACCGGATAGGCCTCCTGGGGATCTCCCCACACCCGGGCGATGTCGGCCATCGCGTCGAGTGACAAGCCCTCGTAGACCCCGCTACGGGCCTCGAGGTTGATGTGGGCATCGAGATAGGCCAAGGCCTCGTCAAAATTCATCGTGGGCCTCGCACCAGGAAGCGATGGGACGATGGGCAATCGACGCGCTCAGGACGCGGCGCGACGAGGGCGTGGCTGGGAGCGGACATTCTGCGGCCGGCGCAGCACCGTCGGGTACACCTTCTCCCGGACGTGGTGCTCATCAATCTCGACGCGAACCGCGTCCTTCTCCGAGGGCAGGTCGTACATCACCCCGAGGAGTACCTCTTCGAGAATGGCGCGCAGCCCTCGGGCTCCGGTTCCGCGCAACAACGCCTGCTCGGCGAGCGCATTCAAAGCCGAGTCGGTGAAAGCCAACTCCACGTCCTCGAGTTCGAAGAACTTCTGGTACTGCTTGACCAGCGCGTTCTTCGGCTCCACCAAGATGCGGATCAGAGCCTCGTTGTCCAGTGACGTCACGGCGCCGATGACCGGCAGCCGACCGACGAACTCGGGAATCAGCCCGAACTTCAGAAGGTCCTCGGGCAGCACCTTGGACATAAGGTCGTCGAGGCGGCGCTCATCCCCGTTGCGGATCTGCGCTCCGAAGCCGACGGAGTTGCGGCCCTGACGGTTGGCGATGATCTGGTCCAGCCCGGCGAATGCACCGCCGCAGATGAACAGCACGTTCGTGGTGTCTATCTGGATGAACTCCTGGTGGGGATGCTTGCGGCCGCCCTGGGGCGGCACCGAAGCCGTGGTCCCTTCGAGGATCTTCAACAGCGCCTGCTGCACACCCTCGCCCGAAACATCGCGGGTGATCGAGGGGTTCTCCGACTTCCGAGCGATCTTGTCGATCTCATCGATATAGATGATCCCGGTCTCGGCCTTCTTCACGTCGTAGTCCGCCGCTTGGATCAGCTTCAGCAGGATGTTCTCGACGTCCTCACCGACGTAGCCGGCTTCGGTCAGCGCGGTGGCATCAGCAATGGCGAACGGCACGTTGAGCATTCGGGCCAGAGTCTGGGCCAGGAGCGTCTTGCCACAGCCGGTGGGGCCGATGAGCAGAATGTTGGACTTCTGTAACTCGACGTCCTCGGAGTTGGTGGCGCCGAACTGAACCCGCTTGTAGTGGTTGTAGACCGCGACCGCGAGGATCTTCTTGGCGTGGTCCTGACCGATGATGTAGTCGTTGAGAAAGGTGAAGATCTCACGGGGTTTGGGCAGTTCATCGAAACGAACCTCGGACTGGGCCGACAGCTCCTCCTCGATGATCTCGTTGCACAGATCAATGCACTCATCGCAGATGTAGACCCCAGGGCCCGCGATGAGCTTCTTGACCTGCTTCTGCGACTTTCCGCAGAACGAGCACTTGAGTAGCTCCGTGCCCTCACCGAACTTGGCCACTCCGGACGTCCCCTCGTGCTTCACTCGGCCCGAAGGCCACTTCCGTTCTCCGCCTCAGCGGATCGGACCGGTCCGGTCCACCAGATCTCGCGACGAGAGGATCTCATCGACGATTCCATACTCTTTGGCCATCTCAGCGGTCATGACGAAGTCGCGATCGGTGTCCTTGGTGATTCGTTCAACCGCTTGGCCGGTGTGGTGGGAAAGGATGCTCTCAAGCTGACCTTTGAGGCGCATGATCTCCGTGGCCACGATCTCGATGTCCGTTGCCTGGGCGTAACCGGACTGACCGTGGGGCTGGTGAATGATGACCCGGGAGTGCGGCAGCGCCATGCGCTTGCCCTTGGTTCCCGCCGCGAGGAGCACGGCGGCCGCGGACGCGGCCTGTCCGAAGCAGATGGTGGACACCTCGGGACGGATGTACATCATCGTGTCGTAGATAGCGAACATCGCATTGATGTCACCGCCAGGACTGTTGATGTAGATGTTGATGTCCTTGTCGGGGCTCTCCGACTCGAGGTGAAGCAGCTGAGCGCACACCAGGTTGCCAATCGTGTCGTCGATCGGCGTACCGAGGAAGATGATGGACTCCTTGAGCAAGCGCGAGTAGAGGTCGAACGCTCGCTCACCCCGGTTGGTCTGTTCGACGACGGTCGGGACCAGGTAGTTCATCATCCGCACGTCGCGTTCGCTACGAATTGCGACCTCTGCGAGACGGGCTCCCGGGTGCTTGGTCACTCTGCGTCCTCCCCCGGCTCGGCCGGGTTGTCGTTCTCAGCGGCATCAGTGCCCGCGTCGGCCGACAGTTCAAGTGAGGCACGATCGATGACGTTTCCATCTTCGTCCACGATCTCAACCTGCTTGAGCAGCCATTCGAGCGCTTTGCCTTTCCTAACCTCTGAGCGTACAGCCAGCATCTGCCCGCCACGCTCGAAGTTCGCCCGGATCTCGTCGGCATCCACGCCGAACCGGCGTGACAGCTCGGCGAAGTGCTGCTCAAGGTCCTCGCCGTTGACCTCGTGGGATTCGGCCTCGGCCACAGCTCGAAGGGCCAAATCGACCTTGACGGCTTCCTCGGACGCGCTGCGCTGCTCGGCCACCAGATCCTCGGTGGATTGCCCGGTGAGCTGCAGGTAACGACTGAGGTCCATTCCCTGGGAACGCATCCGACTGTCGAGGTTGTTGATCCGAGCTGACAGCTCGTTTTGCACCAGGGCTTGGGGGATGTCCTCGGTTATCAGCGCCACGAGGGCTTCTGCGGTCTTCTGCTGCAACGCCATGTTGGCCGCAACTAACTTCTGGCGGGTCTGCTGCTGCCGATATGCCGCCCGCATCGCCTCAACGGTGGCGTACTCCGACGTCTCGGCCACCCACTCGTCGGTGAGTTCGGGGAGAACGCGACCGCGTACCTCGCGCACCTCGATGGTGAAGCTCAGGGCGCCTTCGCCTTCCTCGGGGTGCGGCGCGGCGAAGGTGACTGATGCACCGGCACTGGCACCACGGAGGTTCTCGTCGATCTCGGGGACAACGCCACCGCTGCCGACCTCGTAGGCGTAGTCGCTCGCCGTCAAACCCTCGACGGCCTCGCCGTCCTGGGAGCCGGCGATGTCGATGAGTACTTGGTCTCCATCCTCAGCGGGGCGATCGGCCACTTCGTACTCTGCGTGCTGAGTCCGCAACCGTTCGACCCTGGTCTCAAGTTCGGCCTCGTCCACGGCCGGCGAGGGGATGACCACCCGGAGGCCGCGGTAGCCCTGCAACGTGAGCAGGGGGCGGGTTTCCACGACGGCTTCAAAGGAGACACCGCCTTGCTCCGCGCCGGAGATGATCTCCAACTGCGGTGCGGCAATGGCATCCACCTCGTGGTTCTTCACCGCCTCGGCATAGAACTCGGGCAAGGATTCCCGCAGGGCATCCTGTCGCGCCGGAGCGAGACCGAGCCGGGCTTCAAGCACCTTGCGTGGTGCCTTCCCGGGCCGAAAACCCGGCAGCTTGACCTGCTTGGCCATTCGACGGAAGGCCTCATCGACCTGCTGGTCGATCTCGGAGGCCTCCACCTCGATGAACAACTTGACCTTGTTTCCCTCGAGGGTCTCCACCGTGCTCTTCACAGGGGAGGCAGTGTAGCGATCTGACCCGGGGGAAGCGGGACAGGCCACGCCCTGGGCGTTCGTTGCACCCGAGTAAGCCGGAGAGCCGCGCCCGGCCTGCTGGCAACGGCGATACGGGGCGCTAGCGTGGGGTCCATGACGGGGAGTAGCGCAGCTAGGTAGCGCACCTGCTTTGGGAGCAGGGGGTCGGGAGTTCGAATCTCCCCTCCCCGACCGACAGAAAAGGCCTCTGACCAGTAACAATGGTCGGGGGCCTTGGTCGTTCTCGCTGGGGTGGAATTGACTGAAATGGGCATTTAATCGTTCTAGGGATCAGCTCTACGCGCGCACAGCGCGTGCGAATCGCTAGGTCGCAGAACGACCCACATGCTGAAGATGTGGGTGCTGTTCGTCCGGTAGGACGGGGATGCGACAACGGGTCCGAGGATGCAGACCCGAGGGTTCTTCCGCCGCCGCCGGAAGTGAACCGCCGCTGTCGATCGGCCCGAGCGACCATCTGGGCGACCTCGGGGGATACGGGGGATGGTCGCCCAGTCTCACGGCCGAGATGGCCTTGCACCCCCCTTCCCTACCCTTCCCCTTTCTCGCGGGTACGAAAACGCGTTGAGGTGACGGGCCAGCGCACGAGGGCTAGTGCTTGCCAGCGGTTCAGCGGCGAGTCCGCTGAGCCCGAGCGGTCCGAGCGGTCCGACCGGTCAGGACTTGGGCGTGAGTACTCCGGCGGCGACGGTGCCGGTCATGCTGACTGGGGCGGTGCTCCACGAGCTGCTGCCCGAATGCTGCAGCTGGTACGCCCCGAGATCGGCGCCGCGGACCTCGAGCGACGCCCCCGAACAGCCGGGCGGCATCGATTCGGCCAGCCCTTCGCACAGCCGGACGGTTCCGTCCTTGGCGACGAGGAACCCCTTCACCGTGACCGGCTTGGTCGAGTCCGGCGCAAGTGCCTTGGACCCCGCGCCCGTCTTGGTGGCACCGCCCGAGGGCGCGTCGGAATCGCTCATCATGGCGTCGCCGCCGGCGGCGCCGTCCGATCCACAGCCGCCCAGCGCTGGCAGGGTCAGCGCAGCGAGGGCGCCGGCGGCGAAGAGGCGACGGGTTCGTCCTGAACGGCTCATCGATTGGTCCCTCTCCCGGTAGCGGTGGACAGGCCTTGTCCCGGCACGATACCCCCGATTCCGCTCCGGGGAGCCGCGAGCGCGTACCGAGCGACGGGATCGGGACCTTCGGTCCTGCTGCACGGGCCGTTCGGGTGCTCGGATACGGCGGCTGTGTCCGGTAGACGATCCGGAGCAGGACCTGCGGCTGGGATGCTAAGACTGACTGCGGAGTCACCCAAGTGAGGTGCATTCCGTGTTGGGTTGAATCAAAAAAGGAAGGTGGGATCCATGAGATTCGGGCGGAAGATTATTGGTACGGCGACGTTGCTGGGCCTGCTGGCGTGGGCGCCGGGCGTCGGCGCGAGCACCGAGGCGGCGGTTGCACCGGACACGGCGGTGTCCAGCGACGGATCGGTCGGCAGGTCGCCGCAGGCGGCGGCGACCTTCAGCGCCCCTTTCGCGGGCACGGGCGTGCGTGCGGCCGGTACCTCCAACGGTGACGATGGAGTGGTGGGCCCGGTCAAGGGGGTGTTCCGCGGTCAACAGGAACAGGTGATCGGTTCCGACGGGCGCACGAGGGTGGACCCGACCACGACCACTCCGGGTTCTATGACGGCGTGGATCACGTTTGGCGGCGGCTCGTCCTGTACTGGATGGTTCATCAGCGCCAGCACCGTGGCCACGGCCGGGCACTGCGTCCACAGCGGCGGGAGCGGAGGGTCGTGGTACACGAGGTCGTCCTACAGGGTCTACCCCGGCCGCAACGGGACGGTCTCCCCCTACGGCTATTGCACCGCGAAGAGTTTGCACTCGGTGGCGGGCTGGACGACGAGCAACAGCAACAACCACGACTACGGGGCGATCAAGCTCAACTGCAGCGCCGGCAATACCGTCGGCTGGTACGGGATGTACTGGACGTCGGCGTCACTGTTGGGCACCTCGGCGACCATTCAGGGCTACCCAAGTGACAAGACGTCGGGGACCCAGTGGAAGATGACCGGCTCGATCACCTCGAACGGGACCTACCGGATCGGCTACACGATCGACACCCAGAGCGGTCAGAGCGGTTCGCCGGTGTGGACCTACCGCAACAGCAGTTGTACCGGGACCGGCGCTACCGGTAAGTGCGTCATGGCCATCCACACCCTCGGCGGCTCGTCGTCGAACAGCGCCACGCGCATCACCCAAGCGGTGTTCAACAACCTGGTCGCCTGGAAGGTCTGACGCACCTCCCGCCGCCGGTCAGCCCGACCGGCGGCGGGTCCACTCGGTGCCGGGGTTGTCGATCGGCCCGCCGGTCGGCAGGACCGCTGCTATCGACCGGCCCGAGCGACCTCGGGGTGGGGCTGTACAACTGCCCAGCGAGCTGGTGGTGCTCGGTGTCATCATCACAATCGAGGGCAGCAGCGGCCACCTGCTGACGCTGAACTCGTGGAGTAGAGAACCACGCACCGAGATCAAGCGAAGATCCGCTGAACACGTTCGCGACGCTGTTCGGGTACGGCCTCGCCAATTTGATCGGGGCCGGGTTCGACGTGGTGGCCACGTTCCGCAGCCCGCACGTGAGGATCACGTTCTACGATGACCTCGAAGGAGGGTTGCCCGCCTCCGCTGATTTGACCCATGCCGGGTGCCCGAAGTGCCGGCGGTCGCACCAGCCCACCTCGAATGACCACCAGCGCAACCTCGGGCGTAGGGGGATGGTCGCCCAGTCTCGCGGCCGAGATCCTCTTTCATCATGCCCGCCGACCATGATGGGGGTTAGGTCAGGGCAATGGTGGCGGGAATAGTTTCCGCCCCCCCACAGCGATTCAACCGTGCCCATCGAGTGTTCCCCTCAGTCGCCGGGCTGACCGCCAGCCGAGAGGCTGGGCAGACTCTCAAATACCTCAGCGGACGTACCGGGTCGTAGGTGTCCGTAGAGCGGTGACGGGAAACATGGCCCGCTCGGCCGGGCGGAGTACGGCGTGCTCACTCGAAATCCGTCGAACGCCCCGGCGGCGCCGGGTCCGCTACAGTGACATTCGTCATATGAAGCGAAGCTACGGTCTGCCGATGGTTGGCCGCCAAACCAGGGGGTATTGTGCGCACGACAAGAAGGTTGACGGCCGTTCTTTGCGGAATGGCTTTGGTCATTGCGGCCTGTGGAAGTGGTAGCTCTGAGACCACTGGCAC